>NZ_MSDF01000012.1:0-110367 GCF_002022275.1 Pseudomonas fluorescens
GCGCCAGCGGCGTGCGCAGTTCGTGGGCGGCGTCGGCGATGAAGCGGCGTTCGCGCTCCAGCAGGTTGTCCATCTGCACCAACAACCGATTGATCGCGGTTTGCATCGGTTCCAGGTCGGTGGGCAGTGGCTTGAGGTGCAGAGGTTGCAGGGTGTCGGTGTTGCGCCCACGGATGGACAGCACCATGGCGCGCAGGGGTGTGAGGCCCCAGCCGATGGTCAGCCAGATCAGTACGGCCAGCAGTGGTACGCCGATCAGGCTCGGCCAGAGGGTGTGGCGCACGATGCGTTCGATGAGGTCCTGGCGGATGTCGTCGCGCTCTCCCACCCAAATCAACAGCCCCTGTTGCGGGTCGGCCAGCAAAAAAGCGCACCAGTCGTTGCCGTTGTCCATCAGGTCGTGTGAGCCGAGGGTGGCAGGCGGCGCGGCGAGCACCGGGGCTTCGGCGGAGCGCATCAATAACTCACCGTCACTGCGCCATACCTGAAAGGTCAGGCGGGTTTCGTACGGGTGGGCCACACCCTCCTCGCCGACGCGGCTCATGGCATGGTCGAACGCCTCATACAGCCGCGACCAATCCGCGTCACCGGGGTCGCGCTGGCGCAGCACGCCTTGCAGCAGGCGGGCGCTTTGGGCGAGTTGGGCGTCGTAGACTTCTGCGATTTCGTGGTGGCTGTCGCGCAGCACCAGCCAGGTGATGAGGGCGTCACCGAGCAGGATCAGCACCAGCACGGGAATAAGGATGCGCGCACGCACCGAATTCATGGTTCAAGTACCAGCACGTAGCCAACGCCGCGCACGGTGCGAATCAGCTCTGTGGATAACTTCTTGCGCAGGTTATGAATCAACACCTCCAACGTGTTGCTCTCCACCCGGTCTTGCCACCCATACAGGGCGCGGGACAGGCGCTCGCGGGTCACGACTTTGCCGGGGCGCACTATCAGTTGGTGCAGCAGTTGGTATTCCATCGGAGTGACGACGATGTCTTCCTCTTGATAGCGCACTTGCTGGGTGGCCGGGTCGAGGCTGATGCCAGCGTGTTCGAGCATCGGTTGCGCTCGGCCCTGGCTGCGGCGCAACAGGGCGCGCACGCGGGCTTTGAGTTCTTCGACGTCGAAGGGTTTGATCAGGTAGTCGTCGGCGCCAGCGTCTAGGCCGGCGATGCGTGCAGCGGTGCCGTCGCGGGCGGTGAGGATCAGCACCGGCAAGTCGTGTTGCTCGGCGCGCAGTTGCTGCAACAGGTCGAGGCCGTCGAGGCGTGGCAGGCCGAGGTCGAGCAGTAACAAATCGAAGCTTTCGGTGCGCAGGGCGTGCAAGGCGCTGAGGCCATCTTGCAGCCAATCCAGCGTGTAGCCTTCGGCGCCCAATGCCACGCGAATGCCCTGGCCGAGGGCGCGGTCATCTTCGACGAGGAGTAGGCGCATAGAGATATCTCTGTGGGAAACGGCGGCATCATGCAGGGTTCCCGCGTCGATTATTCCGGGAAAGATGTTACGGCGCGTTGCCAACTAAGGTTGCGCTAAGGTTGGTTTTGCACTGTGAAATCTCCCACACCTGCTGAGAGCTTTTCCATGCGCAAAATTCTCCTGCTGTCTCTGCTTATCGCCAGCCCAATGGCCCTCGCCGGCCCGCAGTGCACCACCGCCGAGCGCTCGCAATGGCAGGACGAAAAAGCTTTTCAGGACAAGCTCAAGGGCGACGGTTACACGATCAGCAAGTTCAAGGTCACCGACGGCAACTGCTACGAGATCTACGGTTTCGACAAGGACAAGCGCAAGGTCGAGATCTACCACGACCCGGTCACCGGCAAAGCCGTGAAGACCGAGATCAAGGGCTGATGCCAGGCGACTCCCTGCGCCTGTGGGACCCGCTGATTCGCCTGTTTCATCTGTCGATCGCCGGGGTCTTTGTCGCCAATTACTTCTTTAACGAAACCGGCGGCGACTGGCATGTCTGGCTGGGTTACTACGCCATGGCCTGGCTGCTGGTACGCGCGGTGTGGGGATTTGTCGGGCCGCGCAGCGCGCGTTGGTCGGATTTCTGGCCATCGCCTGCGCGGCTCAGCGCTCATGTGCGTAGGCTGGTCACCGGGCGAGCGCTGCATCGCCTGGGCCATTCGCCCCTTGGCGCGCTGGTGATGCTGTTGATGATGTCGGCGCTGCTGACCCTCGGCATCAGCGGCTTCCTGATGCAGGAAGTCGACGCTTTATGGGGCGCGGATTGGCCGCTGCAACTCCACGAGACCGCCGCCAATGTGCTGCTGGGCCTGGTGAGTGTGCATGTGCTGGCAGCGGTGTTTGAAAGTATTCAGGTGAAGGACAACCTGCCGTTATCCATGCTCACCGGTCGCAGGAAGCGCCTGCCGGATGAACGTGCGCAGTAATCCTTTTCCCTGACAGGTTCCTTATGCGCCCCGCCCTATTGATCATCAGCTTGCTCGGCGTTTTTGTTGCCGCATGGCTGAGCCATCCGCCCCACGTGCTGGCGCCGTTTGCCCAGGCAAGCCCGAACACCTCAAAGGTGGCCACGGCGCCGGAATACACCAGCCGTTTTGTGTCCTCGAAGTTCACTGATTTTGTGCACTCGTCTTCCGTCACCGCGCTGCCCGGCGGCGACCTGATGGCGGTGTGGTTTGCCGGCTCCCGCGAAGGCGCGGCCGACGTGCAGGTGCGCACCGCACGGTTTGATGCGCGCACCCGCGAATGGGGCGCCGAACAGGTGTTGGCGACCCGCGAAAGCACGCGTGATGGCACCGGGCGCTATATCCGCAAGCTGGGCAACCCGGTGATTGCCCTGGGCCCGGATAAACGCCTGTGGATGTTTTATGTGTCGGTGTCGGTCGGCGGTTGGGCCGCCAGCGCGATCAATGTGATGGTGTCGGATGACCTCGGCGCGAACTGGTCGGCGCCGAGGCAATTGGTGACGTCGCCGTTCTTCAATGTCAGCACCCTGGTGCGCGCAGCGCCGGTGTTCCACGCCGACGGTTCCATCGGGCTACCGGTGTACCACGAGTTCATGGGCAAGTTTGCCGAGTACCTGTATTTGAGCGCCGACGGCGCGGTAATCGACAAATTCCGCATCAGCCGTGGCAAGCATTCCCTGCAACCAACCATAGTGCCGCTGGACGGCAACCGCGCCATCGCCATGTTGCGCTACGCCGGCGAGACCCATCACCGCGTCCTCGCCAGCCGCACTGAAGACGCCGGGCAGACCTGGAGCGAGCCGTATCCGCTGGCGCCGTCCAACCCCAATTCGTCGCTGGCAGCGGTCGGCACCCAAGGAGACGGTTTGCTGGTGGCCTTGAACGACCTGCAAGACGGCCGCTTCAAGCTGAGCCTCTACGGCACCGACGCCAACATGAGCCAGTGGCACACCGTCGCGCAGCTGGACCAGTCGCCAGACCCGCTCGGCCAACCGTTCACCCCACAGGCTTATAAAGAAATCATCGGCGAAGGCTTCCGCGCGTCCAGCGGCGCCAAGCGCTTGCCGCTGGAGCAACGCTTTCTCAGCAGCCTGGACTACCGCGTGTGCAAACCGCGTGGCTGCGAATTCGAATACGAGTACCCGTATTTCAGCCGCAGCCCGGACGGCATGTATCACTTGGTGTACTCGTGGAATAACACCTTTATCAAACATGTCAGCTTCAACGAAGCCTGGCTGTCGGAGCGTTTGTGATGATGTCGTTATGGCAGGCCCATTTGAGTTTTGTGTTGCTGGGGTTTGTGCTTCTAAGCCTGCTTCCTTTTACCGCGCGCTGGCGGCCGTGGTTGTTGCCGATGCTGGTGGTGCTGGGTGTCATCCCGGTGAACGGGCTGTCGTTGGCGGCGTACGTGCGCAGTTTTACCGATGATTTGGCGATCAGCACGTTGGTGTTGTTGGCGTGGGTGACGTTGAGTCGGTTGGGCGTAGTGCAGCCACTTGAGCGACCGCATCGGGTGCAGATGTTGGCGCTGTTTGGCGTGCTGTGCCTGGTGTTGTACCCGGCGACGTTAGGGCTGACGTATTTCGATCCTTACCGGTGGGGGTTTAACCCTCGGCCGATGATTGTGCTGATGGCGGCCGTCGCCTTGATGGCGTTGTGGCTGCGTAATGGGTTGGTGGTGTGGATGTTGGCGGTGGGCACTTTGGCCTTTGCGCTGCGGTTAAAGGCGTCGGAAAACTATTGGGACTACCTAGTAGATCCGCTCTTGGCGATCTACTGCGTAGTCGCTGGATTAATGCAATTCAAATTGTGGGAGCGGGCGTGCTCGCGAATGCGCAGTGTCAGGCAACACATCTGGCACTGATATACCGCTATCGCAGGCAAGTCGAATCGTCGCACCGCAGCTCCCAGATGGGTCTTGTGGTGTTTTTAAGATTGAATAGAGGTCAACAATGAGTGTGTTGCAATCACGCCGCCTGCGCTATGGCGTGGGCGCGATCGGGTTGGTGTTTGCGCTGCTGGCCGCGCTGCGGCTGGTATTTGTACTGGCGTTTTCCGGTCTGCCCCTGAACACCCCGGCACTGCTGGAAACCGTCGGCATCGGCCTGCGCTTCGACCTGCGTCTGGCCGTGTTGCTGCTGTTGCCGCTGGCCGTGCTGGCCTGGCTGCCGCGCTGGAACCTCACCACCCTGCCCGCCCTGCGCTGGCTGGCGCGCGGTTATCTGGTGATTGCACTGGCCGTGGTCGGCTTGGTGTACATCCTCGACTTCGGCCACTACGCCTACCTCGGTGTGCGCATCAACGCGACGGTGCTGCGTTACCTGCAAGACGCGCAGATTTCTCAACAGATGGTGTGGGAAACCTACCCGGTGCTGTGGATAACCGCCTGCTGGCTGGCGGCAGTGGCGTTGTGGGTGTGGGCGCTGGTCTGCCTGGAGCGACTGACCCTGGACCGCGAGCCCAAGGCCATCGGCAAATTGGCAGTGACCTCTATCTCCGTCGCTGGCGTGGTCGTGGTGCTACTGGCCTTGCTCGGCCGCGTGGCCAATCTGAACCTGGAAAACCCGGTGCCTCTGCGCTGGAGCGATGCGTTTTTTTCCGGCAATAGCCAAGTCGCTGCCGTGGGCTTGAACCCGGTGCTGTTTTTGTACGACACCCTCAAGGTCGGCCAATCGCAATACGATGAAGCCCAGGTGCGCACACTTTACCCACAGGTGGCCCAGTACTTGGGTGTCGACAAACCCGACGCCCAGCAACTGAATTTCGTACGCGAACAAGGGGTTCAGCCCTACAAGCTGGCCGGCGATCGCCCGCCCAACGTGGTCTTCGTGATGCTCGAATCCCTCGGCACCAGCGCCGTCGGGGCTTACGGCAACCCGCTGAACCCCACGCCAAACCTGGACAAACTCGCGACGCAAAGCCTGTTCTTCAAGCACTTCTACGTACCCGTCACCGGCACCGCGAAAACCGTGTGGGCGAGCATCACCGGCGTGCCGGACGTGACGCGCCAGGAAACCGCCACGCGCAACCCGCTGATCACGCGGCAACACACGCTGATCAACGCATTCGAGGATTACCAGAAGTTCTACATGATCGGCGGCAACGCCGGTTGGGCGAACATCAACGCGCTGATTCGCCAGAGCATCGATGGCGTGCAGCTGTTTGACGAAAGTCACTGGCGCTCGCCACGGGTGGACGTGTGGGGCGTCTCCGACCTGGACCTGTTCAAGGAAGGCGACCAACTGTTGCGCGCCGTGCCCAAAGACCAGCCGTTTTTCGCTTACCTGCAAACGTCCGGCAACCACCGGCCGTTTACCATTCCCAAACTTAATGACGGCTTTCAGTTAAACAACGTGACACTGGAGCAAGCCCAGAACGCCGGCTCGCGCAGTGTCGAGCAGTACAACGCCGTGCGCTTGCTGGACTTCAACATCGGCCGCCTGATGGAAATCGCCAAAGCGGGCGGTTGGTACGACAACACTATTTTTGTGCTCTTCGGCGACCACAACACACGCATCAGCCAGATCCCGCACATGGCACCAGCGTTCGAGCAATTGGGCCTGGAAAGCAACAACGTGCCGCTGCTGATTCATGCACCGGGCCTTGCACCTCGGGTGATCGACGAAGCCGTGGGCCTTGCCGACTTGCTGCCCACCGTGGCCGGCATGGCGGGCATCCCGTTTACCAACGGCGCGATGGGCCGGGACATCCAGCAACCGGCGCCGGAAGGTGAGCGCGTGGTGCCGCTGGTGCTGCACGAAGGCACCTTCCCGATCATCGGCGGCGTGACTCAGCATTTCCTCCTACAGATGCAGCACGACGGCAGCTCGCCAACGTTGCACGACCTGGCCTCGCAAACGCCTCGGGAGGATGTGGCCGAGCAGAATCCGCAGGAGTTCCAGCGCTTGCAAGGGCTGACACGCGGGCTGCATGAGAGTGCGCGGCTGATGCTGTTCAAGAACGTGCGCGAGTAATCATTTGGGCTGGAAGGTTTCGAGGTACGCGAGGATGTCCTGGATTTTGTCGGGGTCGCTGATGCCCCAGAAAATCATGCGCGTACCGCTGACAACTTTCTTCGGCGCCTCGATGTAGGCCGCCAGCTTGTCGCGGGTCCAGACCACGCCGGAGTTCTTCATCGCGTCGGAATATTGATAATCGGTGGTAGTCCCGGCAGGTCGCCCGATGATCCCATTGAGTTCCGGCCCGAACCCGCCGCGCGCGCCTTCGCCGATGCTGTGGCAGCCGCCGCAGGTTTTGCTGAAGAGTTTGCCGCCCGCCTCGGCATCGCCCGCCGCGAAGGCCGGGGCGGTGTTCAGGATCAGGGCAAGGGTCAACAAGGCGTACTTCATGGAGGGCTCCACAGCGGGCAACGGTGAGCCGATTATGCCTGTATCAGCCCCACTGCGCCGCACCCAGCAGCCGCGCTTGGCGGGATTGGGCGTCCCACCAGATCACACGCAACAGCGGCGCTTGCTGCGCGATCAAAATTGCCTGCACCGGGTCGCTTTCCACAAAGTGGGTACAGGCTAGTTGCAGGGTGGCACTGGCCTTGTGGGTGGCGACGTGTTCGGGTGTGTCGCTGTAGCGCGCCGTGTCGCGCATGATCAACAGCGTGTCGCCGTGGCCGTGGCGGTCGAGCCAGGCTTGCGTGCGGGCACGGTCCATTTCCGGGCGGCCGGTGATGATGGCTTTGACGGTGCCCAATGCCGGCAGCTGTTCAAACGGAGCCAACCGGTCACGTTGCAGCAGCGCGCCTTGCAGATCGGCGCTGTACTGCGCTTCGGGAATGTCTGGCAACAGGATGCCGTCGAGGTCGATGGCGTAGGCGTCGTACTCATGGTCCTGAGCCAGATCGCCGGTGCGTCCGCCACGGGTTTCCACCCAGTGGTCACGGTATGCGGCAGTGCGCGATTGGCGCTCCCAGGGAAATTGCAGGAAGTAGCCGCGCCCATCAATCCCGTAATCGGGCCGGGTGGCGCTGAGGTCGTCGAAGCCGGCAGTCAGAATTTTTACCCTCAGGCCCTGGCGCTGCAGGAAGCTGGAGCAGTCCTTGAGGGTATGCCCGGCACCGGCGATGTCTTCGCACAGCAGCACGTGGCTGCCGGGTGGCGGGATCGGGATGGATGAGTCCCAAGCCACGCTGCGGTCGGCGCGCTGGTAGCGCAAGAACGCCGGAGCCACGCCGGTGACGTGGGACACCATCAACGCCAGGGGCCCACCGCCGCGCAGGATGCCGATGACGCACGTGAACGCGTCGTCGAGCAACGCCGGTTGCAAAGACGCAATCCAGCGGTCCAGGTGTTCTTAGGAAATGGGCAGTACGGGTCGGTTCAAAGGCGCAGTCTTTCAAGGAAGGTTCAGACAGTTCGGCACCGCTTGCAGGCACCCCTTTACGCACAACGCCTGGGAGTGGTGATTTATTCCTGATGAAACCCAAAGTTCCCGCCCCCTGAAAGCCCGGATTCCAGGGACAACAGCTTGCCAAACACGTCTATATGACCATCCATCGGCAAAAATTCGCGCTGCCGAAACTCTCGCAATCGCGCGCCACTCAACCTTACTGAACCCTGATGGTGGAGAAGGATCATGGCTCAGCCATCGATTTTAGTATTGGAAGACGACGAGATCATTCGCTCGTTGATGGTGGATGTACTGGAAGAATTCGGGGCGCATGTCACCTCTTTTCCCTCGGCAGATGAAGGGATGATCTTTCTGGAGCGGGCCGATGACCCGGTGGACTTGATTGTCACTGATATCCAGATGCCGGGTTTGCTCAACGGCTATGACCTCAGTCGGGTGGTCGCCCATCGCTGGCCGTCGGTGCCAGTGGTACTGACGTCCGGCAATACCAAGCTGGCGGCGCAATTGGGCAGCAGTGTGCGGTTCCTGCCCAAGCCGTGGAGCACCGAACATTTGCTGGAGTGCGTGCAAACGGCACTGACTCAACAAGGGTCTTTGCACTGATATCGCAGCGACATCACCTGAACCGAACTTCAAGCAATGCCCTGTGGTCATTAAGGATGCTAGGAGCGACTTTTCTGATCCGCCGGTCAGCCTTTTCGCTTTGTGCGTACAGTTGACGGCAATGAGTTGTGTAGAATCGTCGCCCATTTTCACGCGTCATTCATGGCCGAGAGGCCCACAGTTCGAGCTCATTGAATGCATTCACAGGCCCATGAATTTGGTGTGCCCACATTGCTGGAAGCGTTGCGCACAGGCACCGGCCTGCTGCACGTAGCGCTGGAAAAGCGCCTGCCGTTTTTCTCCGAGCGCCTGGATGCCGATTGGTACCGGCGACTGGTCCGGGCGTATTACGGGTTTTATGGGCCGATGGAAGCTGCGCTGTACGACAGTGGCTTGATCCCCGACGGATTCGACCAGACGCTGCGTGCGAAAACGCCGACTCTGGTGAGCGACCTCTATGCCCTCGGCCTGGATGACGACGCCATCGGCGCCCTGCCGGTCTGCTCTGAGCTCCCGATGTTCGACACCCCTGCCGCCTGCCTTGGCGCCTTGTATGTGCTCGAAGGCGCGACCCTCGGCGGCCAGGTATTGCGCCGCGAGATGGCGCAGCGGTTAGCGATTGATGCGGACAACGGCGGTGCATTTCTCAATGTGTACGGCGCCGACACCGGTCGACGCTGGAAAGACTTTCTCGATTACCTGGGCCGCCTGCCGCTGGACGCGCAAGCTAAACAGCGCGCGGTAGACGCAGCCCGTTCAACATTCAGCGGCTTTGAGCAATGGCTCGAAGGCCAGGAGGTATTGCTATGAAACCCGAAGATTTTGAAGAGCTGCTTGCCAACTGTGCGGACGAACCCATTCGCTTCCCGGGTGCGATTCAGCCTCATGGTGTGCTGCTGACCCTGTCGGAACCCGAGCTCACCATCGTGCAAATCAGCGCCAACGTGAGCGCCTTGTTCGGCCATACCCCCGAGGCGCTGCTGGGCCAGCCGTTGCACACGCTGATTGGCGCCGAGCATGCCCAGGCCGTGCGGGCCATGGCTGAGAACAACACGTTTTTCGACGCCCCACCGCTGCACGTCACGCTGAACGGCGCCGAATTCGAAGGCCTGCTGCATCGCCATCAACAGGTGCTGATACTGGAATTCGAACCACGTCTTGAAGACTTCAAACCCCGCGCGCTCAACGGTCGCACCAGTGACCTGGGCAAGATGCTGCAACGCTTGCAGTCGGCCAAAACCCTGCAGGCGCTGTACGAAATCAGCGTGAATGAAATCCAGGCCATGACCGGTTACGACCGCGTGCTGATCTATCGCTTCGAAGACGAAGGCCATGGCCAGGTGATCGCCGAAGCGTCGGCGCCTTCCATGGAGCTGTTCAATGGGCTGTTCTTCCCCGCGTCCGATATCCCGGAGCAAGCCCGTGAGCTGTACCGCACCAACTGGTTGCGCATCATCCCCAATGCTGCGTACGAGCCGGTGCCGCTGCTGCCCAAGCTGCGCCCGGACAACGAGCAGCCGCTGGACTTGAGCTTTGCGACCTTGCGCAGTGTGTCGCCGATTCACTGCCAGTACATGCAGAACATGGGCGTGCTGTCGTCCATGAGCATTTCCCTGATGAAGGGCGACAAACTCTGGGGCCTGATCAGTTGCGGCAACCGCGAGCCCTTGTTGGTGCCGAACGATTTACGCACCGCGTGCCAGACCATCGGCCAAGTGCTGTCGTTGCAGATCAGCGCCATGGAAGCCTTGGAACTGAGCCGCCAGCGCGAAGAAAAGGTCGAAACCCTGGCCTCTCTTGACCAAGCGATGAAAGCCTCCAAGGAAAACGTGTTCGACGGCCTCGCCAAGCAGCCGCAGTGGCTGCTGGACCTGACCCTGTCCGGCGGCGTCGCGATCATCGAAGACAAACAATTGCATCGCTACGGCAACTGCCCGGAACCGGCGCAGATTCGGGCGTTGCACAAGCGGCTGATCGAGACCGGCGAGCCGGTGTTTTCCAGCCACAACCTGTCGTCGGTCTACCCGCCTGCCGCCGAGTTTCAACAGGTCGCCAGCGGCGTTTTGGCCATGAGTTTGCCCAAGCCGGTGGACAACGGCGTGCTGTGGTTCCGCCCGGAAGTGAAGGAAAACATCCACTGGAGCGGCGACCCGAACAAGCCCCTGGACCTGGAAAACTCCGACGCCGGCTTGCGCCTTCGCCCACGCACCTCGTTTGAAATCTGGAAAGTTGAAATGGCTGGCATCTCCACCAAGTGGAGCCACGGCGACCTGTTTGCCGCCAACGACCTGCGCCGCTCGGCACTGGAAAACGACTTGGCCCGCCAGGTGCTGCGCGAGCAGCAAGCCGTGCGTGCGCGTGACGAGCTGGTCGCGGTGGTGTCCCACGACCTGCGCAACCCGATGACCGTCATCTCGATGCTCTGCGGCATGATGCAAAAAGCGTTCAGCTCCGACGGCCCACACACCTCACGGCGCATTTCCTCGGCCATCGACACCATGCAGCAAGCCGCCGGGCGTATGAACGTGTTGCTGGAAGACTTGCTCGACACCTCGAAAATCGAGGCCGGGCGTTATGTGGTCAAGCCGGTGAAGCTGGACGTCAGCCAGATGTTTGAGGAGGCCTATTCACTGCTGACGCCGCTGGCGATGGAGAAAGGCATCGACCTGTCGTTCAACGCCGAGCCGGGCCTGCAGATCAACGCCGACCCGGAGCGCCTGTTCCAGGTGTTGTCGAACCTGATCGGCAACGCCATCAAATTCACCCCGCGCCAGGGCAATATCGGTATCAGCGCCATGAGCAATGGCGAGGAAATCATTTTCGTGGTGCGCGACTCCGGTGAAGGCATCCCGCCGGAGCAACTGCCCCATGTGTTTGATCGTTACTGGACTCAAACCGAAAACAACCCGACCGGCAGCGGGCTGGGGCTGTATATCACGCAGGGTATCGTTCAGGCCCACGGCGGCAAAATCGTCGCTGAAAGTGAAGTGGGCCATGGCAGTGAGTTCCGCTTCACCGTGCCCAAGGTGATTGAGGATTCGCACACCTGACGGGTGCTCGCCACAGAAAGCCCGCTCGCCACAACAAGCTCGCCCACCTCAGAAAGCACACCCACCACAACAGGCCCACTCACCACAGGTGTTCTCATTTCAGAGCCAGGCCGCATCCCATAGCGAATAGTCGCCCACTTTCTCCACGAGCCCAGCCCGGAGCGGGTTGGCAATGACGTAGCGTGCGATTTTTCGGAGGTCTTCTTCAGCACGTACGGCACGGTCGTGATAGCCACGTTGCCAGAAGGGTCCCGTGGTACCGCGCGCACGATTTATGGACAGCGTACTGCGCGACTTGATACGCCCCATAACCTGGGCTAGCTCCCTATCTGTGATCTCCAGCAGCCAATGAAAGTGGTCAGGCATGATGACCCACGCCAACGATTTGACCTCGCCTGAATCGTGAGCCTGCTTCAGTACTGCGACCAATAACCGTCCCAGATAGAAATCGCTGAACAACGGGTGCCGCTCATGCACGACTACGGTGATCAGGTAAGCACGCCCCGGCTCGGAGTACCGACCACGACGCAGCAGATGAGAGTTTGGTTGACGACGCATTCCTTTGCCCTGGAAGTATCAATACCTCTTGAGGCTAGCAATCGGTGTCAGTTGTCGATGGTTGGATAGTTGAGCGGATGTATCCTGGCCGTGGCCGTGATACCCGAGCAACCTCCTGCTCTGATGTGGCAAGTGCGCCTTATTGTGGAGAGCGGGCTTCTTGTGGAGAGCAGGCTCTTTGTGAAGAACCGGCTTTCTGTGGAGAACTGGCTTTCTGTGGCGAGCGGGCTTGCCCGCGTTGGGCTGCGCAGCAGCCCCAATCAGCTCACCGCGTTTTTCCGGTTAAACCGGGGCGTCTGGTTTTGGGGCCGCTTCGCAGCCCAACGCGGGCAAGCCCGCTCGCCACAACAAGCCCGCTCGCCACAGAAAGCCCATTTGCCACAACAGGCCTGCTGGCCACAAATCCCACTTGCCACAAGAAGCTCACTTGCCATGTCGCCGGGTGTTACACCGGCAACACCACCATCGCCACCAAGCCACCGCCCTGGCGTTCTGACAGGGTCAGTGTGCCGCCATGTTCCAACACAATCGCCCGCGCGGTTGAGAGTCCCAGCCCTACACCGCCGGTACTTTTGTTGCGTGAAGCTTCCAGGCGGTAGAACGGCAGGAACACCTGTTCGCGGTATTCGGCCGGGATGCCCGGCCCGCGGTCCAGCACGTGAATGACTACCTCGCCCGGGATGTACAACAGCTCGATCTCGGGCGTCACGCCGTAATGGATGGCGTTTTCTACCAGGTTGGTGATGACACGCTTAAGGCCCAAGGGCCGCCCGAAGTACACAAGCCGTGGCGGGCCCCGGAAGCTGATGTCGATATTCTGGTCGCGGTAGTCGTCGATCAGGGTTTGCAGCAGTTCCGCCAGGTCCAGCTGAGTCGCTTGCTCAAGGCGCGCGTCATCGCGGAAAAACTCCAGGGCCGTGTTGATCATTGCGTGCATTTCATCCACGTCACGAAACAGCCGTTGCTGCTGCTCGGCGTCCTCGATGAATTCGCCGCGCAAACGCAGGCGTGTGAGGGGCGCGCGCAGGTCGTGGGAGATGGCCGCGAGCATTTGCGTGCGGTCCTGGATGAAGTGCTGCAACTGCGCCTGCATGCCATTGAAGGCGAGGATCGCCTGGCGAATTTCGTGGGGGCCGACCGGCTCAATGGGCGGCGCACGAAAATCCGAACCAAAGCGCCGCGCCCCCTGAGTGAACTGCTGCAAGGGCCGCGCCAGGCGTCGCGTCGCCACCAGGGTCACCAACGCGGTAGAGACCAACACCAGCAGCAACACGATCAGGCTGCGCTCGCCTTCCTTCAGCCCCCAACTGCGCGACGGGGCGCTGAACATCAGCCAGGAATGATCGACCAAGCGGACGACCAAGGCATAGTAGCCCTTGTCGTCCGGCCAGTCGGAAGGCTCGTAGCCTGCCATCAGCCGGGGCGTGCCGGGGAGCAGATGCTTGAAGACTTCATCGCCCGTATGAAAGTCCTGGTCACGCTGCTCGGGCAAGCCAAATGTTTCACGCTCGGGGGCCCATACCACGCTGAATTGCTTATCGCCCACCGCCTGGGTGAGGCGCCCTCGCTGCGCGGGCTCGGACGCTTCGACCGCTCGCACCACCACGGCAATTTTTTCCAATAGCCCGGTTTCAGTCAGAGGCGGCCGCGCCCACACGCCTGCCAACTGCACAAACAAGGCATTGAATGCCAGCGCGGTGAACATGGCGAGCAGAATGGTCAGAGCGATCCAGCGCGCCACCGTGTCGCGGGGCAAGCGCTTCATGAGCGGGTCACGTTGACGGTGAATTGGTAGCCGCCGTTGCGCACGGTGCGGATCATCGCCGGGCGCTTGGTATCGAATTCCAGCTTGCGCCGCAGGCGGCTGACCTGCACGTCGATGCTGCGGTCGAACGCATCGTGGCTGTGGCCACGCGCCAGGTTCAGCAATTGCTCGCGAGTAAGCACGCGTTGGGGATGCTCGGCGAAGACCAGCAGCAGGTCGAACTCGCCGGAGGACAGCGGGATCATCACCTGATCGGGCGAGCGCAACTCACGCCGCATCAGGTCGAGCTGCCAGCCGGCGAAGCGGATCAACGGGCGGGCGATCTCTCCCATCGGCTGACGGCTTTCACCCGCACGGCGCAACACCGCGCGCACCCGGGCCAGCAGTTCACGGGCATCGAAAGGTTTGCTCAGGTAATCATCGGCGCCCATTTCCAGGCCGACCACGCGGTCACTGAGTTCGCCCATGGCGGTCAGCATGATCACGGGGGTCGCGTACTCCTGGCGCAAGCGCTGGCACAGCAGCAGGCCGTTATCGCCCGGCAACATCAGATCGAGGATGATCAGGTCCGCGGGTTCGCGCTCCATGGCCGCCCACAGGCCGGCGCCACTGGCAGCGGTCTCGACCGTGTAGCCGTGTTGCAGGAAAAATTTCTTCAGCAGCGCGAGGACTTCAAGGTCATCGTCCACGATCAAAAGGTTACTCACCGGCACACATCACCTGGGTTGGTCGAGGCGCTATCTAAAACCATTCGGCGCGGCGCGTCATATATTTCAACCGTGCAATAAAGCGTCAAGCGCGCAATAAACCAGACATCTTTGCGCAAGAAGCGGCTGCGAGCATCGGCCTCCCTTTTGCGGAGACTCACTATGCGCTCGCTGACCTATCCCCAGCACCTGGCCCGCCAGGCGGTGCTGTTGTTGACTGTGTCTTACCTGACAGGCTGCGCCAGCCAGACGCCCGTGGCGCCCACCACCCAGTGCGCGCAGACGAGCTACCCGGTGTATGACCCGGCCGAGCCGGTCAACCGTGGGGTGTTTGCGTTTAACCGGGTTGTGGATGATTACGCCCTGGCACCGGTGGCACGCGGTTACCGTTACCTGCCGGATTTTTTCCAGCAAGGTGTGCATAACTTCGCCACCAACTTCAGCGAGCCAAAGGTGTTCATCAACGACTTGCTGCAAGGCAACCCACGTCGTTCGATCAATACCCTGGGACGGTTTGCGGTGAACACCACTGTCGGGGTGGTCGGCCTGTTCGATGTGTCGGACCGCCTGGGCATCCCCCGCCACACCGCCGATTTTGGCCAGACGTTTGGCGTGTGGGGCGTGGGCAATGGGCCGATTGTCGAATTGCCGCTGCTGGGCACCGGCAACAGCCGTGATGCCGCCGGCAAAGTGTTGAGTTTCCTGGTCTCGCCGCTGGGCGACAGCGACACCGTGCAAACCCTCGGTACCGTCAGCATGGTCGGCGGCACGGTGGACACGCGGGCGTCGTTGCTGCCGCTCACCGACAGCCTGCAAAAGCTGCCGGATTACTACAGCGCGTTACGTAATGTGGTGGCGGAGCATCGGGCGGCGTTCGTGGTGGAGGGTAAGCAAGGCGCGACCACCCCTGTTGCCAGTGGGTGTGCGAACGGCAGCGGCGACGATTTTTGATACAGATGCTGCCCAGTGGCTTAACAAAACGCTGACATTTACTGCGCTAACCTTGCTGGCTTGATCTTTCCTTGAGCCCTTGCCTGCATGCCAAACGCCGACACACTGCCCGCCGTCCTCGCCGGGCCACTGCTGCGCCGCCTGGAACCCAAGCGCCTGGTGCTGTGGCTGGTGGGCAGTCGTGAACTGGCGTTGACACTCAGGTTGCAGGCCACAGGCCAAACCCGCGAGATCACGCTGGACCAGGGCCAATGCCAAGTCGTCCACGTGGGGCGCCACGCCGTTATTCACTTGATCGATGTGCCGCTGGACGACGCCCTGCCTCAAGACGTGGTGATCGACTATGACCTGCTGATCGAAGGCTGTGGCATCGCCGAATGGGCACCGCACTTGTTGTATGCCAACGCCCGGCAGCCCAATTTCGTCCTGCACAGCCGCCTCCATCAGTTGGTTCATGGCTCGTGCCGCAAGCCCCATCACCGCGCTGACGAAGGCTTGCTCTGCGTCGACAAGTTGCTGGCTGATGCACAAGCCCCCAGCGATCGCCCGGCCCTGCTGATGATGAGCGGCGACCAGATCTACGCCGACGATGTCGCGGGCCCCATGCTGCGGGCGATTCATGCACTGATCGCGCGCTTGGGGTTGTTTGACGAATACCTGGAAGGCGCTGTGGTGGATGACAGCGCCAGCCTCTACGGGCACCGCGCCAGCTATTACCATCGCGCCGACCTGCTGCCCGCACTGGACAGCAACGAGACCCTGCGCGAGCGGTTTTTCGGCGGGGTGAAGAAGCCGATTTTCACCAGCAGCACGGCGGACAATCACCTGGTGACCTTCGCCGAAGTCATCGCCATGTATCTGCTGGTGTGGTCACCCACACCCTGGACGCTGATCACGCCG
Organism: Pseudomonas fluorescens; assembly: GCF_002022275.1. GTDB lineage: Bacteria > Pseudomonadota > Gammaproteobacteria > Pseudomonadales > Pseudomonadaceae > Aquipseudomonas > Aquipseudomonas fluorescens_AJ. The sequence continues at coordinate 16,319 of NZ_MSDF01000012.1, forward strand.
CAGCCACCGCAACTGCACGGCGAAGAACTGGCGCGCTATGCCCGCGAGCAGGTGCAGGTTGAGCGCTTCAGCGAAGGTTTGCCGGGCGTTGCGCGAGTGTTCGCGCACCTGTCCACCCTGATGATATTTGATGATCACGACATCACTGACGACTGGAACCTCAGCGCTCAGTGGGAACAAACCGCTTACGGCCACCCCTTCTCCAAACGCATCATCGGCAACGCTTTGCTCGCTTATCTGCTGTGTCAGGGCTGGGGTAACCAGCCGGAGGTGTTTGGCGCGCTGATCAGTCAGACCCAGACGCTGACGACGCGCACGCACCACGATCATCTCGACGCAACCGCGCAGGATGAACTGCTCGAAACGCTTTTGACCTGTCAACACTGGCACTACGTGCTGCCCACCTCCCCCGCACTGGTGGTACTCGACACCCGCACGCGGCGCTGGCGCAGCGAGTTCGCGCTTAAACAACCCTCCGGCCTGCTCGACTGGGAAGCCTTGTGCGAATTGCAGCAGGAACTGCTGGACCACCCGTCGGCGATTATCGTCTCCCCGGCGCCGATTTTTGGCGTCAAGCTGATCGAGACAGTACAAAAGGTGTTCAGCTGGTGCGGCTACCCGCTGCTGGTAGACGCCGAAAACTGGATGGCCCATCGCGGCGCTGCCCAGGTGATTCTCAACATCTTCCGTCACTCGCGTACGCCGGGTAACTACGTGATCCTTTCGGGCGACGTGCATTACTCGTTCGTCTACAAGGTGTTGATCCGCCATCGCAACGCCGGCCCCAACCTCTGGCAGATCACCAGCAGCGGCATCAAAAATGAATTCCCGCCGCGCCTGCTGGAATGGTTCGACCGCCTCAACCGCTGGCTCTACTCGCCACGCTCGCCCCTCAACGGCTTCACGCGTCGACGCACGATGCAAGTGGTGCCGCATATTCCCGATCATGCGCAGGCGGGTGAACGGCTATGGAATTCGGCGGGCATTGGCCAGGTGTTTTTCAATGACAAAGGCCAGCCAGAGACGATTTACCAGCACAACGCGGATGGGAAGCCGAGGACGAGGATGGTGGCGCCGGAGTAAGTTGACTCACCTCCCCCCACTAAAGCAGCACACCCGCCCTATTCAATCCTTGCCGCCCCCGCTGTACAGTAGCGCCAGCCACGGAGTATCGGCGTCAACGAAGACTGGCCTTGGGAGCCAGCACACGCAAGGAAGCGCAAAGATGGACGATACATCCGGCAACAAGCCGTTGAGGAACGACTTTTCCGACCTCAACGCCGACATGTTGCATGCGGTGATGGAGCTGGTCAGCGACGGAATCTGGGACTGGAACGCCAATACCGGTTTTGTGTACCGAAACCCCGGTTGGTACGAAATGCTCGGCTACCCCCGCCATTCCCTGGAAAACAGCGTGTTCACCTGGGAAAACGTGATCCACCCCGATGACTATCCCCGCGTGATGACGGTGTTTGATGCCTACATCAGCCAACGCGTGGCCCATTACCAAGCCGAATACCGCTGCCGCAAGGAAGATGGCTCTTTTCTGTGGATCGAAGACCGTGGCTACGTGATCGCGCGTAACCCCGACGGTTCGGTGGCGCGCATGGTGGGTGCGCACCGTGATATTCACTCGCGAAAATCCTCCATCGAACAGCTTGAACGACGCAATCAGTCCCTTGAAGCGCTGGTGGCAGAGCGCACCCGCGAACTGTCGCGGGTCAATCAACAGTTGCAAGCCCAGCTCGATGAAAACCGTTCACTCGCCGAACGTGACACGCTGACCCACATTGCCAATCGCTATCGCCTGGAAAAAGTATTGCTGGAAGCCTGCGACCGCGCCGACCGTTTTCGGGTACCGCTGGCGTTGGTGACCATGGATATCGATGACTTCAAGCCGATCAATGACACCCACGGTCATGCCGTGGGCGACCAGACGCTGATACGCGTGGTGCAAGGTCTGAAAGCCTGCGTCCGACCGGGTGATCTGCTGGCGCGCTGGGGCGGCGACGAGTTCATGGTGGTGCTGCCCAAGAGCGTCCTGGCTGATGCAAAGGTGCTGGCCGAAAAGATTCGCCAACAGATCAAACAGGTGCCGGCCGTGGGTGACTTCAAAGTCACCCTGAGCCTGGGGGTGGTGGAGCGCCGGAGCGGTGAGTCTCCTGCCGCCCTGATGGCGCGCGCCGATCAGGCGTTGTACCGGTCAAAGGCCGCTGGAAAGGACATCGTTTCAGAGTAAAAACGGCCCAACAGACAACAGAGAATCCCTGTGGGAGCTGTCGAGCCTTGGCGAGGCTGCGAAGGCGGTGGGTCAGGCGGCATCTCTTTCGCCAGTGCCGCCGCCTTCGCAGGCAAGCCAGCTCCCACAGTTTGACCGGCGTTGTTGATCGTTCCCACGCTCTGCGTGGGAACGCCGCCCTGGACGCTCCGCGTCCCGAAGTCGGCGGGGAGTTAAGGTCCTGCGCCAGGTGACGCAGAGCGTCACAGGATGCATTCCCACGCAGAGCGTGGGAACGATCGGCATCACCGCGCTGTAACTGCCAGAGCGCAGCACGTGCATCACCAAGGCCCAACTGTTTTCACACTGCAATTGTGGGTTTAACGCACCGGCGGCGCGTACTGGATGCCGCCATTGCTCCATAGCGCATTCAGCCCGCGCTTGATCTTCAGCACGCTGCCCTGGCCGATGTTACGTTCGAACACTTCGTCGTAGTTGCCCACTTGCTTGACGATCTGCACCACCCAATCCTTGCGTAGCTTCAAATCTTTGCCGTACTCACCGTCGGCGCCCAGTAGCCGTGCAATGTCGGGATTCTTGGTGGTCTTGGCCAGCTCTTCGACGTTCTTGGAGTTGATGCCCATTTCCTCGGCATTGAGCATCGCAAACAGCGTCCATTTGACGATGCTGAACCACTCGTCATCGCCCTTGCGCACCAACGGCCCGAGAGGTTCCTTGGAGATCACTTCCGGCAACACCACAAACTCATCCGGGTGGGCCATCTTGATGCGTTGCGCGTAGAGGCCCGACTGGTCGGTGGTCAGCACGTCGCAGCGCCCGGACTCCAGGCCCTTGGCGCTTTCATCAGCGGTGTCGAAGGTGATCGGCGTGTACTTCATGCCGTGGGTGCGGAAGTAGTCCGAAACATTCAGTTCGGTGGTGGTGCCGGCCTGCAGGCACACGGTCGCGCCGTCCAGCTGTTTGGCGGCTGTCACGCCAAGCTTGTTGTTCACCAGAAAACCGATGCCGTCGTAGTAGGTCACGCCGGTAAACACCAGGCCCATGCCCGCATCGCGGGAGCTGGTCCATGTGGTGTTGCGCGAGATCACATCGACTTCACCCGATTGCAGCGCGGTGAACCGTTCCTTGGCGGTCAATTGGCTGAACTTGACCTTCGAGGTATCGCCGAACACAGCGGCGGCGACTGCGTGGCAAACGTCCACATCGATGCCGATCATCTTGCCGGTGCTGTCCGGCACGCCAAAACCCGGCAGGCCGTCGCTGACGCCGCACTGGATAAAGCCTTTTTTCTGGATCGCGTCCAGGGTCACGCCCGCGTGGGCGCTGGCAGCCAGGCTCACGGCTACGGCTGCGGTGATGGCAGCCAAGGTGGTCTTGAGGTTTTTCATGCGCGGCACTCCCTGTCGTTCCTTATTATTCGGCGCCTCACAGCCCGCGCCGGTTTATAGTGTCGCCGGGCAGTATCGACGGCTTTACACCCCTGCCACAAACGACCTTTAGGCAAAGGCTCCTTCCTGTTTGGAATGAACTGCATGATTTCAAAACGCTTGACCCCTTCGATGACCGCCTTGCAGTGCTTCGAAGCCGCCGCCCGCCACCTGAGTTTCACCCGCGCCGCCGAAGAGCTGCACCTGACCCAGAGTGCGGTGAGCAAGCAAGTGGCGCAGCTTGAAGAGATGCTGTGCCACAACCTGTTCGAACGGGTGCGCCAGCGTTTGTACCTGTCGCCGGCCGGCGCGCTGTACCTCGCAGAAGTGCGCAAAATTCTGAATCAGGTGGACATTTCCAGCCGCTATATCCTCACCTACGGCGGCGAAACCGAAGTGCTGCGCATCGCCACTCAGCCGACCTTCGGCGACCGCTGGCTGGTGCCCAAACTCAAGCATTTCGCCGCCAAACACCCGAATATCCACCTGGACGTACGCAACGAGCTGGAGCCTTTCGACGTGCTGCAGGCCAAGGCCGATATCGCGTTCTTCTTCGGCCAGGGCGCGTGGCCGGGGGCGACGTGCATCGAGTTGTTTCGCGAAGCCGTGGTACCGGTGTGTGCGCCGGGGTTTGTCGCCGAGGGCAGCGATGCTTCGTTGCACCACACCTTGCTGCAATGCACCTCGCGCCCGGAAGCCTGGCATGAATGGTTTCTGGAACAGGGCCTGCACTCACAAAACAGTTACCACGGGCCGCGCTTCGACACGTTTTACATGTGCATTCGCGCCGCGCAATCGGGCTACGGCGTGGCGCTGGTGCCGCAGTACCTGGTGGCCGAAGAGCTGGCCAACGGCAGCCTGACCATCCCGTGGCATTACACAATGCCCAGCGCCGGCGCGCACTTTGTCGCCCATGCCGAGCACGCAGGCGACATTCCGAAAGTGAAAGCCTTCCTCAACTGGATGGTGGCTTATGTGAAGGCACATCCCGACTTTTAATAATGACCCGGCGACTTTATTTCGTTTGCGGCAAAGCCCGTGGCGCGGCTTAGATAAAAAGACGCCCGCCATTGCCGAGTCCCCGATTCATGAGCCGCGAAACCATCAGCCAGTCGATTTCCATCGTTCACCCCATCAGCCTCAGCCACGGCAAAAACGCAGAGGTCTGGGACACCACGGGCAAGCGCTATATCGACTTTGTGGGCGGCATCGGCGTGCTCAACCTGGGGCATTGCCACCCGGGTGTGGTGGACGCCATTCGCGAGCAGGCGACGAAGCTGACTCACTACGCCTTCAACGCTGCGCCGCATGCGCCCTACATTGAACTGATGGATCGCCTGACAGCGTTTATTCCGGTGGACTACGCCGTCAGCGGCATGCTCACCAACAGTGGCGCGGAAGCTGCCGAAAACGCCTTGAAGATCGTACGCGGCGCCACCGGCCGAACCGCCGTGATCGCGTTTGACGGCGCGTTCCATGGGCGCACCCTGGCCACGCTCAACCTCAATGGCAAGGTCGCGCCCTACAAGCAAAAGGTCGGCGTACTACCGGGCCCGGTGTATCACCTGCCCTACCCCAGCGCTGACAACGGCGCGACTTGCGCTGAAGCCATCAAGGCCATGGACCGCCTGTTCAGCGTGGAAATCGACGTGAACGACGTGGCCTGTTTCATCATCGAACCGGTGCAGGGTGAAGCCGGTTTCATCGCACTGGACATCGAATTCGCTCAGGCTCTGCGCCACTTCTGCGACGAGCACAAGATTCTGCTGATCGCCGATGAAATCCAGTCCGGCTTCGGCCGCACCGGCCAGCGCTTTGCCTTTTCGCGACTGAACATCGAACCGGATCTGATCCTGCTCGGCAAAAGCATCGCCGGCGGCGTGCCACTCGGCGCAGTGGTCGGGCGCAAGGCCTTGCTCGACAACTTGCCCAAAGGCGGCCTGGGTGGCACGTATTCAGGCAATCCGATTGCCTGCGCCGCAGCGTTGGCCACGCTGGATGCAATGACCGACGAACACCTGAGCAGTTGGGGCAAGCAGCAGGAGGAAGCCATCGTCAGTCGTTACCAAGCCTGGCGCGCGCAAGGGCTCTCGCCCTATCTGGGCCGCCTGACTGGCGTCGGTGCCATGCGCGGCATCGAACTGGCAAACGCTGACGGCACGCCTGCCGCCAAACAATTGGCCCAGCTATTGGGCCTGGCGCGGGATGCCGGCTTGCTGCTGATGCCCAGCGGCAAGTCGCGACACATCATCCGTTTGCTGGCACCGCTGACGACTGAGGCGGCGGTGCTTGAGGAAGGCCTGGATATCCTTGAGGCGTGCCTGAAGCAACTGACTTGATAGTGCGGGGGACAACGCCCCATCAAAGGCAGCGCAATCCGCATGACCGTTGATAAGATGCCCCTTGAAGACCTGTACGTATTTCTGTACGTTTCAGCCATCGACTGAGGACATCCCAATGGAAACCATCAATTACACCAACGCCCGCGCTCATCTGTCTGAAACAATGGATCGGGTTAACGAAGATCACATCCCACTGTTGCTCACCCGGCAAAAAGGTGAGCCGGTGGTCATGATCTCGTTATCTGAATTTAATGCCCTTGAAGAGACGGCCTACCTGCTGCGCTCGCCTAAAAACGCCGAACGCCTGATCAACTCGGTCAACAGTTTGCGAGCTGGTAAAGCCAAGCCAAGGCGGTTAATTGAAGAATGAAAATACTCTTTACCCCTGAAGGCTGGGACGACTATCTCTGGTTTCAACAGAACGACAAGGCAGGGCTCAAGCGTATAAACCTACTGATCAAAGCTATTCAAAGGGACCCATTTGATGGCGTAGGGAAACCTGAACCGCTCAAGCACAACCTGAGTGGTTTTTGGTCCAGGCGAATCACCGCGGAGCATCGTCTGGTGTATGGAATAAAAGATGATGAGGTACAGATTTTGATGTGCCGTTATCACTACTGACGCGCCCCCCCCGCCCTACAACATTTCTGCAAGGAAAGCCCCGCCATGCTCGACATCCTCCAAGGCACGCCCCTGTGGGTATACGCCGTCTACCTGCTGATTTGTTACTACGGCATCAAGGCCTGCCTGGGCGGCCGTGAGAATCGCCGGTCGCTGATGATCCTGCCGGTGGTGCTGGTGGTGTGGTCGCTGATGTCGCTCGCGCCATCGCTGTTATCGAGCAGCGCTTGGGTAGGCGGCGCGGTGCTGGGCAGTCTGGTGGGGTTGGTGCTGTTCAACGCCAACGGCGCCCGGCTCGATGCCAATGGCGAGACCCTGGTGTTGCCGGGCACGTGGAAAACCCTGCTGATCTCGCAGCTGTTCTTCGCGGTGAAATACTACTTTGGCTACCAGCAAGCGGTGCACCCGCTGTTGCTGAGCACGCCAGAGATGCTGATGGCAGTGGGCGGTGTGTCGGGTTTTACCGTTGGTCTGTTCTGTGGACGGGCCGTGCGGCTGCAGCGGGCGCTGAACGCTTTGCGGCGTGATAAGGGCAGTGTGCTGCCTTGACCTGATCCCCCTCGGCGCTGAAAATGCGCGACGCTTTTTGTCTCCCGTTTACTGAAGTAGTGAAATTTCAATGTCCGATTCCTATACCCCCGAAGAATCCGTAGTCGCTTTGCACGCCAAAGCTGAATACGAAAACGCCATCAATCTTTCACAGCACGTGCCAGCGGCCAAGATCATCAGCGAGATGGTGCTGGACGCCTTTCACACCTCCAAGGAAAGCGACCAGATCCGCGAATTGCGCATCGCTATCCGCCAGGCTCACGACGCCTTTGACGACGACAAGGCCTACGACCTGATGGGCGAGCTCAAGCAACTCAAAGACGCCGAAGCCGCCGACAACATCGCTCTGGAAGACCTCAGCAGCAAGTTCTCGATCAGCCGCATCCTGTCCAGCTTCAAGGACGACCCGGCGTTTCAGGAGTTGGTCTACGGCCTGGCCCTCAAGGTGCTGAACCAGAGCCACCAGGCCATCAGCAACCCAAGCGCCGGCAAGGGCAAGGCTGCACGGCCGAAGAAAGAAGCCGAAGTGTTTGTGATCAGCAAAGATGGCATCAGCGTCACCCTGCCGCTGCGCACGCCGCGTTCCAAGCTGAACGTTGACCGTGAGGCGTTTGAATTCCTGGGGTTCAGCTTTGTCGGGGAAGGTGATGAAGCCGAGCTGGACGTTGAAAGCTTTGTGGACAATTCGGGTGCCGAGCAGCCGCTGAGCCGCAAAAGTGTGATCACGGCGCTTCAGCAGCAGACCGCGTTCGATGGGTACAGCATCGCGCAGCAGTAATGCCGCTGAACTAAATGTGCCGATCGTTCCCACGCTCTGCGTGGGAATGCATGTTGTGACGCTCTGCGTCACCTGGCGCAGGACCTTAACTACCCGCCGAGTTCGGGACGCGGAGCGTCCAAGGCGGCATTCCCACGCGGAGCGTGGGAACGATCAAGTATGTGTTCCAGCTCAACCAACGCGCTGAACCTGCGCCGCGAAGACTTCGCGAAAACGCTGCATCTCTCGCCGGTTGCCCACAGTGACGCGCACCCATTGCGGCCAGTTTTTCCAGACCCGTCCGATCATCACGTTGTGCGCCGCCAACCGCTCCACCACCTGTTCGGCGGGCTGCTTCACGTCAATCATGAAGCAGTTGCTCTGCGATACCGTGCAGGCGAACCCGCGGGCTTTGAGCCACGCCACGGTTTCGTCGCGCACTTGCACATTGAGCGCCTTGCGCTGCGGCAGCAGCTTGATGTCTTGCAGGCTGGCCCGGGCGCCAAGCAAGGTGGAGGCTGCGGGCACGTTGTCACCGCCAAACACCGCCAGCCGTTCCAGCAACGCCGGATGGCCGATCGCCAGGCCCAGGCGTGCGCCGGCCATGCCGTAGATTTTCGAGAAGGTGCGCAGCACCAGCAGGTCGTCGTGGTCCTTGACCCAACTGACACAACTGGGGGCGTCGGCGAAATCGATATACGCTTCGTCCACCACCAGCACGCTGCCTTGGGGTTTGTTCGCCAAGGCGTGGCGGATCGCCTCGGTGGGCGTCAGGGTGCCGGTCGGGTTGTTGGGGTTGCACAGGTACAGCATGCCCGCCCGAGGATCAGCGGCGAGCATGGCGGGGATGTCATGGGCGTGCGTGGCGTCCAGGTTCACCTCATGCACCGGCACCTTGCGTGACTCGGCGGCCTGGCGCGGTACTTCGTAGGACGGCGTGGCCATCACCAGGCCACGAGTTGCGTCGGTGAACGCCAGGACCGCGTAGCGCAGCGCCGCCATGGACCCTGCAAACACAGCCACTTGCTCTTCGGCGATGCCTTGCTGCTCGGCAAACAAGGCAGCCAACGCGTACATATCCGGGTAGGGATAGCGCCCGGACGTTGTAATTCCCCGCTGCATGGCCTCACGGGCAGCGCCGGAGGGGCCGTAGGGGCTTTCGTTGTAGTTGAGAAGCACCTTGTCAGACGTTACCGGCAGCGGGCTGGCAACCGCCCAATCCAGGCGGCCCAGCACCGGCAATGCAGCACCGAGGGCGAGAAGAGAACGACGACTTACGCTGACCATGGTGACAACTCCTGGCAGACGGGGAATGAATTCGCACGGCTCGTACAGAGGAGTATGACGAGGAAAGTGTCGGCCGATTTAGCCGGGCCGCCGAGGACTCAGTGCTCCAGGTAGTCGGCAATCGGGTAGCGGGCGCACAAGGCGTCCACTTCCGAACGCAATTGCTCACGCACCGAAGGTTCCAGGTGGTACTCCAGCTCGTCCAGCGGCGTCACGCTGTCGAGTACCCGGCACACCAGCGCCACAACCTGGCAAGCGCCTTCGCGGTCAAGCTTGCGTTGCGCGAGGGCGCCTGTACCGATGCACACGCCGCTGGTGACCGCCGAGGAGCGTGTATCGCCAGGCACACGGTGTTTGCTCAGCAGCAGGCCACAGCTTCCCAGCGCTGACTCTGCGATGGCACCGGTCAGGGCGCCACGCAGGCGGATCAGCACCGTGTGGTTTTCACTGCACCCGCCCACCACCTCGACATCACGCGCCTCAAACCCACGGGCCAATTCATCGGCAAGCGTACGAACCCGGCCCATGCAAGCGTCGAACTCAGCCGACTTCGCGTAGCCCAGCGCCGCCGCTTTGGCGGCAATCATGTTCATCGCCGGCGCTCCCTGCATGCGCGGGAACACCGCGTGATCAAGGACGCGGCTGAAGGTCGAACGCAAGCCGGGCACTTTGGTGTGCGCATCACGGCCAGACAGAATCAGCCCGCCACGGGGCCCGCCCAGTTGCTTGTGGGTGCAGGTCACGGTCACATGGGCCGCGTTGATCGGGTTCGGATGGCGCCCCGTCGCCACCAGCCCGGCGATGTGGGAAATATCAGCGAGGAGGATGGCACCCGCCTCGTCGGCAATGGCGCGAAACCGCTCGAAATCCACCACCCGCGAATAGGCCCAGGCGCCGCAGAGGATGATGCGCGGGCGATGTGCGAGGGCCAGGCTGCGCACCTGTTCATAGTCAATCAAACCCGCGGAGGTGGTGCCGTAGCGAATGGCTTTGTAGTAGGCGCCGGTGAAGACTGCCGGGCTGCCGAGGGTCAGGTCGCCCCCCTGGTCATGGGCCATGCCGAGCAGGGTGTCGCCGGGTTCAAGCAGCGCCGAGAGCACCTGAGAGATCGCGCTGGAGGCCGAGTGGGATTGCACCGCGGCGTAGTGGGCGTCGAACAGCTCCCGTGCCCTGCGGATGGCCAGCAACTCGACCCGGTCGGCAACCTCGCAGCCGGTGCCGTGGCGTTTGCCCGGCATGCCTTCGGCCGTCACGTTGACCAGCGCCGAGGCGCAAGAGACCAGGATGCTCGGCCTGACGGTACTGGAGGAGGACATCAGAGAGAGTGTGTGATGCTGCCGGCTGACTTCGGCATCGAGGAGGCTGGCAAGCTCGGGGTCTTCGGCTTGCAGATCCGCCAGGCCACGACGCAGCAGGTCGGCCTGGACTTCAAGTGGTGCGGTGTTGACTGCCATCAGTGCGCTTCCCTTCCCTGTTGTTGCGTGCCGGTTCGTCCTGAACCGAGGCGTTCAATTAAACAGGAAATTAAACATTTTCCAAATTAAATGTTCTTTTTTGCACGCCCGCGCCTCAGCTCAACCGCGAGGACAAACAACCGGGACTTTATTATTGGGCCCCACGCGTGCAACACTCCCGCCGCCGCGAGGCCTGAGGCGCGGGCGCGCCCTCGTGCTGCGGTGTAAAAACGGACGGTTATGACGAAAAGGAAGTGGTGAGCACGTGATACACAGACGGGAAAAAACCGCGAACTTGAAGAGCAACATCAAGTATTTGATCAAGAGCCGTGGCGAAACGCAGCTGTCGTTGTGCAGTGCCGCCGGCCTGACCAGGACCACCATCTACAACATCCTCGAAGGCAAGGTCGTCAACGTACAGCAGTCGACCATCCGCAAGATCTCCGACTTCTTCGGCGTTTCCTACGACGAAATCGAGACCGTCGATTTTGAAGCCAAGGAAATCATCGAAAGCAGTGTTTCCCCTCAGGGCAACATGAACCCGGCGGCGGTGCCGGTTCTCAAGGAAAGCCTGGTTATCCAAAACCTCGACAAGCGCATTGGCGAGCTGGCGACCTTGTACCCGCTGACCTACTACTTCGGCGCTTGCCACAACCTGATCGGCGTGCGCCTTGAGCACGCGATTCCCGGCATCAATGAGCCGGGCGATTTGCTGATCGTGCAAAAAGGCGCGTCGAGCCCCGGCAAAGAAAAGCTGGTGTACGACCGGGCCACCAAAAAGATGTTCATCACCCTTGAAGCCTGCGTCAGCTCAGACCGCCTGTGTGTGGTCGGCGATATCATTGAGGAGCGCTTCAATGACCACGTATGAGGCGGGCCTGGAAAACAGCAAATACAAACTGCTGGGTTTTGAGAATGACAAGAGCCTGGCGGTGATCATGGTGATTGCCACCGGCAAGGTCATCAAGATCAAGCTGAGTGAAGTCATCAACAGCGAAATAATGGACAACCTCAATAAAATGGAAGTTAAGAACATGTACAAGAAGTTTTATTCACAGGGAGGAACCCTCACGGCCTATGACATAAACGACCGCAATGAGAACTCCTGGATGATCTACATCATCCTGAACCTGTTGCTGTTCACGTTTTATATATTCACCAGCATTGCCGCGACCAAACCCATTTACCTGGAATCGATGGGCATCATCGTCACGCCGGGCACGTTTCTTTACCCGCTGACCTTTTTGATCGTGGACCTGCTCAACGAGCAATTCGGCCTGCGCCTGGCCAGACGGGCCATTCTGTTTGCGTTTGCCAGTAACGCGATGATCATTATCCTGCTCTACGGCTCGACGTTCCTGCCGGGGCTGCCGGGCTGGAAACTCGATGGGCCTTACAATGATGTGATCATTCAAGTGTCCTCGGTACTGGTGGCGTCTTCGGTGTCGTTCCTGGTCTCGGAGAATATAAACTCGTACTTGCTGTGCAAGATCAAAGAGCTGACCAATTCCAAATACCTGTACCTGCGTATTTTCCTCAGTACGTTCTTTGCAGTGATCATCGACAGCTTTTTGTTCTGCTTTATCGCCTTCTACGGTGCGATGCAGACCAGTGACATCCTGAGCATGATTTACGTGCAGATCGCTATCAAAGTCGGCTTTGCATTCTTCAACATCCTGCCCGCCTACGGCGCGCGGGCGCTGTTCAAGCGCTGGATTACCGGTACGGCCAGCTGATGTAATTCGCTCTAAATGTGGGAGCTGGCTTGCCTGCGATACAGACACCTCGGTGTTTCAGATGAACCGGGGTGATGCTATCGCAGGCAAGCCAGCTCCCACACAAGCCAGCTCCCACATTTTGACCGAGTACAGTTTGCGTCCCTACACGCTAGCTCAGCTGCAACTTGCCTTTCAGGCTTTGCATCACAGCCGCCTGGTTCTGCAAATACTCATTCAAACCGCGTGCACGCAGGTTACACGCGTCGCAATTGCCGCAGCCCGTGCCGAGGATGCCGTTGTAGCAGGTCAGGGTCTGTTCGCGTACCAGGTCCAGGCTGTTGTGGTAGTCGGCCAGCGCCCAGGTCTCGGCCTTGTTCAGCCACATCAGCGGCGTGTCCAGGCGCAGCTTGTATTCCATGCCCAGTTCCAGCGCCTTGTTCAACGCCTTGACGAACTCGTCGCGGCAATCCGGGTAGCCGGAGAAGTCGGTTTCGCACACACCGGTGATGACGGTCTCAGCCTTCACCTGATAGGCGTAGATCGACGCCAGGGTCAGAAACAGGATATTGCGCCCCGGCACAAAGGTGCTGGGCAGGCTGTCGCCCGAGCTGTCCACGGTCGGCACGGGAATGTTGTCGCGGGTCAGGCTGCTGATGGCCAGCTCGTTGAGCAAGGACACATCCATCACTTTGTGCACGGTGGCGCCCAGCTGTTTGGCGAGCTTCTGGGCGACTTCAACTTCGGCCACATGGCGCTGGCCATAGTCGAAGGTGATGCAGTGCACTTCGTCATACAGTGGCAGTGCCTGGATCAGACAGGTCGTCGAGTCCTGGCCGCCACTGAACACCATCACGGCTTTCTTGGTCATTACGTTGCTTCCTGCAGTTTAAAAAGGTGGGGATAGTTTAAAGGCCCGGCCATAAAAAACCCCGCGCTTCTTTCGAAGGCGGGGTTTTTTACGACTCATTGACTCAGCGTGCGTAGGTCAGCAACAGCTCTTTGGGTACCTGGAAATCCAGAGACATCATCACGCTGAGCGCGGTGATGGTGAAAATCGAGAACACGAACAGCTTGCGCGCCCACACGGTGTCATCCACCGCTTTGTAGCCGGTCCAGGCCATGTACAACCAGTACATGCCCATGGCCGCCGCGACGGCGAGGTAGCTCATGCCGGCGTAGCCACTGAAGGTCAACATCAAGGTCGCCACGAGGAAAGCCAGGATGTAGAGCAGGATGTGTTTCTTGGCGACCTGGATGCCACGTTTAACCGGCAATACCGGAATCGACGCAGCCAGGTAGTCATTGAAGCGGAAGATCGCGATGGCATAGGAGTGCGGCATCTGCCAGAGGCTGAACATCACCAGCAGCACCAGCGCGGCCATGTCGAAGCTATTGGTTACAGCCACATAACCAATCACCGGCGGCATCGCCCCCGACAGACTGCCCACCAGCGTGCCGTGAACCGACTTGCGCTTGAGGTACAGGCTGTAGAGGCCAACGTAGATGACAAAGCCGATCACGGCAAACAGCGCCGCCAACGGGTTGGCCACCTTGTACAACAGGACTACACCGGCAACACCCAGGACGGTCGCGAACAACAGTGCCAGTTTCAGGGAGATAAGGCCCTGCACCAGCACGCGGTTCTTGGTGCGTTCCATCTTGATGTCGATGTCACGGTCGATGCAGTTGTTGAACACGCAACCGGAAGCTACCACCAGGGACGTACCGATCATGGCGGCCAGGAAAATGGCCAGATCGACATGTCCCTTGGAGGCCAGGAAGAAACCGCCTGCCACAGAAAGCACGTTACCGAAAATGATCCCCGGTTTGGTGATTTGGATAAAGTGCTTAAGCGACATCGGGTCTTACCTCACTTCGCCATCATGAACGTATGGATGCTGAACATGATCCATACCGACAGGCCAACCAGCAGCAGGATTACGAGACCTGCGAACACGAACGCAATCACGTTATCGCGCTGAGCCTTCGAACGGTCCAGGTGCAGGAAGTACACCAGGTGAACCAGAACCTGAATCACTGCGAAGGCCAGCACGATCATCATCGTGATGGATTTCGGCAGGGTCGGGTACATCACCAGACCAAACGGGATCAGCGTCAGGATTACCGACAGGATGAAGCCGATGGCGTACGACTTGACGCTGCCGTGGCTTGCATCATGGCTGTCATGGTCATGGGAGTGTGCATTAGCCATTACAGAGTCCCCATCAGGTAAACAACGGTGAAGACGCAGATCCAGACCACGTCCAGGAAGTGCCAGAACAGGCTCAGGCAGCTCAGGCGAGTCTTGTTGGTGTTGGTCAGGCCGTGTTTATTGACCTGATACATCATCACCGCCATCCACAGCAGGCCGGCAGATACGTGCAGACCGTGGGTGCCTACCAGCGTGAAGAACGCGGACAGGAAGCCGGAACGGTGCGGGCCGTAGCCTTCGGAGATCAGCAGGTGGAACTCGTTGATCTCCATGCCGATGAAGCCCAGGCCGAACAGGAAGGTCAGTGCCAACCAGCTCAGTACGCCTTTCTTGCTGCCCTTGTAGAAGGCCAGCATGGCGAAGCCGTAGGTGATCGAACTGAACAACAGCAAGGCGGTTTCGCCGAGCACGTAAGGCAGTTCGAAGATGTCGTGGCCCGACGGGCCACCCGCTACGTTATTTACCAGTACCGCGTACACCGCGAAGATCGACGCAAACAAAATGCAGTCGGTCATCAGGTAGAGCCAGAAACCGAAAACGGTCATCGGCCCCGAGTCGTGGTGATGGTCATCGTGCCCATGGTCATCGACATGGGCGTGTCCAGCATTGGTCACTAAGTTCGACATGGTTTAAGCCTGTTCCAACGAGGTTTCTACACGGTTGGCCGGGATCTTCTTCTCGGCTACCAGGCGAGCGTGTTGCTCGGCTTCGATGCGTTCGATCGTCTCGACCGGCACCATGTAGCCTTGATCATCACGCGCTGCGTGAATGATGAAGTAACCGATGGTGCCAACCAGGCCCACGATTGCCAGCCACCAGATGTGCCAGATCATCGCGAAACCGAACACGGTCAACAGCGCGCCCATCACCACGCCAGTGGCGGTGTTGTTCGGCATGTGGATCGGCTCGTAGTGCGCAGGCTTCTGGTACGCAGTACCGTCTTCCTTGGCTTCGGTGAAGGCATCGATCGTGTTCGCGGTAGGAATCACAGCGAAGTTGTAGAACGGCGGAGGCGACGAAGTCGACCATTCCAGGGTGTGGCCATTCCATGGGTCGCCGGAGTCGCAAGCGTTCTGCTTACGGTCACGGATACTCACGTACAGCTGGATCAACTGGCAGGCGATACCGGCAGCGATCATCAACGCACCGAACATGGCAACGTACAGGTACGGTACCCACTCAGGGTTGGTGGTAGCGTTCAGACGACGGGTCATGCCCATGAAGCCCAGTGCATAGAGCGGCATGAATGCGACGAAGAAGCCCGAGATCCAGAACCAGAATGCAGCCTTGCCCCAGCCTTCGTGCAGCTTGAAGCCGAACGCTTTCGGGAAGTAGAAGCTGAAACCAGCGATGTAACCGAATACCGCGCCGCCGATGATCACGTTGTGGAAGTGAGCGATCACGAACAGGCTGTTGTGCAGTACGAAGTCAGCACCCGGGATGGCCAGCAGTACGCCGGTCATGCCGCCGATGGCGAAGGTCACCATGAAGCCCAGGGTCCACAGAACCTGGCTGGTGATGCGCAAACGGCCGTGGTAGATGGTGAATAGCCAGTTGAATAGCTTCACCCCCGTCGGGATGGAAATCAGCATCGTCGCCAGCCCGAAGAAGGCGTTGACGCTGGCCCCCGAGCCCATGGTGAAGAAGTGGTGCAGCCAAACCATGAAGCCCAGTACAGAGATCGCGCCCGATGCGTAAACCATCGAGTGGTGACCGAACAGGCGCTTGCCGGTAAAGGTCGAGATCACTTCGGAGAAGATACCGAACGCTGGCAGGATCAGGATGTACACCTCAGGGTGCCCCCATGCCCAGAACAGGTTCACGTACATCATTGGATTGCCACCAAGTTCATTGGTGAAAATGTGGAAATCCAGGTAACGGTCAAGCGACAGCAGCGCCATGGTAGCGGCCAGGATCGGGAACGAAGCCACGATCAGGACGTTGGCCCAGGTGCAGGTCCAGGTGAAGATCGGCATGTCCATCAGTTTCATGCCAGGGGCGCGCATTTTCAGGACGGTGGCCAGGAAGTTGACCCCCGTCAATGTCGTCCCGAGCCCTGATAACTGTAGCGCCCAGATGTAGTAGTCCACACCCACGCCAGGGCTGTACTGGATACCCGACAACGGCGGATACGCAACCCAGCCGGTCTTGGCGAATTCGCCGACGCCCAGGGACAGGTTGATCAGCACAACGCCGGACACCAGCAGCCAGAAGCTCAGGGAGTTCAGGAACGGGTAGGCAACGTCACGCGCACCGATCTGCAGCGGCAAGGCAAGGTTCATCAGGCCGGTGAAGAATGGCATCGCCATGAAGATGATCATGATCACACCGTGAGCGGTGAAGATCTGGTCATAGTGTTCAGGCGGCAGGTAGCCAGGCGAGCCCTCGGTGGCCATGGCCAACTGGGTACGCATCATGATGGCGTCGGCAAAACCACGCAGCAGC
Organism: Pseudomonas fluorescens; assembly: GCF_002022275.1. Lineage (GTDB taxonomy): Bacteria > Pseudomonadota > Gammaproteobacteria > Pseudomonadales > Pseudomonadaceae > Aquipseudomonas > Aquipseudomonas fluorescens_AJ. The sequence continues at coordinate 33,370 of NZ_MSDF01000012.1, forward strand.
ATGACCATGGCAACGATGACGTACATGACACCGATTTTCTTGTGGTCAACAGAGGTCAACCACTCGGTCCACAGGTAGGTCCATTTCTTGAAATACGTGATTGCAGCAAACAGTGCCAGACCACCCAGCGCGATCATGGCGATGGTCACCATCACGATCGGCTCGTGGAACGGGACCGCATCCCAACTTAATTTACCAAACATCGTTTACTCCTCTGCCCCAGCAGTTGAATGCGAGCCCGTGTCAGAACCTTCAACCGCGGCCACTTCTTTCTTCTCGTGCTTGACCGGCTTGCCTGGCTTCATACCTTCGTACTTGTCGACGATTTTCTGAAACAGGTCCGGCTCATACGTGGAGTACAGAGCGACTGGGTTGTTCTGGCTTGGTTTGGTCAGGGCGTCGTATCCAGCTTGATCAAGCTGTTTAGGTGCGGCCTTGACATCGGCTACCCAGGCGTTGAAATCTTCCTGGCTCGTCGAGATCGCTTTGAATTTCATGCCGGTGAAGCCAGCGCCGCTGTAGTTAGCGGAGATGCCTTCCATTTCAGCTTTTTCGTTGGCGATCAGGTGCAGGCGGGTCTGCATGCCTGCCATCGCATAGATCTGGCCGCCCAGAGCAGGGATGAAGAACGAGTTCATCACGGCGTCGGAGGTGATCCGGAAGTTAAGCGGGGTGTTTTCCGGGAAACGGATTTCGTTGACCGTGGCGATACCCAGGTCCGGGTAGATGAACAGCCACTTCCAGTCCAGCGCGACCACTTCGATGTTGATCGGCTTGACGTCGGATTCCAGCGGACGGTACGGGTCCAGCTCGTGGGTCGACTTATAGGTGATGTAACCCAGGGCGATGATGATGAGGATCGGAACCAGCCACACCGCGATTTCAATCTTGGTGGAGTGCGACCACTTCGGCGCGTAGGTAGCGCTGGTGTTCGACGCGCGGTATTTCCAGGCGAAGGCGAAGGTCATGATGATCACAGGCACCACGACCAACAGCATCAGCAGGGTGGCGGTGATGATCAGGTTTCGTTGATCCAGACCGACCTGACCTTTAGGGTCGAGCAAGGTCCACTTGCAGCCTCCCAGCATTAACATCATGCCGAGCAGCGGCAAAAAGCCTAGTAATCGGGGGTACCTGTTTTTACTCATCTCACGACCTCTAAAGCAGCTTGCGCAATGCAGTTGGGTTTTGATCGCCAACACTTCACCCTGCCAAGGGTTGGCATTTCTCTTCGATTGAATAAGAGCCTGCCCGTCACGCCATATCTGTACGTTTCACGGACCTGCGGTGAGTTCTTATTCGATTTCGTGGTTAAAGGCCTTGTTACAGACCAATTCCATTTGGTGCGGAAAGTTGAAAGGCTACCGGAACCTGGGGTCGCACAGAGCCATCCATCTGCCCCTCGACCGCTCCAATGCTCAAAGATTGAACAGCACCGGACATTCAGTGCGGGCGATTGTAGTTAGCTAGCGATGTATAAACCATGTCTTATAAAGAAATAATTTTTATCGATTCAAGCAACAATCCTTCACCAATCTTGCAAAGGTTCGGGATCTTATCGTGTTCGATTCTTCACAAAAACCACAAAAATTGCCGTGTTATTGGGCAAAGCGCCACTTCCCTTACAGCTTGTAAGGGCATGCAAAACGGATCCAAGCCCCCAGAAAACAAGGCATTTGGACAACCGTGATCCGTTGGCGAGGCGCGATGATCGCGGCGCCGTGCAAACCACGAACTGACAGCACAAATTGACCATCTGGCGCAAATTTATGGGCCGGTGCGGCGTGTCAGAAACGTCCTGCGACAGCGTCCGTGTGACAACATGTCGCACGCTGTGCGCACCTGAAGTTGCCGCTCGTCACAGCCCTTTCACAAAACCCTACAACCGAAAACGCCCCGGCCTACCTTCAAGGAGGGCCGGGGCGTTCAGGTGAAAGGACTCAGGCTTTGCGTTGGCGATTGCGGTAAATACCCAGAGGCACCAGGATCACCGTCAGCACGAACGCCACCAGCGCCCACTGCGCCAGGGACAGACCCAGGATCGGCGGGTACGGCGTGCTGCAGAAGCCATCGACCTGGAAGCCCAGAGGGAACACCTTGGCCAGCGGCAGGTCATCGACGATCGGCTGCAGCACGTCGATGCCGCAGCTGACTTCAGGGAAGAACTGGGTGTACACGTGGTGACCGGCTGCCGCCACGCCCCCCAGGGCGCTGAGCACTACCAACCCTTCAAACAGGTTGACCGCGCCTTTTTTGCGCATCGCGGCGCCGATAAACGCGAACACCGCGATCAGCAGCAAGGCATAGCGTTGCAGGATGCACAGCGGGCACGGCGCCTCGCCCAACACCACTTGCATGTACAGCGCCCCGCCGATCAGCGCCAGGCAGATGATGCCCAGCAACACCAGAAAGCGCCGCTCCCGGCCCAATCGCAATTCGTCACTCATCCCCGTTTCCCTTTGTCGTTGTGCCTGATGGCCGCAAGTTTACACACAGAGTGTGGTTAAAACAGAGAGGGGTTAACGGGGGATTAATCTGGAGGAATAGAGAAACAAATGTGGGAGGGGGCTTGCTCCCGATGACAGTGGGTCAGCCTCAGATAAGCTGACTGACCCACCGCTATCGGGAGCAAGCCCCCTCCCACATTTTGTGCCGGTGTTGTTGCCGGATAAATTATTCCAGGGCCGAGGCCGGGCCGAAGAATTCATAGCGCGCTTGTTTGTCCGGCACGCCCAAGGCTTTGAGATGGCGCTTGATTGCCGCCATAAAGCCTTTAGGGCCGAGGAAGTACGCATCCAGATCACGCCTCTCAGGCAACCACTCGGCCAGTTGCTCCTGGCTCAGCATGCCGACTTTATCCGCCGCCGGGCTCACGCCGTCATCTTCGGCGTAGCAGTAAAAGCGTTTGAGTTGCGGGTGCTTGGCCGCAAGAGCATCCACCCAATCACGGAACGCATGCACCCCGCCGTTACGCGCGCAGTGAATAAAGTGCACCGGCCGCTGGGTCGCCAGCGCCGCTTCAAGCATCGGCAATGTTGGCGTAATGCCCACCCCGCCGCTGATCAGCACCAGCGGCTTGTCGCTGGCAGCCAGTGTGAACTCACCGGACGGCGGGAACAGGTCGATGGTTGCGCCGACGTGCATCTGGTCGTGCAGATAGTTGGACACCCGCCCACCGGCTTCGCGCTTGACGCTGATGCGGTACAGGCCGGCATCGCTCAGCGCCGACAAGGAATAGTTGCGGCGCACTTCTTCGCCATCGAGCACCAGCTTCATGCCGATGTACTGGCCCGGCGCGGCCGCCAGGATCGGGCCGTTATCCACCGGGGCGAAATAGAACGAGATAATCTCGTCGCTCTCCTCCACACGTTTGACCAGCAGGAATGGCCGCGCACCGCGCCAGCCGCCCGGGGCCTGGGCTTTTTCGTCGTAGATGGCGGCTTCAGCGCCGATCAGGATATCGGCCAACTGGCCATACGCGGCGCCCCAGGCACTCATCACTTCAGGCGTGGCGATCTCGTCGCCCAACACTTCAGAAATGGCGCGCAACAGGCAAGCACCGACAATCGGGTAGTGCTCCGGCAGGATCTGCAGGGCCACATGTTTGTTGATGATCTTGGCGACCAAGTCGCCCAATTGGTCCAACTGATCGATATGCCGCGCATACATCAGCACGCCATTGGCCAACGCGCGGGGCTGGTCGCCGCTGGCCTGGTGGGCCTGATTGAACAGCGGGCGAACTTCCGGGTACTCGGAGAGCATCATCCGGTAAAAATGAGTGATCAGCGCTTCGCCACCGCTTTCCAGCAGGGGCACAGTGGATTTGACGATGGCACGGTCTTGGGCACTAAGCATGGCAGACTCCTGGGTCTATTAACTGATTACCCTTGGTTACTCAGTATTCGTGCCAACTTATATATCGTTATATTTCAACAGCTTAAATATAATGTAGTCAGAATGACTTCATACGATTTATAGTCATAAGGACTACAAGGAGTCATTATGACTGCGCAATCGCTGCTCACCACCCTGCTGCCTCTGGTCGCTGACCTGTCCCGCGAACTGCCTGAGGGCGAGCGCTACCGCCGCCTGCTGCACGCCATGCGCGCCCTGCTGCCGTGCGACGCCGCCGCGTTATTGCGCCTGGATGGCGAGTGGCTGGTGCCGCTGGCCGTAGACGGCTTGAGCGCCGACACTCTGGGTCGGCGCTTCAAGGTCAGCGAACATCCGCGCTTTGAGGTGCTGCTGAGCGGCCCCGGCCCTACCCGCTTCGACAGCGACAGCGAATTGCCCGACCCTTACGACGGCCTGGTCGATGGCCTGCATGGCCATTTGGAAGTGCACGACTGCATGGGCTGCCCGCTGTTTATCGACGACGAACCCTGGGGCCTGCTGACCCTGGACGCGCTCGACACCGAGCGTTTCGAGCGCGTCGAACTCGACGCCCTGCAAGCCTTCGCCAGCCTTGCGGCGGCCACGGTCAACGTCGCCGAACGCATCGAACGCCTGGCCCTGCGCGCCGAAGATGAGCACCAGCGCGCCGAGATCTACCGCCAGGCCAGCGGCCAGCAGCACAAGGAAATGATCGGCCAGAGCAAGGCGCACAAGCGTCTGGTGGAAGAAATCAAACTGGTGGGTGGCAGTGACCTGACCGTGCTGATCACCGGCGAAACCGGGGTGGGCAAGGAGTTGGTCGCCCAGGCGATCCACGCCGCATCATCACGCGCCGATAAACCGCTGATCAGCCTCAACTGCGCGGCCCTGCCGGAAACCCTGGTGGAAAGCGAGCTGTTCGGCCACGTGCGCGGCGCCTTTACCGGCGCGCTGAATGAGCGCCGGGGCAAGTTCGAGCTGGCCAATGGCGGCACCTTGTTTCTGGATGAGGTCGGCGAGTTGTCGCTGACCGTGCAGGCCAAGTTGCTGCGCGTGCTGCAAAGCGGGCAGTTGCAGCGCCTGGGCTCGGACAAGGAACACCAGGTGGACGTGCGCCTGATCGCCGCCACCAACCGCAACCTCGCCGAAGAGGTGCGTAATGGTCGCTACCGCGCCGACTTCTACCACCGCCTGAGCGTGTACCCGCTGCAAGTGCCGGCGCTGCGTGAACGTGGACGCGATGTGTTGCTGCTGGCCGGGTTTTTCCTCGAACAGAACCGCTCGCGCATGGGCCTGGGCAGCCTGCGCCTGACAAACGACGCGCAAACGGCGCTGCTGGCCTACAACTGGCCGGGCAATGTGCGCGAGCTGGAACATTTGATCGGACGCAGCGCGCTCAAAGCCCTGGGAAACTGTCGCGAACGTCCGAAGATTTTGAGCCTGAGTGCCCAGGACCTGGATTTGCCGGATGTGAGCGCGCCGCCGGTGATTGAAGCACCGACCGAGCCGGCCCCTGTCGTCACGGGCGACCTGCGCCAGGCCACCGAGCACTATCAGCGCCAGATCATCAGCGACTGCCTGGAGCGCCACCAGCACAACTGGGCCAGCGCCGCCCGCGAACTCGGCCTGGACCGCGCCAACCTCGGCCGCATGGCCAAGCGCCTGGGCCTCAAATAACCCTGTCAAATGTGGGAGGAACTCAGTCAACTGTGGGAGCTGGCTTGCCTGCGATAGCGGTGCGTCAGTGAAAGATGAGCTGGCTGACAGACCGCCATCGCAGGCAAGCCAGCTCCCACAGTTTTAAGCCTGTTTCGCTCTGAAAACCGGGCTTGCAGGCTTCGGCTTACGAAACACCAACACATTCCCCAGCATCACCAACACCAACCCCATCAATGCCGGCGCCGTCCACTGATAGCCCTCGGCAAACGCCGACACATTCAACGCCACCACCGGAAACAGCACCGTGCAATACGCCGCCCGCTCCGGCCCCATGCGGCCTACCAGCGTGAGATACGCGGTAAAACCAATCACCGACCCCGGAATGACCAGGTACCACAGCGCCCCGACATACCGCGCGCTCCAGTCCATCTCAAACGGAATCCCGCGCACCGCGCAGTAAGTCGCCAGCATCGCCGAGCCATAGGCCATGCCCCAGGCATTGGTGGTCAACGGCCGCAGCCCGGCCTTTTGTTGCAGGCTCGAGAGCATATTGCCGGCCGAAAAACACATCGTCCCCAGCAGCGCCAAACCCAGCCCCATCAGGGTTTGCGGGCTGGCGGTGTGGCCCACCAGTTCCGGCCAGAACAAAAAGCCCAGCCCTATCAACCCGAGCGCGCCGCCCATCAACACATTGCGCGCCACGCGCTGGCCGAAGAACACCCGCGCATTCAAGGCGTTCCACAACGTGGCCGTGGAAAACACCACCGCCACCAAGCCGCTGGGGATCCACTGGCTGGCCGTGAGGAAACACATGAAGTTCACGCAAAACAGGCACAACCCCTGCGCGAGGCAGATCAAATGCCCGCGCCGGTTCATCACCTGCAACTTGCGGCTGAGCAGCAACAGCACAAACAGCACCAGCGCCGCGAGGCCAAAGCGATAAACGATCGACACGGGAATCGCCACCACGCCCAGTTGCCATTTCAGCGCAATCCAGGTGGTGCCCCAGATCAGCACGGTGAGTAAATACAAGAAAAGGTTCATAGCGGGCTCCGGTGATTGAGCCACAGTGTCCCCCGCCTTCAGGCCTGACCTCTTGCACATTCTTGCGCTTTTGTCGGGTAGCGGGATCACAGCGCACGCCGCGCGGAGTAGGATGCAAGGCGTCGGAGAGTACACGCCATGCCTGATCTGGAATCCCTGCAAGTCTTTCAAGCCCTTAACCGCTCGCCCCATGCACGCCTTGAAGCCTGCGCCGAGCTCGGTGACGGCTTGTCTGCGGCCTTGTGGAGCAACCACCACGATTCTCAGGACTATCAGGCGCCGACCCATCACACCCTGTCGTGCTACGTCGGCGGCGGCACCGGCACCTTTCGCCGCGACAGGCCCGGCACGAAGGGCGGCCCCGACAAGCTGTGCATCCTGCCCGCCGAGCATCAGTCGGCTTGGGTGATCAACGGCGAAATCCGCCTGGCCCACGTGTATTTCAGCCCGGAGCAATTCGCCCTTGGTTGCGTCACCCTGCTTGATCGCGAGCCGCGTGAATTACAGTTGCGCGAAAGCACCTTCCTTGAAGACGCCAGCCAGGCCCGGCGCTTTCACCAGTTGATCGCCCTTAACTGGCACGAGCCCGCCGAACGCTTGCTGACCAGCAGCCTGGCCCACGAAATGCTCAGCCACACCCTGCTCAGCCAGGTCGGCGCGCGTGAAGGCTTGCGCTTGAAAGGCGGACTGGCTGCGCACCAGCGGCGGCTGTTGGTGGACTACATCGACCATCATCTGCAAGACCCGATCAGCCTGGGCCAATTGGCCGGGTTGTGTGCGCTGTCCGAATACCATTTCGCGCGGATGTTCCGCCAAAGCTTCGGCTTGCCACCCCACCAATACCTGTTGGCGCGACGCCTGGCCCGCGCGCAAGCCTTACTGCGCGGCGGCGCGCTGCCCTTGGGTGAAATCGCCTGGATGTGCGGCTTCTCCAGCGCCAGCCACTTCACCCACCGCTTTCGCCAAGCCATGGGCGCCACACCCGGGGAATACCGCCAAGCGTTCTGTAGCTGAGGGGCTGAGCTTCTATGGCGAGCGGGGCTTGTGTGGCAAGCGAGCTTTTGTGGCGAGCGGGCTTGCCCGCGTTGGGCTGCGAAGCAGCCCTAAAAACCAACGCAGAGGAATACCTGATACACCGCATTCATCCTTACTGGGGGCGCTTCGCACCCCAACGCGGGCAAGCCCGCTCGCCACAAAAGCTAGGCCATCAACCCCAACGTCTTGGCCTTGGCCACCGCCTGAGTTCTTCGCTCCACACCCAGCTTGCTGTGAATACGCCGCGCGTGGGTCTTCACCGTGTGCAGGGAAATAAACAGTCGGTCGGCGATTTCCAGGTTGGAATTGCCCGAGGCGATCAATTGCAGCACTTCCAGCTCCCGATGGCTCAAGGGGTTTTCCACCGCCCCGGTGGGCGACGCTTGAGTGTCCAGACCCAACTCGCTCAGCAGCCCCGGCGAGCGTAAACGCAACTCGCGAACAGCCTGCTGCACCTGGCAGCGCGCGGCCAGGCCAAGGCCGGTTTGCAGGGTGAAACGCGCCAAGCTCGAATCCCCCAACTGCCAGGCGACTTCGCCCAGCACCAACTGCAGCTCGGTTTCCAGGCACAGCATGCCGCGTTGTTGCGCGCCCTCCAGCAAGGCGGTGAGCCGCACGATCGGCTGATCGGCGCACCCCAGTTTCACCTCGGCCAGCACCAGCAGATATTCCAGGCGCGGGATCAGCTCCAGGGTGGCCGGTGGCGCCTGCCGCGCCTGTGGTCCGCGAAAGTGACGCAACACCCGGCGCACCGCTTCGACGGTCAATTCAGCGCGGCCCTGTTGCAGCCAGAAATGCCCACTGACCAACAGCAGCACCGCGCGGTACACCGTATCCGGCACATGGCGTTGCTGCATAAGCCGCTCGGCCTCGCGCAGTTGAATAAACGCCTGGGCGTAATCACCGCTGTTGGCGGCCAGCAGCGCCAAGCCGAGAAAGCCGTACAACACACGCTTGTCCTGGCTGTGCAGGCACTTCTTCAAACCGGCGGCCAAGCACTCGCTGGCCAGGCTGTCCTGCCCCTGGCGCAACGCCAGATGCCCGCGCCGCAAAGCGATCCGCCCCACCAAAGGCCCGGCGTTGAGGCGCTGCTGCTGCAGCATTGCCTGCACGTTTTCCAACAGACTTTGCGCGCGATAGGGCGCGCCGCGCTGCTCCAGCAGTTGAGCGTGATCCAGTTCAAGCAGCGCTTCCAGCACCAGCGAGCCATGGGCGCGCGCCAGACACAGGGCTTCGCGATTCAAGGCCTGGGCCACGTCCAGTTCGCCGCGCAGCAAGGCTTGCTGGGTCAGGCCCGACAGGCACATCAGGCGCGAGGTCCAGGCGCTGTCGGGCAACGCCTGCAGGGCTTCCAGAAAATGCGTGCGGGAACGCTCGGCATCACCACTCAAATGCAACAGCCAGCCGCATTGCGCCTGCCAGCGCGCCAACAAATAGCGTTGCTGCGCCGCCGTCGGCTGTGGCGCAAACCGGGCCAACTGATCAATGCACACGCCCGCCTGATCAAAGCGCCCGGCAAACAACAAGGCCGCCGTCACCAGCCCGACCAATTGCGCCGAGCCAAGCATCAACTCGTCGCCATGCTGCTCATGCAGGCGTAACAAGAGGGCGGCGTTTTGCTCGCGAAACAAATCCTCGAAGCTGAAGTGCTGCAACAGGCTCACCGCCACTTCGTATTCTTCGGCCAGCAGCGCCTGCTCGAACGCTGCCTGCCAGTCACGCTCGGCGGTGAACCACTGGCACGCGCGCCGATGCCAGGAACGCTTGGCCGGCCAGGGTTCATCACGCAGTAGCCGCGCCAGCGGCGGGAAGACCTGCAGCCAGTCGCTGGTGTCTTCCCACGGCTGGATAAACGCGCCGAGGGCCTGTAAATCGCGCAGGTACTGAGCGCCGTCGCCCGCGCCGAACAGATGCCCACACAGGCTCGGGTTGAAACGCGGCAGATGGGCCAGCACGCGCCAGGCTTCGGCCAACTCCGCAGGCAAGGTGCTGAACAGTTCGTGTTGCAGGTAGTCGAGCAGCGTCTTGTCGGGATGGCCGTCGCCCAGCATGGCGATGCGCACACCGGCGCACCAGCCGGCACTGAATTGCATGACACTGTCGACGGTTTGCCCGGGACGGAGCATCTCCTGGATGTGCGCCTGGGTGAATGACAAGTCACTGCACTCCAGCAACTCATCGTCGAGCAACAGGCGCGGCCAATTGCACAGCGGCCGCCGCCGTGCCCCCAGCCACCAAGTCAGCGCGGAGCTGGCGGTGGTGAGCAAACGGTCGAGCAAGGCGTCCAGTTCGGGCGCGGGTTGGCGGCAGAAATCATCGAGAAAAATCCAGGCCGTGATGTGCCAACGGCTCAGGTCCAGCAGCAACGTGGCTTCATCGACAAAGGCCAGACCCAGGTGTTGGGCCAAGCGCTGACAGAAATCAGCGGGATTGAGCTTACCGCCATTGAGCGCCAGCCAATACACCTGGCATCCCGCCGGTGCTTGCAGGGCGCACTCGGCGAGCAACGCACTCTTGCCGCTGCCTCCCGGCGCGCACAGCAATTTCACCCTGGCGGGTGCGGCCAGCAAAGGCTCGGTGAGATGAGGGCGCAACAGATGGTGGGCGGACAGCCGGGGCATGAATCCAGGACGGTCCAGGAGGCGTGTCATGGCGGTCATTGCTGCATCCTGCTTTTTTATTGTTATGCAACCTGACGCTTACCCTAGTCCTGTGGCTGGCGGTTGTTGAAGAAGTATTCAGCGCAATGATTGAAAGGCATGCACAAAACCCAATGTGGGAGCTGGCCTGTGTGGGAGCCGGGCTTGCCCGCGATGCAGACGACTCGGTATTTCAGGTTGATCGTTCCCACGCTCTGCGTGGGAATGCCGCCCTGGACGCTCCGCGTCCCGAAGTCGGCGGACAGTTAAGCTCCTGCGCCAGGTGACGCAGAGCGTCACAAGATGCATTCCCACGCAGAGCGTGGGAACGATCAGCAACATGGGAGGTGTTTCAGATGAGGGTTAGCGAACGCCCTCGGACCTCAGCGCCGCCGGCGTGTAATCCGCCGCCTTCGCCGCGAAGCCGAACACAAAGCTGTGCTTCTCCTCATTCTTCATGCCCAGCGCGATGTAGCGCCCGGCGATGATGTCGTACAGCGTTTCCACGGTGTACGCCGGCACCTGGTGGTCGTAGTAAAACTGCGCATGCCCTTCAGCGACGCGCCACAGTTGACCACGGCCGTCATAGTGATCCACCAGCGCAACCTGCCAGCTGTCTTCGTCGATGTACATGTGGCGCTTGGCGTAGATATGCCGCTCGCTCGGCTTCACGGTGCCGACCACTTCCCACACGCGGTGCAGCTCATAGCGGGTCAGGTCCTGGTTGATGTGCCCGGCCTTGATGATGTCGTCGTACTTGAGGGTTGGCGAATCAAGCTTGTAGCTGTTGTAAGGGATGTACATCTCTTTTTTGCCGACCAATTTCCAGTCATAGCGGTCGGGGGCGCCGGAGAACATGTCGAAGTTGTCAGTGGTGCGCAGGCCGTCGGACGCGGTGCCCGGGCCGTCATAGGAGACTTGCGGCGCACGGCGTACGCGGCGCTGGCCGGCGTTATAGATCCACGCCAGACGCGGTTCCTTCACCTGGTCGAGGGTTTCGTGCACCAGCAGCACGTTGCCGGCCAAGCGCGCCGGGGCCGTCACCGATTGCTTGAAGAAGCTCAGCACGTTGGCCGCCTTGGCCGCATCGATATCCGGAATGGCCTGTGGCACCGCCACTTCTTCTTCAAAGCGGATCGGCGTGTAGCTGCCGTTGGTCTGCGGGGTGGCCTGGGTGATGATGCGCTTGAGGTTGCCACCGTGGTAACGGGTGATGTGGTTCCACAGCACTTCTACGCCATTTTTCGGAATCGGAAACGCGTAGTAGCGATTGCCGGTGAAGTTTTCCAGGCCGTTACCGTCGTTGATGGCCTTGACGTTCAGTGCGCTGCGCTTGATCGACTCGTAAATGTCGGGTGGCAGGTTGACCGTGCGGTGGGTCGGGTACACCGGGATCTTGTAGGTCTCGGGGTAGCGTTTGAACATCGCCACCTGGCCGTCGGAGAGTTTGTCTTTGTACTTGTCCACCGTGGCGGCGGTGATCACGAACAGCGGCTTTTCATTGGCGAACGGGTCGGCGAGGAAGCCCTTGCTGTCCACCGCGCCAGCGTTTTTCGGGATGCCGCCGGTCCAGGCCGGGATCGAGCCGTCGGCGTTGCCGGCTTTTTCGGCGCCGACCGGAGTCAAGGTGGTGCCGAGCTTGGCCGCCTCTTCGGGCGACACGGCCGCCATGACGTGGGTGGCGAGCAAACTCAGGGCCATCACTGCAATCATCTTGTGCATAGGTTGTTGTCCTTCTTTAAACCAGATCAGAAGTTCACGCCGAAGCTGAGGGCGATAAAGTCGCGGTCGGTCAGGGTGTTGTAGTCGCCGCCAAAAAAGTCGGTGTAGCTCAGGCTCGCGGTGTAGGTGTTGCGGTAGTCCGCGTCCACGCCGACGCTGATCGCCTTGGCGCCTTCGTTGAAGATGCCGTTGGGGCCGTAGCCGCTGACGTCATGGGACCAGGACAGATTGGGCTTGAGGTTCACCCCGGCAAATACGTTGTTGTAATCGAGGATCGCCCGGGCGCGATAACCCCAGGAGTTGGCGGTGACAAAACCGTCGGTATCGCCCTGGAACCCGTAGGCGCCGAACACCGAGTCGCGGCCGTAACGCAGCCTGGTTTTGGCTTCCAGCCCGCCCACATGCACAAAGGCTGCTTCGCCTACCAGCGTCAGGCGTTCAGCGCCCAGCACCTGGTCGAAGAACTGGGTCATGGTGCTCTGGATCTGGGTGATTTCCTTGCGGCGGTAGCCTGCGTTATCCGAGCCAAACGAACTGCTGATCGGTGAGGCGGTGTTGCCCGCAATCGGGTTGACCAGGGCCAGCGTCAGGTCGGTGGTGTTGAGTTGCACCGGCGCATTCGGCCGGTAGCTGATCTCGCCGGTCCATGCCGTGCCGGTGGGCAAGGTGGTGGAGAAGCTGGCGCCGTAAAGACGGATGTCTTCCGGGTAATCGAGGTAGTACTGGCCACGGCCAAGCATGGTGCTCTGCGCCAAGCCTGCGCCGCTGCCGGGCGCAATGGCGTTGGCGGTGGCGGCGATACGGCCGATGGTGGCCAGGTTGGTGTTGGCTGTGATGGTGCCCACGGTTGGTGTGCGGCTGTGGTAATTCATGAAGTACAGGCCGTACTCGGTGTCATCGCCGAGCCAGCGCAAGGCCGCGCCGAACTGGCCACCGTCGCGCGCCTCGCGGTCGTTGGCACGTTGCACCACCACGCCTTCGCGGGTCACCTGAAAGCCCTGACCAAAGCGCGCCGCCACCGGCTGCAACGGCGCAATGGCCGGGCTGCCAACCGTGTAGTTGTTGTTGCAGCCGTGAGCCACTACGTCGTTGCCGAAGAAGGTGCCGCAGTTATCCACCACGGTGTTTTCCCAGTTCAACTGGTAAAAACCTTCGACGGACAGTTGGTTGGTCAGGCTCTGGGAGGCAAACAGCATGTTGACCGGAATCAGGCCTTCCTTGATTTCGGCGCCCGGACGGCGGAACGCCGAGACGTCGATGGGGTTGATGCTGTTGATCGAATTACCGATAAACGTACTTTCGCCCCAGCTCACCACCTGCTTGCCCACGCGCACGTTGCCCGGCAGGTCGCCGATGGAATAATTGTGATAGACGAAGGCATCCAGCAGCTCATAGCCGGACGAGCGCGCGCCTTCGTCGCGGTGGTGATTGCTGATCTGCTTGAATTCGCGGTCTTCGTCCTGCAGCTCGAAGTCGTACCAGTACTTGCCGCGCACAAACACGCCGCTGTCGCCGTATTTGAGCTCCAGGTCGTGAATGCCTTTGAAGATCTTGGAGAAGGTCTCGCCCTTCTTGAAGTTCAACCGCCCGTCATCACCGGTGGACGCCTGCCCCGTGCCGCCGTTGGGAATGCCCACCAACTTTTTGTCGGCATCGCGCATGCCCCAACTGGCGCCGACTGACAGCGAAGAATCGAATTGCCCTTCGATCTCGCCAATGTTGAACGAAACAGCCTGCGCCTGGGCACAGCACCCCAGCGCAACCGCCGCGGCGAGCGCCTGTGGCGTGAAGATGGCGCGCATTGTTGTTTTTGTCATGCGTCTTCCCCGGTGAGTGACAGAAGGCCCCACCCTACTGCCGGCTATCAGGAGGGATAAGCGCACCAAGGAGGTATTCGTGTTGTCGCTCGAAAGGATTAGAGGACGCGCGGGCCGGGGTTTGGGCGGGGCCATGGATCGGGTAGATGGGCCGTTATCAGGGGGATGGATCGCGACACCCTGAACGCTCGTTCCCACGCTCTGCGCGGGAACGATCATTACGTTTTGTGTAACAGTCCTTGTCGTGAACCGCTATTACTCATTTTGTTACAAGCGACTATGCTTGCCGGGCTTTCAGGGCAAATGGCCCGCCGGCGTAAATGCCGGAAAAGTCAGATTCCAATAGATTGTCCCAATGTATCAATCTATTACCGCTGTTCACTGACGTTGATTTGTCGCTCCTTGATCCAACGTCTTACTTCGGCCGCTGCCTTTGCAGCGGCCTTTTTTATGCCTCAAAAAAAACAGGGCGCCATCAGCGCCCCGTGGGATTAAACAGCGTTCAAGCAACGATCAGAGGCTGAACTTCTGCAAGTTGGCCATCATCTCTTTCAACGCTTCGATATTGTCCTTTGGGTGAGCTGCGCCTTCAAAGTCGCAGATCTGCGCCCAATGCGCCACCACATCATCCGGCGTAAAGCCGGCCTCTGGGTCAAAGCCCATACCGAGGCTACGCTCCCAGCGGGTCTTGCCGATCCAGCCGCCGCCCACTTCAAACAGCCCCGAGGTTTCCTGGCAGGCTTCGCTGCCGAGGAACACCACCAGCGGGCTGACCAGTTCGGGCTTGAGGCGCTCGAATACTTGCGGCGGAATCAGGCCTTCGGTCATGCGCGTGCCGCCGGTGGGGGCAATGGCATTGACCAGGATGTTGTTTTTACGCCCTTCCAGCGCCAGGGTTCGGGTCAACCCATAGAGGCCAAGCTTGGCCATGCCGTAGTTGGACTGGCCAAAGTTGCCATAGATGCCCGAGGTGGACGCGGTAAAGATCACCCGGCCATAACCCTGCTCGCGCATATGCGGCCAGGCGGCACGGGTGACTTTGTAGGCGCCTTCGACATGCACCCGGTAAACCAGGTCCCAGTCGCTGTCTTCCATTTTGTGGAACGTCTTGTCGCGCAGGATGCCGGCGTTGTTGACCACCACGTCGACACGGCCAAACACGTCGAGGGCGTTCTGCACAATCTTGTCGCCGTCGGTGACGGAGTCGTGATTGGCTTCGGCAACCCCGCCCGCCTCCCGGATTTCAGCCACAACACGGTCCGCCGCCGACGCATTGGCGCCCTCGCCCTGGGTCGAACCGCCGAGGTCATTGACCAGCACTTTGGCGCCGTGCCGGGCAAACAGCAGTGCATGGGCCCGGCCCAACCCGCCGCCGGCACCGGTGACGATCACGACCTTATCCTTGAACTGCACTGACTCACTCATACCGAACTCCGCTGGCGACAATAGGAATGGGTTGAGTGTCACGCAGGCGGCCTCTGGTCACAATAAACACGGCCGAGGCTGAATGGTGCTCGATAAGGCAGCGGGATGATTGCGTGGGAGCTGGCTTGTGTGGGAGCTGGCTTGCCTGCGAAGGCGGTGGCATTGCCAACACAGGTGTCGCCTGACCTGCCGCTTTCGCAGCCTCGCTAAAGCTCGACAGCTCCCACAGGGGATCCGCGGTGTTGGAAATACCTCCGCTGGCAGGGCCATCGTGCCGGGCAATTCTTTAGCCAGCGATGAAGCTCCACTGTGGGAGCTGGCTTGCCTGCGAAGGCGGTGGCATTGCCAACACAGGTGTCGCCTGACCTGCCGCTTTCGCAGCCTCGCTAAAGCTCGACAGCTCCCACAGGGGATCTGCGGTGTTTGAAATACCTCCGCTGGCAGGGCCCATCGTGCCGGGCAATTTTTAGCCTGCAATGAAGCTCCACCGTGAGAACTGGCTTGCCTGCGAAGGCGGTGGCATTGCCAACACAGGTGTCGCCTGACCTACCGTTTTCGCAGCCTCGCTAAAGCTCGACAGCTCCCACAGGGGATCTGCGGTGTTTGAAATACCTCCGCTGGCAGGGCCATCGTGTCGGGCAATTTTTAGCCAGCGATGAAGCTCCACTGTGGGAGCTGGCTTGCCTGCGATACAGGCGCCTCGGTCTATCTGGAAGACTGCGATGAGGCTATCGCAGGCAAGCCAGCTCCCGCACAGGCCCGGCGATTCGCTCGCGAAACGCCAGATAATGCTTGAGCACCAGCACCGGCGCTTCGATCTGCGGGTAATGCCCGATATTGGCCAGCAACACCGTGTCGGCGTGGGGCACCAGTTGGTGATAACGCTCCACCATGTGCGCACCGGAGATTGGGTCGACCTCGCCGTCAATCACCCGCAGGGGCACTTCGTCGCGCTGCATCGCGTCCACCCAACGTTCACGCTGGCGGCGGCGCTGGGGGATGTAGGCGATGAGTTTGTGCAGGATGCGCGTACCGTCATTGCAATTGATCAGGCTCCAGAAATCATCCAGCGCGCTTTCACTGGGTCGCGTAGTCGGGCCGAAAATCTGGCTGAAGCTGTTCGACAAGGCATTGCGCCCAAACGCGCGGCCCACCATCCAGCCGAGCGGGCTGAGCAAAAGCTTTTGCACGAGCGCCGGGCGGTGGGTTTCCGGAAACAGGCCGCCGTTGAGGAACACGCAGCTGGCCATCTGAAACCGGCCTTCGTAATGCCGCGCCAGCAATTCCTGGGCAACGCTGTCGCCATAGTCATGAGCCAGCACATGCACCGGCTGCTCCACACGCAGATGGTCGAGCAGTGCCTGTTGCAGGTCCGCTTGCTCCAGCAGGCAATAATCGTGATCCAGTGGCTTATCCGATTCGCCAAACCCGAGCATGTCGCAGGCGATCACCAGGTTGCGCTGGGCCAGAGGTTGCCACAGGTAATGCCAGTCCCAGCTGGCCGTGGGAAAGCCATGAATCAACAGCAGCGGCTCGCCCTGCCCGGCCACCCAGTAACGAATGGCGCGGCCACGAAACAGGAACACCTGACTGCGTTTGCGCCAGGCTCTGAGCGGGATTTCGGCGAGTGGCATCAGCTTTTATACCCGGGGTCTTGGCTGTCCAATTTACGCAGCAGCGCCGGCCAGGCCAGCGCGCCTCCCATACCTTGAGCGCTCTTTGTGACAGCCGTCATCATGGCTTTGGCACCCGCCAGAATCTGCGGCTCGATGCGGATCAACTCGGCCCCGCCATTTTGCGCCAGCACCTGAATATCGCAGGCGCGCTGAAAGGTGAACATCATCAGGAAGGTGTCAGCGATGGTGCCGCCGCAGGTCAGCAGGCCATGGTTGTGCAGCATCAGGAAATTCTTGTCTCCCAGGTCCGCCTGCAAGCGCGCCTTTTCTTCGTGGTTCAGCGCCACGCCCTCGTAAGCGTGATAGGCCAGGCTCGACAACACGAAAATCGATTGCTGACTGATGGGCAACACGCCTTGTTTCTGCGCCGCCACCGCTACACCGGCGGCGGTGTGGGTGTGGATCACGCAGGTCACGTCGTGGCGCACTTCGTGGATGGCGCTGTGGATGGTGTAGCCCGCCGGGTTGATCTCGTAGGGGCTGTCCATCAGCTTGTTGCCGGCCTGGTCGACCTTGACCAGGCTTGATGCCGTGATCTCGTGAAACATCAGTCCGTAGGGGTTGATCAGGAAGTCGTCGGTACCCGGCACTTTGGCCGAGATGTGGGTGAAGATCAGGTCGTCCCAGCCGTGCAGCGCCACCAAGCGATAGCACGCGGCAAGGTCGATACGCGCTTGCCACTCGGCAGGGCTGACGTGGTCTTTGACATTCTGTGGCGATAGAACGGGGGCTAGGCTCACGACGATGACCTCCTTGGCGCACTTTTTTATTGTTTTTTTGAGTGAAGGGTCAGTCTAGACAGACGCCATGGCGGAAGGAGTTGCCTTCGCAGCCAGCTTGATGACTGAGCGAGTCACAAAGAAGAATAGTCCATGTGGCGTCAGAGAAGCGCCGCCAATAAAGGCACGGCGAACAGGTTGAGCAAGCCCGTCAACACCATCACCAGGCCCGCCACCGAGCCCTCTTCGCCGCCCACTTCGCGCGCGCGGCTGACACCCGCGCCGTGTGCGCCCACGCCAAACAATGCACCTCGCGCCAGCGGCGTACGCAGCGGCAACCACTTGAGCAACACACCGCCGAGCATGGCGCCGAACACACCGGTGAACATCACGAACACGGCCGTAAGCTCCGGGACGCCGCCGAGGTCGGACGACACCGGCATGGCAAACGGCGTGGTGATCGAGCGCGGCACCAGCGACATCGTCACCGAGCTGTCCAGCGCCAGCGCCTTGGCCAGGCCGAACGAGGTGGCGATCGACGCCGCACTACCGGCCACCATCCCGAGCAGCAATGCCGACCAGTGCCGTGCGAGCAAGCGCCGTTGCTGCCAGATCGGCACTGCGAACGCTACGGTCACCGGGCCCAGCACCAGCATCAGCCAGTGAGTGTCAGTGGCGTATTCGGCGTAGGCGGTTTTCATAGGCACGGCCACTGCCAGCAGCAGCGCCGGAACCAGAATCAAAGGGGACAGCAGGTAACGCCCGGTGCGCCGGTAGATCCAGCGGCTGAACAGGTAGGCGCCCAGGGTCAGGGCGAGCCAGAACACCGGCATCAATTCAAGCTTCACGGCGCAGCTTCCAGCGGCAGACCATTTCCACGGTGAACGCAGTCACCAGCATGACCGACAGCGTGCTGATGCCAATCACCAACAGAATGCGCCAGCCTTCGTTGCGCAACAGGCCACCGTAGTCGAGCAGGCTCATCAGCGCCGGGATAAAAAACAGCAGCATCTCGGCCATCAACACACCTGCGCCCAGCTCCAGGGCCGCAGGTTTGACCAGCCCACTGGCGAACGTTGCCAGTAAAAGGCCCAGCCCCACCACGCCGCCGGGGATCGGCCACGCGAACCACACGGACAATTCGCAGCCCAGCAGGTAGATAGCCAGCAATATGACCAGTTC
This sequence comes from Pseudomonas fluorescens, assembly GCF_002022275.1. Taxonomy (GTDB): domain Bacteria; phylum Pseudomonadota; class Gammaproteobacteria; order Pseudomonadales; family Pseudomonadaceae; genus Aquipseudomonas; species Aquipseudomonas fluorescens_AJ. The sequence goes on from NZ_MSDF01000012.1 coordinate 52,161, forward strand.
GGTGAGCAAACGCGTGAAACGTTTCATGGGCTTTGGGTCCTCGCAGGCGCTCAGTTTAAAGACGCCACACCCATCCCCACAGCGAATTGTTAGACTGCCAACTATTCCAAACTGGAATCGGGCCCATGGAATTCAAACAGCTGCGCAGTTTTGTCGAAGTCATCCAACGCGGCGGCTTCACCCAGGCAGGGAAAACCCTGCATATCAGCCAGTCCGCCGTCAGCAAACAAGTGGCGCAGCTTGAGCAAAGCCTGGGCACGCCGTTGCTGGAGCGCACAGGTTCGCAGATCCGCCTGACCGCCGCCGGCGAGGTGGTGCTGCAACGTGCAGAAGCCATGTTGCGCCAGCAGAGTGAATTGCTCAGCGAGCTGGATGACATGCAGCAACTGACCCGTGGCGAATTGCGCCTGGGCCTGCCGCTGTTGGCGGGCGATACGTTGTTCGCGGGCCTGTACGCCGAATACCGCAGGCGTTACCCCAACGTGACCATCCAGTTGATGGAAGAAGGCAGCCGCAACATCGAGCGCGCAATTTTGAACGGTGAGCTGGACGTGGGCGGCAGCTTGATGCCCAGCGACCCAGCCTTCGCCTGGCAAAAGTTCTGCGACGAACCGCTGGATGCCCTGTTGCCGATGGACCATCCGCTGGCGCAAAACGCCCAGGTGCGTCTGGAAGAATTGGCCGATACGCCGTTCCTGATGTACCAGCGCAGTTTTGTGCTGAACGATCGGCTGATGCAGGCCTGTCAGCAATTGGGCTTTACGCCGAAGGAAATCGGGCGCAGCGGCCAGGCGGATTTTCTTGCCGCACTGGTCGCCGCCGGCCAGGGCGTGGTGCTGCTGCCCAGCGTGGTCGCGCGCGGCCTGGTGCGTCCCGGCGTGGTGCGCCTGACGCTCAAGGCTCCCGATTACCTGCGTTGGGACATCGCCTTTATCTGGCGTGAGGGCGCCTATCTGTCGAAAGCCGCCCAGGCCTGGCTGGCGTTGCTGCGTGAGTTTCCGGTCAACCGCGCAGTGCAGTGACCAGTTCGGCCAGCCACGGCTCGGCGTCGGCTTCGGGGGTGACGCTCTCGCTGGCGTCCAGGCGCAGCATCGGCAGTACTTCACGCACGCCCAGCTCGCCGAACAGTTCGCGCATTTGCTCGCCGCCGCCGCAGAAGGTGTCGCCATAGCTCGCATCCCCCAAACCGATGACGGCGCCGGGCAGGCCGCGCCAGGCGGCGGGCAGTTGGTCACGAATCGTCGAGTACAGCGGTTGCAGGTTGTCGGGCAGCTCGCCCATGCCGGTGGTCGAGGTCACCGCCAGAAACGCTTCGGGGGCGAAGGCCTGCACATCGGCCAGGGTGGCGCGAGGATTGTGCCAGGCCTCAAAACCCGCCGCGTTGAGGAGACCGGCGGCGTGACGGGCGACTTCTTCAGCCGTGCCGTAGACCGAGCCGGAAAGGATGGCGACTTTCATCAATCTGATCCTGTGGTTGAGCGAAAGCGTGGGATATTAGCAGCTGGTGCAACTATTTCAGCGCACCCGGTGCAAGATTCAAGACTTGCCATAAACTCAAGCTTCCAAAAACAAGCCATGGACCGCTCAATGATTAACGCCAACCTGATGCAAATGGTGATCAACGCCTCCAACGACGGCATCGTCGTCGCCGAGCGGGAAGGCCAGGACAAGCCGCTGATTTACGTCAACCCGGCTTTTGAACGCCTGACTGGCTACTCCCTGGACGACATCCTGTACCAGGACTGCCGCTTCCTGCAGTCCGGCGACCGCGATCAGCCGGCCCTGATGGCCATTCGCGAGGCGCTCGACAGCGGCGGGTCGTGCCGGGAAATCCTGCGTAACTACCGCAAGGACGGCACGCATTTCTGGAATGAGCTGTCGCTGTCTACGGTTTATAACGAGGCCGACAAGCAAACCTATTTTGTTGGCGTGCAAAAAGACGTCACCACTCAGGTCAAGGCGCAGCAGCGTGTTGCCCAGCTGGAAGCCCAGGTGGCCGAGCTGAAAGACCAGTTAGCGGCCCTCCAAGCGACGAGTGGAGTTAACAAGTTGTAGAAAATGCGGCCTTTAGGGCGATAATGGCTTTTTAATGTCTCATCCTTGAGCCACATCAATGCAGCGCGACACTCTCTTGACCCAGGACGAACTGGATTTCATCCAGGACATGCAGCACAACCCGCAGCTCAACCTGCGGGATGCGTGGTCGAGCCTGACCGTCAACGGCGGTTCGCAGATTCGTGATTTGCTCACCCGGCTCGCCGCGCATGACCAGGTCACGATCCAGGCACAGTTCGACAACCAGCAGCTCACCTTCCCCCTGCATTTGGTGGAAGACGAGTTTCATGCGGTGCATCTGCGTTTGGGGGTGCCGAGCATTTTTGAAGACGGCCCGATGATCCGGCCCTGGCGCCTGGCGCTGGAAACCCCGGTGGCACTGGAAAACGTCAGGGGCAACCCCGCAGCGCTGTGGGTGCATGAGGTGTCATTCAAAGGTGTGTTGGTGGAGATTCGTGGCCGGGTCAAGGCGCCGAAGACCTTTTCCCTGTGGTTCAGCCCCTCGGGCTATGAGCGCATTGCGCTGCGCGGCACCCTGGAAAGGGAAACCGCGCGTGGCTTGTTCGCTTACCGCCTGAGCCAGAGTGATGCGGATGAAATCGAGCGCCTGCGCCAGTTCATACTGCACCAGCACCGCTTGGTGCACCCGCACGTCCACGCCTGAAATCAGGTATCCAGCTGACCGCTGAGAAATTGCTGCAGGCGGCGCTGCATTAACCGTGCGTCGTTACCCAGGCAGCCGATGGGCGAACCCGCCAGGCTTTGCTCGGCAAAATCCGCCGCATCACCGGCGAGCAGCAGCGGGCAATCCAGCGTCATTGCCAGGCGTTTGAGCCGCGCCGGCAACTCGCTGCCGGGAGCGCGATTGGAGAACAGGACAAGGGCTTGCGGCCGGGTTTTCTCACAGATCAGCGTCAACTCATCGAACGGCTGACCCATCCCCAGCACCTTCACTGCAAGCTTTTCACTGGCAATCAGTAAACCCGCGACCAGCAACTCCAGCTCACGGCATTCTCCGGCGATGGCCGACAACACTACCCGCGGCGCCGGTGAGGCGCAGATCGCCTGCAGGCGTTGCGCCGCGCGTGATCGCAGGAAGCTGTCGAAGAACAGCCATTCACTGGCCTGGCCGAAGCTGGCGTGATGACGCAGCAACTGTTGCCACAGCGGCATGAGAATGTCCTGGAACACCACCGCGGTTGAGTAGGCGGAGAAAATCTGGCCGTACAAGCGGTCCAGTTGGCGGTCGTCGAATGCGTGGATAGCCAGCCGCAATTGCGCTTGCCACTGGCGCCACTCCAGGTCGGTATCAATACGCGATGCCGTCAGCGGTTCGCTGTGCACATCATCGCGCGCAAGGATCTTGCCTACTTTGCTGACCGCCACGCCGCGCTCGATCCAGTCGAGAATGCGGTGCACGGTGTCGATATCGGCACTCGAATACAGTCGGTGCCCGCTTTCGGTGCGGGTGGGCTGGATCAAGCCGTAGCGGCGCTCCCACGCACGCAAGGTGACCGGGTTGACCCCGGTGAGCCGCGCCACTTCGCGAATCGGAAACAACGCCTCGGAGTCAGCGTCGATGTCGTGCGTGGCGTCGCGCTGAGGAGCAATGATTTCAGGCATCAGAGGTCAGAAACGTCCGTGTGGATTTGGATCCCATTTAACGCCGATTGCCGCGTCCGGTTCAAGGTCTACGACGATCCGTCCGAAGTCTCTGGCGTATTTGGGTAAAACAGGAATAATCCTTGCCTGTTTTTACATAGCGGCACCACCCCGTCGCTATGTTTGTGCGCCACCTACCCGGTTCAGCGCACCCGTCTATTTGGAGATACACAATGTCTACCTCTCCCGTCACCTTGATGGTTGCGCGCCGCGTGGCCAAAGGGCGCTACGAAGAACTGATGGCCTGGCTGCGCGAAGGCGAGCAACTGGCCACTGACTTTCCCGGTTACCTGGGTTCCGGCGTGCTGGCACCGCCGCCCCATGATGACGAATTCCAGATTATCTTCCGCTTCGCCGACGAAAAAACCCTGCACGCCTGGGAGTTCTCCGCCTCGCGCAGCGCGTGGCTGAGTCGTGGCAGCGAGTTGTTTGCCGACCCGTCCGAGCATCGCGTCAGTGGCATCGACGGCTGGTTTGGCACCGTGGGCGCTCGGCCGCCACGCTGGAAACAGGCGGTCGCAATCTGGCTGGCGTTTTTTCCGGTGTCGCTGCTGTTCAACTTTGGCCTTGGGCCATTGCTCAGCGAACTGGACCTGTTCACCCGTGTACTGGTCAGCACCCTGGCGCTCACGCCGCTGATGGTTTACTTCTTTATTCCGTTGTCGACGCACTTGTTGGCGAACTGGCTGCACCCCTCACCGCCTCCGGCAAAGGTCAGCGAAGCTGCCGCTTGAGTACAGGGGCGGCCGGTCGCTGGTATAGTTTCCACCTGCCCGCGACTTGAGCCTCCCATGACTGCAACAGACGCCCCGATCCTGATCACCGGTGCCGGCCAGCGTGTCGGCCTGCATTGCGCCGAGCGCCTGCTGGACGAAGGCCACCGGGTGATTTTCAGCTACCGCAGCGAACGCCCGGGCGTTGAGGCCTTGCGCGAACGCGGCGCGGTCGGCGTGTTTGCCGATTTTTCCAGCGAAGCGGGGATTCTCGCCTTCATCGCCGCCCTGAAAACCCACACCGACAGCCTGCGCGCAATCATCCACAACGCCTCGGCGTGGGTGGCGGAAACCCCTGGCGACGAAAGCCGTGCATTCATCGACATGTTCAGCGTGCACATGCTTGCGCCGTACCTGATCAACCTGCATTGTTCACCTTTGCTGCAACGCTCGACACCCGCCGATATCGTGCATATCAGCGATGACGTCGTGCGCAAGGGCAGCCGCCAGCACATCGCCTACTGCGCCACCAAAGCCGGGCTCGACAGCCTCACGCTGTCGTTCGCCGCGCAATTTGCGCCGCTGATCAAGGTCAACGGTATTGCACCGGCCATGGTGATGTTCAACGAAGGCGACGACACGGCGTACCGCGAAAAGGTGCTTTCAAAGGCCGCACTCGGCATCGAACCCGGGCCCGAGGTGATCTACCAGAGCGTGCGTTACCTGCTGGACAACCCCTATGTCACCGGTACCACCCTGACCGTCAACGGCGGGCGGCATATCAAGTAAGCCGTTTGTGAGGATGTTGTATGACCTTGTCCCTGCCCCAACACTACCGCGAAATTCTCAAAGGTCTGGGCGAAGACCCGGAACGCGAAGGCCTGCTCGACACCCCCAAGCGCGCGGCCAAGGCCATGCAGTACCTGTGTCATGGCTATGAGCAGGATCTGGACGAAATCGTCAACGGCGCCCTGTTCGCCTCCGACAATGACGAGATGGTGATCCTCAAGGACATCGAGCTGTATTCGCTGTGCGAGCATCACCTGTTGCCCTTTATCGGCAAGGCCCACGTGGCCTATATTCCGACCGGCAAGGTGCTCGGCCTGTCGAAGCTGGCGCGCATTGTGGACATGTACGCACGGCGTCTGCAGATTCAGGAAAACCTCACGCGGCAAATCGCCGACGCCATCCAGCAAGTCACCCAGGCGGCCGGGGTGGCAGTGGTAATCGAAGCCAAACACATGTGCATGATGATGCGCGGTGTGGAAAAACAGAATTCAACCATGAACACCTCGGTGATGCTCGGCGCGTTCCGCGAGTCGAACACTACGCGCATGGAGTTCCTGCAACTGATCGGACGGAGCAAGTAGCAATGCCACAACTTCAACCAGGCATGGCGCGCATCCGGGTCAAGGACCTGTGCCTGCGCACCTTTATCGGCATCAACGAGGACGAGATCCTCAACAAGCAGGATGTGCTGATCAACCTGACCATCCTGTATGCCGCCCAGGAAGCCGTGCGCGACAATGACATTGACCACGCGCTGAACTACCGCACCATCACCAAGGCGATCATCGCTCACGTCGAAGGCAATCGTTTTGCCCTGCTGGAGCGCCTGACTCAGGAACTGCTGGACCTGGTGATGAGCAATGAGTCCGTGCTGTACGCCGAAGTCGAAGTGGACAAACCCCACGCGCTGCGTTTTGCCGAGTCGGTTTCGATTACCCTGGCGGCCAGCCGCTAACCCCCCGGATTTTCAGTGAGCCTTATGAACGATCAACAACGCCTCGAACTCGAAGCCGCCGCCTTTCGCCGGCTGGTGGCGCACCTGGACAGCCGCAAGGATGTGCAGAACATCGACCTGATGAACCTCTCCGGTTTCTGCCGCAACTGCCTGTCCAAGTGGTACAAGGCCGAGGCTGACGAGCGTCAGATCGAACTAAGCCTCGATGACGCCCGTGAAGTGGTGTACGGCATGCCGTACGCCGAGTGGAAAGCCCAATACCAGAAAGAAGCCAGCGCCGACCAACAGGCGGCGTTTGCCAAAGGAAAAACCCATGACTGATTTGAATGCCCTGCGTGCCAGCCTCAACAGCGGCGAACATATTTTTGCTGACACACTGGCTTTTGTGGCCGCAGCTTACGACTACCAGCCGCAAGCCTTCACCAACGGCGACGTGGAAAATGCTGCCGGGCAGAACGAAGGTTCGTGCAAGACCCTTGGCCTGGCATTGCTGGAAGGCTTGAATGACCAGGAAGCGCTGTTGGCGTTTGGTGAGCATTACCGTTCGGTCGTGGCTACTCCGGAAGGCACTGACCACGGCAATATCCGGGCGTTGATCGCGCATGGTTTGGCCAGTGTGAAATTCACCGCACAGCCCCTGACCCGCCGCTGATTCAATTTGCAATACGGTCACTGTGGGAGCTGGCTTGCCTGCGATGGCGGTGGTGAATGTCACCCCGCTATCGCAGGCAAGCCAGCTCCCACATTTGAACTGCGGCGCTGATTAAATTGTGGACATAAAAAAACCGGCCTCTCAGCCGGTTTTTTTATTTCAACGGTTTAGAACGAAGCGTCCTTCAACCCGTCGAGGTAACGCTCGGCATCCAGGGCCGCCATGCAACCGGCGCCGGCCGAGGTGATGGCCTGACGGTACACGTGGTCAGCCACGTCACCGGCAGCAAAGATGCCTTCGATGTTGGTCGCAGTCGCGTTGCCTTCACGGCCGCCCTGCACCACCAGGTAGCCGTCTTTGGCGTCCAGCACGCCTTCGAACAGCGAGGTGTTCGGGGTGTGGCCGATGGCGATGAACACGCCGTCAACTTTCAGCTCGTCGAAGCTGCCATCGTTGTTTTTCAGGCGAGCACCGGTCACGCCCATGTTGTCGCCCAGGACTTCGTCCAGGGTGGCGTTGAGCTTGAGGATGATCTTGCCTTCAGCAACACGGGCGTGCAGCTTGTCGATCAGGATCTTCTCGGCGCGGAAGGTCTCGCGACGGTGAACCAGGGTCACGGTGCTGGCGATGTTGGCCAGGTACAGCGCCTCTTCCACAGCGGTGTTGCCGCCGCCGACTACGGCGACCGGTTTGTTGCGGTAGAAGAAACCATCGCAAGTCGCACAGGCGGAAACGCCCTTGCCCATGAACGCTTCTTCCGACGGCAGGCCCAGGTAACGGGCGCTGGCGCCGGTGGCGATGATCAGCGCGTCACAGGTGTAGACGCCGCTGTCGCCGGTCAGGCTGTAAGGCTTTTTGGAGAAGTCGACCTTGTTGATGTGGTCGAAGACGATCTCGGTTTCAAAGCGCTCGGCGTGTTCTTTCATGCGTTCCATCAACACCGGGCCGGTCAGGCCGTGAACGTCGCCCGGCCAGTTGTCGACTTCCGTGGTGGTGGTCAATTGACCGCCCGCCTGCATGCCGGTGATCAGCAGCGGCTTGAGGTTGGCTCGGGCAGCGTAGACGGCAGCGCTGTAACCGGCAGGGCCGGAACCGAGAATAATCACTCGCGAATGACGGGTATCAGACATGACTCACTCCTGTCGACCGCCCGGACAACAAGGCGGCTGGAATAAAAAAGGACCGCGAAGCACTTGGGGAAGGCTTGAACTCGCAGATCCTGAAAATAATGGGTGCAGCGTATAGAGGGGGGCAAGATTAAGGAAATACGGAATGACAATCCAGCTCATAGGCGATCTCTATGCAATTGAACGGGTTGATCGACACCTTTGTTACCGTTGATGTCGCGGCTTTCGCCTGCGCGACAAAGCCGGTAAGGTCGGCGCGTTCGTCATCCTGCTCGGAGTTCCCCATGCCCGCCCCCGCTCTTTCCGGCCCGCAATACCTGCGTGAAGGCCTCAAATTGGTGTTGAGCCCTGGCCTGCGCCTGTTTGTGCTGCTGCCGCTGGCGATCAACCTGGTGCTGTTCGTCGGCTTGATCTATTTCGCCGGCCATCAGTTCAGCCTTTGGGTCGACCACTTGATGCCGACGCTGCCGAGCTGGCTGAGCTTTCTGAATTACCTGCTGTGGCCACTGTTTGTGGTGCTGGTGGTGCTGATGGTGTTTTTTACCTTCACCATGCTGGCCAACATCATCGCGGCGCCTTTCAACGGTTTTCTCTCGGAGAAAGTCGAAGTGGTGGTGCGTGGCACCGATGACTTTCCGGCCTTCAGCTGGAGCGAGCTGATCGCCATGGTGCCGCGTACCCTGGCGCGGGAAATGCGCAAGCTGGGCTACTTCCTGCCACGGGCAATCGGCCTGTTTATCCTGTCGTTCATTCCGGTGGTCAACCTCGTCGCGGCGCCGCTGTGGCTGTTGTTTGGCGTGTGGATGATGGCGATCCAGTACATCGACTACCCGGCCGACAACCACAAGCTGGGCTGGAACGAGATGCTCGCCTGGCTGCGCCAGAAACGCTGGCAGAGCATGAGCTTCGGCGGCATTGTTTACCTGGTGTTGCTGGTGCCGGTGGTCAACCTGCTGATGATGCCGGCTGCAGTGGCTGGCGCCACCTTGTTCTGGGTGCGTGAGCAAGGCGCCGAAGCCATGACGCGGCAACAGGTCGCCAAGTCATAAATCCATCATCGCGATGACACAATGACGACATGGCCCACGGTGACACTGTGGGTCATGACGACAGCCTCGCTTCACATCACCCTGATTACCGAAACCTTCCCGCCGGAGATCAACGGGGTGGCCAATACCCTTGGCCGCCTGTGTGACGGTTTGCGTGCGCGTGGCCATCAAGTCGAACTGGTGCGCCCGCGCCAGGGTGTCGACCAGAGCCGCCCCAGCGATGACGAATTGCTGCTGTGCCGCGGCTGGCCACTGCCGGGCTACCCGGGCCTGCAATGGGGCCAGTCGTCGATGCACAAACTGCTGCGGCGCTGGACCCGTCAGCGCCCGGACGTGCTGTATATCGCCACGGAAGGGCCGCTGGGGTTATCCGCGTTGCGCGCGGCGCGTCGCCTGGGAATCAGCGTCGTCAGCGGGTTCCATACCAATTTCCAGCAGTATTCGAATCAATATGGCTTGAGCCTGCTGAGCCGCGTGGTGACCCACTATTTGCGCTGGTTCCATAACCGCTCAACCTTGACCCTCGTGCCCAGCACCAGCCAACGTCTGGAGCTGGAGCGCCGTAGTTTCGAGCGCCTGGGCATGTTGTCGCGCGGGGTCGACAGTCAATTGTTTCACCCGGCCAAGCGCGATAATGCCCTGCGTGAAAGCTGGGCATTGAACAGTGAGCAAATCACGGTGATACACGTGGGGCGGCTTGCGCAGGAGAAGAACCTGGGGCTGCTCAAACGTTGCTTTGAAACCTTGCAGGACACTTACCCACTGCGCCAGATGAAACTGATCATCGTAGGCGATGGCCCACAACGGGCGATGATGGAAAAGGAACTACCGGAAGCCATTTTCTGCGGCACATTGCGCGGTGAAGAACTGGCGCGCCATTACGCGTCGGGCGATGTGTTCCTGTTTCCCAGCCTGACTGAAACCTTTGGCAACGTGGTACTGGAAGCCATGGCCTCGGGGTTGGGCGTGGTGGCCTACGACCAGGCGGCCGCGACCCAGCATATCCGCCATGGCTACAACGGTGTGCTGGCGATGCCGGGGGATGAGGAAGCGTTTTGCGATGCGGCCAATTGGCTGCTGGAAGATGCAGAAAGTCTGCGCCGCATGCGCCTGAATGCCCGGCAACACGCGAGTCGCCAGGGTTGGCCGGCGATTATCGAGCAGTTTGAACGGCAGTTGCGCGGCGTGTGCAGCGAGCAGCCGGTGATTGCAGGGCAGTCGCGCTTGATCTGACGCAGGTGTTGGCCGTTAGATCGCCATCGCGGGCAAGCCCGGCTCCCACAAGGAAATGCATTCCACTGTGGGAGCCGGGCTTGCCCGCGATGGCGTCAGGCCTGTCGCCCATTACACCAAGGTCGTCAACGCCTCACGACTGAACGGCAGGATGTCGCCTTCACGCCCTTCACGCACTTTGACGGCCCAATCCGGGTCCACCAGCAGGGCGCGGCCCACGGCGACCAGGTCGAACTCGTCGTTGTTCAGGCGCTCCAGCAGTTTTTCCAGGCTGGCCGGTTGCGCGACCTTGTCGGTGTTGACCATGAACTGCAGGAATTCGCCGTCAAGGCCCACGCTGCCGACGGTGATGGTCGGTTTGCCGGTGAGCTGACGGGTCCAGCCGGCCAGGTTGAGGTCGGAACCTTCGAATTCCGGCTCCCAAAAACGGCGCGTGGAGCAGTGGAAAATATCCACACCCGCGTCAGACAACGGCTTGAGGAACTCACCCAAAGCTTCCGGGGTTTGCACCAGGCGCGCAGTGTAGTCCTGCTGCTTCCACTGGGAGAAACGCAAGATGATCGGGAAGTCCGGACCCACGGCGGCGCGGGTGGCCTGGATCAACTCAATGGCAAAACGTGAGCGATTGGCAGGGCTGCCACCGTATTCGTCGGTGCGCTGGTTGGTGCCTTCCCAGAAAAACTGGTCGACCAGATAGCCGTGGGCACCGTGGATCTCCACGCCGTCCATGCCGATGCTTTGCGCATCCTTGGCGGCCTGGGCGAAGGCGTTGATCACGTCTTTGATGTCTTGGGCGGTCATGCCGTGGACGACGACAGTGCCGTCCTTGAGTTTTTCCATCGGGCCGTAGGCCGGCACGCTGGCGTCAGGCTCGGTGCCGATACGGCGCACGCTGCCCACGTGCCACAGCTGCGGGACGATCTTGCCGCCCTCGGCATGCACGGCGTCGACCACTTTTTTCCAGCCGGCCAGCGCGGCCTCACCGTAAAAATGCGGGACGTTCGGGTAACCGTTGGAGGCTTGATGCCCTACCACGGTGCCTTCGGTGATGATCAGGCCAACACCGGCAGCGGCACGGCGGCGGTAGTACTCGATGACTTTGGAGTTGGGTACGCCACCCGGGGAAAACGAACGGGTCATGGGCGCCATGACCACGCGGGTCGACAACTGCAGTGCACCGAGCTGGAAGGGTTTGAATAAAGCTTGGACAGACATGGAGCACTCCACGGCAGAGGGATTTATGATGTGGATAATATTGCGTGTGCGCGGCGCGTGGAAGCACTATTGATCTGGGTGATTAAGGGGTAAAAGTGCGGGAGGCGAAGAAGCGCTGGCCTGTGGTGAGCGAGCTTATTGTGGCGAGCGGGCTTGCCCCGCGTTGGGGCGCGAAGCGGCCCCGAAACCATGCACCTCGGAGTGTCTGGAGAATCGCGGTGAGTTTATTGGGGCTGCTGCGCAGCCCAACGCGGGGCAAGCGCGCTCGCCACAGCAAGTCTGCTTGCCACAAAAAGCCCGCTATTCAGGCCAAAGCTTTTTCGATGGCTTGCACGATCGTTGGATCATCCGGCGCGGTGCGCGGCGAGAAGCGCGCGAGCACGCGTCCATCCTTGCCCAACAGGAATTTCTCGAAATTCCAGGTGATGTCTCCCGGAAACTCGGCACCCTCGCCCGCCAACAGGCGGTAGAGCTGATGGCGATCAGGCCCGTTGACGTCGAGCTTGCTGCCCAACGGGAACGTTACGCCGTAATTCAGGCTGCAAAACGCCTGGATCTCTTCCTCGGTACCCGGCTCCTGGCCTGCAAACTGGTTGCACGGCAGGCCCAGCACGGTGAAACCCTGGCTCTTGTATTGCTGATAGAGGTTTTCCAACGCCGCGTATTGCGGGGTCAAGCCACATTTGGAGGCCACGTTGACCACCAGCACAACTTGCCCCTTGAAGGGCGCCAGCGGCAGCTCATGACCGTCTAAAGCTTTGAGTTTCAGGTCGTGGAAAGCACTCATGACGAACTCCAGATATCCCATGTTCTTCGCATTGCGGCTTGTCGAGATTACAGACCACAAGCCTGCAATCATAGACGCCGATTGAAAAACTCGCCCGCCGGTTATTGCGCAGTCGGCCAAGGCAAAATCGGGATGGCCGTGACCGCATTCTGCGGGCTGCCTTCAATCAAACGGTCGCTGTAAACCAGGTAAACCAGGGTGTTGCGCTTCTTGTCGAGAAAACGCACCACCTGCATGGTCTTGAACACCAGCGAGGTGCGCTCCTTGAACACTTCGTCGCCGTCCTTGAGCTCGCCCTTGAAGTGGATCGGGCCCACCTGACGGCAGGCAATCGAAGCTTCGGCGCGGTCTTCAGCCAGGCCCAGGCCGCCTTTGACGCCGCCAGTCTTGGCCCGCGACAGGTAGCAGGTCACGCCGTCGACCTTGGGGTCATCAAACGCCTCGACCACAATGCGGTCGTTGGGGCCGACAAATTTGAACACCGTCGATACCTGGCCGATCTCTTCCGCCGAGGCCAACAGTGGCAGGGCCACTAACAGGCCGAGCAATCCCTTCATCACGCGCATCGTGTATTCCTTATGTTTAGACGAGGATCAGGTTGTCGCGGTGAACCAGTTCCGGTTCGGCCATGTAACCCAAGAGTCCGACAATGGCGTCGGACGATTGTCCAATAATCTTCTGTGCTTCCAGAGCGCTGTAGTTGGCCAGGCCACGGGCGATCTCACGCCCGTCGGGCGCCACGCACACCACCATCTCGCCACGGCGGAAGCTGCCCTGCACCAGTTTGACGCCCACCGGCAGCAGGCTCTTGTTGCCTTGGGACAATGCAGATACGGCACCTGCATCCAGTACCAACGTGCCACGGGTTTGCAGATGACCGGCCAGCCATTGTTTGCGCGCCGCCAGCATGCCGCGTTCCGGCGACAGCAGCGTACCGATGCGCTCGCCGGCCTTCAGACGATCCAGCACGCGCTCCAGGCGCCCGCCGACAATGATGGTGTGGGCACCGGAACGTGCGGCCAGGCGTGCAGCGCGCAGCTTGGTCTGCATGCCGCCACGACCCAGGGCACCGCCGACGCTGCCGGCAACCGCATCCAGCGCCGGGTCATCGGCCCGGGCTTCGTAGATCAACTGGGCGTCTGGGTTGTTGCGCGGGTCGGCGTCGAACATGCCGTCACGGTCGGTGAGGATCACCAGCAGGTCAGCTTCCACCAGATTGGCCACCAGGGCTGCCAGGGTGTCGTTGTCGCCAAAGCGGATCTCGTCGGTGACCACGGTGTCGTTTTCGTTGATCACCGGGATGACCTTCAGCTCCACCAGCGCGCGCAAAGTGCTGCGGGCGTTGAGGTAGCGCTTGCGGTCGGACAGGTCGTCGTGGGTCAGCAGGATCTGCGCGGTGTGGCGGCCGTGCTCGGCAAAGCTGGATTCCCAGGCTTGCACCAGGCCCATCTGGCCGATGGCGGCGGCAGCTTGCAGCTCGTGCATCGCGCTGGGTCGCGCGGTCCAGCCGAGGCGGCTCATTCCGGCAGCAACAGCCCCGGACGATACCAGCACCAATTCCACGCCAGCCTCATGCAAGGCCACCATCTGCTCGACCCAGACGCTCATCGCTGCGCGATCCAGGCCTTTGCCATCCGCCGTCAGCAGCGCACTTCCGATCTTTACGACCCAGCGCTGCGCACCTGTCACTTTGCTCCGCATCATCTTCAACCTTAAAGTGAGGGCTGCGCGACCCAGCGCCGCCCAAAACGTTATACCCGGATACCAAAACGCCGCTCTAAAAGGAGCGGCGTTCAAGTTTATCGCAACGAATCAGTCACGCACGTAAATGATTTCCGGACCGTCTTCGTCATCTACATCTTCTTCGTCCCAATCATCGTCGCCGATGTCATGGACCGACTTCACGCCGCTGCGGCGCAGGGCACGCTGGTCGTCCAGGGCTTGCAGCTGGGCACGGGCTTCGTCTTCGATCTGCTGATCAAGCTCAGCCAGTTCGGCCTTGAATACCGGGTCGGCCGCCAGGCGGTCTGCACGGTCTTCGAGGTAGCGCATGATGTCGCGGGTCAGGCGCTCGGTGCCTTCTTTGGCGATGGCCGAGATCACGTAGACCGGACCTTCCCATTCCAGGCGATCGACGATTTCCTTGACGCGCGCTTCGTGCTCTTCTTCCAGGATCTGGTCGCACTTGTTCAGCACCAACCAACGATCGCGCTCGGCCAGGGCCGGGCTGAACTTGGTCAGCTCGCTGACAATCACTTCGGCAGCATCCGGTGCACTGGTGTCATCCAGCGGCGCCATGTCGACGAGGTGCAGCAGCAAGCGAGTACGCGACAAGTGCTTGAGGAAGCGAATCCCCAGGCCGGCGCCATCGGAAGCGCCTTCGATCAGGCCGGGAATGTCGGCGATCACAAAGCTTTTCCAGCGGTCAACGCTGACCACCCCCAGGTTTGGTACCAGGGTGGTGAACGGGTAGTCGGCGACTTTCGGCTTGGCGGCCGAAACCGAACGAATGAAGGTACTTTTACCGGCGTTCGGCAAGCCCAGCAGGCCTACGTCGGCCAGTACTTTCATTTCCAGTTTCAGGTCACGCTGCTCGCCCGGCTTGCCCGGCGTGGTTTGGCGTGGTGCACGGTTGGTGCTGGACTTGAATCGGGTGTTACCCAGACCGTGCCAGCCGCCCTGCACAACCATCAGCTTCTGGCCGGCCTTGGTCAGGTCGCCAATCACTTCCTGGGTAGCAGAATCGATGATCGTGGTGCCGACCGGTACACGCAGTACCAGGTCTTCGCCTTTTTTACCGGTGCAGTCGGTGCTGCCGCCGTTGGAGCCACGCTCGGCATCAAAGTGCCGGGTGTAACGGTAGTCGACCAGGGTGTTGAGGTTTTCGTCGGCCATCATGTAGATGGAACCGCCGTCACCGCCGTCACCGCCGTTTGGGCCACCGTTTTCGATGAATTTTTCGCGACGGAAACTCATGCAACCGTTACCGCCGTCGCCTGCTTTTACTCGGATGGAAACTTCATCAACGAACTTCATAACAAAACGCCTCTCGTCGCGTGGACGAGCTTAAGAAACCAAGACATAAGACTCTTGCAAAAATGAGCGCAGCGACCTCAGAAAACGACCGCCAATCCAGCGCCTGAGCCCATCACAAACAGCTTTGCAAGAGACTCACTCCACAAACGAAAAAGCCCCGTCGCGAGACAGGGCTTTTCCAGCGATCGCGCAATTAAGCGGCGACAACGCTCACGTAACGGCGGTTGAAAGCGCCCTTTACTTCAAACTTGATCACGCCTTCGATTTTAGCGAAGAGGGTGTGATCTTTACCCATGCCAACACCGTAACCGGCGTGGAATTGGGTGCCGCGCTGACGCACGATGATGTTGCCCGGAATGATTTTCTGGCCGCCATACATCTTAACGCCAAGGCGTTTGGCTTCTGAGTCGCGACCGTTACGGGTACTACCACCAGCTTTTTTGTGTGCCATGAGTCAATTCTCCTAGTGAGGAATTAGGCTGAAATTAAGCCTGAATACCGGTGATTTTGATCTCGGTGTACCACTGGCGGTGGCCCATACGCTTCATGTGGTGCTTACGACGACGGAACTTGATGATGCGGACTTTATCGTGACGACCTTGGGAGATCACTTCAGCCACAACGGTAGCGCCAGCAACAACTGGAGCGCCGATGTTCACGTCATCGCCATTGGCGACCAACAGAACGCGATCAAAGGTAACGGATTCGCCGGTAGCGATTTCCAGTTTTTCGATCTTCAGGTATTCACCTGGGGCGACCTTGTATTGCTTGCCACCAGTAACAATTACTGCGTACGACATGGTATTTCTCCGATAATCCTGCTCACCCAGCTCTTTATAAGAAGAGGTATTGGCTGGCATGGCTGCATGGGATGGACGTCCCTAATGCAATTGCGTAAGGCAGGTGCTGCCCAGGAAGTTCAGGGTGCGCGATTGTACGCAAGGTAAAGAAGCCTTGCAAGGGGCCGTCTATCGCGCCTTGACACCCGGGGGTGAGGGTCCTAGCATGCCGCGCAACCCTTCTGGAGCGACTGTCGCTGATGCAACCCCAAGCCTTCTACCGCGCGGTCGCGGACGATTTTAGCGCCGTCGACGGCATCATCAAGAAGCAGCTGACTTCTAAAGTGCCGCTGGTCTCCAAAATCGGCGACTACATTACGTCGGCGGGCGGTAAACGCCTGCGTCCTTTATTAGTGTTGCTGTGCGGCAAGGCCCTGGGCCGCGAAGGCGATGACCTGCGCCTGCTGGCCGCCACTATCGAGTTCCTGCACACCGCCACCCTGCTGCATGACGACGTGGTCGACATGTCCGGCATGCGCCGTGGCCGCGAGACCGCCAACGCGATGTGGGGCAACGCGCCCAGCGTACTGGTGGGCGACTTCCTGTACTCGCGCTCGTTCGAAATGATGGTCGAACTGGGCTCGATGCCGGTGATGAAGATTCTTTCACAAGCCACGCGCATCATCGCCGAAGGCGAAGTGTTGCAGCTGTCGAAGGTTCGCGACGCCAGCACCAGCGAAGAAACCTACATGGAAGTGATTCGCGGCAAAACCGCGATGCTCTTCGAAGCCTCGACCCATAGCGCCGCGGCCCTGTGCGAAGCGTCGCCTGAACAACGTGAGGCCTTGCGCACGTTTGGCGATCACCTGGGTGTCGCGTTCCAGCTGGTGGACGACCTGCTCGACTACAAAGGCGACGCCGAAACCCTGGGCAAGAACGTCGGTGACGACCTGGCTGAAGGCAAGCCGACCTTGCCGCTGATCTACACCATGCGCGAAGGCACGCCGGAACAGGCTGCATTGGTGCGCAAGGCGATCCAGAAAGGCGGGATCGAAGACCTGGAAGCCATCCGCGCTGCGGTGGAAGCCTCGGGCTCGCTGGAGTACACCGCACAACTGGCACGCGACTATGTGGCCCGTGCCATCAAGTGCCTGGATGCCCTGCCGGCCAGCGAATACCGGGATGCCCTGGTTGAGCTGAGTGAGTTTGCGGTAGCGCGCACTCACTGATACTCCCCTGCTTCATGTGGGAGCTGGCTTGCCTGTGATGACTTCAGTGAATTCACTGCCGCTATCGCAGGCAAGCCAGCCCACAGAGTTCTCCAGCACCCCATCTGCGCAATAAACCCTATATAATGTGCGACTTTTAGCCATCCTGACTCTATAGGAGCTTTAGTGAGCACGTTGCCACCCTGCCCGAAATGCAATTCCGAATACACCTACGAAGACGGCGCCCAGCTGATCTGCCCGGAATGCGCCCATGAGTGGTCCGCCACTGGCGAGGCCGAAGCAGCCGGCGATGAAACCGTGAAGAAAGACTCTGTAGGCAACGTCCTGCAGGACGGCGACACCATCACTGTGATCAAAGACCTCAAGGTTAAAGGCACCTCACTCGTTGTGAAGGTCGGCACCAAGGTCAAAAACATCCGCCTGTGCGACGGTGACCACGATATCGATTGCAAGATCGACGGTATCGGCCCGATGAAACTCAAATCCGAGTTTGTGCGCAAAGTCTGAATCTGCTGCCTCCATCCCGCGCCCGCCGCGGGATGGCGTTTCGCCCTCTGCGTTGACCGAACGCAATATCCACACAGAAAACTCAGGAAACCGCCAATAGGCACTTGCTATTCTACGAATAAGAATTATTCTCATTGAAACCGATCAAGGAGAATGCACCATGACGTATTTGATAGATGCCTGGCTGGACCGCCCACACCCTTACCTGCGAATCCTGCATCGGGAAACCGGTGAAGTGTGTGCTGTGCTGGAAGAAGAAGCGCTGAATGAACTGCAGGACCAGGGCGACCTGGATGTGAATGGCTTGAGTTCCAGCGAGCCTGGCGTGCTGAAGGAAGTGGTGCGTAACCTGTTTCTGTTCTGCTATGCCCGAGCGTTGCGCCCGGCCACTGAGCTGAATGGCAAGTTTCATCCATGAAACCAGCGCAAAAACCTGAGCGCACCTGGTTCATGTGGGAGCTGGCTTGCCTGCGATAGCATCACCTCGGTAAAGCTTCAGACCGAGTCGTCTGCATCGCGGGCAAGCCCGGCTCCCACACAAAACCAGGCGCCTTCATGAGCAGGTTTTACAGTACGTCGAGCAGTTCGACGTCAAACACCAGAACGCTGTGCGGCGGGATGCTGCCAACGCCTTGAGCGCCGTAAGCCAGTTCGCTCGGCACGTACAGGCGCCATTTGCTGCCGGCATTCATCAGTTGCAGGGCTTCGGTCCAGCCGGCGATCACGCCGCCAACCGGGAATTCTGCAGGCTGGCCGCGCTCGTAGGAGCTGTCGAACACAGTGCCGTCGATCAGGGTGCCGTGGTAGTGGGTGCGCACTTGATCTTCACGGGACGGCTTGGCGCCATCACCGGCCGTCAGCACTTCAAATTGCAGGCCGGAAGCCAGGGTGGTGATGCCGTCACGCTTGGCGTTTTCAGCCAGGAAAGCCAGGCCTTCGCCAGCAGCCGCTTCAGCTTTGGCAGCCGCTTCGGCTTGCATGATTTCGCGGATAACCTTGAAGCTGGCAGCCATTTGCTCTTGGTCAACACGGCTTGGCTTGCCGTCGAAGGCGTCGGTCAGGCCAGCCAGGATCGCGTCAATGCTCACGCCCGGTGGCGGGTTGTCGCGCAGTTGGTCGCCCAGTTGACGGCCAATACCGTAGCTGACGCGGGTTTCGTCGGTGGACAGATTAACGTCGGACATGAAGGTGCTCCGCTGTAGGAAGGCATTCAAAAAGCCGCACAGGTGCCGCGCTTTGCTTGCCATCCAGAACTAAAAGGGCCAGCAGACTAGCACACAACACCGGGCGTTGATGAGCACCCGGGCATACCTATCTACTGCCGAGCACACCGCTTCTATCCCCATGCTGGTGATTCAACTCACCACTCCCGGGGCTGTGCCAATGAGTACGCCGAACACCCTTGCATCCGCACCCACGCTGCAGCAGATCCACACTCACTTGCTGGAGATCGACCCAACACTGCGCCCTCACAGCCGACGGCCTGTCGTCCTGCCGAAAGATCGCGCGACACTGGAGCAGACAAGCGCCACCTTAAAGCGCATCAACGGCACATTCCAGACTCAGGCTCGCGCCCTGTATCAAGGCCTCGACCAGGTGGACCTCACCCAGACCGCCGGCAAACAAAAACTGAGTCAATTGCAATCCGGCCTGAACAAAAACCTGCAGACCCTGAATGAAACAAGCACCGTCGATGGCCAAAGCCGCAAGACTTACCTGACTTTCACCGCCGGTATCAGCGCCCTGGAACACGAGGCTCGACTCAACGTCAGTGACTATTTGCTGTCCCCCGCCGACCTGCTGATGCTTGAAGATTGTTCCCGCGGGCCCAGCTTTCGTCCGGGCCTGTACGCGCTCACTTTCAGCTATCAGGAACACACGGTGGCATTCGCCGGCGCCTTCGTGCTGACGCGCAAGGCCAGCCCGGCCATCGACAGCCTGAGCAGCACCGACCCCGTGGGCCCGGTGCTGTTATTCACGCCTTCTCGCGGCCTGGAAGCCTTCGACTCGCTGCACGAACTGGACCAAGGCTTGCAATCGGCGATGGCGACGCATACCGGACGGGCAGAGTTCAATCGCCACCTGCCCGTGCGGTATCAGCACCTCGAGACCCTTGAGATATTCCCGCTGAACCTGCAGCCCATAGAGGGTGAACCGCTGTTCGAACACGCCTATCAGGCGCTGCTCGACAAACGCACACAAGACATCGACTTCGCCCTGAGCCTCGCCGAAGACGGCCAGCTCAACGCCGCACAGCTACAGCAACAGTTGGACAACGCGGTCAACGCTGCCCTGCCGGACCTGACCTCACGCCTGGAACTCAGGGCACAGCTGTTGCTGGAACGTGATCTCTATCACGCCCTTCCGGACTGGTACCGCAGCGCCGGCGACAGCCAACGCAACATGCTTGACCTGCATCTGCGCAACTATAACCAGGCTCGTCAGGCGTTCATGGACCTGATCGGCCCCGCTTCAACCCCCCATGCCCTCGCTCGCTATCAATGGGCCGAGTACCTGGCCTATCGGTGGGACATACACGACCTGGACCCGGATAAACTGCACATCACCACTCGCCGCACGGTGGCTCAAGCAGGCGCCTACGTTCAACAACGCTCACTGGTGGAGCTCACGCTGCGTGGCCTGCACACGGATGACGCCAAAGCGGGCTCGGCCTTCCTCGAACACAGCACCCTGAGCTACGCCGGTGCCCCGCTGAATGAAGAGCTCTCCTGGATCACACCGCAAAAACTGATCACACCGCTGCAAAGCCTGCAACCGCGCCTGGAGTTTGCCAACGTCCAGAAAATCGCCTTGGGCACCCCGCAGATCAAACACGCCGCGCGCAGCTTTTTCGATCAGCGCCTGGTGACCATGGCTTATCTCGCCAAGCTGCAAGGCCATCTGAGCCAAGCCGACTTCCAGCTGTTTGAGCAATTGCGAGACACCCCGCGCCCGGGGCTCTGCGCGCAAACCGTGATGTTCCACGGCGCCCAGCTCAAAGACCTGTGGCTGTTGCGCGAAGATGATGCGAGCGGCCAAGCCAAACGCCTGTTGCTGTGTACGCCCGATGCACCCAGCGCACAGCAGTTTTACAGCTTCAGCACGGAACGCGAATGCCAGACTCACATCCTCGGCTGGCTGAGTGACAAACCCCAGGCAGATAACCGCTCAATGGCTGGCTATGTGCTGGAGCAAGTGCCTTTGCGCTTCCGCCCATCGATGACTGCCGTCATCCAGGGCATCGGATTCAAGCCTGGCGCCGAGGAACACTTGAAAGTGACGTTCGGTAAACCCTGCAACCATACCGACTGCCTGGATGCCATGGCGGCGCACCGTCTGGCACTCTTGCTGGACGACTACGAATTGGGCGCGCCGGCCTGGTACCGATCTGCCTCAGCGGCTGACCGTACGCGCCTCACAACCCTGGCAGAAGACGCCGCGGGCGCACTGCACGCCTATAACGCAAGGCCTGACTCGGAAGCCAGTTTCACGACGTTCGAAAGCTACCTGCACGAAAAAGCCAAGCGCAGCCTGAATCTATTACTGGGCCGCCGTCAGAACGACGTCGACCCTGACAGTATTTTCGTCTACTCCCCCAAGCCCTTGATCGGCGATGGGGACAAACCGGTCTCCTATACCACGCTGTACCGCGACGGGTACGACGACAGCATTGGGTTTCTCAACGAGAAATTTTCCCGCTCCGCCACGTTTCGAGGCCCTACCGGCATCGACTTGAGCGCACTGACCACCGAAAAAGTAGAGCGCTCGGTGAGAGGCGTATGGATTGGTGAACGCTACATCGATGAAGTCCGCCAGCGCTTGCAAAACAGCAGCAGCCCTAAGTACGACGAGCGCCGTAACGCAGTGCTGACGATCCAGCAATTGCACATGAAAAGCTGCGCATTGGAGTCGCGGCTGCGCGGGCATGTAGCCAGCATCGACCTGGCCTGGCTCGAACGGGCTATCGACAGCCTGACGGATACCGCCATCACCGTACGCAACACTTACAAAGTCCACCGATTATTTATCAATGGTGATTGGGTCATCGGTAACTACCTGTTCAGCCATGCTGACAACCCGGTGCTGTTGTACACACCGGATGCGCCGGACGGCATCGCCTTTCGTGAAGCAAAGCTATTCAATTACCTGCTCAAACACGTCGACGGCATGCTCGGTTACTGGCGCGCGCGGGTACCGCTGACATCAGCGGCACGCATCGGGGTGTTTTTACAAACCGCGAAAAACGGCTTGCCACAGGATATCAACCGCACCACACCGAGCCCTGCACGGCACGACGGCACAAGCCATATTTCACCGCTCAGCGACTTGCGCCATGAGTTCTACAATATGAGCCTGCAGCGCAAGATCGACGATGTGCAAGGCACCACCGTCAACCGCACCCAGATGATCACCGGCATTCTGTGGACGTGCATCGAATGGGTGACAGCCGTCGCCACCATGCCGTTCCCCCTGCTCAGCCTGACCCTGGGGGGGTTGCTGGCCTTCAAGGACGCCATGCTCGCCCTGAATGCCTACTACCAAAACGACAAGGGCGGTGCGCTGGAGCACTACATCGGTTACCTGGCCAACTTCGGCGGCGCCGTGCTGTTTGATGTTCGTCCCGCTCTAAAAGGCGCCTTGAAGTCGCTGCGGCCGGTGATCAAACCGCGCCCACAAGCGGCTCAAAGTGCGGCAATCGGCAGGCTCGATGCACTCACGCCTGAAAACATGCAGCCTGCGCTGTTCAACGGGCGCGGGTTGTGGACCACTAAAACGCCCAATTCCGAGAACATCTACGTGCTATATCGACTGGACGCGGGCACTGGCCAATTTCATTCGACCGCACGCCTGGTCAAACGGGAAGGCGACCGCTGGGTACGTCCGACCGTACGCGGTGGCACCAACGGCTATGAATCATTGATAAACGAGCAGAGCAGCCCGCTGGACGACTTCGACCTGACCGGCGATGACGCCACGCTGCTGCGCGACATGCTCGACCCAACATTCAAGGAAAACCTGCCCGGTATGGAGTTGGGCGTACCGGAAGCCATCCTTCACAACTTTCAGGCGGGGACATCGTTTCTGCGCGACGCCTATTCAACGAGAGTTGCGCAATTGACCCAACGCGCCGAGACGTTTTTCCAGGCTCTGCCTGCCCCACCCCCAAAAGCGCCAGTTCCCGTGCTGGCCGCAGACGCGGCCCATAGCGATATCGTCAAAACACTGTTTGGTCGCGATAAACGCCTGATCATCGGTACCCCCAAAAACCAGACTTCCAGCCTGCAACTCTTGATCGAGCAACTGCCTGCCCTGGTTGAGGGAGGACTCAAGCGCGTTTACATCGAGCACCTGCCACGAGACCTGTTCCAGAGCAAACTGAAAACCTTGAGTAACAAACGCCCTGGAGACAAAGCCCGCGCACTGAGAACACTCAAGCGCCAGCTGGACTTGGCGGATGACAACCTGGGGTTGTCGAAAGAGGCAGCCTTCACCTACAGCAAATTGCTGGATGAAACCCAGCGCCTGAATGTCGAGATGGATGGGCTGGACGGCTGTGTTTCCTATCATCTCGAACCGGTGACAAGCCTGCTCGACAGCTCGCGCTTCAGCCCACGAAGCAGCAAATTGCGCAACTTCTATTCCCACACCCTCATTGAACACAACCTGAGCGAAACCCCGGGGGAAGGCTGGGTGGCGTTGGTGACAGCGGATCGACTGGGTACGTATGAGCGGGTCCCGGGTCTGGCGGAGCTGCAAAAAACCCTGGCCTTGCGTGTGCAGAACGCAGCACCTGGGCAGCCAACCGGTGTATGGCCCGACAACACTGCACTGGGCCTGTCCCGAGGGGATTACACCCTGGCGGTGCCAACTCCCCCCTCGGCGCTGCCCGCACCGACTACCTCTGCGACCCCGCCTGTGGCGGCCACACATTTTGCCGAATTCGACCTGCCCCTTGCCATTCATGCACCTATAGAGGAAATAAAGCACAGCCGCTTTGGGCTGGATACCCACTATGTGTCAGCCAAACCCGACCTTGTGGCTGCACAGAACCAATTCAGCGAGATACGACAACGCTTGGCGGGCGCCGCAGAAACCGCGTTTACCGACTTCACGCCCGCTCCGCGCGCACCGCTGACTCAACTCTCGACACAGAGCGAACAGGTATTTATCGAGCAGGTGTATCGGCAAAAAACTGGCTTGGTCATCGGCGAAAGCCACATCCAGCAGTCCGCCAAGCAGTTCTTGATAGACCAAATGAAACAGCTGAAAAAACAGGGGGTGAAAACGTTGTACATAGAGCATTTGCTCACCGACCTGCATCAGGCTGCATTGGACACCTTTTACCGCACCTCAAAAATGCCCCCGAGCTTGAAAAACTATCTGGTAGCCCTCGATGCCGGCCAGATGCCAGGGTACAAAGGCGCTCACACGTTTACCAACGTGGTCAAAACGGCCAATAAATACGGGATTCGAGTCAGAGCACTGGACTGCACAGCCAGCTATCACGTCAAAGGCATCATCGGTGATATGGGGCGGGGAGAGTTATTCAACTATTTCGCCAATGAAGTGATCAAGGCCGATCAGCTCGCCGAGGGCGCCCACAAATGGGTGGCCTTCATGGGCAACTCCCATACCGATATGCATCGGGGAGTGCCGGGCATTGTCCAGTTGCAGGATGCGGTGAGCCTGCATGTGCGCGATACCTTCCCGGCACAGGCCAAAAGGCTGCGCACCGGCGGTTGGCAATCGGTCGGAGAACACTCGATTGTCGCCCTGCGCAGTGACTTCAAGATTGATGTGGGTAACCTCAAACAGCCAGCGCCGCGACGTACACCGCTGCCTGACCGTACACGGCTCACCGAAGCCGGTCATTTCTTCATTGAGCGTCCCAGTGAATTCGAGGTCAGCCTGGTTCACCGCTCCCGCAGCAATGAAATCATCACCACCGCGTTTCAAATCAATGACAAAGGCCAGTACTTCATCGAACGCTGGGACGCACTCAAGAATGAGCGCTTCTATGACCTGACGGTTCTGATCGAAGTGCTCAAAGCGCAACCTCCTCGGGGCCTTGGGCTAAGGCAGATAACCTGACAATCAAAACCTGAACACCTCGCCCGGCAATCGGGCGGGGTTCGCCGTTCATCAGCCCACTTAAAAATAATTTCAGAATCACCTCTTGCCGCCGATACCGACCTACATACTTTGGCTGGCTCAAACAACAACACCGCCCAGCAGACAAACATCACCTTCAGGGAGCTTTCGATGAATAGCTGGTTCGGCAACATTAGCGTCAATCTCAAACTGGGCCTGGGCTTTGGCCTCGTTCTGGTCCTCACTTCGATTCTGGCCCTCACCGGCTGGACCAGCCTGGGCGGTCTGATCGATCGCAGCAACTGGATGAGCGACATCACTCAGCTCAACGCCTCGCTGACCAAACTGCGCATCGTGCGCCTGCAATACATGCTGGCCAATGGCGACGAAGCCGTGGCCCAGAACGTCCAGACCAGCCTCGACGCTTTCGCCGCCCAGCAGCAGAAGCTGCTCGACAGCTTCAAGAGCCCGGAAAACCTCAAGCTGCTCAACGAGCAAAAGGCCGTCATCACGGCTTACCAGCAATCCCTGAACAAGATGCGCGAGGCCTACCGTAACGGCGCCAGCGCGCGCCAGGTGATGGGCGACAAGGCCGACGTCGCCAATACGCAGATCAATGCGCTGGAAGCCAGCGTGCAGCAGATGGCCGACAGCCCGGAACGCTTCACCCAGTACCAGGCCGTGAGCAACGCCAAAGAAGATTTCCAGCTGGCGCGCTATGAAGTGCGCGGCTACACCAACAACGTCAATGCCGAAACCGAAGCCCGCGCCGCCGCTCAAATCGAGAAAGCCATCAGTGGCTTGAAAGGCCTTAGCGCTGCGTTCGGTGGCAGCCAACAAAGTGCGTTGGCTTCTCTGGAAACAGCGCTCGGCGCCTATCGCAGCGCCGTGCAAAGCTACAAGGCGGCGAACGCCAACATCGTGACCGCCCGCGCTGAAATGACCACCCAGGGCACCGATATCGTTTCGATCAGCGACAAGCTCTACGATATCCAGCTGGACCGCCGTGACGCCGAAAGCGCCCAGGCCCGCAGCCTGCAATTGATCAGCACGTTGCTTGCATTGTTGGTCGGCATCATCGCCGCGCTGGTGATTACCCGCCAGATCACCCGCCCGATCCAGGAAACCCTGGCGGTGGTGGAACGCATTGCCTCCGGCGATCTGAGCCACAACATTCAAATCACCCGTCGCGACGAACTGGGCGTGCTGCAACAAGGCATCCAGCGCATGGGCACCACCTTGCGTGAGCTGATCAGCGGCATTCGCGACGGCGTGATGCAAATCTCCAGTGCGGCCGAAGAGCTATCGGCGGTGACCGAACAAACCAGCGCAGGCGTGAACAGCCAGAAAATCGAGACCGACCAGGTCGCCACCGCAATGCATGAAATGACTGCCACCGTGCAGGAAGTTGCGCGCAATGCCGAACAGGCCTCTTTGGCCGCTGCCGATGCCGATGGCCAGGCCCGCGCAGGTGACAAAGTGGTAGCCGAGGCCATCGCCCAGATCGAACGCCTGGCCGCCGAAGTGGCACGCTCGACCGACGCCATGACGCACCTGCAACAAGAGAGCAACAAGATCGGCAGCGTGATGGACGTGATCAAAGCCGTGGCCGAACAGACCAACCTGCTCGCGCTCAACGCTGCGATTGAAGCAGCACGTGCCGGTGAAGCCGGACGTGGCTTTGCCGTGGTGGCCGATGAGGTGCGCGGCCTGGCCCAGCGCACGCAAAAATCCACCGAAGAAATCGAAGGCCTGGTCGCCGGTTTGCAGAACGGCACCCAGCAAGTGGCGGCGGTGATGAACAACAGCCGCAGCCTCACCGACAGCAGTGTCGAGCTGACGCGCAAAGCCGGCGTGTCGCTGGAAAACATCACGCGTACGGTGTCAAATATCCAGTCGATGAACCAGCAGATTGCCGCAGCGGCCGAGCAGCAAAGCGCCGTGGCGGAAGAGATCAGCCGCAGCATCGTGAATGTTCGTGATGTGTCGGAGCAGACCGCAACGGCGAGCGATGAGACGGCCAAATCGAGTGTGGAACTGGCGCGACTGGGTAGCCAGTTGCAGCAGATGGTCAGTCATTTCCGGGTGTAGAAACAAAAAAGCCGCCTCGGCCTAAACCGGGGCGGCTCCACTTCTCAGACCTTACAGGTCATCGAAGCTGTCCCGCAGGAATGTCCACACGTGATAAGCACGCGAGGCATTCACTACGAGGTTCCACATATGTCGTGCAAACTTGGACATACTCGGCCCTCCGTGAGTTGGGCCTTACCTCCAGCGCACTTACCGGAACATGTGAGCCTTCGGACGCAGGTCGAATGCGTCCTTTGAGGTGGCCGGGCTAATGGTCCTTCCGCATCAATCCGGCACGGATTACTAGCCCGTGGCGGTCGGTCCAGAATTCGCGCGCATACCCAACTCACCTAAAGAGCGACAAACGCAGAACGGGGAGGATCCTAACCAACATTCCTGCCTAAGGTGTGTCATGCCGTCGTAATATATCCAATATCCCCCCATAGATTCATTGCAAGCTTTTGCAGTCATATCGAGCCATTATCAAATACCTGAAGACCCTGCATGCCAGCTCTGGATCCGCCTTGCGTGATGACATAACCAGCGTTAGTATCGGCTTGCAGGTCGAATGCGTCCTTTGAGATAGCAACCCCAGCCACTAACTGGGTTTGCAATAAAAAACCGCCCTACTAAGGCGGTTTTTTATTGCCCGCGATTTACCCTTCAGCCCTCGCCTTCTTCAACAAACACCAGCCGATTCCCAAACGGATCGCTGATGCTCATCTCCCGCGAGCCCCAAGGCGTTTCTTCAACCCCAGGCTTGGCATACCGGTATTCCTTGGCCAGCAATTGCTGCTGATAAGCGTCCACACCCTGCGCCTGAATCCGCACCGCCGAACCCGGCGAAGCATCGCCGTGATGCTCGGACAAATGCAGCACGCACTTACCCAGCGAGACCTGCAGATACAGCGGAAAATTCGCTTCGAAGCGATGCTGCCAATCCACCTTGAACCCGAGGAAGTCGACGTAGAACTCCAACGCCTTGGCCTCGTCGAAAATCCGCAGAATGGGGGTAACTTTTCCCAAGTGCATGTAGCCGCCTCCTTGCCTGCGATGAACGATAACCCGGTCTACCGCCCAGCCACGAACCCGCCACGCAAATCCCCACTGCGCGCCAGGAACCGGCCCGGCCGCTGACCGTTCGCCTGCCCGTCGCGATAACTCAACACGCCGTTGACCCACACGCCATCAATGCCTTCTGCTGCGCGTTGCGGCGCCTTGAAATCCGCCACATCGCGCACAAGCAGCGGGTCGAACAACACCAGGTCGGCCCAGTGCCCTTCACGAATTTCGCCGCGCTCGGCCAGGCCAAAACGGGCAGCCGACAACCCCGTCATTTTATGCACCGCCGTATGCAACGGGAACAAGCCCACATCCCGGCTGAAATGCCCCAGCACCCTGGGAAACGCGCCCCACAAACGCGGGTGTGGGAAAGGGTCTTCCGGCAAACCATCCGAGCCGACCATCGACAACGGATGCGCCAGAATGCGCCGCACATCTGCCTCATCCATGCCGTAATACACCGCCCCCGCCGGTTGCAGGCGACGCGCTGCGTCCATCAGCGAAACGTCCCACTCGGCGGCAATGTCCTGCAAGTCACGCCCGCCCACTTCCGGGTGTGGCGTGGACCAGGTAATGGTGATGCGGAACGCATCAGTGACCTGCTTCAAATCCAGCGTCGAAGAACTCGCTGCATAGGGATAACAATCACACCCCACCGGATGGGTTTTCGCCGCCTGCTCCAGCGATGCCAACAAGTGCGGACTGCGCCCCCAGTTCCCCGCGCCCGCACATTTAAGGTGGGAAATGATCACCGGTACCTGCGCATGCCGGCCAATCTGAAACGCCTCATCCATCGCCTCCAGCACCGGCTCGAATTCACTGCGCAAATGGGTGGTGTACACCGCCCCGAAAGCCGTCAGTTCTTCACTGAGTTGCAGTACTTCGTCGGTCTCGGCATTGAACGCGCTGGCGTAGGCCAGGCCGGTGGATAAACCGAGGGCGCCGTCCTCGAGGCTCTCCTGCAATTGCACGCGCATGGCGGCGATTTCATCCGGCGTGGCGGTGCGGTGCAGGTCGTCCATATGGTTGCTGCGCAATGCCGTATGGCCGATCAAGGCGGCGACGTTGACTGCCGGATGAGCCGCTTCGACGGCGCTGCGATAATCGGCAAACCGTGGATAAGTGAATGCCTCACGCCTGCCGAGCAGGTTCATCGGGTCGGGCGGATCGCTGCGCAAACTGACCGGCGAAGCGCTGATGCCGCAGTTGCCAACGATGACCGTGGTCACGCCTTGACTAAGCTTGGGCAACATCTGCGGATGACGGATCACCACCGTGTCATCGTGGGTGTGCACATCGATGAAACCCGGTGCCAGCACGCGGCCATTGGCGTCAATCTCATGCTCGGCCGTCGCGGTGGATAAGTCCCCAATGCTCTCGATGCGCCCGGCCAGGAGCCCCACATCTGCCACATACCCCGGGGTGTTGCTGCCATCAATGATCAGCGCCTGGCGAATCAACGTGTCGTACTGCATATCAGTCTCCAAGCGGCAGGCTGTCAGGCCCACCGCGATAATCGTCCAGGGCCAGCTTGATCCGGCGCAGGCGTTCCTGGTTGTCGTCCGGCAGGGCCAGTGCCAGCTCGGTGGCGAGCAGGTCGATGGCCAGCAGCATTCCGTAGCGCGCCGCAGTGGGCTTGTAGATAAAACTGGTTTCCGCCGGTTGCAGCGGCAGCACGACGTCCGCCAACTGTGCCAAAGGCGACTCGGCCAGGGTGATGGCGATGATGCGCGCGTCGTAGTTGCGTGCCAGCGCAACCACGTCGAGTAATTCAGGCGTGAGGCCAGTGAGCGAGCAGACGATCAGCACATGCTCCGGGCCCAGCGTCGCAGCGGTGACACGCATCATCACCGGGTCATGGCTGGCAGCAATCGGATAGCCCAGACGCACCAGGCGCACCTGCAACTCATCGCTGCACAAGCTCGACGGGCCGCCCATGCCGAACGCATGAATCATCCGCGCCTTGCCCAGCAAGCTGACCGCGTCGACAAAACTCGCCTGGTTAAACCCCGACAAGTGCTGACGCAATGTCGCTTCGATGTCACCCAGAATCTGCCGATGAAACGCCGATTGTTCCGGCAACCCCGCAGGGTCCAAAAAGCGGCTGCCGACGCCGCTGGCCTGCGCCAATTGCAGGCGCAAATCACGCAAATCCCGGCACCCCACGCTGCGCGCAAACCGCGACAAGGTGGCGGTGCTGACCTCGGCCCGTTGCGACAACGCTTCAAGGCTGGCCGACGCAGCAAAGCCCACGTCATCCAGCATCAGCCTGGCGATACGCCCTTCGCCGGCGCTGAAGGAGTCCTGGCGGGCGCGGATCTGGTAGAGGATGTCCATGGGGGCTCCGGGTTACAAAATGCAGGACAAACCATAAGTGAGACCGAAAGCGACCACCGAAATCAGGGTCTCCAGCACGGTCCAGGTCTTGAAGGTCTGGATCACCGTCATATTGAAGTATTCCTTGATCAGCCAGAAGCCGCCGTCGTTCACATGGGAAAAGATCACCGAGCCGGCGCCGGTGGCCAGCACCAGCAATTCAGGGTGTGGATAACCCAGGCCCATGGCAACGGGGGCGACTACCCCGGAGGCGGTGGTCATGGCCACCGTCGCCGAACCGGTAGCAATGCGCATCAGTGCTGCGAACAGCCAGCCCATCACCAGCGGCGACAGGTGGAAGGCGTGAGCCAAACCGAGAATCTCGTTGGTGACGCCGGCGTCCACCAGAATACGGTTCAAGCCGCCGCCCGCGCCCACCAGCAAGGTGATACTCGCGGTCGGCGCCAGGCATTCATTGGTGAACTTGAGGATCGATTCGCGGTTGAATCCCTGCGCCAGGCCCAGGGTGTAAAAACTCACGAGGGTCGCGACCAGCAGAGCAATCACCGAGTTGCCGATAAACAGCAGAAACTGGTTAAACCCGGTGCCCGGCGTGGACAGCACATTGGCCCAACCGCCGATCATCATCAACACCACCGGCAACAGGATCGTGCCCATGGTCATGGCAAAACTCGGCAAACGGGTGCGCGGCTCGCGGTCGATAAACTGGCGTTCCAGCGGGTTTTCCGCCGGCAAGTGAATGCGCGGCACGATGAATTTGGCGTACAGCGGGCCGGCGATGATAGCCGTGGGAATGCCGATCAAAATCGCATACAGCACGGTCTGGCCAACCGACGCGTTATACGCCAGCACCGCCATCATCGCCGCCGGGTGCGGCGGCACCAACGCATGCACCACCGACAAACCCGCGACCATCGGCAAGCCGACCATCAGGATCGACACGCCGACACGCCGCGCCACGGTAAAGGCGATGGGCACCAGCAACACAAAACCGACCTCGAAAAACAGCGGCAGCCCCACCAGAAACGCGATGCACACCATCGCCCAATGGGCATTGCGCTCGCCAAACCGGTTGATCAGCGTGCGCGCCACCTGCTCGGCGCCGCCGGACTCGGCCATCATCTTGCCAAGCATGGTGCCCAGCGCCACCACCAAAGCGATGTGCCCCAGGGTTTTACCGACGCCCGCCTCGTAGGATCCCATAATGGTGTCCGCCGGCATCCCGGCCATCAGCGCCAGGCCGATCGACACCAGGGTGATGACAATAAACGGGTTGAGTCGGTAACGTGCAATCAGCACGATCAAAGCAATGATGGCGATGGCAGCGTATGCCAATAGCCCGAAGCCCGGTGATGCGGCCATGCGGTACTCCTCGGAAAGGGTCACGTCGAATCTGTTGTGAAACTCATAAATCATTACCGGGGATTATTTTCAATTTTTATGAAAGTAATTTTCGCCCACGGATAAGCGCTGTCGCTTTGGGATATGCCCAACGCCAGCCGATGAAAATTCGGGGGGTGTTCTTACATGAAGTTTTTTGCGCGCGGAAACTCAACTGCCGGGGCCGAGTCTCACATGGCAACCCGCATTCACAACCAGGAAAACCAACAATGAATCGCAAGACCCTGCTTGTTCCCTTCGCTGCCGGCGCCCTGCTGCTGGCCCTGTGCGGCACCGCCTCGGCCGCCGATAACCCGGCGCTGAAAAAGTGCATGGACGGCGCCAATACCACCGTCGACATGGTCAATTGCAACGCCAAGGAAGCCAAGGTGCAGGATGAGCGCCTGAATAAAGCCTACAAAACTGCCCTTGCCGCCCAAGAAGGTGACCGCAAGCAAAAGCTGCAGGACGTGCAGCGCCTGTGGATCAAATACCGTGATGCCAATTGCAGCTTCGCCGGCTCAGCCACCGGCGGCACCATCGATCAGATCAACGGCTCCGGCTGCCTGCTGGACATGACCCAGACCCGCGCCCAGGAGCTGGAAGACCTGGTCGGGCCGTAAGCGATCAGTCGTGATGAACGCGAGCTCGCTTGAGCAACTTCTTGCAGCGCTCCGACAAATGCAGCACCCGCAAATGCTTGTCCGCCTTGGCGTAGCGCTCGCGCAGGGTCATCAGCGCGGCAATCGCTGAATAGTCGACAAAGCTCAGGTGACGGCAATCAAGCGTCACCTGAACCGGGTCGTTGGCCGGGTCGAACTGATTCAAAAACGGCGTGGTCGAGGCGAAGAACAAGGTGCCGTGCAGGCGATAAAGCTTGCTGCCGTCGGCTTCCAGATGCTCATCCGCGTACAGCTCGCGGGCCTGCTGCCAGGCGAAATTCAACGCCGCAATCACAATCCCGCAAAACACCGCCGTGGCCAGGTCGGTGAACACCGTGATCACCGTCACCGCTACGATCACCAGCACGTCATTCAGCGGCACTTTGTTGATCACCCGCAACGAGGCCCAGGCGAAGGTCTGCTGCGACACCACAAACATCACCCCCACCAGCGCCGCCAGCGGAATGCGCTCGATCAGCGGCGACAAAAACAGAATGAACAACAGGATCATCACCCCGGCAAACACCCCGGAGAAACGCCCGCGCCCGCCGGAGCTGAGGTTGATCACGGTTTGCCCGATCATCGCGCAACCGCCCATGCCGCCGAACAGGCCCGAGACCATATTCGCCGCGCCCAGCGCCACGCTTTCACGGTCGGGGTAGCCACGGGTTTCGGTGATTTCGTCGGTGAGGTTCAGGGTCAGCAGGGTTTCCAGCAGGCCGACCATTGCCATCAAAAACGCGTAGGGCGCGATGATGCCGAGGGTTTCCAGGGTCCACGGAATCTGCGGCAAGGCGAAGGTTGGCAGGCCGCCGGCGATATGGGCCATGTCGCCCAGGGTACGCGTCGGCAGGCCGAGCAGGTACACCGCCAGGCCGACGCCGAGGATCGCCACCAGTGCGGGCGGCACGGCACGGGTCAGGCGCGGCAGCAGGTAGACGATGGCCATGGTCAGCACGACCAGCCCGGTCATCACGTACAACGGCGTGCCCGAGAGCCAGGTGTCACCGCTTTTGAAATGCTCCAGTTGCGCCAGTGCGATGATGATCGCCAGGCCGTTGACGAAGCCGAGCATCACCGGGTGCGGCACCATGCGCACCAGCTTGCCCAGGCGCAACACGCCAAAGGCAATCATGATCAGCCCGCCCAACAGCACCGTCGCCAGCAGGTACTCGACGCCGTGCTGCACCACCAGCGCGACGATCACCACGGCCATCGAGCCCGCTGCACCGGAAACCATGCCCGGCCGCCCGCCGAACAGTGCGGTAAGCGTGCAGATGATAAACGCGCCATACAGGCCCATCAGCGGGTTGAGGTGAGCCACCAGGGCAAAGGCGATGCATTCGGGCAGCAACGCAAAGGACGTGGTGAGGCCGGCCAGGGCATCGGCGCGCAGATGGGTTAGGTTCATGGGGTACCGGGGTCATGCGGGGGATAAGGCGGGGATGGTACGGAAATGCGGCGGAAGGGGCTAGCCTGAGAGACCGAGTGGTCTGCATCGCAGGCAAGCCAGCTCCCACCTTTGACCGTGTTCACTGATCAAAATGTGGGAGCTGGCTTGCCTGCGATGGCAGCACCTCGGTGCTAAGCGAACATCACACCATCTCGTTACGAATCCACTCGACTACCGAGGTGCGCTTCGGCGCCCAACCCAGCAGTTCACGCGCATGCTTGCCACGCACCCGGCTGTTGGAGCCCAAACCATAGTTGGCCATTTCATAACCCCACTCGGCCTCCGCCTCGGCCAGCGGCCAATCCTGTGGCTTGCCCAGCTTCAGCGCTTCGGCGATGGCAGTGGTCATGTCGACAAACGCCGCTTCGCTGCTTTCCACGAAGTAGAAAGTGCCCGGCAGGTTCTTGGTCAGCGCCAGCAGATACAACGCCACCACGTCTTCAATATGCACATTGGACCAAATGTTCTGCCCGGTGCCCACATGGCGCACCACACCGCTCTTGCGCGCCTGCTTGAGCAAGCGTGGCAATTGCACGCTGTCGCGCTTCACGCCCAGGCTGTGGCCGTAGATCAGGGTGTTGCAGATCACTGCCGAGTTCACGCCGTCGTTGGCCGCCGCGAGAATCAGGTTATCGATCGCCACACGGGCGGCCTTGTCGACAGTCGGCTCCGGCAGGTTGTCTTCGAAGTAGATAACGTCGCTGGATTTACCGCCCGACGCATCACCGACGATGCTAGAACCGCTGGTGTGCAAGAAAGGTTTGTTGGAGCCTTGCAAGGCCGCCAGCAAGGTTTCCACAGCGGCACGATGGTCGCTGCTGGCGGCATTGATCACCGCGTCGGCCTTCTGTGCCTGCTCGGTCAGCACTGCGGCGTCATCGAGGGTGCCGATAATCGGGTTGATGCCCAAGACGGTCATTTCAGCCGCCTGCTCGGCACTGCGCACCAGGCCGGTGACGGTATGGCCAGCCTTGACCAGTCCAGTGGCGATGGAACCGCCGATAAAACCTGCTGCGCCGGTAATGAATACATTCATGGAGGACTCTCCTGCGTGGGTAAGTGATGGGTCCAGTATCCAGACCTGCCCGGCGTCGAATAAGCCCCCGCCGCCCAAATCACTCTTGCGCAAAGGTCACGAATCAGCAGGCATAGCGCACGAGTTTGGCTTGAATGAAATCCAGGAAACACTGAATACGCAGGGCCAATTGCGAGTTGCGGTAGAACACCGCGTGGATCGGCTGGCGATAGCCGCTGTTGAACTCCTCCAGAATCGGCACCAGGCGCCCGGCGTCGATGTCGGCACTCGTCATGAAATTCGACAGGCAGCAAATGCCCTGCCCTTCCAGCGCCAGGTGGCGCACGGTTTCACCACTGGACGCTGCAATGCTCGGCTGGATCAGCCAGCGGTCGCCTTCTACATGGCGCAGCGGCCAGTGGTTGAGGGTTTCAGTCTGGGTAAACCCCATCAACGTGTGATCCGCCAACTCGGCCACCGTGGTCGGCGTGCCGTATCGCTGGAGGTACTCGGGGCTGGCGAGGATGTGCAACGGTGTACAACCGAGGAAGCGCGCATGCAACGTGGAGTCAGCCAGGATGCCGATACGAATTGCGATGTCGGTGCTTTGTTCCAGCAGGTCAATGATCAGGTCATCGCTGTTGAGCTCCAGCTGGATATCCGGGTAGAGGCTGCGAAACTCGGCGATGTAGGGCATCAACCCGTGGAGCATGAACGGTACGGCGGCATTGATGCGCAGCCGCCCCGCCGGTTTTTTCTGGCGTGACGACAGGCGCTCCTCCAGGTCGTCCATCTGCGCCAGGATCACCTTGGCCTGCTCGAAGAAGTACTTGCCCTCCTCGGTCAGGTCCATGCGCCGCGTGGTGCGGTTGATCAGCGTGGTGTCGAGCTTGGCCTCCAGGCGCGACAACGTGCGGCTGACCGCCGACGGCGTCTGCCCGACCTGCTCCGCCGCGGCGGAAATCGAGCCGCACTCAATCACGCTGACGAAGATCTGTAGCTCATCGGATCGGGCTTTCACAGGCTGTCCTCTTTATCGGTTGCTGGCAGCTTACACCGAGAAATTGAACACCTGCGCCAGATGCTGTTCGTAACGCACCACGTCGACCTCAACCTGCGGGCGCTTCATCACGTCCACACAGAGGAAGGTCGGCAGGCCGGTCATGCCGAGAAATTCGTTGGCCTTGTGGAACGGGAAGTACACGGCGTCCACACCCTTGGCTTCAAAGAAGTCGGTCGGGTCGTCGAAGGCTTGCTGCGGCGCATTCCAGGTCAGCGACAGCATGTACTGCTTGCCCTGAATCAAGCCGCCGCTGCCGTATTTCTGCGACGAATCGGAGCGCGTGCGGCCGTCGCTGGCATACAGGTGGCCGTGGCCTTCGGTGAAGACTTCGTCGATGTATTTTTTCACGATCCATGGCGCGCCCATCCACCAGCCGGGCATCTGGTAGATGACCACATCGGCCCAGAGGTATTTGGCGACTTCTTCGGCCACGTCGTAGCCTTCATCGATGTGCGTGACTTTGACGTCGATCCCTGCGCGGTCCAGCACCGCCACGGCGGCGTCGTGCAGAGTGGTGTTGTAGCGACCGTCGGAGTGGGCGAACTGCTTGCCGCCGTTCAGCAGAAGGATTTTCTTCATGGGGGGGATCCAGAGGGTGGAAAATGTCTGCCGGCAGGCTATCGACATTGGCCCCGAGGAATAAGCGGCGGCGCCGCAAAATACATTTGACCAAAACGCACGAATAAACCCCTACTCTTGATTCAGCCACTGATCAGCAGGTGCCCGCCCAACAGCGCCATGCCGATAAAAAATACGCGCTTGAACAGCACAGCACTGATGCGTTGCCGCACCGCCTGGCCCAGCCACATGCCCAGCAACGCGGGGACCAGCGCCAGCACGGATGCATTGAGTTCACCGCCGCCCAGGGTACCGCGCCAGGCCAACCCGGCGGCCAACGCCAGGGTCGAAACCGTGAACGACAACCCCAGCGCCTGCACCAACTGATCACGATTCAAGCCCAGCGCTTGCAGATACGGCACCGCCGGAATCACGAACACGCCCGTGGCCGAGGTGATCACGCCGGTGATCACACCACACAACGGGCCCAGCCAGCGTTCGGTTTCAGGCTTGACCTTGAACGTGGGCAACAACAAACCACTCAACGCATACACCAGCAACGCTCCGCCCAGGGCGCGCACCACCCAATGCCCGCCGTCCATGCCCAGCCACAACGTGCCCAGCCCGGTGCCGAGGAAGATCAGCAGCAGCATCGGCCACACGCGTTTGATCAACGCGCTCAAGTAGCCGCCGAAGGCCAGTTGCCAAAGGTTGGTCACGGTGGACGGGATGATCAGCAGCGCCGCAGCCTGCGCCGGCAGC
Organism: Pseudomonas fluorescens; assembly: GCF_002022275.1. Lineage (GTDB taxonomy): Bacteria > Pseudomonadota > Gammaproteobacteria > Pseudomonadales > Pseudomonadaceae > Aquipseudomonas > Aquipseudomonas fluorescens_AJ. The sequence goes on from NZ_MSDF01000012.1 coordinate 89,403, forward strand.
ATAGCCAGGCCGAGCATGCCCATGGCGACGGTGGGCAGGCCCAGGCCGATGACGCCCTTGACGGTGCCGGCCAGCAGAAAGGTGCCAAACACCAGCAGGGTCAGGGTAAGGCCGATGTCTTGGTAGAAAGCGAGGAAGGTATTCATGGGGGGATTGTGGGGGATTTCGATGAGGTCTGAAATTCGCCATATACTGAGGCAGCCTCTTGTTTTGCATGAGGCTGAAATCGCCATCGCAGGCAAGCCAGCTCCCACATTTGGCTGTGTGAATACATTCAAGTGTGGGAGCTGGCTTGCCTGCGATGAGGCCAGTGATATCACCCGAGAAACAAAGCCATGCACTTTGACCTGATCGACCTGCGCCTCTACCTGCACATCCTCGATACCGGCAACATCACCGCCGGCGCGGCCCGCAGCCACCTGTCCCTGGCCGCCGCCAGCGCGCGCATCCGAGCGATGGAAGCGTCTCTGGGCATCGAGTTCCTTGAACGCAACCGCCGGGGCGTCACGCCCACCCCGGCCGGCAAAGCTCTGGCCCGCCACGCTCGCCTGCTGCTGCAACAAGCCGAACACCTGCAACAAGACCTCGCCGAATACGCCAACGGCGTCAAAGGCCAGGTGCGCCTGCTGTGCAACACCACGGCGCTCAGTGAATACCTCCCGGAATTGCTCGCGGACTTCCTGCGCAAACACCCCAACCTCGATATCGACCTGCAGGAACTGCCGAGCCTGCGCATCACTCACGCGTTACGCCAAGGCACGGCAGACCTGGGCATCATCTCCGACGCCGTCGACACCCACGGCTTACAAACCCTGCCCTTTCGCGACGACCCGCTGGTGCTGATCGCGCCGCTGGATCATCCGTTCACCCAGGGGAGTTTTATCGACAGCCTGCAGCACGACTTTGTGGGCCTGGCGGCCAACAGCGCGCTGACGGTTTACCTCGAAGAGCAAGCGTTGCACGCAGGTTTCCGCCTGCAAACGCGCATCCGCGCCGAGGGGTTTGACGGGTTGATTCGCATGGTCGCCGGCGGCGCAGGCCTGGGGATTGTCCCCCAGGCTGCATTGGACCGCTGGCCCGCAGAACAGCGTTTCAGAGCCCAGCCATTACGCGAAGACTGGGCCTGCCGAACGCTGCTGCTGTGCGCGCGCTCATTCGAACAACTGCCGGGCTATGCCAAGGCTTTGTTCGACGCCCTGGCCCTGCCCTTGCGGAAAAACACGTAATACACCGCCGATAGAATCAGCAGAAATGGCACGCCAAACACCAGCGTCATCTTGAACGCCTCGGTGAAGTACGTGGTGATCATCACCGCCCCCATCAGCACCAGCCCCAACAGCGTGCTGTAGGGAAACAGCCGCAGCTGAAACGACAGCTTAGGCCCGCCGTGGCGCTTGCGATAACGGCGGAAGAACAGGTGCGTGAGGAAGATCATGAACCAGGTAAAGATCGCGCCAAACATCGAGATCGCCATCATCAGCGTGAACGAGCTTTCCGGGTACACCACGTTCAGCAGCGTCGCCAGGGCAATGCCCGAACTGGACAGCAGCAGTGCGTTCAGCGGGATACCGCTCTTGCTCAGCGCCCCCATGGACTTGGGCGCAAACCCCGCGCGCGACAGGCTGAACATCATGCGCGTGGTGATGTAGAGCTGGCTGTTCATCGCCGACAGCGCCGCGATCAGAATCACGAAATTCATCAGCCCGGTCGCGCCGGGAATACCGATGGCCTGCATCACGGTAACGAAGGGGCTTTGGGTCTGCCCGGCCTGGTTCCACGGCACGATGGCGAGCATCAGCGCCAGGGTCAGCAGGTAAAACACCACCAGCCGCACGATGGTCGCGCGAAAGGCTTTTTTTACTGCCTGCTCCGGGTCGGCGGCTTCACCGGCGGCCACGGCGATCATCTCCACGCTCAGGTAGCTGAAGATCGAAACGATGACCGCGACCCACATGCCGCTCAGCCCATGGGGGAAAAAACCGTCGTGGGCGGTGTAATTCTGCACGCCGTATTCCGGGTTGCCGGAGCCGAACACCACGTACACGGCGAGGAGGATAAAGCCGACAATGGCGCTGATCTTGATCGTCGAGAACCAGTATTCAAAGTTGCCGAAGGTCTTCACGCTGATCGCATTGAGCGCGATCAACACGCTGGAAAACGACACAATCCACACCCATTCCGGCACGTCTGCGAACCAGTACTTCATGTACATCGCCACCGCCGTGACCTCGGCGCCCACCGCCAGCACAATCGCGGCCCAATACGCATATCGCACCAGGAACCCGGCGAGCGGGCTGATGTAGAACTCGGCGTAGGCGCCAAACGAACCCGAGGTGGAATGCGCCACCGTCATTTCCGCCAGGCAACCCATCAACAGCAAAGTGATCAACGCGCCGATGGCGTAGCTCACCAGCACGCTGGGCCCGGCATAACCGATGGCGTAGGCGCTGCCCATGAACAGCCCGGTGCCAATGGCGCCGCCGATGGCGATCATGCTCATCTGGCCGGAAGTGAGCTGGCGCCGCAGGCCCAGTTCGCGGTGGGTGATTTCTGCAAAGCCGGTGTCTGGCGTGGTCACGTGGTGTGCCCCTTTATTATTGTGATGGTTGTTGCTGGCGGTGAACCCTGTGGGAGCTGGCTTGCCTGCGATAGCGGTGGTGAATTCACTATCGCTATCGCAGGCAAGCCAGCTCCCACATTGGATTTGTGTTGTGCTTAAGTAACGCTGTTGCGGACTTTGAATTGCGGTTGGTCCCACGTGCCGTTGTCGAGGATTTCCCCGAGGACTTCTACGGCGTCAAACACCTCGGTGAAGCTCGTGTACAACGGCGTAAACCCGAAACGCATGATCCGCGGCTCGCGGTAATCACCGATCACACCACGAGCAATCAGGGCCTGAATCACCGCATAACCTTCAGGGTGTTCGAAACTCACGTGACTGCCACGTCTGGCATGTTCGCGCGGGGTGATCAGTTCCAGACCATGGGCGGCGCACCGAGATTCGACCAGCGTAATAAAAAGGTCCGTCAGCGCCAGGGATTTCGCGCGCAGGCTGGCCATATCGGTCTGGGCAAAAATCTCCAAACCGCACTCCACCATCGCCAGCGAAGTAATCGGCTGCGTGCCACACAAATAACGCGCGATACCCGCACTCGGCGCGTAGTTCGATTCCATGGCGAACTGGCGGGTGTGCCCAAACCAGCCCGACAACGGCTGGCGCACCACGTCCACCAGCGCCGGGTTGACCCACACAAACGCCTGGGAGCCCGGCCCGCCGTTGAGGTATTTGTAGGTGCAGCCAATCGCGTAATCGGCACCCGCCTTGTGCAAATCGATGGGCACCGCGCCCGCCGAGTGGGCCAGGTCCCAAATGCTCAGGGCGCCGCATTCATGGCTCAGGGCGGTGAGCGCCTGCATGTCGTACATGTAGCCGGTTTTGTAGTTGACGTGGGTGAGCATCACCACCGCTACGTCAGCGTCGATGGCCTGCGTGAGCTCGTCCGGGCTGTTGACCAGGCGCAGCGAGTAGCCCTGTTGCAGCAGCTCGGTCAGGCCTTCGGCGATGTACAGGTCGGTGGGAAAGTTGCTCGCTTCACTGACGATCACCTTGCGCTTGGGTTGGCGTTGGCGCTGCACGCTCAAGGCGGCGCTGAGCACCTTGAACAGGTTAATCGAGGTGGTATCGGTGATCACCACTTCACCATCGCGCGCACCGATCAGCGGCGCCAGGCGGTTGCCCAGGCGCTGGGACAACTCCGCCCAGCCGGCGCTGTTCCAGCTGCGGATCAAGCCATTGCCCCATTCATCACTGATCACCTGCTGCGCCCGCGCCAGTGCTGCTACCGGCCGTGCGCCGAGGGAGTTGCCGTCGAGGTAGATCACGCCCTCCGGCAACGCGAACTGCTGACGCAAAGGCGCCAGCGGGTCCTGGGCATCGAGGGCTTGGCAATGGCTGCGGGTGGTCATAAGCGATCCTGCTTTTTATGAGTAGAGATGGGCCCAATAATGAACGAAGATTTAGAGAATTTTCGTGCAAAGTGCCGGGCAACAGGCTAATTAAGCAGTAGGAAATTCGAATTTAACCTCCAAACACGCGGATTTATTCTAACCATGATTCTCGACGCCACCGACCTGCGCCTCCTGCATTTCCTGCAACAGGATGGCCGTATCAGTAACCAGGAACTGGCGGAAAAAGTCGCGCTGTCACCCTCCGCCTGCCTGCGCCGTTTGCGCCTGTTGGAGAGCGAGGGAATCATCAGCGGCTACCGCGCCGTGTTGAATGCCGAGCAATTGGGGATTGAGCTGGAGGCCATCGTGCACCTGTCGCTGCGCCAGGATGTGGAGGACTGGCACGAGACGTTTATCAAGAAGGTGCAGAGCTGGCCGGAGGTGGCCAGTGCATACGTGATTACGGGCGCGAGCAATTATGTGCTGAGGGTGCAGGCGCGGAATTTGAAGCACTTTTCGGACTTTATCGTGAACCACCTGAACCGTACGGCGGGGGTGGTGGATATTCGCTCGGAGATTGTGCTGCAGAAGATCAAGGATCGGGATGAGGTGCTGGATCTGGTTATCCGCAAATAACCGCAACACCGCAAAAACTTGTGGGAACTGGAACCTGTGGGAGCTGGCTTGCCTGCGATAGCGGAGGAATATTCACCACCGCTATCGCAGGCAAGCCAGCTCCCACATTTTTTAACTGCGTTTAATCTTCCAAAGCGCGAACGCGCTGCATGCGTTTTTGCTCTACTGGCGCCGCTGCTGGTTGCAACTCAAAGTCAAAATCAATCTGTGCAAACCGCCCTTCCACGCCAAACTCCCGCGCCAATTGCGGGTCGTCACTAAACCGGATTTCAGCAATCAACTCATCGCGCGTCGCATAGGCAAAATCATCATGCAGGTACGGGTCATCCGACAGGTTGATCTGCGTGGTCAGGTGCCGATGCCCCGCTGCCGAAATGAAGAAATGAATATGCGCCGGCCGCTGCCCGTGGCGGCCCAGTTGATCGAGCAGTTGCTGGGTGGGACCGGTCGGTGGGCAGCCGTAACCGGACGGCACGATGCTGCGAAAACGGTAGTTGCCCTGGGCATCGGTCTCGATGCGGCGGCGCAGGTTGAACTCGGACTGCGCCGGATCAAACCACGAATAGGTACCGCCGGTATTGGCCTGCCACACGTCCACAATCGCGCCCGCCAGCGGCTTGCCATCGGTGTCGCGCACCTGCCCACGCATGAACAGCGGCACCGCCGCGTCCGTGCCGTCATCCAGCCGCGCTTCGTATTGGCTCAACGGCGCACCGGCCACGTACAGCGGGCCTTCGATGGTGCGCGGGGTGCCGCCGGATTTGCCGGCTTCTTCGTCGGCGGCGTCCATCAGCAAGTCCAGGTAATGCTCCAGGCCCAACCCGGCCGCGAGCAAACCGGCTTCCTGATTTTTACCCAGCTCATTGAGGTAATTGACCGCCTTCCAGAATTCTTCCGGGGTCACTTCCAGGTCTTCGATGATGTTCACCGTATCCCGCAGGATCCGGTAGATCAGCGCCTTGGCGCGCGGGTTGCCGCCGTCGTTGAGGTTGCCGCTGGCTTCTTCGAGAAACTGTTGGGCGTGGGCAGTCTGGGAAATCCGGATGGACATGGTGCAATCCTCATCTTGTCATTATTAGAGTGGAAACAGGCTCAGCGGTCGTCCTCATGGATCGACGAAGGATGGCGGCACAGCGCATTCACTTCGATGGCCATGTAAGGGAAAAGCGGCAGTTGCATCAGCAGGTCGTGCAGTTCCTGAACGCTGCTCACGTCGAACACGCTGTAGTTGGCGTAGTGCCCGGCAATGCGCCACAGGTGGCGCCATTTGCCCTCCTGCTGCAGACGTTGCGCGAGGGCTTTCTCCTCGGCTTTCAAACCCGCCGCATGCTCGGGGTTCATGTCGAGCGGCAGGTTCACGGTCATTTTTACGTGGAACAACATGGCAGTCGCCTCTTAGTGTTTGTCACGACGGAAGAACGCCAGGCGCTCTTCATCAATGCTCAGGCCAAGGCCCGGTGCGGTGGACACATGGAGCTGAAAATCGCGGTACTCCGGCGGTTCGGTGAGGATGTCTTCGGTGAGCAGCAACGGGCCGAACAGCTCGGTGCCCCACGCCAGTTTATTCAGCGTGAGGAAGGCGTGCGCCGACGCCAGGGTGCCGATGCCGCCTTCAAGCATGGTGCCGCCGTACAGGCCAATACCCGCCGCTTCAGCAATGGCCGCCGTGCGCAACACGGCACGCGGGCCGCCGTTCTTGGCGATCTTCAGCGCGAACACCGAGGCTGCACCTTCGCGAGCCAGGTTGAAGGCATCCTCCACACATTCGATGGATTCATCGGCCATGATCGGCGCCGGGCTCGACAGGTTGAGCCGGGCCATGCCGCCGCGATTGTTGCGCGAAATCGGCTGCTCGATGAGGTCGATGCCGTTGTCACCGAGCACCTTGCAAGCACGCAGGGCAACGGCTTCGTCCCAGGCCTGGTTGACGTCGACGCGCACACTGGCGCGTTCGCCCAAAGCCTTTTTGATCGCAATTACATGGGCCAGATCGCGGCTGACTTCACCGGCGCCAATCTTCAACTTGAAAATGCAGTGGCGGCGCAGGTCGAGCATCTTTTCCGCCTCGGCAATGTCCTGCTCGGTGTTGCCACTGGCCAGAGTCCAGGCGACCGGCAAGGCATCACGCACGCGGCCACCGAGCAATTCGCTGACCGGCAGGTTCAGGCGCTTGCCCAACGCATCCAGCAATGCGCTTTCGATACCGGACTTGGCAAAGGTGTTGCCGCGAATGCTGCGCTCCAGGCGCAACATGGCCGCGTTGATATTGCTCGCATCCTGGCCGATCAGCAGCGGCGCAAAGTGGCGGTCGATGTTGATTTTGATGCTGTCGGGGCTTTCATTGCCGTAGCTCAGGCCGCCAATAGTAGTGGCTTCGCCGATGCCTTCGATGCCGTCAGCGCAACGCAGGCGGATGATCACCAGCGTCTGGTTTTGCATGGTGTGCATCGCCAGCTTGTGCGGGCGAATAGTGGGGAGGTCGATGATGATCGTGTCGATCGACTCGATGGCGCAAATCGGCATGGCTATACCCGTTGGGTTCTTTATAGGTTTGCGTCGATTCTGTGCCGTATTTTTCAAGGCTTCCAATATAGAATGGGTCTCGCACGATACCCTTAAGGTATGAAAGGAACCGTCATGGAACTGCGTCATCTGCGCTATTTTCAGGTGCTGGGTGAAACCCTCAACTTCACCCGCGCAGCCGAACGCCTGCACATCGCCCAACCGCCGTTGAGCCGGCAGATCCAGCAACTCGAGGATGAGTTGGGTGTGATTTTGCTGGAGCGCGGCCGCCCCTTGCGGCTGACCGAAGCCGGGCGGTTTTTCTATGAACACGCCAATGTGCTGCTCGAACAGTTGGGCAAGGTCTGCGAGAACACGCGGCGCATCGGCCAGGGCGAGAAGACCTGGCTGGGCATCGGGTTTGCGCCGTCGACCTTGTACGGCGTGCTGCCGGAATTGATTCGGCGGCTGCGCACCCATGACGCGCTGGAGCTGGAATTGGGTCTGTCGGAAATGACCACCTTGCAGCAGGTCGAAGCGCTCAAGGCCGGGCGGATCGATGTGGGCTTCGGGCGGATTCGTATCGATGATCCGGCGATTGTCCAGCGCGTGCTGGTGGAGGATCGACTGGTCGCCGTGCTGCCCGCCGGTCACCCGTTGCTGGGCGCGCCCGCCACCCTCGCGCAGTTGGCCGCCGAGCCCTTTGTGCTGTACCCGGGTAACCCGCGACCCAGCTATGCCGACCATGTGATTGCGCTGTTTGACGCCCACGGGCTGAGCCTCAAGGTGGCGCAGTGGACCAATGAATTGCAGACAGCCATTGGGCTGGTCGGTGCGGGGATGGGCGTGACGCTGGTGCCGGCGTCGGTGCAGGTGTTGCACCGGGCGGATATTGGTTACACGCCGGTGGTGGAGGCCACAGCGACGTCGCCGATTATTCTGAGCCGGCGGGTGAATGATCAGTCGCCGGGGCTCAGTCATTGTTTGCAACTGGTGGAAGAGTTGATCTGAAATCCCCCAAACACCACAAAACCCCTGTGGGAGCTGGCTTGCCTGCGATGGCGGTGGTGCATGTGCCACCGCTATCGCAGGCAAGCAGCTCCCACATTTGGATCTTCATCGAGTTCAGAGACTGCGCAGGCGCTTGCGTTGCAGTGTCTGGCTCGGAGTCTCATCAAACAGTTTTCGATACTCCGCCGAAAACCGCCCCAGATGCGTAAACCCCCAGCCCAAGGCAATTTCAGAAATGGTGCGCGTAGAACCCTGCTCCAGCATTTCCTGACGCACCGCCCCCAACCGGTACTTCTTCAAATACGCCATGGGCGACAGCGCAAAGTATTTGCGAAACGCATCAAACAGCTTGAACCGCGACACACCGGCGGCCACTTCGAGGTCTTCGAGGTGCACGTCTTCGCGGGCATTGTCGTGAATGTATTGCCGCGCGCGGATCAGGTAATGCGGCAGCTTCACGCCCAATACGTCGCGCAATTCTTCTGAGTAGTTATTCGGCTGGGCGAGGATCAGCCCCTTGATCAACGAGCTTTCCAGGTCGCGGGTGAACGCCGGCTGCTCATACAACTCGCTGCCGTGTTCCAACTCCGCAATGAAGTACCGCGCCATGCGCCACCACGACGCTGAAGCGCCGTCTACCGCGTCCATCACTGACTCAAACCGCAGCGGCGCTTCAATCGGTCGTTGCAGCAAACCTTCCAGCGACTCACTCATCGCCGCCCGCGTAATCACCACCTGCAACTTGCGGCAATCACCGGAAATCGCCAGCACCTGATGCTCGTTCGGCGCGAGGATCACGCCCTGATCACGGTTGGAACTCAGGCGTTCACCGTTTTTGCTCAGTTCCTGCTCACCCACCAGCGGCAGGCTGAGGCTGTAGCTGCTGAAATGCTCGGCGTCTTCAATGCCGATGGTCACGTCCGTGCCGTATTCGATCACGCCCAGGGTGGTGGCGCGGGACTTGAACACATTGGCGCTGTGGTGAAAACGCAGGCGTTCCGGCGTGGACGTCGCCAACCGGTGCGGGCCGCAGATGCCGGACATCCAGCTGCAGGCGCCTTCCAGGTCGAAGCGTTGAATATGGATTTCGCGTGTATGGCTACTCATCAGGGTGCACCCACGGCGGTCAGGCTGTTTGCGCGCTCTGGCGGCGCGTCATCGTTGTTGTTCAACAGCAAGTTCTACGCCACGCCAGCCGGATTGCAACCGGGTGGATAGCAACCGCCGACTATGTGGATAACGTGCCGCCTTTTGCCTGCATGACAGTAGCGCACCTCGCACCGTGGTGGGTATTTGCTGCCCAACTATGTGGCCTGTCTTCCCCCACTAAGCGGATAGCCCGCCCCCTGCCCCGCTGCCTCTAATGACCCACCGATTAGCCCCTGTCAAAAAAGGTGCCTCCCATGAGTGGTGCAAGAAGCGTCGAGCAGTGGAAAACGTTTATCGAAGGCTGTCTGGATTTTCGGCCTGTGGATGAAGTGTTCCGCATCGCCCGCGACATGTTTACCGAACCGGAACTGTTTGATCTCGAAATGGAACTGATCTTCGAGAAAAACTGGATCTACGCCTGCCACGAAAGTGAACTGGCGAATAACCACGACTTCGTGACGATGCGCGCCGGGCGCCAACCGATGATCATCACCCGCGACGGCGAAGGCCAACTCAACGCGCTGATCAACGCCTGCCAGCATCGCGGGACCACCCTCACCCGCGTGGGCAAGGGCAACCAGTCCACCTTCACCTGCCCGTTCCACGCCTGGTGCTACAAGAGCGACGGCCGGCTGGTGAAGGTCAAGGCGCCGGGTGAATACCCGGAAGGTTTCGACAAGGCCACGCGCGGCCTGAAAAAGGCGCGCATAGAGAGCTACAAGGGCTTTGTGTTTATCAGCCTTGACGTGCACGGCAGAGACAGCCTGGAAGACTTCCTCGGCGACGCCAAAGTGTTCTTCGACATGATGGTCGCCCAGTCCGCCACCGGTGAGTTGGAAGTGCTGCCGGGCAAATCCGCCTACACCTACGACGGCAACTGGAAGCTGCAAAACGAAAACGGCCTGGACGGTTATCACGTCAGCACCGTGCACTACAACTACGTGGCCACCGTGCAGCATCGCCAACAGGTCAACACCGAAAACGGCACAGGGTCCGGCACCACGCTGGACTACAGCAAACTCGGCGCCGGCGACGCCAACACCGACGACGGCTGGTTCGCCTTCAACAATGGCCACAGCCTGTTGTTCAGCGACATGCCCAACCCCAGCGTGCGCTCCGGTTACGCCACGATCATGCCGCGTTTGGTAGAAGAACACGGCCAGCAAAAGGCCGAATGGATGATGCACCGCCTGCGCAACCTGAACATCTACCCCAGCCTGTTTTTCCTCGACCAGATCAGCTCGCAGCTGCGCATCATCCGCCCGGTGGCGTGGAACAAAACCGAGATCATCAGCCAGTGTTTGGGGGTGAAGAACGAGTCCGACGTCGACCGCGAAAACCGCATTCGCCAGTTTGAGGACTTCTTCAACGTGTCGGGCATGGGCACGCCGGATGACCTGGTGGAGTTCCGCGAGGCCCAGCGCGGGTTTCAGGGACGGCTGGAGCGCTGGAGCGATATCTCGCGCGGCAGCCATCGCTGGGAAACTGGGCCGACGCCAAACAGTGAAGCCATCGGCATTCAGCCGGCGATGACCGGCACCGAATTCACCCATGAAGGTTTGTACGTGAACCAGCACCGTAATTGGCAGCGGTTCCTGCTCAACGGCCTCGACAAACAAGCGCTGAAACTGCGGGAGGTGGAATGATGAACGCGCAATTGCAGTATCAGATTGAGCAGTTCTTCTACCGCAAATCCGAGCTGTGCGACGCCCAGGACTGGGACGCTTACGTGCAGCTGTTCGACCCGCAGAGCGAATTCCACCTGCCGCAATGGGATTCGGAACACGTCTACACCCGCGACCCCAAGCGCGAAATGTCGCTGATCTATTACGCCAACCGCTCGGGGCTGGAAGACCGCGTGTTCCGCCTGCGTACCGGTAAGGCCGCGTCAGCCACGCCGATGCCGCGCACGCTGCACCTGATCAATAACGTACGGATTGCCGAACAGGCCGACGGCACGCTGGAAGTGCGGCTCAACTGGCACACGCTGTTCTATCGCCTGGCGACTTCGGAGCAGTTTTACGGGCGGGCGACTTACAGCCTGAAACCCCACGGCGACAGCTGGCTGATCACCCGCAAGCACGCGTTGCTGCTCAACGACACCATCAACTCGGTGCTGGATTTCTATCACCTGTAGCAGCGAACTTTTGTGGCACAGGGGCTTGTTGTGGCGAGCGGGCTTCCTGTGGCGAGCGGGCTTCCCCCGCGTTGGGCTGCGTAGCGGCCCCTCTGGAAGACACCGGGTTTTCAGCCGGAAAAATGCGGTGGTCTTTTTGGGGCTGCTTCGCAGCCCAACGCGGGGCAAGCCCGCTCGCCACAACAAGCCCGCCGGTCACAAGAAGCCCGCTCGCCCCAGGTCATAAATTCGTGGAGATCTATCAATGAATCACAAAGTCGCCTTCAGCTTTGCCGACGGCAAGACCCTGTTCTTTCCAGTAGGCGCAAATGAAATCCTGCTGGACGCAGCCCTGCGCAACGGCATCAAGATCCCGCTGGATTGCCGCGAAGGCGTGTGCGGCACCTGCCAGGGCCGTTGCGAATCTGGCGATTACACCCAGGATTATGTGGATGAAGAGGCCCTTTCGGCGCTCGACCTGCAACAACGCAAAATGCTCAGCTGCCAGACCCGGGTGAAATCCGACGCAGCGTTTTACTTCGATTTTGATTCGAGCCTGTGCAACGCGCCGGGGCCGGTGCAGGTGCGTGGCACGGTGAGCGAGGCGCAGCAGGTGTCGGCCAGCACGGCGATTTTGCACGTGCAGTTGGATGCGCCACTGGATTTTCTGCCCGGCCAGTACGCCCGCCTGTCGGTGCCTGGCACTGACAGTTGGCGGTCGTATTCCTTCGCCAACCTTCCGGGCGATCAATTGCAATTTCTGGTGCGCCTGTTGCCCGACGGCGTGATGAGCAACTACCTGCGCGAGCGTTGCCAGGCGGGCGACACGATTTTGATGGAAGCACCTTTGGGTGCGTTTTACCTGCGCCACGTGACCAAACCACTGATGCTGGTAGCGGGTGGCACCGGGTTGTCGGCATTGCTCGGCATGCTCGATGAATTGGCCGCCAACGGCTGCAATCAGCCGGTGCACCTGTACTACGGCGTACGCGCTGCCGAGGACTTGTGCGAGCCCAAGCGCATTGCCGCCTACGCATCAAAAATCCCTGACTTTCGCTATACCGAAGTACTCAGCGCCCCCTCCCCCGAGTGGCCCGGCAAACGCGGCTACCTCACCGAGCATTTCGACCTGGCCGAATTGCGGGACAGATCGGCGGATATGTACCTGTGCGGTCCCCCTCCAATGGTCGAATCCATACAGCAATGGCTGGCGGATCAGGCACTTGATGGCGTTCAGCTGTATTACGAAAAGTTTACGCAGAGTAATATCTGAACCCTCAGACGTTTTGAGGGGCGGATGCGGCGTGCATTCAACCCTGAGAAAAACAAGTAGAAGGGACTGTTAATGGCGGATGACATGGTTAACCCGGTGGGCCTCAAGCGTGGCCTGAAAAACCGGCATATTCAGCTGATCGCCTTGGGAGGGGCGATTGGCACGGGGTTGTTCCTCGGCTCGGCCGGGGTGCTCAAGTCGGCGGGGCCGTCGATGATCCTCGGCTACGCGATTGCCGGGTTTATCGCGTTCCTGATCATGCGCCAGCTCGGCGAGATGATCGTCGAAGAGCCGGTGGCCGGCTCCTTCAGCCACTTCGCGCACAAGTACTGGGGCGGCTACGCAGGCTTCCTGGCCGGCTGGAACTACTGGGTACTTTACGTGCTGGTGGGCATGGCCGAACTGACGGCGGTGGGCAAATACATCCAGTTCTGGTGGCCGGAAATCCCGACCTGGGTCAGCGCGCTGGTGTTCTTTGTCGCGGTGAACCTGATCAACACCTTGAACGTGAAATTCTTCGGTGAGGCCGAATTCTGGTTCGCGATCATCAAGGTGGTGGCGATTGTCGGCATGATCGTGCTCGGCTGCTACCTGCTGTTCAGCGGCACCGGCGGCCCGCAAGCGAGCGTCAGCAACCTGTGGAGCCACGGCGGGTTCTTCCCGAATGGCGGCATGGGTCTGTTAATGTCCATGGCGTTCATCATGTTCTCGTTTGGTGGCCTGGAATTGGTCGGCATCACTGCCGCCGAGGCCAGCGAGCCGCGCAAAGTCATCCCCAAAGCCATCAACCAGGTGGTGTACCGGATCCTGATTTTCTACGTCGGCGCACTCACCGTGTTGCTGTCGCTGTACCCGTGGGACCAGCTGCTGCAAACCCTCGGCGCCTCGGGCGATGCCTACAGCGGCAGCCCGTTTGTGCAGATCTTCTCGCTGATCGGCAACGACACTGCGGCGCACATCCTCAACTTCGTGGTGCTGACCGCAGCGTTGTCGGTGTACAACAGCGGCGTGTACTGCAACAGCCGCATGCTGTTCGGTTTGGCGGAACAAGGCGACGCGCCAAAAGCGCTGATGAAACTGAATAAACAAGGCGTGCCGATCCGGGCCCTGGCGATCTCGGCGTTGGTGACGATGCTGTGCGTGGTGGTCAACTACGTCGCGCCGCAAAGTGCGCTGGAACTGCTGTTCGCGCTGGTGGTTGCTTCGCTGATGATCAACTGGGCGCTGATCAGCATCACCCACATCAAGTTCCGCAAAGCCATGGGCGTGCAAGGCGTGACGCCGACGTTCAAGACCTTCTGGTTCCCGTTCAGCAACTACCTGTGCCTGGCGTTCATGGTGATGATCATCAGCGTGATGCTGGCGATTCCGGGGATCAGCGAGTCGGTGTATGCGATGCCGGTGTGGGTGGGGATTATCTATGTGGCTTACCGGTTGCGGATGAGAAAAGCGAAAGTAGCCGTGGCGCAGTAACCCATGTGGGAGCGGGCTTGCTCGCGAATGCGGTGTGTCAGCTATTCATTAGTTGACTGAACCACCGCATTCGCGAGCAAGCCCGCTCCCACAGTTTTGAACGCATTCCAAACAAAAAGCCCCGGTGATCCGGGGCTTTTTGTTTAGAGCGTTGAACGCACTCGCCACAGCTCGGGGAACAGCACGGTGTCGAGCATCTTGCGCAAATACCCCACACCTTCAGTGCCACCGGTGCCGGGCTGGAAACCGATAATCCGCTCCACCGTGGTCACATGCCGAAAGCGCCACTGGCGGAACGAATCCTCCAGGTCGATAAATTTCTCGGCCAACTGATACAAATCCCAATACCGGCTCGGGTCGCGATACACCTCGCGCCATGCCGCCTCCACGGAATCATCGTGAACCGTCGCCGCCGTCGGGTCGCGCTCGGCGCGTTTGGGGTCAATCGCCAGACCCGCTTTGGCCATGAGGTTGACGGCCTCGTCATACAGCGACGGCGTGGCAATCGCCACTTTCAACTCGTTTAAAAGCTCCGGCCGATGGGCATGCGGCCGCAACAGCGCCGCGCTTTTATTGCCGAGGATAAATTCGATTTCGCGGTACTGAAACGACTGAAACCCGGACGACTGCCCCAGGAACGGACGAATCGCCCTGTACTCCGACGGTGTCATCGTCGCCAGCACCGCCCAGGCGTGCACCAATTGATCGAAAATCCGCGACACCCGCGCCAGCATCTTGAACGCCGGCGGCAACTCGCCCAGGCGCACGTGCTCGCGGGCGGCCTTGAGTTCGTGGAGCATCAGTTTCATCCACAACTCGGAGGTCTGGTGCTGGATGATGAAGAGCATTTCGTTGTGGTCCGGCGACAGCGGGTGCTGGGCGCTGAGGACTTTGCCCAGGTCCAGGTAGTCGCCGTAGCTCATGGCCTCGGAGAAATTCAGTTCGGCGTTATGCCATTCTTCGGGCGGTTGGTAATCGGCAGAGAAAGGACACTGGCTCATCGCGTGGGCTCCTTGAGCGGACGGAGAATGGCGCGGACCGGGCTCGCGTCAAGGTTGGCAAAACGCAGCGGCAGCGCGATCAATTCATAGTCGCCCTCCGGCACGTCATCGAGCACGATGCCTTCGAGAATCGCCATGCCATGGCGCGCCACGGCGTTGTGGGAATCCATGGTCTTGGACTGTTGCGGGTCCAGCGATGGCGTGTCGATTCCGATCAGGCGCACGCCCAGACTGGCGAGCAGCGCGATGGTTTGCGGGGCAATGGCGGTGAAATTCGAATCCCATTCGGTCAGCGGCGCCTGTGCATAAGTGCGCAACAGCACGCGCTCCGGCAAGTTATCCACACGCCCTTCCAGCTGATGGGGTTGGACCAACGCGCCGCTGCCCAGGCAATGCAACACGCGGCACGGGCCCATGTACACGTCCAGCGAGACCTCGCCAATCGGCGCACCGTTCGCGCTGTAATGCAGCGGCGCATCCACATGGGCGCCAGTGTGCGGCGACAAGGTTACGCGGCCCACATTCACCGGGCACTCGGGGCCGAACTGCCACACGCGCTCTTCCTGAAACGGCGTATCGCCCGGCCAGGTCGGCGTCGCCGTGCTCAAGGGCGGGCTGATGTCCCACCACGTTTTTATTGGGTTCATTTGAAGGCTCTCACTCGTTCTCCGGTGAATGATACGAGGGCCGGTTGCGAATTTTCTTGCGAATTCTGGCGCCGAGTGGGAAATCTTTCGCACTTACTGCGAAGAAAGGTCGTATTGGCGCACACATCTGTCACCAGCACGTCCACTGTGGGAGCCGGGCTTGCCCGCGATGGCGGCGGCACAGGTTGCATCTCCATTGCCAGATACACCGCTATCGCGGGCAAGCCCGCTCCCACAGGGACGGCGCAGCATCTGAGAGATCGCACTCGCCTTGCGCTTCTGGGCATCCCGATGTCGAGTTCAGACCACTGACGCAACGCCCCAAGCCGTAGGGTTGCTCTTTCCCTTTCCTGCCTTGGAGCCATCATGACCCAGCCGATCACCGTACTGCGCGACACCCACCCTTTGCCGGTTCTGGATGCCTGCAAATGGGAAAAACTCGAGGGCGACCCGCACACCGTCAACCTGAACGCCTACACCAGCGAAGACGGCAGCAAGATCATGGGCACCTGGATCTGCACCCCGGGCAAGTGGTACGTGAACTACGTGAAGTGGGAGTACTGCCACTTCCAGGAAGGCTACTGCATCATCACGCCAGAAGGCCTGGAACCGATTCACTTGCGGGCTGGGGATATCTTTGTGGTGGAACCGGGGATGAAGGGGACGTGGGAAGTGGTGGAGACGGTGCGTAAGTATTTTGTGTTTGCCTGAGCCAGACCCGTCTTTTGTGGCCAGCGGGCCTGATGTGGCGAGCAGGCTTGTTGTGGCGAGCGGGCTTGCCCCGCGTTGGGCTGCGCAGCAGCCCTAAAACCAGACGCCGCATTCTTCCTGAAAGAATGCGGCGTTTTCATTGGGGCTGCTGCGCAGCCCAACGCGGGGCAAGCCCGCTCGCCACAACAAGCCCGCTCGCCACACTAAGCGCGCTCAACCCTTACTTGGGCTTGCGATAGCTGTTGATAATCGCCGAGAAGTCCTTCCCCCCCTCCCCGCGCTGGCTCATCGATTGATACAACTGCTGAGCCACGGCGCCCAAAATCACTGGCTGCTTGGCCTGGCGCGCCGCCTCGGTAGCCAGCCCCAAATCCTTGAGCATCAAGTCCGCACCAAACCCGCCGGTGTAACCCCGGGACGACGGCGCGGTTTCAATCACGCCCGGCCAAGGGTTGTAGGTGTCCGAACTCCAGCAGCGCCCGGTGGAGCTGTTGATAATGCCTGCGAGCACTTGGGTATCGATGCCCAGTGCATCGCCCAGCGCCATGGCTTCGCTGACGCCGACCATGCTGATACCAAGCAACAGGTTGTTGCATATCTTGGCGATCTGGCCGGTACCGACGTCGCCGCAATGCACGATGTTACGGCCCATCTGCGCCAGCACCGGCTGCAGGGTGGCGAACAGTTCCGGGGTGGCGCCGACCATGAAGGTCAGTGTGCCCGCCTGCGCGCCACCGGTGCCACCGGACACAGGCGCATCGGCCACCACAACACCTTGCTTGGCCGCCGCCGCAGAAACATCGCGAATGGTCTGCGGGTCGATGGTGCTGCAATCCACCGCCGGCACACCTTTGCCGATGCCTGCCAACACGCCGTCTTCATTGAGCCACACGCTGCGCACATGGGCAGCGGCGGGCAGCATGGTGATCACCAGCTCAGCGTCTTTCGAGGCATCACGCGGCGAGTCGCTGATGGTGCCGCCCAGCTCGGCCAGTTCCTTGAGTACGGTTTGGTTCAGGTCGAACAGGTTCAGCGCGTGCCCGGCCTTGATCAGGTTGCGGGCCATGGGTGCGCCCATGTTGCCCAAACCGATAAATGCAATCTTCATGGTCTTCTCCCGAAATCAGCGCAGGTTGATGGTGGTGTTGACGCCATCGTTGACCGTGTCGTCGTCGAACCAGCGGCTGGTGACGGTTTTGGTCTGGGTGTAGAACTGCACCACTTGCTTGCCGTACGGGCCGAGGTCGCCGAGTTTGGAACCGCGCGAACCGGTGAAGCTGAAGAACGGCACGGGCACCGGAATCGGGATGTTGATGCCGACCTGGCCCACGTCGATTTCGCTCTGGAACTTGCGCGCCGCCGCACCGCTTTGGGTGAACAGGCCGGTGCCGTTGCCGAACGGGTTGGCGTTGACCAGCGCGATGGCTTCGTCGAGGGTGGCGACTTCCAGCACCACCAGCACCGGGCCGAAGATTTCCTGGGTGTAGATCTGCATGTCGGTGGTCACGCCCGAGAACAAAGTCGGGCCGACGAAGTTACCTTGCTCGAAGCCCGGCACCTTGATGTCGCGACCGTCCAGCTCCAGCGTGGCGCCTTCTTTCACGCCGCTTTCGATCAGCTCCAGGATGCGTGCCTTGGCGCGCTTGGAAATCACCGGGCCGACATCCGTGCCCGCTTCGCTGCCCGCATTCACTTTGAGTTTTTGCGCCAGCGCTTTCAGATCCGGCAGCCATTGTTTGGCCGCGCCCACCAGCACCACCACCGAGGTGGCCATGCAACGCTGACCCGCCGCGCCGAAACCGGCGCCGACCAGCGCATTGAGGGTGTGTTCGCGGTTAGCGTCCGGCAGCACCACGGCGTGGTTCTTGGCGCCCATCATCGACTGCACGCGCTTGCCGTGTTTGCCGGCCAGGTCGTACACGTGAGTGCCAACGGCAGTCGAACCGACGAACGATACGGCCTTGATGTCTTTGTGGGTGCACAGCGCATCCACCACGTCTTTGCCGCCGTGCACCACGTTAAGCACGCCAGCCGGCACACCGGCTTCCAGCGCCAACTCAACCAGCAGCACGGTGGACAGCGGGTCCTGCTCGGACGGTTTAAGGACGAAGGTGTTGCCGCAGGCGATGGCCATCGGGAACATCCACAGCGGAATCATCGCCGGGAAATTGAACGGAGTAATGCCCGCGCACACGCCGATCGGCTGGCGCAGGGTGTAGGTGTCGACGCCACCGGCGACGTTTTCAGCGAATTCGCCCATCTGCAAGGTGCCGATGGAGCACGCGTGTTCGACCACTTCCAGGCCACGGAAAATATCGCCCTCGGCATCGGCAATGGTCTTACCCTGCTCGGCACTGAGGACTACGGCAATACGCTTGGAATGTTCGCGAATCAGGGCTTGTAGCTTGAGCATGATGCGCATGCGCGCGCCGATCGGCGTCAGCTTCCAGGTCTGGAAAGCGCGATGGGCGGCGTCGATGGCGGCGTTGACTTCATCGGCGGTGGCAAACGGGACTTTGGCCAGCACCTCTTGGGTGGCCGGGTTGACGATGTCTTGCCAGTGGGTGGTCTTGGACTCGACCCATTCACCATTGATCAGCAACTTGACCTGTTGCACGGAAATATCGGCAGAAGCGTTCATGTGGTCTCCAATCTTGTAGTTATGCAGAGACAAGGCGCGTGAATCGCCTTGGAAATGAGGCGTTCGGACTGTTTTTCGAGTATAGATGTGCAAATCTCTAATAAGAACGCACATAAAAGCCGGTCCAATATGCAAAAAAACATCACGTCCCTGGGCTCCCTGAACTGGGATGACCTGAAGTTTTTCCTCGAAGTGGCGCGCACCCGCAAGGCCAGCGTCGCCGCCAAGCGCCTGGCGGTGGACTACACCACTGTGTCGCGGCGCATCAGCTCACTGGAAGTGTCCCTCGGCACACTGTTGTTCGAAAAATCCCGGACCAACGGCTTTGTGCTCACCCCCGAAGGCCAGCGTTTGCTGGGGTATGCGGAGTCCATCGAAAGCACCTTGCACATGGCTTGCGAGCAGGTATCCGGCTCCGGCGTGGCGCTGTCCGGGCATGTGCGCATGGGGTGCACCGAGGGGTTTGGCAGCTTCTTTGTCACGCCGCAGTTGAGTCATTTCGTCGACACCTACCCGGCCATCTCGGTCGATATCCTGCCCCTGCCCCACTTCATCAGTTTGTCCAAACGCGAAGCCGACATCGTCATCGCCCTGGAACGCCCGGAACACGGGCCGTATGTGTGCTGCAAATTGTGCGACTACAAATTGCAGCTGTACGCGACCCAGGAGTATCTGGACCAACACCCGCCCATCCGCAAACCGGCGGATTTGGCGGAGCATCCGTTTATCAGTTATGTGGATGACCTGGCGTTCAGCTCGGAGCTGTTGTATCTGGCGAACGTGGTGCCCGGCGCCAGCGCGAGTTTGCGCAGTACCAGCGTGATTGCGCAGTACGTGGCGGCGCAGCAAGGGCGGTCGATGGCGATACTGCCGTGCTTTTTGGCGGCGCAGGACCCGCGGTTGTTGCCGGTGTTGGGGGAGCAGATTTCGATTACGCGGCAGTTCTGGATGTATTGCCGGGAGGATCTGAGGAAGTTGAAGCGGATTACGTTGTTATGGGACTACCTCCGGGAGGTGACGGAGCAGAATCAGGGGTTGTTGATGGGGGAGACAAGGGAGATGCGGTTTGCGGATTAAAGGGCCATCAACGACGATTCGCTTTAAATTGCAGGACGTTTCCTAGAGACTCTCTAGCCTATTGCGCCTTACCGTCTGGGTCACTAGCCTCCTGACTTCGCTGCTCATCAGCGATCGGGTTTAGCGACTCGGATTAGTTGGGATGTGATGCCAGAGTATTGCCAGGCTTTTTTACCTGTCGTTACCGTTTTATGGCGGCTGTAC
Source organism: Pseudomonas fluorescens (assembly GCF_002022275.1). Taxonomy (GTDB): domain Bacteria; phylum Pseudomonadota; class Gammaproteobacteria; order Pseudomonadales; family Pseudomonadaceae; genus Aquipseudomonas; species Aquipseudomonas fluorescens_AJ. Next base: position 109,792 of record NZ_MSDF01000012.1, read on the forward strand.
GCGGGAGACCTCCGGGTCTGCCGGGTTCCCAAATTTACCGGTTCGCTAACCCGTGTACAGCTGCCACCTCTTCATGTTTAGCGACATGCCGTGGTGACCCCTACCGCAAATTTGGGAAACATCATGTCTAAAATCGTCCCCGATCCACCCCTTTCCTCCATCACCACCCTCGGCGTCGTCACTTTCGGCGATTACGGCGAAAACGAAAAACCGCTATTCCGCGTCAATGCCGGCATGCCCATCGAAGAAGCCCTGGAACACGCCTCCACCCTGCTCTTCTACTCCAAGAAACTCGCCATGGAAGCCGCCATGGATGTACGCGGCGAGCAATACGCATGGGCCGCGCATTACCTGTGCGAGATGGGCAAAGCCGTGGTGGATGACCTGACGCAGGCGATGACCCAATAAATCCTTGCCTGGATAACCGCCATCGCGGGCAAGCCCGGCTCCCACAGTTGAACTGCGCCGGGCACAAAATTCAGGCCTTGCACAAACTAGTGTGGGAGCTGGCTTGCCTGCGATGGCGGTGGGTCAGGTAATAGATTCTTGGCTGAACGACCGCATTCGCGAGCAAGC
>NZ_MSDF01000012.1:110467-122276 GCF_002022275.1 Pseudomonas fluorescens
CTCCCACATTGGATTGCATTTCACTTTTGAGCGGGCGGGTTGGTTAGTCGGCGATGACGACAATCGACACGCGCCGATTCTCGGTACGCCCCGCCACCGTGGTGTTCGGCGCCACCGGTTCGCTGCTGCCCAGGCCACGCAGCTGGATGTTCTCTTCCTTCATTCCTACACCCGTCAGCACCTTGCCCACGCTTTTCGCGCGGCGCAGGGACAGTTGCTGGTTGTAGGTTTCTTTACCCGATGCATCCGTGTGCCCGTCCACGCGCACGCGCTGGATGCCTACGCCGAGCAACGCTTTGCCGATGCGTTCGACGATCTCGGTGCTGGGTGTGTTGAGGGTTTCGACATCGCTGCCAAACAGCACTTTGCCGGACAGGCCAAACGCCCAACCTTCGTCAGTCAGCTCAAACCCTTGTTGCTTGAGGACGGCCACTTGCGCCGGGGTCAGGCCTTTGGGCGGCGCGGTCTGGCAACCGCCGAGCGCCAGCAAGGCCACCAGCAAAGTGATAAACATAAAACGCGCAGTAGAGAACAAGGGATCAACTCCTGTGTTGAACATTGGCAGCGGTAGGCTCCGCCTCCGCCGTTTGCTGGCTGCCCTGCGACAGCCGCTTGGCCTGGTACATCGCCGCGTCGGCGGCATTGAGCAAGGTGCCGGGAGTGGCGCCATGATCAGGGTAAATGGCGATGCCGATACTGAGGGAGGTCAATACCTGGGTGTTGCCGGGCACCGGGATCGGCACATCCATGCTGGCAATGATTTTGTCGGCGATGCGCTGGGCGTCTTCGGCCTTGTGCAGCGGCGCCAGCAGGATGGCGAATTCGTCGCCGCCCAGACGCGCCACCAAGTCATCTTCACGCAGTTGCGCGCGCACGCGTTCGGCGACGGCGACCAGCACGGCATCGCCGGCAGCGTGGCCGAAGTTGTCGTTGATGTCTTTGAAGCGGTCGCTGTCGAGAAACAGCACGGCCACTTTTTCATTGATCTTCGCGGCGCTGCGCAGGGCTCGGATCAGCCGGCCTTCAAAAAATGCGCGGTTGGGCAGGCCGGTCAGGCTGTCGTGACTGGCCTGGTGGGCGAGGGTTTCGTTTTCGCTTTGCAGGTGGCTTTGCCAGGCTTCCATTTCGCCGAGCAGAGCATTGAAGTCGCTGCCGAGGCTGTCGAGTTCGGCGATCTGCGCCGGTGGCACGCGCCGGTCAAAATCGCGTTCGCTGCGGGCGGCGTGGGCCACGGCGGCGAGGCTTTGCAATGGGCCGGTAATCCCGCGTAACAGGCGCCACGCCAGGTGCAGCGCCACCCAGGCGCTGAGGGCAGTGCAGATGAGAATGCCGGCCAGGCCACTGAGCAGGAAGCGCAGCAGGCTGCCGCCATGGCCGACCACGTGGATGCTGCCGATGGTTTTGCCCTGGTGCAGGATCGGCTGGTTGATCGGCTGTTCGAGCAGGGTATGCGCCAATGCCAGTTCAACCTGCGACAACATTCCGGTGTCCGGGCGAACCCACTGCGCCAGCAGCTTGCCACTGGCGTCGAACACTTCGGCCTGGGCGACTTCCTCGGTGGAGGCAATCAAGCTGAGGGCTTCGGTGGCCGCCGAGCTGTCGTCGAACACCACCGCCGCTTCCACGGTGTAGTTGATGGATCGCGCGATCAAATGCAGGTTGTGCTCGGCATACACCCGCAGCGCCAGCACGCCGAGCAGGGTCAGCGACACGCTGGCCAGGGTCACAGCGACCAATGCCAGGATCAGGTGCCCACGGCCAATGACCGAACGCAGGGTCGGCCGTGCTTTTGCAGTACTCATGGCGCAGGCGCTCGACGTCGCGACAGTTGGAGCACGCTGGGGTGAATGCGCACGCCGCTGCGGGCGACGGAGTCCAGGTTGACCTCGAACGACACTTGCTCATCCGCCACGCGCAGGCAGAACAGGCTGCCGACGGTGCATTGGTCACCGCCTTCGCTGATGCTCAGCACCGGGTGGCCGATCAACGAGGCGAACAGGCGGCTGCGCTCATCATCGGAGAGTTTGCCGATGTACACGGCGTCACAGGCACTGACGATGTCAGGGTTGTCGGCCAGCAGGCGTCGCACTACCACCGGGCGGCCGGTGGCTTGGGTTGTGCCTTTGATCAGGTCGTCGGTGTATTGAGTCGGGCCGACGATGCACAACCGCAGTTGCGCAGGCTCCACCGGCCAACGGGCGTAACTGAGGATACCGAGCACCACTTGCGTCACCGACTGCGCGCGGTGATCGGCCAGGCTGGGCGTCTGGGCAAATACCCGTGGCGCGAGCAGGCACAGCACCGCCACCAGTAACATGCGTCTCCAGCTCAAACTGCGCTCTGTGGGCGAGACAGCCACGTTCATGCAGCGATACTCTCAGGTGTTTTTCAGGGTGATGCCGCAACGATAGCACAGCGGCGGAAAACCCCGCGAAGCCAGGACTTCACGAGGGCCGCTATTTTTTCAGAAAAATCAGACAACTGAATCAGAAATATTTCACGACCGATCAGTCAGTTTCACCCGTTGCAGCGTCCAATTCCAGCATCAAACCACTCAAACGCTTGACCTTGCGTCGCACGGCCTCTTCAAACACACCGCCGCGAGGCTCGATCAAGCTGAACCAACGTTTGGCCCGAGTGATGCCGGTGTAGATCAGCTCTTTGGTGAGCACCGGGTTGAGTGCGTCCGGCAGGATCAGCGCGGTGTGGGTAAATTCCGAGCCCTGGGATTTGTGCACGGTCATGGCGTACACGGTTTCCACATCGTTCAGACGGCTGGGCAGTACAAAACGCACACCGCCCTGGCCGTCATTACGTGGGAAAGCCACGCGCAGCACTTGGGGGCCGCCGTCGCTTTCGGGCAGTTTGAGCGCGATGCCGATGTCGCCGTTCATCAGGCCCAGGCCGTAATCGTTGCGGGTCATCAGCACCGGGCGACCTTCGTACCAGTGGTCGTCGCCTTCGATCAGCTTTACTTTGCGCAACGCGGCGGTGATGCGCAAGTTCAACCCCTCCACGCCCCACGGGCCTTTGCGTACGGCGCAGAGCAGTTGAAAGGCGTCGAAGGCTTGCAGCAATTGTTGCGCCCAGTGAGTCCAGGCCGGGTCTTCACGCGGGGTGCCCTGGGCCGGGCGCGCGCTGTGAAGCAGGTTGAGGTAGAAGCGATAACCTTGAGCGCCGTCGCCCTGCCCGTCCAATACCAAACGCTCCAGGGCGTGATCATGTTCGCCTTTGAGGCTGACGCAGAACAGGTCGTCGTAGCTGCGCGCGGCCAGCAGTTTGCGCGCTTCTTCGGCGTTTTGCTGGTTGACCCAGCGCGCCAGCTGGCCGATGCCGCTGCCTTCACCGAAACGTCGCGAGTAGCGCAGCATGACCACTTGCTGGGCCAGTGGATGGCTGCCGTCGAGGTCTTCCAGCAGGCCGGTGGCGCTGAGGTTTTCGCCGCTGACGGCCTGCAGCCATTGGCGGGTGGCCGGGTTGTACCAGCCGGCTTCGGCGTCGCGGCACAGGTCGCCGAGCACGGCGCCGGCCTCGACCGACGCGAGCTGATCCTTGTCGCCCAGCAGCACCAACCGTGCGTGGGGCGGCAAGGCGTCCAGCAGGTTGGCCATCATTTCCAGGTCGATCATTGAGGCTTCGTCGACCACCAGCACATCCAGCGGCAACGGGTTGCCGAGGTGATGGCGGAAGTGCCGTGTGCCCGGGCGACTGCCGAGGAGGCGGTGAACGGTGGTGACTTGGGTCGGAATTTTTTCCCGCACGCTGTCAGGCACGGTCAGCGACTGTACTTGCTGGCTGATGGATTCGGTCAACCGCGCAGCCGCTTTACCCGTCGGTGCAGCCAAGCGGATGCGCAACGGGCTACCAGCTTCCACGGCCGGTGCTTGCAGCAACGCGAGCAGGCGCACCACCGTCGTGGTTTTACCGGTGCCGGGGCCGCCGGTGACGATGCTGAACGCACCGCGAGTCGCCAGGGCGCAGGCGAGTTTTTGCCAGTCGATAACGCCATCGGGCGGTGGTTGATCGAACAGGTTGTTCAAACGCTGCGGCAAATCGGCGGCGACGTTTTCCTCAGTGGCCAAACGCAGGCGCAACGCCGTGTCGATGCGCCGCTCATAGGTCCAGTAGCGGCGCAGGTAAAGACGTTTGCCCGACAACACCAGCGGCCGACTTTGGGCCGACTCACTGCCATCTGCCGCCAGCGCGACCAGGTGACTGGAGGCCAGCGCATGGCACCAGTGCGTACCCTCGAGGCCGTCGAGCAATTGCGACGGCAGCAGCATGGCGCCGGTTTGCAGGTCGCCTTCGGGCGGCAATGACAAGGCAAAATCGGGTGCCTTGAGGGTTTCGAACAGGTCGAGGCACACGTGGCCGTGGCCGAGTTGGTGGCTGGTTAATGCAGCGGCCAACAACACCAGCGGGTCAGCCTCGGGATCGAGTTCATGCAGGAAGCCGACAAAGGCCTTGTCCAGCGCGCGCAGCCAACCGCGATCCACCCAACGTTCCAGCAGTTGCACCAGGTCGGCGGCGCGGCTGAGGGGCAGCAGCGCCTCAAGCGGTAACGGCGACAGGCTCATAACAACACTCCTTGTTCCCAGGCGGGCTCAACCTTGGGCGGGATGGGCTTGCCCTGGAAGAGTAAATCCAGGCCTTCGATCAGTTCACGTGGCGGGCGAGTGAAATAGGCGCCTTTGCTCACAGACTCGGTGCCGCGCAGGAACAGGTAGAGCGCGCCGCCGACGTGGCGATCGTAGTCGTAGTCCGGCAGGCGTGCCTTCAGCTGGCGGTGCAGGGCGAGTAGGTAAAGCACGTATTGCAGGTCGTACCGATGCTCGAGGATCGACTGCTCCATGGCGTCCCAGGTGTAGGCCGAATCGTCGGGGCCGAGCCAGTTGGATTTGTAGTCAGCCACGTAATAGCGGCCGTCGTGTTCGAAGGTGAGGTCGATAAAACCCTTGAACATGCCGTTGAGCAGCACCGGTTCGGCGGCGACACGGGACACGCCGTTGTGGGTGTATTGGCATACCAGCCTGTCGAGGGCGAGTACGTCAACTTTGTGGCTGGCGAACCAGAATTCCATTTCGATCTGGTACTGCTGCAGGTTGCTGAGGGTGACGTGGTCGTTATCCACCGGCAGCGGGGTCTGCAACAGGTGACCGAGCCAACCGCTGAGGGTGACGATCCAGCCTTCCCAGTTGCGGCGGTTACAGCGCGCGCCGACGGCTTTTTCGATGGCTTCAGGGGTGACGTTGAAACCCTCCTCGCCTGCCCATTCGAGCAGGCCGTGGAGGAAGGTGCCGGGATTCGGGCCGCGTGGGAAACGGTGAATGTCGCCGCCGGACGCTGCCACTTCACGCGGCGCGTCGGGATCGAGGCGTTCGTCGTCGAACAGCTTCTGGGCTTGTGGGCTTTCAGGCGCTTCAAGGTTTGCGGCGCTCATGCTGTCGCCAATTCTTAAAGCGCTGTAGGAAGCGATCCACCAGTTTTCGGCAGCTTTGCGTTTGGGCAATAAAGGTGCGAGCAACGTGGCGGTGTTGCGTGGTGGATGAAACAGGATGTCTTGAGCATCGGGCACTGGGGCGTAGTGGATTGCCGGGCAGCCTTCCTGCAAATCCAGCAGCCAGCGCGCCAAGCCAGCGGACTCACCCAGCGCTGCACCGGCACCGAGCAAATAGCCCAACGCTGACAAGTGCAATACGGAACTGCTGCTATTGCCGCGCTTGAGGTCGGCGATGCCAAGCCAGCACGCGTGTTTGGCGCGGGTCAGGGCGACGTAGAACAGGCGCAGGTCTTCGGCCAGGCGCTCGTCGTCCGCCTGCGCGATCAACTCGGCGGTCGGACGCAGGCTGACGTGGGATTTGCCGTTTTCATCGTGGTAGTGAAGCGGCAAGCGGCTGCCGTCTACCGGCTTGGCCGAGCAGATGAAGGGCAGAAACACCAGGTCGTACTCGAGGCCTTTGGATTTGTGGATGGTCACGACCTTGACTAGTTGCTCATCACTTTCCAGGCGCAGGATTTGTTCTTCACCGGCCTGACCCGACAGTGCCAAGTGTTCAGCCAAGTGGCGAATGAGCGCCTGCTCGCCGTCGAGCTCCGACGCGGCTTGTTGCAATAATTCGCTGAGGTGCAGCAGGTTGGTCAACACCCGCTCGCCATCGCTGCGAGCGATCAGGGTCTGTGGCAATTTAAAATCGTGGAGCAGGCGACGCAGCATTGGCAGTACGCCTTGGGTGCGCCAGATCGCACGGTAGCCACGGAACTGCATGACGCGGGTTTCCCACGCCAGCTCGTCCTGGTTCAGACGCTCCAGTTCCGGCAGTGACAGGTTCAGGGTGACGCAGGCCAGGGCGGCGCGCAGCGGGCGCTCGACGTCGGGCTCGGCGCAGGCCTTGAGCCAGGCCAGCAGGTCGTGAGCTTCCTGGGCGGCGAAGACCGAATCCTTGTCGGACAGATAAACACTGCGCACGCCACGGGCGGCCAGTTCGGCGCGCACGGCTTGGGCTTCCTTGCCGTCGCGCACAAGGATGGCGATGTCTGACGGGAGCACGCCCTTGAAGCTGTCGTCCGGGTGCAGGAAACCTGCCGTGCCTTGCTGCCCGCCATTGAGCAATTCAACAATTTGCGTGGCGCAGGCGGCGGCCAATTGCTGGCGATAAACCACATTTGACACCGGCTGATCCGTGGGCAGATGCCAGAGGTTCATCGCCGGGAGTGTGTGGCCGTTGACCTGCAACTTCTCCTTACGACCTTGGGACAACACCGTGTGAAACGGCACCGGGTTGTCGCCATTCGGCTCGCGGAACAGAAACGCGCCACGGCCTTTTTCGGCACGCTGGAAAACATGGTTCACCGCCTCGACCATCGCGTGGCTGGAGCGGAAGTTGGTGCCCAGGGTGTGATGGCGGCCGGTGGTGGACTGGCGGGCGCGCAGGTAGGTGTAGATGTCGGCGCCACGGAACGCGTAGATCGCCTGCTTGGGGTCGCCGATCAGGAACAGGCCACTGTCGAGGTGGTTTTCTTCGATGCGGTAGATGCTGTCGAAGATGCTGTATTGCACCGGGTCGGTGTCCTGGAATTCGTCGATCAACGCCACCGGAAATTGCTCGCGAATCACGCCTGCCAAGCGCTCGCCGCCGTCTGCTTGCAGGGCGGCGTTGAGGCGGATCAGCATGTCGTCGAAGCCCATTTCGGCGCGGCGGCGTTTTTCTTCTTCGAACCGTTTGCCGACCCAGCCGGCAGCGTGGTGCAACACCGCGGCGTCGGGCGTCGGCAAGGCGTCGAGGCTGGCTTTGAGGCCGGCCATGGCGTCGATACCGGGGTGGCGCGGCGGCTCGCCCTTCCAGGCTTCGGCCATGCCGTCGGGCGTGAGGCGGGTGAAGCCGGTGCCGATGTCGAGTTGTTCCAGGGTTTCGTCAGCAGCCCAGGCGCTGATCTTTTCGAACCAGGGTTCGAAGTAGCGGGCCTGCATCTTGCGGCCATCGACGGCTTTCGCGGCCACGGCTTGCAGGCAGATGTCGCGCAGCTCGGCGGCCCATTGTTGCCATGGGGCCTTGAGGGTTGTCAGCGCTTCGCGGCGCTCTTGCAGGCAGGCCGTGATCAGCTCGGCGGGCTCGCGGGATTCATCGGTGGGCCGCTCGCTGCCGAACAGTGCGCGCACCCGTGGCATCAACGCGGCCGGGCCGCCCCAGTTGTTGCGCACCCAGTTGAGCGCGTCGTCGTGCATCGGGTAGCAGAACAGGCGCCAGTAGTCGCGCAGCACTTCGCCGAGCAGGTCGCTGTGGTCGGTTTCCAGGGTCTGGGTGAACAGACTGCCGCTGTCGAAGGCGTGTTCGCGCAGCATGCGCTGGCACCAACTGTGGATGGTCGAGACGGCGGCTTCGTCCATCCACTGCGCGGCGATGTCCAAACGGTTGGCGCAGGCGGGCCATTGCTCGGCGGCGTATTCGTCACGCAGGTCGGCGATCAGCGCGTCGGGCTGTTCGATTTCATCGCGGAAGAAGCGCGCGGCTTCTGCCAGGCGAATGCGGATGCGTTCGCGCAGTTCCTTGGTGGCGGCGTCGGTGAAGGTCACCACGAGGATTTGCGGAGGCAGCAGTTCGCGGATGAAACCGGACTCATCGCCACCATGGCGGAGCACCAGGCGCAGGTACAGGGCGGAGATGGTGAAAGTCTTGCCGGTGCCGGCGCTGGCTTCGATCAGCTGGCTGCCTTTGAGCGGGAAGCCCAGGGCCAAGGGTTTGCTGGTCATGCGCTGGCCTCCTCGCCGGTGAGTGATCGCCAGGGGGCGTTGATCAGCGGGCGATACAGGGTCTCGGCCCAGCCTTCGAATTCTTCGCTGGCGATGAGCGCGGCGAAGTCGGGGAATTGGCGGGTGAGCGCGGGGGTTTCGCGGCGTTCGCCGTCGGTATTTATGCCGTCGCCTTCGTAGGCTTTACTGGCTGCGGCGTGTGCCTTGGCGGGGTCGGTTTGGCCGAGCCAGGCGAAGGCAGTTTTCACGGCCACGGGGAGCGGTTTGCGCATGCCGGTGTGCCAGGCCAAGAGCAGGTTGCCGAGGACTTCCCGGGCTGCGGATTGATCCAGCGGGGGCAGTAATAAGGTGTCGTCGCTGGCCACCAGACCCGTACTGAGTGACAGGCCGCAGGCGCAGGCGACCACGTGATTGACCCAAGGCCGAATCAGCCGGTGCCATTTGCGCGTTTTGATTGAGCCGATGCTGTTGGGGATGGTGGTGACGCTTAACAGTCCGCCATCACTGCGCCGGTGCAGGCCGCTGATCCAGCCTTCGAGCTGGAGACCTTGATGCTCAAAACTGATCGGCTCCGCGCCAGGGTGTGGAGTGGGCCAGAGGGCCAGTAATTGTTGGTAACGTTGCAGCAGGTCGGGCAATGGCTCAATCAGTTCGTTGCGCAGGCATTCGCCGAAACCAACCATGGGCAGCAGGCCACTGCCTTGCAGCCGCAGGGCCTGAGCGCTGAGTGCCCGGTCTATGTGATCCGGCTGGGTCAGTGCGGCACTGAGCAGGCTGTCGCTGAGGCTGTAGCGCTGAAGTGCGTCGAGGACGAAGGGTTCTTCGTCGGCGAGCGGCACTTCCGCGGCCTCGAAGAACACTTTCAGGCGCTGGCTGAAGAAGTGTTTGACCGGGTTGCGCAGGAAATCCTGCAGCTGGCCGAGGGTCAGGGGTTCTTCCTGTTGGTGTTGCGCCAGTACGTCTTCTGTTGCGATGGCATCCGCTGCTTCGTGCAGCAATTGCCATTCGCGAGCGTAACTGAACAACGGGTCGCCTTCATGGAAATAGCGTGCACTGTACGGTTGGAGTGGGTGCTCCCGGGTCATCGCGTCCAGCAACGGTTCTTCTGTGTTGGCGTTGTGCCAGCCACTGGAGAGGTGGTCGCGCAGTTGGCCGATCAGCACCGACGCCGGGCGATCACTGTTGTCGCGGATGCTGCGGCCGACCCAGCTGATATACAGCTGGTCGCGGGCCGACAACAGGGCTTCGAGCAACAGGTAGCGGTCATCTTCACGGCGCGAACGGTCGCCAGGGCGGTAGTCGCTGCCCATCAAGTCGAAGTCCAGCGGCGGTTGCGCGCGCGGGTAGTCGCCGTCGTTCATGCCGAGCAGGCAGACGAGCTTGAACGGGATCGCGCGCATGGGCATTAAAGTGCAGAAATTGACAGCTCCAGCGAGGAAGCGTTGGGACAGGCGCCCTTGGTCCAGACCGGCGAGCCAGGCTTCGCGGACTACGGTGAGCGGTAACTCGTCCTGCAGGCCGACGGACTCGCAGGTTTCCAGCCAGGTTTCCCTGAGCTGCTCGAGTTGGCTCAACAGGTAGTCGTCGTGTTCGCTGCTGGGCAGGAAGAACAGTTGCATCAGGCGTTGCAGGCGTTCACCCCATTGCTGTGGCGTTGCGGGTTGTGACAAAGCCTGATGAGCGTCGTTGAGCGCATCGAGCAAGGCGACCAGCGGGCCGATCAGGGCGGCGTCGAGGCCGCCGATTTCGTCGTAGGGCTCGATGCCGTCGCACGCGATACCGGTGCCGACCGCGTAACCCAGCAGCATGCGGCGCAGGCCGAATCGCCAGCTGTTTTGCTCCAGTTCTGTGGGCAGACCGAGGCCCGCACGTTGCTCGGCGTTGAGGCCCCAGCGGATGCCGGCGCCTTCGATCCAGCGGCGCAGCGTCGGCAGGTCGCGCTCTTTGATGGCGAAACGTTCGCGCAGGGCAGGAACGTCGAGCAGGTCGAGAATTTCGCTGACGGGGAAGCGGCTGTCCGGGAGTTTCAGCAAGTGTTCGACGGCGATCAACAGCGGGTCGCGGCCGCGCTGGCCTTGGTCGGTCAGGGTGAACGGGATGAAGCGTGGGTCATGTCGCTCAAGCTGGCCGAATACGGCGCGGATGTGCGGCGCGTAGCTGTCGACGTCGGGGACCATGACGATGATGTCGCGCGGGCGCAGCGCGGGGTCGGCGCTGAAGCGCTGGAGCAGTTGGTCGTGGAGGATTTCTACTTCGCGTTGGGCGCTGTGGGCGATGTGGAAGCGGATAGAGGAGTCGCTCTCAAGATCGACGGCGGGCCACAGGGCGCGGGTTTCGTTGAGTGGGCGCAGTTCGAGGATATCGTCCTGGAGCTGGTTGAGCAGCGTGGTGGGCTCGCTGTCGCTGAACAGGTCGATGCGGCCATCGCGGAAGGCGGCGCGGTAACTGTTTGGGTCGTCGTAGCTGTCCAGCAGGCTGATGTAGTCGCGACCCTGTTTGCCCCAGGCCGCCAACAGCGGGTGGGCGTGTTGGTGCAGGGTTTGCGGGTCGATGGTCACCGGCATGCCGACCTTGCGCGCCTGGCGTTTGTATTCGTTACGCAGCAGGTCTTTGTCGGCGACGATGTCGGACCAATGATGGCGGCAAGGGTTGTGCACGCAGAGCAGGACCTGGCTGAAACGCGCGAGGCCGGCGAGGGCTTCAAGTGCTTGCGCAGGCAGCGAGGAAATACCGAAAACGATCACTCGGGACGGCAAGCCTTGGGGCGCTTTTTCCAGGGTATTGATGCGCTCGATAAATCGCTGGTGTACGCCGGCGCGGCTTTCGGCCATGCCCTCTTCGCCTACATCCAACAGCAGCGCGCGCCATAGTTCAGCTTGCCAGCAGTTGGCGGGGTTCAAGGGTTTGGATTCACCTCGGCCATTGCGCAATTGGTGACGGCCAGCGGCCCAGTCTTCGAGCCAGTCGGCGCGGTAGACCTGATATTGGTCGAACAGGTCGGCCAAGCGCTCGGCGAGTTGGTAGCGTTTGCGCAGGTCGGTGTCGTGGGTGAGGAAGCGCTGTAGTGGTTCGAAGTGCGGTAGATCGATGAGTTCCGGGAGCAGGCGCATGAGGCGCCAGGTCAGTGGGGCTTTATCGAGCAGGGACTTGGGCGGGATTTCATTCTTGCCCAGAACCATGCGGTAGAGCTGCCACATGAAACTGCCGGGAAGTTGCACGTCGATGGCGGCGGCGATACCGCATCCGCCCATGTCATCTTCTTCAGGGTCTTCGGCCAAGGCCAGTTTTAGCCATTGGGCGATACCGTTGCTTTGTACCAGGGCGATTTCGTTTTCCAGAGGCGCTAGGGGATAGCGGCGCATCCAGCTGACCACCAGGCTGCGCAGCTCGTCCAGGCGATTGCCGTGAACCACCATAAATCCAGCGCTGAGGGACGTCGCATCCGGCATAACGGCTTCCTTGGGAAAAGCTAAATCGAGGGTGCGACTTTAGCACTGTGGGCAGTTGTTGGCGGAATTGGGATGTTAGCTATCTTTTCGACCGCCCAAAACAAAACCCCTG
>NZ_MSDF01000021.1:0-8567 GCF_002022275.1 Pseudomonas fluorescens
GTGCCGAGTGGTGGGGCGAAGGCCTTTTGGTTACTTTTGGGCCTTTCCAAAAGTGACCCGCTGTAAGAGCGGAACCATACTCAGCCGTTACCGCAGCAACGGATATGTACCCAGCCGCCCACCAAACCCACCCCCCGTCACTCAAACTTATAACTGATCGCCGTCTGCACCTGCCCCTGATTCACATCCCCAGTCTCCTTGACGATGCTGCTGTTAGCCGCCGACCCCACCAAATGCACCCAACTCGCACTGGTCAACAACGACCAATGCGCATCCAGCGGAAACTCAAAACTCTGCGTCAACGTCACATTCTGAAAACCCCCGCTGGCGTTATAGGGGCGAAAGCCTGAGGCCGCAGACTCCTTGTCATCCACCCCAAAAAACGTCTGCGTCTGACGCGCATCAGCAAAGTGCGCCATCAAACCCGTGCTGCCGATAATCCCGCCCCCCAGCGGATAGCCCAGCTCGCCACCGACCTTACCCAGCACGCCACTTTGATCACGCGCGCCGCCGACAGCGTGACCCAGTTGGGCATACACACGCCAAAACTCGGCCGGGGCGTATTGAATGAAACCGCCAGCTTCAGCCGCGTCCGCCACATCACGCAAACCGCGCAGCGAGCCGTTGGCCGTGCGGCCCGACAGATAGTTGATGTAAGGGCCGGCGGTAATGCCGTGGGTATTGAGCGCGTTCCAGGTCAGGCCGTCGTCAGTACCCAGGCTGACATTGCCCCAGTCCAGATCGAAGTAGGGAATCGGCCGGGTTTCGTAGCGGCTGCCGGTCGGGTCGTGAGGCTGATAGCTGACGCCCGCGCCGACTTCACCGGTAATGCCATCGGCGAAGGCGGCGCTGGAGAAGCCCCACAGCCCCAGCAAACCGGCGAATACAGCAGAAGTGACCTTGAACATGGAGCGTATTCCTTATCTGAACATGCGCGCATTCACGCGCGAAGGGCGGTTCGGACGCAAGCACTCATCTTGTTTGTAGCAAGCTACAAAAATTGTAGCTCCTGCGACACAAAACTCTCGGTGTAACGGCCCAAGCCCCAGCCCCGCTGGGTTTCAGTCAGTTGGCACAATCCCTGCTGTACCCCTTCTGCAAGCGCACAGAGCGCGCCCTTCCAAGGTACAACGCAGATGATTCACTGGCATATCGTGTGTGATTTCGATGGGACCATCACCCCCACCGACGTCATCGACAACGTCCTCCAACGCTTCGCCGGCCCCGAGTGGGAAACCATCGAGCAGGAATGGCTGGACGGGCATATCGGTTCACGCGAATGCCTGAGCCGCCAACTGGCGCTGATCAAGGCGACCCCGGCTGAGCTGCTGGCGTACTTCGACAGCGTCGAGATCGACCCGGACTTTCCGGATTTCGTCGACCACGTCATGGGCCTGGGCGCTTCGATTGAAGTGGTCAGCGACGGCATTGAGCAAGGCATCGCGCGGATTCTGTCGCGCAACTACGTGACCTTGCTGCCGATTCTCGCCAACCGTCTGCGTCAAGTTGACCAGAACAGCTGGCGCATCGACTTCCCGTATTCCAGCGACGCCTGCCGTGCCGCTTCCGGCAACTGCAAATGCAAATCCACCCCGCGCAACAAGCGCGTGCTGGTGATCGGCGACGGCAAGTCCGACATGTGCGTGGCTTCCACTGCGGATTTTGTGTTCGCCAAAGGCAGCCTCGCCGACTACTGCGTCGCCAACAACATTCCTCACGCGCGCTTCGACACCTTCGCCGAAGTGCCTGCGTTGCTGGCCAAGCTGCCACAAAGCATCGCCGCCAACGCCACCACCTTTACTGCTGCTGACAATCAGGAACTCTTCCACCATGTCTGATATCCGAATCGCTACCGCCGAAGACCAGATTCTTCTGGATAAAGAAGCCAAATATTGCTCCTACGGCGACACCGTTCACTACATCGAGCCACCGCGTATTTTCAGCCGTTGCGAAGGCTCCTACGTGTGGGACACCGAAGACCAGGCCTACCTCGACCTGCAGATGTGGTACTCGGCCGTTAACTTCGGCTACGCCAACCCGCGCCTGAACAACGCGCTGAAACAGCAAATCGACACCCTGCCGCAAATCGCCAGCCAGTACCTGCACAAAGGCAAGATCGAGCTGTCGGAAATGATCGCGGTCGACGCCAAGAACAAGTTCGGCCTCGACGGCCGCGTGCACTTCAACGTCGGCGGTTCGCAGTCGATCGAAGACTCCCTGAAAGTGGTGCGTAACGCCTCCAACGGCAAAAGCCTGATGTTCGCCTTCGAAGGCGGCTACCACGGGCGTACCCTCGGCGCATCGTCGATCACCTCGAGCTTCCGCTACCGTCGCCGCTACGGCCACTTTGGCGAACGCGCCAACTTCATCCCGTTCCCGTACCACTTCCGTGGCCCGAAAGGCATGACCAAGGAAGAGTACGGCAGCCACTGCGTGCAGCAGTTCGCCCGTCTGTTCGAGACCGAATACAACGGCGTCTGGGACCCTAAAACCAACCAGTGCGAATACGCAGCCTTCTACGTCGAGCCCATTCAGGGCACCGGCGGCTACGTGATTCCGCCAATGAACTTCTACCGCGAATTGAAGCACGTGCTGGATCAGCACGGCATCCTGATGGTCTCCGACGAGATCCAGATGGGCTTCTACCGCACCGGCAAACTGTGGTCGATCGAACACTTCGACGTGCAGCCGGACGTGATCGTCTTCGGCAAGGCGCTGACCAACGGCCTGAACCCGCTGGGCGGCATCTGGGCCCGTGAAGAGTTGATCAACCCGAAGGTCTTCCCGCCAGGTTCGACCCACTCCACCTTCGCCTCCAACCCGTTGGGCACGGCGGTGGGCCTTGAAATGTTCAAGATGACCAGCGAAGTCGATTACGGCGCGATGGTTATGGCCAAGGGCAAATACTTCCTTGAAGGCCTGCAAGACCTGCAGAAACGTTTCCCGATCATCGGCGACGTTGACGGCCTGGGCCTGGCCCTGCGCTGCGAAATCTGCGGCCCGGATGGCTTCACGCCAGACAAGGCGACCCTGGATTACATGGTCGAAGAAGGCATGAAAGGCGACATGATCGTTGACGGTCAGAAACTCGGCCTGATCCTCGACGTGGGCGGTTACTACAAAAACGTGATCACCCTGGCACCGTCCCTGGAAATCAGCTACCCGGAAATCGACCTGGGCCTGAAACTCCTCGAGCAACTGTTGGTGCGAGCGACCAAACGGTGAACAACCTCGGGATCGACCTCGGTGAAGGTAATGCCGGCTTCGTTCTCGGTGACGGTCCGGTCGGGATCCTGTTGATCCACGGCCTGACCGGCACCCCGACGGAATTGCGTCAGGTGGCAAAAGGGCTGGCCAAGGCGGGTAATTGCACGGTGTACGTGCCCACCCTGGCCGGGCACTGCGGCGATAACAGCGACCTGCAGGCCACCGGCTGGCTGGACTGGTACGAAGGCGTGCGCAAAACCTTCGTCCAGGTCAAACAACGCCACGAACAAGTGTTTGTCGGTGGCTTGTCAATGGGCGCGGTGATGTCGATGTATGTGGCCGCCGAGCACCCAGGCCAGGTCGCCGGGCTGTTGATGTATTCGACCACCTTGAAGTACGACGGCTGGAGCATTCACAAGCTGGCGTTTCTCACGCCGTTGCTGATGAAGATCCCGTTCGGCGTGCACATCTGCCGCTTCGAAGAGAAGCCGCCGTATGGCATCAAGAACGAGCGCCTGCGGGCGATCGTCGAGCGCCAGATGAAGGAAGGGGAGAGCAGCGAGGCCGGCTTGCTGACCATGGAAGGCATCACGGTGCGTGAGTTGCACCGGATGAATGCCGTGGTCAAAAAACGCATGCCTGAGGTCAAGGTGCCGGCGCTGGTGTTGCATTCCATTGAGGATGACATCACCAGCCGCTGGAACGCCGATTACGTGGAGCGCCACCTCGGCGGCCCGGTGACCAAAATCCTGCTCGACAACTGCTATCACATGATCACCGTCGACCTGCAATACCGCCGGGTGATCGAGTTGAGCGCCGAGTTTGTCGAGCAACACGCTGCGGTTTACCACGCCCCCGAAGATTATCGACAGCGGGCCTGAGCCTAAGGAAAAGACGTGATCACCGCCCAAGCCTTCTCGACTATCCGGGCCATCCAGCGCAGTGCCTGGAACGACTGTTTCCCCGGTGCCCTGGAGGATTGGGACTATTACGTTGCCGTGGAAAACGCGGCCATTGTTGATTTCAAATGGCGTTACCTGGCGGTTTACGAACATGGAACGGTGGTGGCAGTGGCCGCCGCCTTCATCACCGATTATCGGCTCGACACCACGGTGTCAGGCAGCGGCAAGCGCTTTACCGAGCGCCTGGAGCGACTGTGGCCGGGTGTTTTACAGCTTCAGTTGTATGCCATCGGCTCGCCGGTGGCCGAGCGTTGCGACGCAGGCGTGTCGAGCCATGTGCCCGAGGCGCGCCGCGCGCTGCTGCTCAAACATTTATTGCAGGCTGCGCGCCAGGATGCCAATGAGTTTGGGGTTGGCCTGGTCGCGGTCAAGGACGTGCCGACCAAAGACCCTCACTGGGCGGCCAGCTGCCGCGCGGCGGGCTTTCAAAGCATGCCGAGTTTGCCCAGCGGGTTGTTGAGCGTGCCGTACGGCTCGGTCGACGCCTACCTGGGCTCGTTGTGCAAGTCGACCCGCAAGGACCTGCGCCGCAAACTGCGCGCGCCGGGGCCCCGGGTGGAATGGCGGCACAACATTGATGATGTGTTACCTGACATCATGCGCCTGTACGAGGACACCCTCAGCCGCTCAGATTTGCAGTTCGAACGCCTGCCGGCCAGTTACTTCACCGGCATCCTCGAACGCCTTGAAAAGCGCGCGGTCTGTGTTCTTTATTGGGTGGACGAGCGGCTGGTGGCGTTCAACCTGATCCTGTTGGACCAACACCGGCTGGTCGACAAGTTTTTCGGGCATGACAGTGAGTTCAGTCGTGAATACAACCTGTACTTCAGAAGCTGGCTGACCAATGTCGACTATTGTATTCAGCACAATATTCCGGTGTACGAGTGTGGTCAGGAGGGGTATGCCAGTAAGCTGCGCCTGGGTTGCGAGTTCCGGGGCAACAGCATGTTTTTCCGCCACCGTAACCGGCTGGTCAATGGTGTGCTCAAACTTGCGAAAATGTTTCTACGACCGGATCGATCCGACCCTGCCATGGCTGCTGCGATAAGCGAAACCTGATGATCACCAAGACCCGCCAAAAAGCCCGCCCTTTTGCCATTTCGCGCTGGAGCGTCCAGCGCAAGCTGGTGCTGGCGTTTTGGCTGGTCAGCGTCATTCCCACCATGATCGCGGCCGAATTGGCGGCCACTACGCTGTCGCAGATTTTCGACAGTAACGTGCGTATCTGGCTGCAAGAGTCGACCAAGATCGTCAAGGACGAGATTGGCGACATCCTTCATGACAACGCGCGCATGGCCAAGCTGTTCCTGCGCTACACCAGCCCGCCGTCGAACAAGCAAGCCGCCAAGCACGACCGGCTGACAGCAGACATTGCGGACGCCACCGATATCGACGTGGTTGCGCTGATTCGCACCAGCGACCACAAAGTGATGTTCAGCACCGCGTCCGATGACATCGTCAAGCAGATCGACCTGACCAGCAACGCGGTGCTGCAGACGGTGCAGGTGGCCGGGGTGAGTACGGGCCTTGTCGTCTCAACCTTCGAAACCACTCAGGAAGGCGTCGACTACCTGCTGCTGGTGGCCACCTACCTGGACAGCAGCTTCCTGACCAGCGTGGCCGATGTGCATTCCCTCGACCTGCGCCTGTACCTCGCCAACCCGACGGGCTTCAACGAGATATTTTCGACCCAGCGCTTTGAAAATCACCCGTCGCGCATCCCCAAGGATGTCGAGACGGCCATGCGCAGCACCAAGCAGCCCAGCGAGCAGTTCACCAACAATTACAGCGGTTTGTACTGGCCGATCTTCAATGATGCCGGCGACCTGCAAGGGGTGATCTTCAGCGGCCTGCTGCGCCATACCAGCCTGGTAGGGCTGGTGAACCAGAGCAACCTGTTTGTGTTGATTTTCCTGCTCAGCTCGGCGCTGTCCCTGGGCGCTGGCGTGCTGGTGTCGCGACGTCTGACCCGGCCACTGCGGGACTTGTCCCAAGGCGTGGATGCGGTGATCTCGGGCAACTATGGGCACCGCGTGACGGTCAGCGGCGGCGATGAGCTGGCGCAATTGAGCAGCACCTTCAACCACATGACTGAGCGGCTGGGCGAGTTGCATCACCTCGAAGCCCAGTTGCGCCGCCGCGACCGGCTGCACGCGCTGGGCGAAGTGGCCATGGGCCTGGCCCACGAGATTCGCAACCCGCTGGGCATCATCAAGACGGCCACCCAACTGTTGCATCGCCGTGCGGACCTGCCGGAAACCGACAAACGCCATCTGGAATACGTGATCAGCGAAGTCAGCCGCATCAATGATCTGATCACCGAATTTCTCGACTTTGCCAAACCCAACCCGCCCTTGCGCGTATTGCAGGCTGCGCGCCCGTTGGTGGAAGAGATTCTCGGCTTTTGCAGCCCGGAGCTGGCGACCCACAACATCGATGCGCAAATCGATGACCAGGCGCCCGGCGCGACGCTGTATGCCGATGCCAAACAGCTCAAGCAGGCGTGCCTGAACCTGATTCTCAACGCCATCGATGCAATGCCCGAAGGCGGACGCCTGACCCTGGGCATTCGCACGGTGGACGACACCACGGTGATCAGTATCGCCGACACTGGCCAGGGCATCCCGGCGGACATGATCGAGCGTATCTTTACGCCATTCGTCACCACCAAGGCCTCGGGCACGGGCCTGGGTCTGGCTAAAGTCTATTCGATCATGGAAAGTCACGACGGCAGCATTGAATGCGCCAGTGAGAAAGATGCCGGCGCCACCTTCAGCCTGTACATTCCGGCGCAAGGTGAAGACGACGGCGAGGATGAGGAAGGTCATGACGCATAACGTATTGGTAGTCGACGACGAGCCCAAGCTCTGTGACTTGCTGACGTCGGCCCTGAGCCAGAACGGCCTCCAGGTGTTCACCGCCAGCAACGGCCTGCACGCACTCAAAGTGCTGGAGCAGGAAGACATCGACCTGGTCATCAGCGACTGGCGCATGCCGGGCATGGACGGGCCTGCGTTGCTGGCTGAGATCAAGGTGCGCTTCCCGGATTTGCCGGTGATCGTGATGACCGCCTACAGCACTGTGAAAAACGCCGTGCAGTCGATGCGTAATGGCGCCTATGACTACATCGCCAAGCCGTTCGACATCGATGAACTGGACATCACCGTGGCCAAGGCCCTGCAGTTTCGCGACATCATGCGCGACAACGCGCGCCTGCGCGCCGAACTCGACCAGCATGCGCAGTTCGACAGCCTGGTCGGCGACAGCCCGGCGTTTCGTCAGGTGCTCAACGCGATCGATTCGGTGCGTGACAGCAACGCAACCATCCTGCTGACCGGCGAAAGCGGCACTGGCAAGGAGATGGTCGCCCGCGCGATCCACAAGCACGGTAGCCGCGCCGACAAGCCGTTCGTGGCGGTCAACTGCGCGGCCATTCCTGAGGGGCTGCTGGAAAGCGAAATGTTCGGCCATCGCAAGGGCGCCTTTACTGGCGCCGTGGCCGACCGGGTAGGGCGCTTTATGCAGGCTGACCAGGGCACGTTGTTTCTGGATGAAGTGGGCGATATGCCGTTGGCGTTGCAGGCGAAGATTTTGCGCGCGTTGCAGGAGCGGGTGATTGAGCCTGTGGGCGACCCGCGTGAGCGTAAGGTGGATGTGCGGGTGATTGCCGCCACCAATAAAAACCTGCTGGAAGCGGTGGCCAATAAAGAGTTTCGCGAAGACCTGTACTACCGCCTCAATGTGTTCCCGATTCCGCTGCCGGCCTTGCGTGAGCGCGCGGAAGATATCGTGCCCCTGGCCCGCCACTTCGCCCAGACCCTGAGTGACACCGCGGGTAAACGCATCACTGGTTTTAGCCCGGAGGCGTTGCAGGCCATGGCGGCGTACAACTGGCCGGGTAATATCCGTGAGCTGCAGAACTGTGTGGAGCGCGCGACCATTGTCGCGGCCAAGCCGGTGATTGAGGACATTGATTTGCCGGCTTATCTGTTTGCCTCCAAGCCTGCTGAAGGTGACGTTACCGCGTTGCTCAGCGAGGGGCCGGGCGTGCCTGCGGACCTCGATGCGGCGCTGGCGGAGGTTGAGAAGACTTACATTTTGGCTGCGTTGAATGAGAGCAACGGCGTGCAGGCAGCGGCGGCGTCGAAGATCGGGATTTCCGAGAGGAGTTTCTGGTATCGGTTGAAGAAGTTGGGGATTCAGGTGGAGAAGATTATTCGCTGATTTGGGGGTGATGGTGTGTTTTAGGGGGAGTACATATCCGTTGCTGCGGTAACGGCTGGTATTGGTTCCGCTCTTACAGCGGGTCACTTTTGGAAGAGCGCCAAAAGTAACCAAAAACGCTTCGCCCCACCACTCGGCACCTCGCTTAGGCTCGGTGTGCCCTCACTCCGGCTT
>NZ_MSDF01000021.1:8667-269289 GCF_002022275.1 Pseudomonas fluorescens
CCAAATGTGGGAGCTGGCAAGCCAGTTCCACATTTGTCAGGCGTGAACGCGCACCCAGACGCTCACCAACACGGTCGCGGCCATCAACCACGCCACCGCCGCAACGGCGAGTGAGGCCTCCAGCCGCATGCGGTCGACCATCACGTACAGCGTCGCCAAATACACAAAATACGGAATGATCGACCACATCCCGAACACGATGGTGGTCTTCAAATCCTCCGTGGAACGGCCTTTGCCGACGATGTAATGCGCGATCAGCGCAAAGGTCGGAAACAGCGGCACCAGCCCTGCGATGTAGTAGTTTTTGGTCTTGGCCAACGCGGCCAGGATCAACACCACCGCCGCGCCGATGGCGGCCTTCAGTATTAGATCCATCAGTGGCTCAACCCGTATTTTTTAACTTTGTCGAACAGGGTGGTCTTGGCCATCCCCAGTTCCAGGCTGGCCTGGGTCAGGTTGCCGCCGCTGCGTTGCAACGCGTCGTTGAGCAGGTTGCGTTCGAAAGCCTCTACCGCCTCGGTAAAGGCCAGGCCGTGGTTGCTGCTGCCGTGGCCGCTTTTCTTGAAGACCGGCAGGCCCAGAGCAAAGCGCTCGGCGACGTTGCGCAATTCACGCACGTTGCCTGGCCAATCGTGGCTCATCAGGATTGAGACGGTCTGGTTATCCAGCTCTGGCACGCTGCGGTCAAAGCGCAGGGAGGACTGCTGCAGGAAGTGTTCGAACAATTGCAGGATGTCTTCGCGGCGCTCGCGCAGGGGCGGCAGTTCAAGGGTGACCACGTTGAGCCGGTAGTAAAGGTCGCTACGGAATTGGTTGGCGCGGCTCAATTCGTCGAGGTCGGACTTGGTGGCGGCGATCACCCGGCAATCCACCGCCACGCTCTGGTTTGAACCCAGGCGTTCGAGGGTGCGTTCCTGCAACACCCGCAGCAGTTTGATCTGCAGGTTGATCGGCATGCTTTCCACTTCATCGAGGAACAGCGTGCCTTCGTGGGCGTGCTCGATCTTGCCGATACGGCGCTTGCCCGCGCCGGTAAAGGCGTTGGCCTCGTGGCCGAAGATTTCGCTTTCGAAGAGGTTTTCCGGCAAGCCGCCGCAGTTCAGCGCGACGAATTGGTGGGAGTGACGCCGGCTGAAATCATGCAGGCAGCGTGCGACCAGTTCCTTGCCGGTGCCGGTCTCGCCTTCGATCAGTACGTTGGCCGAGGTGTCGGCGACATTCGCGATCAATTCACGCAGGTTCTGCATGGCCGGCGAGCGGCCGATGATGCGGCCTTCCAGGGAGTCGCGCTCGGCCAATTGGCGGCGCAGCGACCAGACTTCCCGTGCCAGCCCGCGCTGTTCGAGGGCGCGGCGGGCCACGTCCACCAGGCGTTCGGGGGAGAAGGGTTTTTCCATGAAGTCGTAGGCGCC
This sequence comes from Pseudomonas fluorescens, assembly GCF_002022275.1. GTDB lineage: Bacteria > Pseudomonadota > Gammaproteobacteria > Pseudomonadales > Pseudomonadaceae > Aquipseudomonas > Aquipseudomonas fluorescens_AJ. The sequence continues at coordinate 10,080 of NZ_MSDF01000021.1, forward strand.
GTTGCGCATGGCGCCGACGGCCATGGAGATATCGCCATGGCCGGTGATCAGCACCACCGGCAGGCTTTTATCCAGGGCCTTGAGGCGGGTCAGCAGCTCCAGGCCGTCAATGCCCGGCAGGCGGATATCGCTGATGACAATGCCGGCAAAGTTCTCGCCAATGCGCTTGAGCGCTTCTTCGGCGCTGCCCACGCCTACGCTGGGAATGTCCTCCAGCGCCAGAGCTTGCTGGCAGCCGAGCAATACATGGGGGTCGTCTTCGACGATCAGCACGGTGAGGTCGTCTTTTGGCGCTGTAGTTTCTGTATTCATGTCGACTCAGCTTTTTGAGCGCCCACCAACGGCAGGCACAAGACAAAGGCAGTACCACCACTGGCCGGGTGTTCCACGGCAAGGTTGCCGCCGGTGGCCGCCGCGAGGCTGGCGGACAGGGTCAGGCCCAACCCCAGGCCTTGTTCGCCGGGTTTGGTGGTGAAGAAGGGTTCGAACAAATGTTTGCGCGCCTCGGGGTCGATGCCGTGGCCGTTGTCGCGCACTTGCAGGCGATATTTGCCTTCGCTGCTGTGGCCGTCCAGCCACAGTTCAGGGGCCGGTTGCGCCTGCATGGCGTCGAGGGCGTTGCCGATCAGGTTGACCAGAATCTGCTCCAGGCGCGTCTGGTCGATCTGCAATTGGGCGCTGGTGAAGTCGCGATGCACGTTCAGCGACAGGCCATCCACGCGCGCGCCGAGCACCTGGAACGCTGCATCCACGGCCTTGCCGAGGTTGGCTTCGCCCTGGTCATCACCGCGCCGGGCGAAGGAGCGCAGGCTGGCGGTGATGCGGCCCATGCGGTCGATCAGTTCGTTGATGGTCTTGAGGTTGGCGCTGGCGGTGTCGAGGGCGCCGCGCTCCAGGAAGCGCACGGTGTTGCCCGACAGGGTGCGCAAGGCCGCCAGCGGCTGATTCAATTCATGCGCGATGCTGGTGGACATCTGGCCGATGGCGGCGAGTTTACCGGCCTGCACCAGTTCATCCTGGGCATGGCGCAGGGTTTCTTCGGCTTGGCGTCGCTCGCGAATCTGGCCCTTGAGCCGTTCATTGCTGGCACGCAGGTCGGCGGTGCGTTCGGCAATCCGTCGTTCCAGCTGGCTGTTGGCTTCCTGCAGGGCTTCCCGCGCGGCGAGGCGGGTAGCAATGACTTTGCGCCGCTCGTTCCAGGCAATCAGCAAAAACGCGACCAGGCCAAACGCGACCGCCACCAGAATGCCTTGGTTGATCGCTGCGCGGCGCAGGTCATTGAGCGGGGTGAGCAGGGTGAAATTCCACGGCGTGTCGCTCAACGGGCGGGTTTGCGCCAGGTAGCTGACTTCGTGTTCGTCGTTGACCACTTCGCTGTTGGCGGGGAAGGTCAGTTTTTCGGTGCCTTCGTTGAGGCGCTCGCGGGCCAGGGGTTCCAGCTCGTTGAGCGTCGCCCAGTAATATTGCAGGCTGTGGGCCAGGCGTTCCTTGGTCTCGTCGCTCAGCGGGCGCACGGCCTTGAGGCGGCGGGCCGGGTCGCTGGACAGAATGATGATGCCGTTCTCGTCGCTCACAAAGGCTTCGAGACGCGCGCGCTGCCAGCGGTCTTCAAGGGCTTCGAGGCGCACTTTGACTACGGCTACGCCGATGATCTTGCCGTGTTCTTCCAGGCCGTGGGCCAGGTAGTAACCGGGTTCGCCGTTGGTACTGCCCACGCCATAGAAGCGCCCGGGCTGGCCACGTACGGCATTTTGGAAGTAGGCGCGGAAGGACAGGTCTTCACCCTGGTAACTGTCGGCATCGCGCCAGTTACTGGTGGCCAGTACGCGGCCTGTGGTGTCCATCACATAGATGGCCCGGCTGCGACTGCGGCGGTTCAGGCCTTCGAGGTAATCATTGACCGGTTGCCGGGTTTCCTGGTTAGGGTCGGCCAGCAGCGTGGACACGCTGGACTCCAATTCCAGAAGGCTGGGCAGGTAGGTGTATTTGCTCAGTTCGCTTTCGACGGTGCGGGCATGCAGCTCCAGCTGGCGTTCGCCATTGTCGCTGAGGGTGCGGATGCCATAGTACTCACTGACCCAGAAGCCGATATAACCCAGGCCGATCATCAGGGCGATGATCAGTGGCGGCAGGAACAGTTGGCGAATCAGGCGTGGTTTCACGGCAAGTGATGGCGGTGCGGCGCGAAATTGGTTGGGGTCGCATTTCATCACAGATGCCTTGGGTCAACCAGAGCTTGCCAGCCTGTGCGGTCCAATGTGGGAGCGGGCTTGCTCGCGAATACGATCTGTCAGTTGATATTTCAGTGACTGACAGACCGCATTCGCGAGCAAGCCCGCTCCCACAATAGATCCGGTTTCCACAGTGGAAGCGCTGTAATGCTTAGTGCTGCAGGATTTTCTCAAGGAAGTGCTGCGCGCGTTCGGAGCGGGCGCTGATGTCGCCGAAGAACTCTTCTTTCGGGCAGTCTTCGATGATCTTGCCGGCGTCCATGAAGATCACGCGGTCGGCCACTTTGCGGGCGAAGCCCATTTCGTGGGTCACGCACATCATGGTCATGCCTTCGTGGGCCAGTTGCACCATCACGTCGAGCACTTCGTTGACCATTTCCGGGTCGAGGGCCGAGGTCGGTTCGTCGAACAGCATGACGATCGGGTCCATGGCCAGGGCGCGGGCGATCGCCACACGTTGTTGCTGGCCGCCGGAAAGCTGGCCCGGGTGCTTGTGGGCGTGTGCCGAGAGGCCCACGCGCTCGAGCAGTTGCAGGCCTTTTTTGGTGGCTTCTTCCTTGCTGCGGCCCAGTACCTTGATCTGCGCGATGGTCAGGTTTTCGGTGATGGTCAGGTGCGGGAACAGTTCGAAGTGCTGGAACACCATGCCCACGCGCGAGCGCAGTTTCGGCAGGTTGGTCTTCGGGTCGGCAATGGAGGTGCCGTCGACCACGATGTCGCCCTTCTGGAACGGCTCCAGTGCGTTGACGCACTTGATCAGGGTGGATTTGCCCGAGCCGGACGGCCCGCACACCACGATCACTTCGCCTTTTTTGACATCAGTGCTGCAATCGGTCAGCACCTGGAAGTCGCCATACCACTTGTTGATGTTCTTGATAGAGATCATACGGCAAACCTTTTTTGCAGACGCTTGACCAGCAGCGAGGCGGAAAAGCTGATGATGAAGTAGACGACACCGGCGAAGATCAGGAACTCATTGGAGCGGCCGATGATGTCGCCGTTGGAGCGGGCGGAGTTGAGGAAATCCACCAGGCCCACGGTGTAGACCAGCGAGGTGTCCTGGAACAGGATGATCGACTGTTGCAGCAGCAACGGGGTCATCTTGCGGAACGCCTGGGGCAGGATGATCAGACGCATGGTCTGGCCATAGGTCATGCCCATCGCTTGGGCTGCGCCCATCTGGCCCTTGGGAATCGACTGCACACCGGCCCGCACGATTTCGCAGAAGTACGCGGCTTCGAACATCATGAAGGCCACGACGCAGGAGGTGAACGCGCCGATCGGGGTGTCTTCGCCGGTGATCCAGCGCAACACGAACGGTACCGCCAGGTAGAACCAGGTGATCACCAGCAGCAGCGGGATCGAGCGGAAGTAGTTCACATAAGCGCCGGCCAGGCGCGACAGCAGTTTGTTGGACGACAGGCGCATCAGCGCCAGGATCGTACCCAACGCGATGCCGCCGACCACGCCCATGACCATCAACTGCAAGGTCATGACCATGCCGTTCCACAGGCCCGGAATAGCGGGGATGATGCCGCTGAAATCAAATTCCATTATTTACCCCCCACGGAGATCAGGCCGGGCACCGCGACTTTCTTCTCGATCACGCGCATCAGCAACATCAGGCTCATGTTCAAGGTGAAGTAGATCAGCGTGGCCAGGGTGAAGGCTTCAAACAGGTTGGCCGAGAACTCGGCGGTCTGCTTGGTTTGCGCCAGCAGTTCCATCAAGCCGATCAAGGACGCCACGGAGGAGTTCTTGAAGACGTTGAGGAATTCCGAGGTAAGCGGCGGAATGATGATCCGGTAGGCTTGTGGCAGCAGCACGTTCCAATAGATCTGCGGCAGCTTGAAGCCCATGGCGCGCGCGGCGGCCTCTTGGCCACGTGGCAGCGCTTGAATACCGGTACGCACTTGCTCACAGACGCGAGCCGCGGTGAACAGGCCCAGGCACACGACAACGCTCAGGTAGGCCGAGGTGGTCGGGTTTAGGTCTTGTTTGTACCAGTCCTGCAGGTTCTGCGGCAGCATGTCGGGTATCAGGAAGTACCAGATAAACAGCTGTACCAGCAGCGGCACGTTACGAAACAGTTCCACGTAGCAGGTCGCGATGCCCGATACGATGCGGTTTGGCACGGTGCGCATGACCCCCAGAATGGAGCCAAGCAACAAGGCGATAATCCATGCCACGACAGCGATGGCAATGGTCCAGCCCAGCCCGGAGATGTACCAGTCGAGATAAGTCTCGCTGCCAACGCCGGTGGACTTGAAGAAAACGCCCCAGTCCCAGTTGTAATTCATTAGGGTCTCCCCTCGAAATCGATCGATGTACAAGCACCCGCTTGGGGAAGATCCTTTCCCGCCTGACGGTGAACGCCAGGCACACGCGATCGGCTCGAAAACCGCCAGGTCGAGTGTTCCACAGTAAAGCCAGCAGGTAGTAACAGAGGCCTGAGGGAGGGTGACTCCCTCAGGACATAAGCTTAGTCAGGTATCAGATTTTTACGTCAGGCGCCGGCTTGTCGCTCGGGTTGGCGATCAGATCTTTAACCTTGTCGCTCATCGGGAAGTTCAGGTTCAGGCCTTTTGGAGGGATCGGGCTCTCGAACCACTTGCTGTAGATCTTGTTGATCTCGCCGGACTTGTACAGGGCGACGATGGCGTCATCGACAGCTTTCTTGAAGGCCGGGTCGTCTTTACGCACCATGCACGCGTAGGCTTCGAAGGACTGCGGAGTACCGGTAATGACCCAGTCGTCCGGCTTCTTGGCCTTGGCTTCTTCACCGGCCAGCAGGGCGTCGTCCATCATGAAGGCTACGGCGCGGCCGCTTTCCAGCATCTGGAAGGATTCGCCGTGGTCTTTGGCGGAGATAACGTTCATGCCCATCTGCTTGTCGGCGTTCATCGCTTTGATGATGCGCTCGGACGTGGTACCGGCGGTGGTCACGACGTTTTTGCCTTTCAGGTCAGCGAAGTCAGCGTAGGACGGCTTGCCATCCTTGTCTTTCTTGACCAGCAGACGGGTGCCGATTTCGAAGATGTTGACGGTGAAATCAACTTGCTGGGCGCGTTCGGCGTTGTTGGTGGTGGAACCGCACTCAAGATCCGCGGTGCCGTTCTGGATCAACGGGATACGGGTTTGCGAGGTCACCAGGTTGTACTTGGCCTTCAAGTCTGGCTTGTTCAGGTCTTTTTTCAATTGTTCGACGACAGCCAGTTGAACGTCGTGGGAGTAGCCCACTGGCTTGCCCGAACCATCCGCGATGTAGGAAAACGGAATGGAGCTGTCGCGGTGCGCGAGGGTGATGGTGCCGGAGTCGTTGATTTTCTTCAGTGTGCCGGTGAGTTCGGCGGCGAAAACTGGAGTGCTGATCAGAGCAGCAGCGATAGCTGCGCCCAGGATATGGGGAACGATGCGCATCAATACTTCCTCGACATTTGTTTTTTTTATGAAGCCGGCTAAACGGCTCTCTTGTACAGCGAATGCCCGTAACGGCTCCTGAGGCGTCTCAGGCAATCGTCAGGGAGTGTAGAGCATGAGTCGTGCCATACCCGGGATAAAAGGTTATCTGGCTGATTTATATGGAGATTAAGTTTGTGTGACAGGAAATTTGTAACTGGCCGATCCGGTTAACCGAATGGTGCAGGGGATGCCGTTCGGAAAACCGAATGGTGCCGCGGGTGCTTGTGGGAGCTGGCTTGCCTGCGATGGCATCGCCACGGTCATTCAGATAAACCGAGGTGCATGCATCGCAGGCAAGCCAGCTCCCACAGGTGAAGCATTATCAGAAGGTGTAGTCAGCCGATACAACGGCGGCACGACCATCACCCGGCACCGCCCAGCCGTTATTACGGATGCGGGTCAGGTAGTCCTTGTCGAACAGGTTGTTGATGTTCAGCTGCAGGTTCAACTGTTTGTTGACCTTGTACCCGAGCATCGCACGCTGCACCGCGTAACCTGGCGCAGTCGGTGCTCCGGCGGCGCTGACCAGGTACTGCCTGGATTGCGCGGTAATGCCATATCCCACCTGGAAATCGTACGGCAGGTCGTACACCGTCCACAGGCTGGCCGCGTGTTTGGGCGTGAACGGCAGGGGTTCGCCTTTTTGCGCGTCAAAACCGGTGTTTGCCAGGGTGGCATCACTGGCGCTGCGCAGTACGCGGGTGTCCAGGTAGGTGTAGTTGGCGAAGACCTTCCAGCGATCGGTAATTGCACCGCTCAGGCCCAGTGCCACGCCGTCGGCGCGCGCCTTGCCGTCGAGCGATTGCGAGCCGCTCAGGTTGGTAGGGTCGGGGTCGGCGACTTTGTAGTTGGTGCGGTCATTGCGGAAGATCGCACCCGTGACCGAGAGGGCGTTGTCGAGGAAGTCCCACTTGGTGCCGATTTCATAGCTGACGGCAGTTTCCGGGGCGACGTTGCAGTTGTTGGTGGCCGAACCTGAGGTTTTGGCCGGTGTGAAACAGCCCCCGTTGACGCTGGATTGCGACGGCGTCTTGCTGTTGCCGTAGGCGATATAGAAGCTGCCGTTTTCCACCGGTTTGTAGACCAGTGCCAGGCGGTAAGACGTCAGGTCATCCGATTGGCCGAAACGGGTGCCAGGGGTTTCTACGCCGGTCGGTGCGTAGGCATTCGTCACCGAACTGCCAGCGTTGTGCTCGTAACGCAGGCCACCGTTGATTTCCCATTGCGGGTTGAGTTTGAGCGTGTCGAAGGCGTACGCCGCGCGGTTGTTCAGCGCACCGTCGACGTGGGCTGCGCGGGTGAAATTGACGGGGCCGGCCCAGTCGGAGTTCGGATCGCTGAAGCTGACCGGCGGCGGAACGATCGTGGTGCCATTGCTGTTGGTCAACCATTTGCCGGTGTCTGCCTGGTATTCCTCGCGGCTGATCGCGATACCGGTCACCAGCGTGTGGTCGATGAAACCGGTGCTGAAGTGGCTGGTCACGTCGGTCTGGTTGGTGATCATTTTGTTCTGGGTGTTGCGCTCGTTACCCAGCGAACCGCCAGAGGGCTGGAAAAAGCCCGGTGCGAGGCCGGCAGGGCAAGGTGCGCCGGTGATCTGGGTGCCGCTGGCCAGGCAGCCAGCCTGTGCGCCTTCGGGGCCGGAAGCGCGCAATTCCTGACGCACCCGCTCGATGCGGCTGAAGTTGCGCACCGACACGGAGTCGTTGAAGTCGTGCTCCAGCTTCAGGCTGAGCGCATCCGAGGTGATCTGCTGGTCGTTGACGTTGTGGTAGCCGTAAAAATCGCTCCAGCCCACGCCCGGCATGGGTTTGCCGTTGTAGATCGGAATACCGTATTGCGGCGTGTTGTCATCCTTTTGGTGTTCGTAGCTGACAGTTACGCGGGTTGGGGTACCCAGGCCAAAGGCGATAGAGGGCGCAATGCCCCAGCGCGAGTAATCTTCGTAATCGCGGCCGGGCACGTCGTTACCGTGGGCCATCAGGTTCAGACGAAACGCTGTGGTGTCGTTGAGCTGGCTGTTGGAGTCGAGGGTGAAGCGCTTGTAACTATCGGTGCCGATACCGGCGCTCACGGTAGTTTTGTCACGCAATTCCGGCTGCTTGGTCACCAGGTTGATGGTGCCGCCGACCGCGCCTGAGCCTGAATACACCGAGCTTGCACCGCTGACGACTTCCACCTGCTCCAGGTTGAAGGGGTCGGTGCGGCTGTACTGCGCGCTGTCGCGTACGCCGTCGACGTAGATGTCACCGCTGGCGGAAAACCCGCGCAAGTTGATGCTGTCGCCGTAACCGCTGCCGCCTTCGCCGGCGCCAAACGTGATGCCCGGCACGGTGCTGAGCACGTCGCGCAGGGTCAGCAGGTTTTGATCATGAATGACTTCCTTTGGGACAACCGTGATTGTCTGCGGCGTGTCGCGCAGGGCCTCGGTGTACTTGGGGGAAGAGGGAGCCACAGGGTTATAGGTGCTTTGGCTGGGGGCCTGGCCCTCAATGCTGGTCGCGCCGAGTTGAATTACGCCTGTGTTGTCGTCCGCTGCAGTCTCCGCTGCATAACTGAAACCTCCCTGCGCAGCCACTGCCAAACCCACCGCCGACGCGAGCAAATGCCGCGATGAAAGGGGGGCAGAACTGATCCCGGTAGCCATTGAATATTCTCGTGTGGGTGAAAGTGAGATGCGATCGTAATTGATAAAGGATCTCAAATGTAATAGTTTGTAACGAAATAATTCATGAAACTTTTGCGGTCTCGAATCGCATGCGGAGCGCGAATGCAGAGTGGGCAGGCAGACAGTGAACCGTCTGAAATCGGCGATAACCCGCGCGCGTATGTGCGCTGGGTCATGCATGCCGCACAGCTCGGTGATGCCGACGCACAGGCGACCCTGGGCCAGTTGCTGCTGGACGGGCATGGCGTGCAAAAGGATGCGCAACTGGCGTTGAGCTGGTTTCGTATCGCCGCTCGGCATCGCCACCCCATGGCAATCAATATGATCGGGCGGTGCCTGGAAAATGGCTGGGGCAGCGAGATCGATCTGACGCAGGCGGCGCACCAGTACCGGCAAGCGGCTGACCTTGGGCTGGATTGGGGCCTCTACAACTACGGGCAACTGCTGACGCGCGGTCGGGGCGTGGAGAAAGATCTGTCAGCGGCTTACGAACTGTTCTGTCAGGCCGCCGCCAAGGGCCATCCCAAGTCGATGAACCTGCTGGGGCGCTTTCACCATGAGGGTGTCGTGGTGCCCAAAGACCTTCAGTTGGCGCGGCAGTGGTATCAGCGCGCAGCCGAAGGCGGGGATTTTCGCGGGCAATACAACCACGCGGCGGAGCTGGCCGACACCGGCGATACGGCGCAAGCCTGCGTCTGGCTTGAGCGGGCGCTGATGACGGCGACACCGGGGTTTCTCCAGGCGGCTTATCCCGTGTTGCTGGGGTCGGCCTCAGACGAGATTCGCGAAATGGGCCTGCGCTACCAACGCCAATCCCTCGCCCCATAAAAAAGCCCCTGAACCTTTCGGTGCAGGGGCTTTGCTTTATGTCGCGCGAGCCTGCGGCTGATCAGGCCGCTTCAATCTTTGCACGTGTTTGCTCAACCTTGGACAGGTAGCGCTGCACGTTGTCCTGTTCCTGCGGTGTGGTGAACAGGCCCAGCTTGGTGCGGCGCCACAGCACGTCCTGAGGTTGGGTCGCCCATTCCTCGGCACACAGATAATTGACTTCGCGGGTGTACAGGCCGCCACCGAGGTGGTCGCCCAGGTCTGCCAGCGATTGCACGCCTTCCAGCAGGCGCCAGGTGCGGCTGCCGTAAGTGGTGGACCATCGACGGGCGATTTCGCTTGGGATCCAGTCGAACTTGGCGCGAATCGCTTCGGCCAGGGCCTCTGGCGTGGTCATGTTCTCGCCGCCAGGCAGGCTGGCACTAGCGGTCCAGCTCGGACGCATCTGCGTGAAGAACGGCGCCAACTGGGCCATCGCCGACTCGGCAAGCTTGCGGTAGGTGGTCAATTTGCCGCCGAACACCGACAGGATCGGTGCTTCGCCTTTAGCCCCAGACAGCGCCAGGGTGTAGTCACGGGTGATCGCCGACGGGTTATCCGACTCGTCGTTGCACAGCGGGCGCACGCCGGAGTAGGTGTGCACGATGTCGTCACGGCTCAGCTGTTTCTTGAAGTGCGCATTGACCACGTTGAGCATGTAGTCGGTTTCACCTTCGGTAATCGCAACCTTAGCCGGGTCACCGGTGTATTCGCGGTCAGTGGTGCCGATGATGGTCAGGTGGTTCAGGTACGGAATGGTGAATACGATGCGCTGGTCTTCGTTCTGCAGGATGTGCGCGTGGGCGCCTTCGTACAGCTTCGGCACGATCAGGTGGCTGCCCTGGATCAGGCGGATGCCGTAAGGCGAATCCAGCTTCAGGTCGTCCTTGATGAACTTGGCAACCCACGGGCCGGCCGCGTTCACCAAAGCACGGGCGCGGATCGAGAACAGGCTGCCGTCGGCGCGTTCCATGTTCATTTCCCACAGGCCATTGCTGCGGCGCGCACTGACGCAACGGGTCTGGGTGTGGATATGCGCGCCTTTTTCACGGGCGGCCATCGCATTGAGTACTACAAGGCGGGCGTCGTCCACCCAGCAGTCGGAGTACTCGAAGCCTTTGGTGATTTCACTTTTCAACGGGCTGTCAGCGCCGAACTTCAGGCTTTTCGAACCTGCCAGTTTCTCGCGCTTGCCGAGGTGGTCGTAGAGGAACAGCCCCGCGCGAATCATCCACGCCGGGCGCAGGTGCGGGCGGTGCGGCAGTACGAAACGCATTTGTTTGACGATGTGCGGGGCCTTGGCCAGCAGCACTTCGCGTTCAGCGAGGGCTTCGCGCACCAGGCGGAATTCGTAATGTTCGAGATAGCGCAGGCCGCCGTGGATCAGCTTGCTGCTGGCCGACGAGGTGTGGCTGGCCAAGTCATCCTTTTCGCAAAGGAATACCGACAACCCGCGACCGGCTGCGTCTGCTGCAATGCCGACGCCATTGATCCCGCCACCGATTACGGCAACGTCATAGACTTCGGCAAGCGGTGGAGCAGGCAAGGTGGAAGGGTTCATCGGCTGGCCTCGCGATCTTTTTCGTCTTGGAATTCGAACATTAATGTTCATTTGCGAAAATGGTAGCTGATAAACGCGCGCACAGCCACCCGACTTCGATTGAAAAAACTCATCGAAGGGCGGGGAAAGGAACAATTGTGAACACCCTGAGACCTGAACTCGCTTCGTGGCGAGCGGGCTTGCCCCGCGTTGGGCTGCGAAGCGGCCCCAGAAAAGGCGCCGCAGAGTGTCAGATACAGTCAGGCTGAAGGTGTTGGGGCTGCTGCGCAGCCCAACGCGGGGCAAGCCCGCTCGCCACAGTGATGCCCAGTGAGACTTAGACGACTTCCAGCCGAACCTTGTGCTGATTCAACAACTGCACCAACGCCGGCACCGGCTGCTGATCAGTCACCAAACAATCCACCAGACTGATCGGCCCCAAGCGAATCATGGCATTGCGCCCGAATTTGCTTGAGTCCGCCGCCAAAATCACTTGGCGCGCATTGGCGATGATCGCCTGTGAAACCCGTACTTCCTGATAATCGAAGTCCAGCAGGCTGCCGTCTTCGTCAATCCCGCTGATACCCACCAGCGCAAAATCCACCTTGAACTGGTTGATAAAGTCGACACTGGCCTGGCCCACCACGCCGCCATCACGGCGCACGTTGCCGCCGGTGAGCAACACATCAAAATCGTCCTTGGCACTGAGCATGGTGGCGACGTTGAGGTTATTGGTGATGATTTTCAGGTGGTTGTGATTCAGCAGCGCACGGGCGATGGACTCGGTCGTGGTACCGATATTGATGAACAGCGAGGCGTGATCCGGGATTTGCGCTGCGATGGCTTCGCCGATGCGTTGTTTCTCGTCGCGCATCTGGTCGGCCCGCATGGCGTAGGCGGTGTTTTCAACGCTGGAGTCATAGGCCGCGCCGCCGTGGTAGCGGCGCAGCAGATTGGCGTCCGCCAGCTGGTTGATATCGCGGCGGATGGTTTGCGGGGTGACAACGAACAGCTGCGCCATTTCTTCGATACTGACGTAGCCGCGTTCGCGGACCAGCTCGAGGATTTGTTGTTGGCGGGGAGGCAGATTCATGGGGCGTCCTTTGGGCTGCCATACAAAAGTGGCCCATGATGACGCAGGAATCTGCTCCCTGCCAGTTACAACCCTCTATAGGTCCGGCGCTTGGCTTATTCAGCGCCTTCGTGCGGCTCCCAGTCACGGGTGCGGCTCACCGCTTTTTGCCAGCCGGCGTAGAGTTTTTCCTTGGCGGCTTCATCCAGTTGCGGTTCGAATTCGCGCTCGATCACGGCCTTGCCGCGCAACTCGTCCAGGCTGCCCCAGAAGCCACAGGCCAGGCCTGCCAGGTAGGCGGCGCCGAGTGCGGTGGTCTCGCGCATTTGCGGGCGCTCGACCTGGGTGCCGAGGATGTCGGCCTGGAACTGCATCAGGAAATTGTTGGCGACCGCGCCGCCGTCCACACGCAAGGCTTTGAGGCGTTCGCCGGAATCCTGCTGCATGGCGTCCAGTACGTCGCGGGTCTGGTAGGCAATCGACTCCAGGGCTGCACGAATAATGTGATCCACACGTACGCCACGGGTCAGGCCGAACAGCGCACCACGGGCATACGGGTCCCAATACGGAGCGCCCAGGCCGGTGAAGGCTGGCACCAGGTACACGCCGTTGCTGTCCTTGACCTTGCTGGCGAAGTATTCGGTGTCGGTGGCGTCGGCGATGATCTTCAGCTCGTCACGCAGCCATTGCACGGTGGAACCGCCGTTGAACACCGCACCTTCCAGGGCGTAAGCCACTTCGCCGCGCGGGCCGCAGGCGATGGTGGTGAGCATGCCGTGTTTGGATTTCACCGCCTTGTCGCCGGTGTTCATCAGCAGGAAGCAGCCGGTGCCGTAGGTGTTCTTGGCTTGGCCGGCTTCTACACACATCTGGCCGAACAACGCTGCTTGCTGGTCACCGGCGATGCCGCCGATGGCGATGCCGCTCTTGGTGCGGCCGTAGATTTCCGAGGACGACTTCACTTCCGGCAGCATTTCGCGCGGCACGTCGAGGATCTCCAGCATCTTCGCATCCCATTCCAGGGTGTGGATGTTGAAGAGCATGGTGCGTGAAGCGTTGGTGTAGTCGGTGACGTGGGTCTTGCCGCCGGTAAATTTCCAGATCAGCCAGCTGTCGATGGTGCCGAACAACAGCTCACCGTTGCGCGCACGCTCGCGGCTGCCTTCGACGTGGTCGAGGATCCACTTGAGCTTGGTGCCGGAGAAGTAGGGGTCGGTGACCAGGCCAGTGGTGTCATTGATGTATTGCTCGTGGCCATCGCGCTTGAGTTGCTGGCAGATCTCGGTGCTGCGGCGGCACTGCCAGACGATCGCATTGTAGATCGGGCGACCGGTGACTTTGTCCCACACCACGGTGGTTTCACGCTGGTTGGTGATGCCGATGGCGGCGACCTGGTCATGATGCAGGCCGGCTTGTGCCAGAGCCTCGACCATCACCGCGCTTTGGGTGGCGAAGATTTCCATCGGGTCATGTTCGACCCAGCCCGGCTGCGGGTAATGCTGGGTGAATTCACGCTGGGCGGTGCAGACCACGTTGGCGTCGCGATCGAAGATGATCGCGCGCGAACTGGTGGTGCCCTGGTCAAGGGCAATGATGTAGTTCTTATTCTGAATATCGGTCATGTCGATTGCCTTGGACGGAAATAAAGAAGTGAGTAATCAGCCTGGGCCGCAAAGGGGCAGTGGGCACCAGGCTGGCGTGTTCAGGAAATACGCGTCTTGCCGTTGACAGCCGTGTCAGGTGTTTCTTCATCTATAGCAGGTGCCGCGCTGGGCAGATGGCGAGCGATCAGCCCGCGATAGGCCGCAGCGCCGAGGCATGCGCCCACGATCGGCGCGAAAATCGGCACCAGGAAGTAAGGAATATCGCGACCACCGGTAAAGGCCATTTCACCCCAGCCAGCGAAAAAGGTCATCAGCTTGGGCCCGAAATCCCGCGCCGGGTTCATCGCAAAACCGGTCAACGGGCCCATGGCGCTGCCAATCACGGCGATCAACAGGCCGATCAGCAGTGGGGCCAATGCACCACGTGGCAGGCCGTTGTTGTCGTCGGTGAGGGCCATGATCACGCCCATCAGGATGGCGGTGATGACCACTTCAACCAGAAATGCCTGGGCGGTGCTCAGCAGCGCGTGGGGGTAGGTGGAGAATACCGACGCCAGTTCCAGGCTGGCCTGGGAGCCGCGAACCATATGGTGGGTTTGTTCGTAATCGAAAAACAGGTTGCTGTAGAGCGTGTACACCAAGGCCGCCGAGCAGAAGGCGCCGGCCACCTGAGCGAGAATGTAGAAGGGCAGTTTGCGTTTTTCGAAATCGGCAAAAATGCACAGGGCGATACTGACCGCTGGATTGAGGTGAGCCCCGGAAATACCGGCGGTGAGGTAGATCGCCATGCTGACGCCGATCCCCCAGATGATGCTGATCTCCCACAACCCGAAGCTGGCACCCGCGACCTTGAGCGCAGCGACACATCCTGTACCGAAGAAGATCAGAAGCGCAGTCCCCAGGAATTCGGCCATGCATTGGCTCGAAAGTGAAGGCTGTTGAAGAGCAGTTGTCATGGAAAACCTCGATTGTTGTTCTTGTCTGGCGCACAACCTCATCGGGTTGTTGCGCGATTTTCACCGTGGCCAGGATCCCCATCCTGTCCGCGGCTTACTGCTGGAGTACTGCAGCACTATTCCTACAGTATTCGGAAACGAAAAAATATAGACAAGAATGACGGCTGTCAAAGGTCGAAAGTGAACGATCGGTCATTTTCCAACTATAGGTCTGGTGAATGATCACGCCAGGGGCGAGGTGGGCTTCTCTTTCCAGTGGGCGTACTAGAGCCTTTTGCATGGCCTTGGCCTAGAATTGGCCATCTGTTTGCCACGCCCGGAGCCTTCATGACCCCTGCATTGGATTTGTTGAAAAAAGTTCGCGCCGAACATCGCATCCATAGTTATGAACACGACCCCAAGGCTGCCTCCTATGGCCTGGAGGCCGCGGAAAAATTGGGCCTCGACCCGGCGCAGGTGTTCAAGACGCTGTTGGCCAGCAGCGAGAAAGGCGAATTGCTGGTGGCCGTGGTGCCGGTCGTCGGAAGCCTGGATTTAAAAGCCCTGGCTCAGGCGGCTGGGGTGAAAAAAGTCGAAATGGCCGACCCGGCTGCGGCGCAGCGTTCCACGGGTTACTTGTTGGGTGGCATCAGCCCGTTGGGGCAGAAGAAGCGTTTACGCACGTTTATCGATGTGACGGCGCAGCCGTTCGCGACGATTTTTGTGAGTGCGGGGAGGAGGGGGTTGGAAGTGGAGCTGCCGGCGGCGGTGTTGGCTGAGCAGACCCAGGCCAAATTTGCGGAAATTGGCCGGGCGTAATCTTATGCTACTGAAGATCTAATGTGGGAGGGGGCTTGCTCCCGATGGCGGTGTGTCAGCTACAAATAAGCTGACTGAAACACTGCTATCGGGAGCAAGCCCCCTCCCACATTTTTGATTGAGTTTCGTCAGAGATCAGTTGGCGGGGCTGTAGCGGCGCACCCCTGACTCGGCGTGAGGAATCTGCGCAGCGGTACTGCCTGAGGCCTGGAATAGAACCAAGTGTTCGGCGGCCACCCGAATCCCCACGTCCACGCCAACCTGATGATCCGCATGGCTCGGGAAAATAGACTCCAGCTGCGCACCCGTCGGCAACTGCAAACGGTATAGCGTCGAAGCGCCCAGAAACGTCTTGCCGACAATCCGTGCTTTCAACGCGCTGTCTGGCGCATAAACGATATCATCTGGGCGCAGCAACACGTCCACGGCGCCACCGGTTGGCCAGGTGTAGGCACGGTTGCCGCGCAAGTCACCCAGTTCGGTGCTGACCGATTCCGGTGAGCTCAATTGCCCGCGAATGAAATAACCCTGGCCGATAAAGCTCGCGACGTAAGGCGTCTGCGGCTCGTGATAAAGGTTGTAGGGCGTGTCCCACTGTTCAAGGCGGCCTTCCTTGAACACCCCCACCTGGTCGCTCACGGCGAACGCTTCTTCCTGATCGTGGGTGACCAGAATCGCGCTGGTGCCGCGAGCCTTGAGGATGTCGCGCACCTCATGGCTGAGCTTGCGCCGCAGTTCGCCGTCGAGGTTGGAAAACGGTTCGTCCAACAGCAACAGCTGCGGCTCCGGCGCCAGGGCGCGGGCGAGGGCGACGCGTTGTTGCTGGCCGCCGGACAGCTCGTGAGGGAAGCGTTTGCCGAGGTTTTTCAGGTTGACCAGTTCGAGCAATTCCGCGACCACGCGATCTTTTTGCGGGTGCTTGCGAATGCCGAAGGCAATGTTGTCGGCCACGCTGAGGTGGGGAAACAGCGCGTAGTCCTGGAACACCATGCCGATACGACGTTTCTCCGGTGCCAGTGTGAAACCGGCGCTGGAAATCACTTCGCCGGCCAGGCTGATTTCGCCTTCGTGCACCGGCTCGAACCCGGCAATCGCGCGCAGGGTGGTGGTTTTGCCGCAGCCCGAGGAGCCCAGCAGGCAGCCGATGTCGCCAGCGTTGAGGTGCAGGTTAAGGTTCTGCACCACCCGTTGATCTTGATAGCCGCATGCCAGATTGCGCAGGTTCAGCAGTAATGGCTGGCTCATGCGTGGCGGTACGACGGCTGCACAAGGAATTCGAGCAGCGCCTTTTGCGCGTGCAGGCGGTTCTCGGCCTGGTCCCAGGCGACCGAACGTTTGTCGTCGAGCAAGTCGAGGCTGATTTCCTCGCCGCGGTGCGCAGGCAGGCAGTGCATGAACAGCACGTCCGGTGCCGCCAGGTCGAGCAGGGCGCGGGTCACCTGGAACGGTGCGAACAAGGCGAGACGCTTGGCGGTTTCTTCTTCCTGGCCCATTGAGGTCCACACGTCGGTGCTGACCAGGTGCGCGCCGAGCACGGCGTCGCGCGGGTCGCGCACGAGGGTGACGCGGTCACCGGCTTGCTCCAGAAAGCGTGCTTCGGGCTCGTAGCCCTCAGGGCAGGCGATGCGCAACTGGAAGTCGAACTGGATCGCCGCTTCTATATAGCTGTTGCACATATTGTTGCCGTCGCCGATCCAGGCCACGGTTTTGCCCTGGATCGAGCCACGGTGCTCAAGGAAGGTTTGCATGTCGGCCAGCAACTGGCACGGGTGCAGGTCATCGGACAGGCCGTTGATCACTGGCACGCGGGAGTTGGCGGAAAATTCGGTCACGGTACTGTGGGCGAAGGTGCGGATCATCACCGCATCGAGCATGCTCGACATCACGATGGCGCTGTCGGCGACCGTTTCGCCACGACCCAGCTGGGTGTCGCGCGAAGACAGGAAAATGGCCTGGCCGCCGAGCTGGATCATGCCGGCTTCGAACGACACGCGGGTGCGGGTCGAGGACTTCTCGAAAATCATCCCGAGCACACGGTTTTTCAAAGGCTCGAACAGTACGCCGCGGTTACGCAGGTCTTTAAGCTCAATGCCTCGACGGATCACGCTGACCAGCTCTTCGGGCGTGCAATCCATCAGGGAGAGAAAGTGCCTTGCGCTCATCATTAACTACCTTTTTGCAACAGACCGCAGATACTCAAAGCCTTGTTTATTGTGACAACGGGCGAGACCTGCGGCGAAAGCCGCACGGGGCGACGAAATAGGGGAAGGCGCGATCTTATAATTAAATGTCGCGTCTTACCAATAGGGCTACGGTTTTTAAGGGTGTTCAAGAGGGGCGTAAAGACGCTTTTGAAGACAATTACCGGACAGCAGCGGGCCATTTGTACACTGGCGTCGAGATATTTTGCAATGCGCCGGGGCGGGTCCAGGCCAGACTGCGTCGGTTTCAGAGGCCTGCGGGCGGGTTTTGAAACATTTGCTCACGCTTAGCCATGCCTTGGCCTGATGCCACTCGATTCACCGGGCGAACGTTGGTGGTGCTCGCCTCGGTCGCAGCCCATAGTGAAATCAAAGCCTGATAAAGAGACTGGCCATGACCAAGACTCTCCACCACCGTGCCTGCCATCTGTGTGAAGCCATTTGCGGGCTCACCCTGGAAACCACTCGAGCCGACGACGGCAGCCTGGCGATCACTTCGATCAAAGGCGACCCGCTCGACACCTTCAGCCGCGGGCATATCTGCCCCAAGGCGGTGGCGCTGCAGGATATTCAGAATGACCCGGACCGCCTGCACCAGCCTATGTTGCGCGAGGGCAGTGAATGGCGGCCGATTGCGTGGGAAGAAGCCTTTGCGCTTGTAGCCGAACGGCTGTCAGGCATCCAGGCCCGGCATGGGCAGAACGCGGTGGCGGTGTATCAGGGCAACCCCAGCGTGCATAACTATGGGCTGATGACTCACAGCAACTACTTCCTCGGCCAGTTGAAGACGCGCAATCGCTTTTCGGCGACTTCTGTCGACCAGTTGCCCCATCACCTCACCAGCCATTTGATGTACGGGCATGGTCTGCTGCTGCCGATTCCGGACATCGACCACACCGACTTCATGTTGATTCTGGGCGGCAACCCGCTGGCGTCCAACGGCAGCATCATGACCGTGCCCGACGTGGAAAAACGCCTCAAGGCGATCCAGGCGCGAGGCGGAAAAGTGGTGGTGGTCGACCCACGGCGCAGCGAGACGGCGGCGATAGCCGACCAGCACCTGTTCGTGCGCCCGGGCGGCGATGCGGCGTTGCTGTTCGGTGTGCTCAATACCCTGTTTACCGAGAACCTGACGCGCGACAGTCATTTGCCGGTTGAAGGCCTGGAAGAGGTGCGCCATGCAATCGCCGGGTTCACCGCCGAGGCCATGAGCCGCCAATGCGCGGTGCCCGCCGAGCAGATCCGCCAGTTGGCGCGGGATTTTGCCGCAGCAGATAAAGCGGTGTGCTACGGGCGTATGGGCGTGTCGACCCAGGCTTTCGGCACGCTGTGCCATTGGCTGGTGCAGTTGATCAACCTGGTCACTGGGAACGTTGATCGCGTCGGCGGTGCTTTGTGCACCACACCGGCGGTTGATCTGGTCGCCTCCACCGGCGGCGGGCATTTCAATCGCTGGCAGAGTCGCGTATCCGGTCGCCCTGAGTACGGCGGTGAGCTGCCGGTGTCGGCCCTGGCTGAAGAAATGCTTACCGAGGGCGAAGGGCAAATCCGCGCGCTGGTGACGGTGGCGGGCAACCCCGTGCTATCGACGCCAAACGGGCGGCAACTGGAGCAGGCCCTGGAAGGTCTGGAGTTCATGGTCAGCATCGACCTCTATATCAACGAGACCACGCGGTACGCCGACCTGATCCTGCCGTCGACCTCGGCGCTGGAGAATGATCACTACGACACCACGTTCAATATGTTCGCGGTGCGCAACGTCACCCGTTTCAATCGCGCGATTCTGCCCAAGCCTGAGGGCGCGCTGCATGACTGGGAGATCTTTGTCGGCCTGGCAGAGGCGTTTTCAGCGCAGACCGGCGTCGCCCTCAAACCCACCCTGCCGCCCGCACAGATGATCGACTTCGGGTTGCGCGCGGGGACATACGGTGACGCCTCCGAACACAAACTCTCGGTGGCGATGCTGGCCGATCATCCCCATGGCGTCGATCTGGGCCCGTTGCATGCCAATCTTGCGGCGCGCTTGAAAACCACCAACGGCAAGGTGCAGGCGGCGCCGGCTGTGATCCTCGCGGACCTTGCACGCTTTGCGGCGCAACCGGTGCCGGTGGCCGACGAACTACTGCTGATCGGCCGTCGTCACGTGCGCAGCAACAATTCCTGGATGCACAACTATCACCGCTTGGTGAAAGGCAAGCCGCGCCATCAGTTGCTGATGCACCCGGATGACCTGGCCAGCCGCCAACTGAGCGACGGCCAGCGCGTGCGTGTCAGCTCGCGCATCGGCATGATCGAAGTGGAAGTGGTCGCCAGCCTGGATATGATGCCCGGCGTGGTCAGCCTGCCGCACGGTTGGGGTCACGGTCGCCCAGGCGTGCAGATGAGCATCGCCAGCGGTCAGCCGGGAGCCAGCGCGAATGACCTGACCGACGAGCGGCAACTCGACGAATTGTCGGGGAACGCCGCGCTGAACGGCGTGCCGGTGCAGGTGGCCGCCGCATAAGGCCCGAGCACCGCGCTGGAATTTTGCGTTACAATGCGCCACCGTGCCGACCTGTGAGTCGCAAAGTTCCAGCCGAGGTGTTCCATGGATATCATCGAAACGATCAAAGAGCAGATTGCTGCCAACACCATTCTGCTTTACATGAAGGGCGCGCCGAATGCTCCTCAGTGCGGTTTCTCCGCGAAGGCCTCCCAGGCCATCATGCAATGTGGCGAGAAATTCGCTTACGTGGATATCCTGCAAAACCCTGAAATCCGCGCCAACCTGCCGAAGTACGCCAACTGGCCGACATTCCCGCAACTGTGGGTAGCCGGTGAGCTGGTCGGCGGCAGCGACATCATCACTGAGATGGCAGCTGATGGTTCGTTGCAAGCGCTGATCAAAGACGCAGCGGCAAACGCGGCGGCCAAAACCGACGCTTGATTCGCCTGCAATAAAAAAGCCCCGCTTCTCGACAGAGAGCGGGGCTTTTTTGTACCTGCGCGAAGTGGGTTATTCGCCCATCTGCGATTGCAGGTAGTTTTCCAGGCTGACTTTAACGATCAGGCCCTGTTGGGTTTCCAGCCAGTCGATATGTTCTTCCTGGTCTTCCAGAATATCTTCGAGCAGTTCACGGCTGCCAAAGTCGCCCTTGGTTTCAGCGTGAGCGATGGCGGCCTTGAGGTCGCTGTGGCTCTTGCGCTCAAAACCCAGGTCGCTGCTGATCATTTCCTCGGTGTGTTCGCCGATGTTCAGCTTGCCCAGGTCCTGCACGTTCGGCAGGCCTTCCAGGAACAGGATGCGCTTGATCAGCGCGTCAGCGTCCTTCATGGCTTTGATCGATTCTTTGTATTCACGCTTGCCGAGCTTTTCCAGGCCCCAATCGTCGTACATGCGCGCATGCAGAAAGTACTGATTGATCGCGACCAGTTCATTGGCAAGGATTTTGTTGAGTTGCTGGATGACTGAAATGTCGCCTTTCATGACTGGGGTCCTGCCCTGTAATCGCTGTGTAGGGGCAGAGTTTGAGCGGCGAAAACCCGAGTGTCAAACCTAAGTTATTGAATAATAAATGAAAATTAATCGGAATAAGAATGTTTGTGTTCCGCGTCTTGGCGCTAACTAATTGAATTACGGGCATAAAAAAACCGGACACTGAGTCCGGTTCTTTAAAACACGCCTGATTAAGCGTGTGTAAATTCTGCTGTGTAGGGGAGTGCGGCCTGGGCTGTTTGCAGCTGTGTCAGGGTTTCCCGTACCACTTGCTTGGCGAGGCAAGCACATTTACCGCACTGGCTGGCAACGCCGGTGGTTTCACGCACTTCTTTGTAGCTGCAGCAACCTTCATAGATTGCTTCGCGGATTTGTCCGTCGGTGACGCCAGTACAGAGGCAGACATACATAAGGGAGAACCGTCGCGGGTTTAAGGCTTAAGTGCGATGGATCTTAATGTTAACGAGAATGATTGTCAAAGTAGATTCGCAGGACTTTGCTCGCGCTGACGAACGGTTTTTTCCGTGTATGATGGCCGGTCTTCACGAAGCGTGACTGTGTCACAGGGCTGTCGCTTGATAGCAGCAGACTTGGGCCGGTCCTTTTACTTCAATCGTCACCCTTGCATCAGGAGATACCCAATGAGCGTACTCGTCGGCAAACAAGCCCCGGATTTCGACGTACCTGCCGTCCTCGGCAATGGCGAAATCGTAGACAGCTTCAAGCTGTCTGAAGCCATCAAAGGCAAATACGGCCTGGTGTTCTTTTACCCGCTGGACTTCACCTTCGTCTGCCCGTCCGAGTTGATCGCTCTGGACCACCGCATGGACGATTTCAAGGCACGCAACGTTGAAGTGGTAGCCGTTTCCATCGACTCCCATTTCACCCACAACGCCTGGCGCAACACTGCCATCAATGATGGCGGCATCGGCAAAGTCAAATACACCATGGCTGCCGACATGAAGCACGACATCGCCAAGGCCTACGACGTTGAGTCCGAAGGCGGCGTGGCCTTCCGTGGCGCGTTCCTGATCGACGACAAGGGCGTTGTGCGCTCGCAGATCATCAACGACCTGCCGCTGGGCCGTAACATGGAAGAGCTGATCCGTCTGGTTGACGCCCTGCAATTCCACGAAGAGCACGGCGAAGTCTGCCCTGCCAACTGGAAAAAAGGCGACAAAGGCATGAACGCTTCGCCAGAAGGCGTTGCGGCTTACCTGACCGAGAACGCTGGCAAGCTGTAAGCCAGATTCGCGGGACAAAAAAACCGGCCTGAGAAGGCCGGTTTTTTTATGCGCTGCATTTGGGTGTGTGGCGAGCGGGCTTCTGTGGCGAGCGGGCTTGCCCGCGTTGGGCTGCGCAGCGGCCCCAATAAGACCGCCGCGGTTAACCTGTTAAACCACGGTGTCAGGATCTGGGGCTGCTTCGCAGCCCAACGCAGGGCAAGCCTGCTCGCCACAACAAGCCTGCTCGCCACAACAAGCCCGCTTGCCACAACAAGCCCGCTTGCCACAACAAGCCTGCTTGCTAGAAAAAGCCTGTCAGTCGCCGAAATCTTCCCAACCGCCCATCTGCTTCCAGCGGTTGACGATGCCGCAGAACAGCTCGGCGGTCTTCTCGGTGTCGTAGCGAGCCGAGTGGGCCTCACGGCCGTCAAAGTCGATACCGGCTGCCTGGCAGGCTTTCGCCAATACCGTCTGGCCATAAGCCAGGCCGGCAAGGGTCGCGGTGTCGAAGCTGGAGAACGGGTGAAACGGGTTGCGCTTCATGTCCAGGCGCGTCACGGCGGCGTTGAGGAAGCCCAGGTCGAAGCTGCTGTTGTGGCCGACCAGGATCGCGCGTTTGCAGCCATTGGCCTTCAATGCCTTGCGCACGCCACGGAAGATGTCGGTCAACGCTGCTTCTTCACTGACCGCCATGCGCAGTGGGTGATCAAGCTTGATGCCGGTGAACTCCAGCGCGGCGGCTTCAATATTCGCACCTTCAAACGGCTCGACGCGGAAGAAGTGGGTGTGCTCCGGGAACACAAAGCCCTGTTCATCCATGCCAATCGTCGTTGCAGCGATTTCCAGCAATGCGTCGGTGGCGCAGTTGAAACCACCGGTTTCTACGTCGATGACAACCGGCAGATAGCCGCGAAAGCGCTCGGCCATCGGGTGGCGAGAGCCGCCGCCACTGTGCTCGTGTTCGTCGTCGTAATGGTCTTCACTCACTTGCTTTCCTCCAGCAGGCGCCAGCGCAGTGTTTCACCGGCGCGCAGCGGGATAACAGTCAGCTCGCCAAACGGCAGGCTGGCAGGGGCGGTCCAGTCTTCACGAACCAGGGTAATGCGGTCGGTGTTCGCCGGCAGGCCGTAGAAACGCGGGCCGTTGAGGCTGGCAAAGCCTTCAAGTTTGTCCAACGCATTACGCGATTCGAACGCTTCAGCGTACAGCTCAATCGCCGCATACGCGGTGTAGCAACCGGCACAGCCGCACGCGGCTTCTTTGGCGTGCTGGGCGTGAGGCGCGGAGTCGGTGCCGAGGAAAAACTTCGGGCTGCCGCTGGTGGCGGCATCCAGCAAGGCCACCTGGTGGGTGTTGCGCTTGAGGATCGGCAGGCAATAGAAGTGCGGCCGAATCCCGCCCACCAGCATGTGGTTGCGGTTGTAGAGCAAGTGATGCGCGGTGATGGTTGCGCCAACGTTGGCCGAGGCCTCGTTCACAAACTGCACGGCATCGGCAGTGGTGATGTGTTCAAACACCACCTTCAAGGTCGGGAACAGCTCGACCACACGGCGCATATGCTCGTCGATGAAGATCTTTTCACGGTCGAACACGTCGACGTCGCCACGGGTGACTTCACCGTGGATCAACAGCGGCATGCCGACTTCAGCCATGGCTTCGATGGCGGGCAGGATCTTGTCGATGCTGGTCACGCCGGAATCGGAGTTGGTGGTCGCGCCCGCCGGGTAGAGCTTGGCGGCGTACACGAAGCCGCTGGCCTTGGCTTCACGAATTTCTTCAGGCTGGGTGCGGTCGGTGAGGTAAAGCACCATCAACGGTTCGAAGCGGCTGCCGGCCGGGCGCGCAGCGAGGATTCGCTGGCGATAGGCATCGGCTTGCTCGGCATTACGTACCGGAGGTACCAGGTTAGGCATGATGATGGCGCGGCCAAACGTGCGCGCGACATCGGCCACAGTTTGGGGTAACGCAGCACCATCGCGAAGATGAATATGCCAGTCGTCGGGACGCAGCAGGGTCAGGCGGTCGGACATTGGGGATTCCAGGCGGGTCAATCTGGTGGGAATGCTACCGGAAAAGACTCTTGCAGGCACTCGCTATCAAGTTTTGCTGCAGGCGTCCGATATCCCTGGGTATGCCTTAACGACGTATGACGCTTTGAAGTGTTGTAGAAACCAGTGGAGCCTCCCGTGCGCCAGCATTATCTAGCCCTGCTCAGTGTGTTCGCCAGCCTGCCTGCAATGGCCCTCACGTTCCAGACACGTCTGGAGAACATTGAGTGGAAGGTGGAAGGTGACCAGTTCGAGTGCCGCCTGACCCAGCCGATCACCGATTTCGGCTCGGGTGAGTTCGTGCGCCGGGCGGGCGAGCAAGCGACGTTTCGCCTCAAAGCCTACAACGGCGCACTGGGCGCGGGCTCTGCCACTCTATTGGCCGCCGCCGCACCCTGGCAGCCGGGCCGTGGTGATATCAACCTGGGCGCCGTGCGTGTCGGCAGTGGCGATGTGCTGTTCAACAGTTCCCAGGCCCAGGCGGGGCGGTTGTTCGCCGGTTTGCTCGAAGGGCGCAGCCCGACCGTGCGGCACTACGGACGCGAAGGTGGCTACTCGGAAATTCGCCTTTTACCGGTGAAGTTCAACAAGGCGTTCAATGATTATCAGCTGTGCACCACCAAGCTGCTGCCGATGAATTACGACCAGGTCAAACAGACTGAAGTCGGCTTCCCCGGTGGCGGTATCGAGCTGGACGCAGCGGCGAAGAAGAAACTGGCAGTGATTGTCGCGTTCATGAAGGCTGATCCCACGGTTAACCATATCGAGTTGAACGGCCATTCCGACAACAGCGGCAATCGCCTGACCAACCGTGACGTCTCACGCCGTCGCGCCCTCGCAGTGACGGACTACTTCAAGGAAAACGGCATCCCGGAATCGCAGATAACCATGCGTTTCCACGGCGAGAGCTACCCGTTGGCCCCCAACACCAATGCCGCCAACCGGGCACGTAACCGTCGCGTGAATATTCAGCTCGAACGCGTGGCTGCGCCTGAAAAACCGGCACCTCAGGCCACTGCCCCGAGCAACCCTGCCCACACCTCCTGAGGTGCGACCATCGGTCGCCCTCTCGACATAATCTGTCGCTTTATCTTCATTTGCTGTCGCGCCCCTGTAATTTCATGGTTTTGGTCGGTAGAATCGTCGCCTTTCCGTACAACCCCGTGGAGTGATGGCATGGCCGACGTAAACAAGGTCGTTCTCGCGTATTCCGGCGGCCTGGACACTTCGGTGATCCTCAAGTGGCTGCAGGATACTTATAACTGTGAAGTGGTGACCTTCACCGCTGACCTGGGTCAGGGCGAAGAGGTCGAACCTGCACGTGCCAAGGCGCAAGCCATGGGCGTGAAAGAGATCTACATTGACGACCTGCGCGAAGAGTTCGTCCGCGATTTCGTTTTCCCGATGTTTCGCGCCAACACCGTCTACGAAGGCGAGTACCTGCTGGGTACTTCCATCGCACGTCCGCTGATCGCCAAGCGCCTGATCGAAATCGCCAACGAAACCGGCGCGGATGCCATTTCCCATGGTGCCACCGGCAAAGGCAACGACCAGGTCCGTTTCGAACTCGGCGCCTACGCCCTCAAGCCAGGCGTGAAAGTGATTGCTCCGTGGCGTGAATGGGACCTGCTGTCCCGTGAAAAGCTGATGGATTACGCTGAAAAGCACGCAATCCCGATCGAGCGTCACGGCAAGAAGAAGTCCCCGTACTCGATGGACGCCAACTTGCTGCACATCTCCTATGAAGGCGGCGTGCTGGAAGACACCTGGACCGAGCACGAAGAAGACATGTGGAAATGGACCGTCTCCCCGGAGAACGCTCCAGACAAGGCCCAGTACCTGGAACTCACCTACCGCAACGGCGACATCGTCGCGCTGGACGGCGTCGAAATGACCCCGGCTACCGTGCTGGCGACCCTGAACCGCATCGGCGGCGAACACGGTATCGGCCGTCTCGACATCGTCGAGAACCGTTACGTGGGCATGAAGTCCCGTGGCTGCTACGAGACGCCAGGCGGCACCATCATGCTGCGCGCCCACCGCGCCATCGAGTCCATCACCCTGGACCGCGAAGTGGCTCACCTCAAAGACGAGCTGATGCCCAAGTACGCCAGCCTGATCTACACCGGCTACTGGTGGAGCCCTGAGCGTCTGATGCTGCAACAAATGATCGACGCTTCCCAGGCCCACGTGAACGGCGTAGTGCGCCTGAAGCTGTACAAGGGCAACGTGATCGTCACCGGTCGCAAGTCCGATGAGTCGCTGTTTGACGCCAACATCGCCACCTTCGAAGAAGACGGCGGCGCCTACAACCAGGCGGACGCGGCAGGCTTCATCAAGTTGAACGCCCTGCGCATGCGCATTGCTGCCAACAAGGGTCGCAAGCTGTTCTGATTGATCCCTTCGTTGTAAAAAATGGCCCCTTATTCAAGGGGCCATTTTTTTTTGCCTGAATAATAGAAACAGCTATTGAATCACCCGTGATGTTTAAAGTTTTCCGGGTCAATGTTTAAGTCTTGTTGAGTGTTGAAGTTTATTGATTGGAGACTTCCGCCCGGTTGTACGAATTTTTAACACCTCCACAGGAACTATATCTTACAGAAGTTTCACTACCTTATTACGAAGCGTCTGTAAGACGCTGAAAGTTCTGTAGGAATTAAGGAAGTTGTAGGCTATGTTGAATGGAACTAAAACAGTCGGATTATTCCCACCAGCCCGCCTGCTCGCCAGCGAGACGCAATGGGCATTTCCTGAAAATCGTGTGCGTCCCGTTTACCCTGAGCGTCTTCGAGGGCGGATATTTCCCTCAAAATATGTAAGCTCGCGGAAAGTTCTGAAAGGCTCAATAAAGTTGCAGGCCTCTGAGTTAATGTTTTTTTGTAGGTTAATTCCGATATCTCTGTGGGTTGGGTCTCTGCTTGCTGTTGCTTGGGGGTGAATGCTATCCCAACTATGAAACGACTAGGCTATTGTGCTTGCTCTAAATAATTCGAACAGCGAAAGTGGACTTTCTCATGAATAAAGTGCTGATCGTGGATGATCATCCCGTCATTCGGCTTGCTGTGCGCATGCTAATGGAGCGTCATGGTTATGAAGTCGTTGCCGAGACTGATAACGGCGTCGATGCATTGCAACTTGCACGGGAACATGTACCGGACATTGTCATACTGGATATCGGGATTCCCAAGCTCGATGGTCTTGAAGTTATCTGCCGCCTGGCGTCCACCAAGCAGCCCGCGCCCGTCAAGGTGCTGGTGCTGACGTCTCAGGCACCAGGGCACTTTTCCATGCGTTGCATGCAGGCGGGGGCGGCGGGCTATGTGTGCAAGCAGCAGGACCTGACCGAGTTGCTGAGCGCCATCAAGGCCGTGCTGTCGGGCTACAGCTACTTTCCCAATCAGGCGCTCAATTCGGTGCGCTCCACCATGGGCAATGCCAGCGAAGCGGACATGGTCGAGCGCCTGTCAGGTCGCGAGATGATGGTGTTACAGCAATTGGCCCGGGGCAAAACCAACAAGGAAATTGCCGACGGCATGTTTCTCAGCAACAAGACCGTGAGTACCTACAAGACTCGCCTGCTACTCAAGCTCAACGCGCGCTCCCTTGTCGATCTGATCGAGCTGGCCCAACGCAACGGTCTCGTCTAGGGGAGGCGCCGTACCGATCCAGCACAGGAATAACCGGCACAAAAAAGCCTCCGTCAGGGAGGCTTCCGGTCATCAACGGGTCGATCAGAGGTCGAAGTCGTAATCGGCCAGTTGTTTTTGCAAGCGCCGCTCTTCCAGAAGGTTGTCGATAGTGCGGCGTTTGCTCAAATTGGTCTTGGCCACCTCTGCAACGGGTGCTTCCCCCTCATCATCTGACTCTGCAACGAGGTCGTCTTCCACATCCAATTGTTCTTTGCCAGTGCTCATAAGGTTCACTCCGGGCTAAGACTGCCGTTGGCGCTCCTTATAACGATAATCCACGAAGGGGTAAAAAAGATTTTTTCAATCGACTGATCGAGAAAACCATTGATCCCTCAATCGTCGGACGTCTTTTCCTTGTATTCGCACAGGTCTTCGATGCGGCAACTCCCGCAGCGTGGCTTGCGGGCCTGGCACACGTAGCGGCCGTGAAGGATCAGCCAGTGATGGGAATCGAGCAGGTAAGGCTTGGGCACGAACTTCATCAGTTGCTTTTCCACCTCCACCACATTCCTGCCGCGCGCAATGCCGGTGCGATTGCTGACGCGGAAAATATGCGTGTCCACTGCCATGGTCAACTGCCGAAAGGCGGTGTTGAGCACCACGTTCGCGGTTTTACGACCCACGCCAGGGAGGGCCTCCAGGGCTTCGCGAGACTCGGGCACTTCGCTGCCATGCAGCTCGACGAGCAAGCGGCAGGTCTCGATCACATTCTTGGCCTTGCTGTTGTAAAGGCCGATGGTTTTTATGTATTCCGACAAGCCCTCGACGCCCAGCGCATAAATGGCCTCTGGCGTGTTAGCGACCGGGTACAGCTTGGCCGTGGCCTTGTTGACACCAACGTCTGTGGATTGAGCTGACAGGATCACCGCAATCAGCAACTCGAACGGCGTGCTGTAAGCCAGTTCGGTTTTCGGTTCCGGATTGTCCTCGTGAAACCTGCGGAAAATTTCCAGGCGTTTTGCGGCATTCATGGGGCTGGCGGTTCCTTGCAGAAGGTCGGCGCGATTGTAGCAACACACCGCAGGTTTTTAGCTGATCAGACGTTGCTGCAGGCATCCACTTGACGCTGCGCCTCGTCGAGATTGCGTTGCGCCTCGGCCAGTTGCTGCGGGTCGGCGTTCACATCCTGGGCTTTCTTTAACGCCGCGCGGCGCATTGCCAGCTGGATTTTGGCGCGCTTCAAATCGGCGGTGTTGCCCGTCGCTATCATCGGCGCGGTGTGGGCCTCAAGGCCCGCCAGTGCTCTCTCAGCCGCTTCGAATTGCCGCTGCAGCACGATCAACTGCGACTGTTGCTCAAAGGTCGGTGGGTGACCAAATGCCTTCAAGGATTTGTGCAGTTGGGCACGACTCATCGCCACCGTGATCCTGGCTTTCTTGACTGCCGCATCCTGAGCGGCATCAGCTTGTACAGGCACAGTCGGCGCCGGGCGCTTGGCCCGAGCCAGGCGTTCAGCGAGCTTTTGAGCCTCTTCGCGCTGCAGCCGCGCATTACGTTGTTCAAAGCGGCGCCGTGCACGGTCGCGTTTGAGGCTGCGTTCATGGCGCTGCTGATCGCTGGCAGCCACGTCACCGACAAGCGGCAACACCAGGGTCGCTGGGCGCATTTCAATGCAGTCCACAGGGCAGGGCGCGACACACAGGTCGCA
Organism: Pseudomonas fluorescens; assembly: GCF_002022275.1. Classification (GTDB taxonomy): domain Bacteria; phylum Pseudomonadota; class Gammaproteobacteria; order Pseudomonadales; family Pseudomonadaceae; genus Aquipseudomonas; species Aquipseudomonas fluorescens_AJ. Next base: position 39,565 of record NZ_MSDF01000021.1, read on the forward strand.
ACCGGTGCATTCGTCCATGATGACGGTGTGCATCAACTTGGCGGCGCCGACAATCGCATCCACCGGGCAAGCCTGAATGCATTTGGTACAGCCGATGCACTCCGCCTCACGGATATAGGCGACCTGGGCGGGGGCTTTCCCGCGGCTGGTATCCAGTTCCAGCACCGGCACGCGCAGCAATTGCGCCAGGCCTGCGATGGTCTCCTGCCCACCGGGCGGGCACTTGTTGATCGCCTCGCCAAGCGCGATGCCCTCGGCGTAAGGCTTGCAGCCCGGGTGCCCGCACTTGCCGCATTGGGTCTGCGGCAGCAGCGCGTCGATACGTTGAGTCAGGTTCATGGGAGGATCATTGGCATGCCGGTTAGACGAACAGGGCCTGGGTGGTGAGCCCGCAAGTTGTAGTGAGCGAGATTCTATCTGTTGTGGCTTGTGGGCTTGTTGTGGCGAGCGGGCTTGCCCCGCGTTGGGCTGCGGAGCAGCCCCATTACTGCCATCACGGTTTCTATAAATAGGACTGAGTCGCTGGTTTAGGGCCGCTGCGCGACCCAACGCGGGGCAAGCCCGCTCACTACAACAACCACAAGCACAGCCTTCTGGCTTACTTGATACGTTGACCCGGCTTGGCGCCGCTGTCAGGGCTCAGCAGGTAAATCTCTTCACCGCCAGGGCCTGCCGCCATCACCATGCCTTCGGAAATACCGAATTTCATTTTCCGTGGCTTGAGGTTGGCGATCATCATGGTCAGGCGACCATCGAGCTTGGACGGGTCCGGGTACGCGCTCTTGATCCCGGAGAACACGTTGCGTTGCTCGTCACCGATGTCCAGCGTCAGGCGCAGCAGCTTGTCGGCGCCTTCCACGGCTTCGGCCTTGATGATCAGCGCCACGCGCAGGTCCACGGCAGCAAAGGCGTCGAAATCGATTTCCGCAGAAATCGGGTCCTTGGCCAGCTCGCCATTGCCCGCAGGTGCCGCCGAACCTGTGTCCGTTTGGCTGGCCACCAGGTCTTCTTTCGACGCGTCTGTCATGGCCTGTACCTTGACCGGGTCGATACGGGTCATCAGCGGCTTGAACTCGTTCAGCTGATGGTTGCTGAGCAAGGTAGCGTGATCATTCCAGGTCAGCGGCGCGACGTTCAGGAACGCCTCGGCATCGGCAGCCAGCAACGGCAGCACGGGTTTGAGGAAGATCACCAGTTGGCGGAACAGGTTGACGCCCGTGGCGCAGATCGCCTGGACTTCAGCCTGCTTGCCTTCCTGCTTGTTCAGCGACCACGGCGCCTTGTCGGCGATCCAGGCATTGGCACGGTCGGCCAAGCCCATGATCTCGCGCATGGCGCGTGCAAAGTCGCGGGCCTCATAGGCGTCGGCGATGCTTGGCGCGGCGGCCAGGAACGCGTCAGTCAGCTCTGGCGCGGCGTTTTCCGCCACCAGCACACCGGCGTTGCCCTTGTGGATAAACCCGGCGCAACGGCTGGCGATGTTGACCACTTTGCCGACCAGGTCTGAGTTGACCTTCTGTACGAAGTCTTCCAGGTTCAAGTCGAGGTCGTCGACGCCACGGCCCAGCTTGGAGGCGTAGTAGTAGCGCAGGTATTCCGGCGACAGGTGGTCCAGGTAGGTGCGCGCCTTGATAAAGGTGCCACGCGACTTGGACATTTTCTGCCCGTTGACCGTCAGGTACCCGTGCACGGCAATGCCGGTTGGCTTGCGGTAGCCCGAACCTTCAAGCATCGCTGGCCAGAACAGCGCGTGGAAATTGACGATGTCCTTGCCGATGAAGTGGTACAGCTCGGCGGTGGAATCCTTGTTCCAGAACGCGTCGAAGTCCAGCTCCGGCGTGCGGTCGCACAGGTTCTTGAAGCTGGCCATGTAGCCGATCGGCGCATCCAGCCACACATAGAAATATTTGCCCGGCTCATCCGGAATTTCGAAACCGAAATACGGCGCATCGCGGGAGATGTCCCACTGTTGCAGGCCGGCGTCCAGCCATTCGGCGATCTTGTTGGCCACGGCATCCTGCAGCGTGCCGCTGCGGGTCCAGGTTTGCAGCATTTGCTGGAAGTCCGGGAGCTTGAAGAAGAAGTGCTGGGAATCCTTGAGCACCGGCGTGGCGCCCGAGATGGCCGACTTCGGATCTTTCAGGTCAGTCGGTGCATAGGTGGCACCGCATTTCTCGCAGTTGTCGCCGTACTGGTCTTCGGTTCCGCATTTCGGGCAGGTGCCTTTGATGAAGCGGTCGGCCAGGAACATTTTCTTTTCCGGGTCGAAATACTGGGTAATCGACCGCGTGTCGATGTGCCCGGCGTCGCGCAGACGCTTGTAGATCTGGCTCGACAGCTCGCGGTTTTCGTCGGAGTGGGTCGAATGGAAGTTGTCGAAATCCACCAGGAACTCGGCAAAGTCGGCGCTGTGTTCAGCCTGCACATTGGCGATCAGTTGTTCCGGGGTGATCCCTTCCTTTTCGGCGCGCAGCATGATGGCCGAACCGTGGGCGTCGTCCGCGCAGACATAAATGCATTGATTGCCGCGATGCTTCTGGAAGCGCACCCACATATCAGTCTGGATGTACTCAAGCATATGGCCAAGATGGATCGAACCATTGGCATAGGGCAGGGCGCTGGTGACGAGGATCTTGCGTGGCTCGGACATGGGGCTCGGCTACTTGATGAAACGGAGGTCGGCCACTATAAAGCGCCGGGAAATTTATTTCACCCCGTGAGGCTGTTTCAGCATCTTCCAGACCGTCGAAAGCATGCCGTTGGGCGACCGGAACGGTTAGGATAGCCGCCTGTTTCAGTCAGTCTTTTTTCGGGAGTAGCCCATGAGCGCCGTCAATCGCGCAGCGGTGGAAGCCGTTCTTCGCCAGTACACCGACCCCTATTTGAACCAGGATCCGGTCAGCGCCGGCTGTGTACGCGCCATCGAGGTCCAGGGCGACCAGGTGTCGGTCCAGTTGGAACTGGGCTATGCCGCAGGCCTGTTCAAGAACGGCTGGGCGCAAATGTTGCAAATGGCCATTGAAGGCCTTGATGGCGTGCGTTCGGCCAAGGTCGACATCCAGTGTGTGATCGCCGCGCACAAGGCCCAGGCGCAGGTTCCGGGCCTGGCCAACGTCAAGAACGTGGTCGCCGTGGCCTCCGGCAAGGGCGGCGTAGGCAAATCCACCACGGCGGCCAACCTCGCGCTGGCGTTGGCCCGCGAAGGTGCGCGCGTGGGCATTCTCGACGCCGATATCTACGGCCCAAGCCAAGGGGTGATGTTCGGCATCGCCGAAGGCACGCGGCCCAAGGTCAAGGATCAGAAATGGTTTGTGCCGATTGAGTCCCATGGCGTGGAAGTCATGTCCATGGCGTTTCTCACCGACGACAACACGCCGATGGTCTGGCGTGGGCCGATGGTGTCCGGCGCGTTGCTGCAATTGGTCACCCAAACCGCGTGGGGCGATCTGGATTACCTGGTGATCGACATGCCGCCGGGCACGGGTGATATCCAGCTGACCCTGGCGCAGAAAGTCCCGGTGGCCGGCTCGGTCATCGTGACCACGCCTCAAGACTTGGCGTTGCTCGATGCCAAGAAGGGCGTGGAGATGTTCCGCAAGGTGAATATCCCGGTGCTCGGCGTGGTGGAAAACATGGCCGTGCACATTTGCTCCAACTGCGGCCACGCCGAGCATTTGTTTGGTGAAGGCGGCGGCGAAAAACTCGCGACCCAGTACGGCGTTGAACTGCTGGCCTCGTTGCCACTGTCGATGCTGATTCGCGAACAGGCCGATGGCGGCAAACCTACCGTGGTGGCCGAGCCTGACAGCCCGGTCGCCATGATCTATCAGGAACTGGCCCGCCACGTGGGCGCCCGGATTGTGTTGCAGGAAGCCGCGGCACCGGCGATGCCGACGATTACGGTCAGCGACGACTGATTCGGCTATAAGGCAAGGATGCCTCGGCTGCGCCGTAATGCTATCGGAGTCTCGAGCGTTCGCACCCTTGTGGCGAGCGGGCTTGCCCGCGTTGGGCTGCGTAGCAGCCCCCCCGACAGCCAAAGCGGTTTGTCTGACACTATGGAGTTTGTCTTGATGGGGCTGCTTCGCAACCCAACGCGGGCAAGCCCGCTCGCCACAGGTACGGCGTCACATACCTGCCTATTCCAAAACTGAAAAGCGCCTCGGCATTGCCGGGGCTTTTTCTTGTCTGGGGATCGGTCAGCAGGGTGCAGTTACGCTTTTACGCAATTGCGCGTGTAAGCATTCACTTACTTTTTCGTAAGTGTTTGGGGTTTTTACCGGGTGTGTGCGGCTGGAAACGTCGCGAGACTTTTCTATCTTGTTGAAAAGTAACAATTATTTATACCGTGCTTGGCACTGGAGCCTGTCAGCAGCGAAGTTGGATCCCGTTGAACTTCCCCGAGAACTCTCTAACATCAGCCCTGTGTCCACGGATTGGCACAGCCATTAAGGATTGATGGTTGAAGGAACGTCGCAGGATGCGATTCATCAGGACGATGAAAAGGAATACAGGGACTAGGGAAAAAATGTGGGCGGGTCATACCGCCCCTTTTTTTTGCCTGTAGAAAAGTAAAATCCGCCCTGCAGAAACGCAAAAAGGCCCGCAAGGGGCCTTTTTATCGGGCGGCGGCGCTTTTAGCGCTCGAGGTCTGCAATCTTGCCTTTTTTGCCATCCCACTCCGCTGCCTCAGGCATCGGATCTTTGCGTTCAGTGATGTTTGGCCAGATTTCCGCCAGCTCGACGTTCAACTGAATAAATTCCTGCATCTCTGCCGGGACTTCGTCCTCGGAGAAAATAGCGACGGCCGGGCATTCTGGCTCACACAGGGCGCAGTCAATGCACTCGTCCGGGTGGATGACCAGGAAATTCGGGCCTTCGTAGAAGCAGTCCACCGGACACACTTCGACGCAGTCGGTGTACTTGCACTTGATGCAGTTGTCGGTAACGACGAAGGTCATTTCTAATTTTCTCCTCAGGCGGCGGCAGCGAAACCCTGTGTGGCAGGGCTCGCGAGGTTCGGGAGCGATAGTCTGCAGGCCAGGCTAAGAGCCCGCAGCATCCCAAACCGCGCGAGAGTCTACCAGCTTGCACGCGTCAGCGTTATATCCGAACCTTCAGTGCATATAACATTTCGAGCGCTTTGCGCGGGGTCATGTCGTCCAGATCAAGCTTGGCCAACTCATCCAGCACCGGATGGGGCAGGCTGGCGAACATATCGCTCTGGTGCGGCGCGGCAGTTTTGCCTTTCGTCTTGGCCGGGCTGGCGACCACGGTCTCGTGGGGCAACGCCGTTGTTTCCAGGCGGCTGAGGTGCTCGCGGGCGCGGGTGATGACATCGGTCGGCACGCCGGCCAGTTGCGCTACGGCCAAGCCGTAACTCTGGCTGGCAGGCCCCGGCAGCACGTGGTGCAGGAACACGATGCGCTCATTGTGCTCGGTGGCATTGAGGTGCACGTTGGCCACCAGCGGTTCGCTTTCCGGCAGCACGGTCAGTTCGAAGTAGTGGGTGGCAAACAGCGTGTAGGCGCGCAACTGCGCCAGACGCTCGGCGGCCGCCCACGCCAAAGACAGACCGTCGAAAGTGCTGGTGCCACGGCCCACTTCATCCATCAGCACCAGGCTGCGCTCGGTGGCGTTGTGCAGAATGTTGGCGGTCTCGCTCATTTCCACCATAAAGGTCGAACGGCCACCGGCCAGGTCATCGCTCGAGCCGATCCGCGTGAAGATGCGGTCCACCAGCGAAAGCTCGCAACTCGCCGCCGGCACAAAGCTGCCGATGTGCGCGAGCAACACGATCAACGCGGTCTGACGCATGTAGGTAGATTTACCGCCCATGTTCGGGCCGGTGATCACCAGCATGCGGGTGTCATCATCCAGCGACAGGTCGTTGGCGACGAACGGCGTGGTCAACACCTGCTCCACCACGGGGTGGCGCCCCTGCACGATGCGCATGCACGGCTCGCTGACAAAACGCGGGCAGTTCAGGTCAAGGTTCAGCGCGCGTTCCGCCAGGTTGCTCAACACATCCAGTTCTGCCAGAGCGCCGGCGGTGTCTTGCAGCGGCGCGAGGCGGCTGATCAGGTCTTCGAGAAGGGCCTCATAGAGCATTTTTTCCCGCGCCAGCGCGCGGCTTTTGGCCGACAGCGCCTTGTCTTCAAACTCTTTGAGCTCTGGCGTGATAAAGCGCTCGGCGCCTTTGAGGGTCTGACGACGCTGATAATCGATCGGCGCCGACTCGGCCTGCTTGCTCGGCAACTCAATAAAGTAGCCGTGCACACGGTTGTAGCCGACCTTCAAGTTGGCCAGGCCCGTGCGGGCTTTCTCGCGGGCTTCCAGGTCAATCAGGAACTGCCCGGCGTTTTCGCTCAGCGATTGCAGCTCGTCCAGCTCAGTGTCGTAACCGGTTTTCAGCACGCCGCCGTCACGGATGATCGCCGGCGGGTTATCGATAATGGCTTTTTCCAGCAGCGCCGCGAGGTCCGGGTAGGTGCCGGTGGTCACGGCCAGCTGTTGCAGGTGCGGCGTGTCCAGATCAGTCATCGCCGCTTGCAACTGCGGCAGCGCGCCGAGGGCATCGCGCAGCCGCGCCAGGTCACGGGGCCGCGCATTGCGTAGGCCGATCCGCGCCAGAATCCGCTCGATGTCGCCGATTTCTTTCAGCTGCGGCTGCAGCTTTTCAAAGCGATAGCCATCCAGCAAGCAGGTAATAGACGTCTGGCGGGCCTGCAGCACACTCAAGTCACGCAGCGGACGGTTCAGCCAACGGGTCAGCAAGCGGCTGCCCATGGCGGTCTGGCAACGGTCGACCACCGATTGCAAGGTGTTATCGCGCCCGCCGGCCAGGTTGGTATCCAGTTCCAGGTTGCGACGGCTCGCGCCATCCAGCACCACCGTGTCATCCAGGCGCTCATGGCGCAGGCTGCGCAAATGCGGCAGGGCGGTGCGCTGGGTTTCCTTGGCATAACCGAGCAGGCAACCGGCGGCGCCGATGGCCAGGGTCAGGGTTTCACAGCCGAAGCCTTTAAGGTCCTGCACCGAAAATTGCTGACACAGACTTTTCAGCGCCGAATCACGCTCAAAATCCCACGGCGCACGACGCTTGGTCCCACGACGCTTTTCCGCCGGCAAGTCCTTCGGCCAATCATCCGGAATCAACAATTCAACCGGATTGATCCGCTCCAGCTCCGCCAGCAAATTCTCCCAGCCCTTGATCTCCAGCACGCTGAAGTTGCCACTGGTGATATCCAGCACCGACAGGCCGAACAAACGCTCATCGCCCAGCACCGCCGCGATCAGGTTGTCGCGACGCTCATCCAGCAGCGCCTCATCACTCACCGTACCCGGCGTGATAATGCGCACCACCTGACGCTCCACCGGCCCTTTGCTCGTCGCCGGGTCGCCGATCTGCTCACAAATCACCACCGACTCGCCCAGCTTCACCAGCTTGACCAGGTAGCCTTCGAGCGAGTGGTAAGGAATCCCACACATTGGAATCGACTGCCCCGCCGACTGCCCGCGCGCTGTCAGGGTGATGTCCAGCAACTTGGCGGCCTTCTTCGCGTCCTCATAGAAGATCTCGTAGAAATCGCCCATGCGATAGAACATCAACTGATCAGGGTGCTGGTTCTTCAGGCGCCAGTACTGCTGCATCATCGGGGTGTGGGAGGACAGATCGGACGTGTTTTTACTCATCGGATAGTAGGCAAATTCGTTGAAAGTGGTGGGGCAACGGGCGCGCTTGGCCCAGCAGTTTTTGCGATGGGCGCAAGGTTAACACGCGAGGTCGCAGGTTCGCAGGTGGCAAGCAGACGGGGGGAAACGTAAAAGGGGCAACACCTTTATTTAAGGCGTTGCCCCCTTTTCCTTTATCTCTTGCGGATGATCGACGGGAATACCCGGCAGCTTCGTGCGCTAGATTTTTACGGCTGGAGCGGGTGGTAACGTCTGCTGTCCCTTGATCAGTTTGGTGACGCTTTTCCCAAGCTTGATTCCTGGTATCTCAATCCATTTGTGCGAGCAATAGCTGATCAACAGTATCGCGGGGATGATGATCAAGGATGCCGCCCGCTCCGAAATACCCAGCGGCGATATAAATATCAACAAGTAACTCCAGACCCATTGGTGCAACAGGTAGACGGAGAATGTCAGGTCAGACAGCGTTCTAACGACGGGCGAATCCACAAAAGCTGACTGGAATCGAAGGCTGATAAAAAATATCAGCATCGAGATGATCGCGTAATTGCTTTGCAGGAAGGATGACTGTCCTTCTGTGATTTTCATTATGTGCAGTATAAATAATAAGACAGAGAACGTAGTGCACACACGCGTGCTGACCAAGCCCGCCTGTGCCAAATAAGCGCAGGAACCAATCAGCAAGAAATAGAAGTAAATGCTGAAGTAGCCGTGGCTCCATATTTCTTTGGTTGGAAACGCGGGCAACACATAGAGCAGCACGCCAACTGCACCAAACAGGTAGGGCAGGGTTGACGGTTTGTTGATGAACCCCAAATATTTCAATGAACCCATGAAGACATAAAATAATATCTCCACGCGCAGCGTCCACTCTACCCCTGCAAGACCATAGTCACTGTTGAAGAAATCCCCAATCAGAAGGAATCTTGGCACGAGAGACGCGAGTGGGGGCACGGGTATGTCTTTGATTCCCCAATTCATCAGCAGCTCTACACAGAGTGCGAACACATACAGTGGATAAATTCGGAATATACGTTTTACATAAAAGTCCAGAGTGTTTTCTGTCTGTAAAACATGCGTGATTATATATCCGGACGTGAGGAAGAATATGATCACGCCTGCGGCGCCACCGTAGACAAGCGGTGTGATCAAGTCCAGAAATGTTCTGATCGTTATATGTACTGTCAGGTCTGTGGATAGCGCCTGAATTTCTTGAGAGTAATATCGGTGACCGATGACCACGCTGACGAAAGCGAAAATTCTCATGTAGTCAAGAAATACAATCCGGTTGTTAATGCTTTTTAGCATTGTGTACAGCTCCCTTTTTCGAGGAATAATATCAATATGCATCCATTGCGCATAGCGTGCTTATTAATCGTTGACGTTTGAGTTGCCGCCAATTGATCGTTTTTCTGAAGACAGCCCTTTGTCTACTTGTGGGGCATCAGATCGGCCCAGTGTAAGTGCGCCCTTGACTGAGCGCTGAAAGTGGGTCGGTGACGGATAATGGTGAGGCGTACCCGTTCCCGCAAAACTGGAGGCTCGACTTCGTGTCGATGGCGTCGAGCGCCTTCTTCGCGTCCTCATAGAAGGTCTCGTAGAAATCGCCCGTGCGATAGAACATCAACTGATCAGGGCGCTGGTTTTCAGGGCGCCAGTACTGCTGCATCACTGAGGTGCAGGAGGGCAGATCGGACGTGCTTTTACTCATCGGACAGTAGGCAAATTCGTTGAAAATGGTGGGGCAAAGGGGGCGCGTGGTCCAGTGTCGATCAGTTAAGGAATGCAAACATCCAAACGCCGCAGGCCGAATGTGGGAGCTGTCGAGCTTTAGCGAGGCTGCGAAGGGATCGCCGCGCTGTACCTGCCAGACCGCAGCGCCTGCATCGCAGCCTCGCTAAAGCTCGACAGCTCCCACATTTTACCTTCGGTGCTTGCCCAGTCGGGGCCGTTCAACTGATTGGCATTGGGCGCTTGGCCCAGCTTTTTTGCGATGGGCGCAAGGTTAACATGTGAAGTCAGCCCTTCGCAGGTCGCAAACGGATAGGTAAAACGTAAAAAGGGCGGCGCATTATCCAAATGCACCGCCCCTTTTTTGCTTTCGCCTTCTACTGAATGTTGCCGGGCGAATCCAGCACCTTCACCACATCATCAATCACTGCCTTGACCATCTCCTGCAAGTAGTGGGACGCCCAGGCGTAACGGTCCGTTTGCTTCGTCATCGCTGCATCTTCTGCGAGCTGTTTGGCGACATGGAGGAGGTCGGAGGCGTGGTGCAAGGCTTCGTGCAGGGAAACACCGCTGTTGATGCGGAATAGAGGTTGGTCGGAGTGAAAGGAGAAAGGGGTGACGCCGAGGGTGGTCAGATCTTGCACAGCGTTCATAAAACACCTCCGAATGCGGAGGAAGTGAACCGAGAGAGATGAGGCCGTTTGGTGCGGTAAACGTAGAGGCACATAAGTGAAAGCTCCTTGATTTGAGGAACTGCCACAAACCTTCTCACAGGTATGGGTGGCAGCTGTGCGCAGGGTGAGAAACCGGCAATCAAGGCAACCGGTAGACCCGAAGGTCTCCCACGCACAGCCGCCATAAAACGATACCGCAGACGAAAAAAAACGCCGCGATAGAGTTCTTTGGCGCTTTGCGCCTTGATTAGCTCGGGTTCTCACGCCCGGTCGCTGAATTGGCAGCGACGCAGCGGAGGTTAGCGCGGTGATGCAGTGGGTGCAACTGGGGGAGTGGGGATATCGCTTTGCGGCTGTCGAAAAGCACACGTTTTAAAGGGGGGACGGACTTCCCAGATCGGAAAATACACCGTCCTCTCTTCTATTTTTTGTCCCTGTTCAACGTGTCATGCCGTTGCACTGCTCGCGTAAATCACTGTTGCTGATGTTGGCGCAGCTGGAGCCGCTTTGTTTGGCGTTGCAGAAGGCCCGTTGATCAGAGTCACTAATGTTGGCGCACGAGCTACCGTTCACTTCGGCGTTGCACTGTGCGCGTAATTCGCTGTTGCTGATATTGGCGCAGCTAGAGCCGTTTTGTTTGGCGTTGCAGTAGGCTCGTCGCTCAGAGTCACTAATATTGGCGCATGAACTGCCATTCATTTCGGCATTGCATTCGGCGCGTAACTCACCGTTGCTGATATTGGCGCAGCTGGAACCACTTTGTCTGGCGTTGCAGAAAGCACGCTGGTCAGAGTTACTGATAGAGGCGCAACTGGCGAAGGTGTAACCGCTGAACATCAACAACACCACAAGCATGAGTTTCATCACATTCTTCCTTGGATTGCCAGGAAACAGCCAGGCACTGCTTTGCCCTGCCTCAACGAATGTGAAGGAGGGGTATCAAATTGACATCACTTTGAGTGAAAGTTCCGCCGCCCTATGGCTTGGTTCTGCGAGCTTGGAATGGGTGAGGCGGGGGCTGATTTATTTGGGGTGATCAAATCAATCAGCCCCTTCTCTGCCGTTTGCGAGTCGCTGACTATGCAGCGACGGCTGCGGTTCGTGTGATGAGGGGCTTCATTTGCTGTGGGAGTGGGTTGCTCACCCCCGCATCATCGGCACCGTGCGCCTGTTTCATGGCTTGGGAGGAAGCGAGCCCTGGGCCTCACCCGGCACCGGCTGGTGAGCCCGGTACATCCATAGGCCACCGTCTTTTGCAACAAGATCGGGGCTGTCAGTGCAATCGTTTTCACTGTAGTAGTGAAATACTAGGCTTTTGCGTGTGCGGCTCGGATCGTTTATCTGAGATCCGCCATGCAGCAAATAGCAGCTCCAGATGAAGACATCGCCTTTTTTTGCGGCGAATATTTTGGGTGCAAGCTCAAGGCGGCTGACCTCTCCTTGCATATAGTCGTGCCACTCATCCATTTCATCAGGAACGAAGTGAGTCGCGCCGCTTGAAAACACGTGTTGTTTGATTTTATGACTGCCCGGGTAGTACCTCAGCGGGCCGGCGTCCAGGTGGCAGTCTTCCAGGGCAACCCAGATGGCTATCAAGTTGTAAGGCGTTTTCGGCGTCATGTAAATGGCATCGACGTGATCGGGCTGGCTACTGCCCTGGTCGAAGCTGAGGGAGTTGCACAGGACCGTCGTCTCACCCAGCAAGTCATTCAGGATAGGCGTGATGCGTGGGTTAATCGCCAGGTTCCGGACCTCTGGAAGCTCCAGGTACAGGTCGTTGAGCTTGAATCTATGGGTGTCGCGATCCGTGCTATCGACATCTTTGAGTCTTTTGCGCAGCCCGGTGACCAGGTCATCTACCACGATGCGTTCATGGGATTGTGACCATGCGTGCTCTTGAGCCGAGCGGGCGTCATCTATCTCCTTTGCGGAGTAAAAGCCGGGGAGTGCGTAAAAGCCCTCGTTATCCCATTGCTCCTTGCTGACGTTTACCGCTTTCTTCTTTGCAAAAAAATTCAAAAAATCCATGCTTCCTGCGTTCCCGACATCTATACAAAAAATGGCGGTGATAATACATTTTTATGCGCAAAATGGTATAAAAAAGGTAGCGTAAAGCCACTACTGTACCAATAAGAGTCGTTATACACCTATCTAAATGCATAAAATATGCAAATAAGCATTTGCCAACCCCAAAAACTCTCGTCACTATCCCCGTTATGCAAAAACGCAACGTTTCAACCGTCTTAAGAGAACTGCTGGACCGCGACCGGATCTCCCCCACGGAGCTTCACCGGCGTACCGGCGTGCCTCAATCCACGCTTTCCCGCATCCTCAACGGCAAGATCGTTGACCCGTCGGACAAGCATATTTCCCGCATCGCCGACTACTTCCGCGTGAGCACCGACCACCTGCGCGGGCGCGCGGCAATGGGTGTTTCGCGTGATGATGGGCGCGACCCGATGCACTCGGAACTCAAGGACATAAGCCTGTGGGACGACGACACGCCCGTTAATGATGACGAGGTGTCGATCCCCTTTCTGCGCGAGGTTGAATTGGCTGCTGGATCAGGAAGATTCGTCATTGAGGAAAGCGAGAAGGCCAGCTTGCGTTTCGGCAAGCGCAGCCTTCGCCACAACGGCGTGCAGTTCGACCAGGCCAAGTGTGTGACGGTGCGCGGCAACAGTATGTTGCCGGTGCTGCGCGACGGCGCCACGGTGGGGGTGAATGCGGGCAAAAGTGGCATTGGTGACATCGTGGATGGCGACTTGTATGCCATCAATCACAATGGTCAGTTGCGGGTGAAACAGCTCTACCGCCTGCCTTCCGGGATTCGCCTGCGCAGTTTCAATCGTGATGAGCATCCGGATGAAGACTACAGCTTTCAGGACATCCAGGATGAGCAGATCAGCATCCTCGGTCATGTGTTCTGGTGGGGCATGTACGCCCGGTAACCTTCCTTCGTAAGACAAAGCCCGCCAATGCGCGGGCTTTTTTTTCGCCTGTAGAAAATCGGCAAACCCTTGGCCCGCAAAGCTATAAATGCATTTGTGCATTGGGTTGGCGAAAATAAATGCATTAGTGCATTGACTGTATATCCATACATGCATATTCTCCATCTCAAGCCAGCCAACAAGGCCTGGTGGAGGCGGCAAGGATGCCGCCAGGGAAGACAAGGAAGGCACGCAACACCGGCAAGGACGCCATCGCAGCGATGGCAGGGATGCCAGGCAATACCCGGCAAGGATGCCGACGCTCTTTAGTCTCACCGCATTAAAAACAGGCAGCGATGAACCGGCCTAATAACGGTTCAGAGGGTTGGCAACTGACCCGGGTGTGCAGCGTAAAGCACCAGAAGCAGTTATCCGGCAGACAGGGATCGTGGTCGGAAAAACATTGAGGAAAGGTCTGTACCGCGCCAGTAGCGCCGAAAGACCGAGGACCGCATTACTGAAAAGCCCGGGCGACCGGGCTTTTTGGAATGCCAACCTATAAATGGAATTACCCGAACCCCGGCCGTTGTGTCGGGAATGCTCAGCCAGGAGGCGTGACATGACAAACGAGCAGCAAGCGTTAGCGGAAATGCCTATCTGGCTGGTGATCGCACTGGCCCTGATCGGCGGTGTATCCGGCGAGATGTGGCGCGCAGACAAGGACGGCGCCCGTGGCTGGTCGCTGATTCGGCGCCTGGCCCTGAGGTCCGGGGCGTGCATGGTCTGCGGGGTGTCAGCGCTGATGCTGTGCTACGCCGCCGGCATGTCGCTGTGGACCGCCGGCGCGATTGGTTGCCTGACGGCCATGGCCGGTGCCGATGTGGCCATCGGCCTTTATGAGCGCTGGGCGGCCAAACGCATCGGTCTCAATGAAGCCCCACCGACCCGGCCGGATCAGCCGTAAGCGTTGCAAGGAAGCGAACAGATGACACCTATCAAAAACCCCTCCGAACTGCCGGTTGCGATCGGGGAGACGTTGAAAAACGCCTTCCCGGGATTGCGCGTCGGTAACCATCAAGACTTTCAAAACGCAGCGGACAAAACCGGCGTGCTGATTACCGTTGAGCGCAACGGCCCCGGCGTGCGCTCCTTTGAAGGCCGTAAAGCCCACGCGCTGTCGGTTTCACTCAAGGTCATGGTTGCCAGCGGCTCCGCACCTTTTGATGCCTGCGACCTGGCCAGCCAACTGATGGACCTGGCCCTGGATAACCGTTGGGGGCTGCCGGCCGACCAGTGCGAACTACCCGCCAGCATCGTGGCGGCGCCCTCCACTCAAATCAATGCCGAATTGGACTACGACACCTGGACAGTGTCCTTCAGCCAAACCCTCTATATCGGCCCGCCATTGCTCGAAGATCCTACAGGCACACCGCTGTTTGCCTGCACTTGGGAAGTCTCGAACATCAACGATCCCGACCAATATCGACCACTGCAGGAGTAGCCCATGTTCGACGCGCTGTTACGCATGCAACTGGGGCCGATCGTCGAGCGCCTGGCGGAAATGGAAGCCCAGCTCGAAGACCTTTACCGCCGTGCCGAAAGTTACTGCCGGATTGGCGTGTGCCAGGAGGTCGACCCCGCCAGCAATACCTGCAAGGTCAGCCACGGTGAGTTGCTGACGCCCGCCATCCGCTTTTTCAACCCCAGTGCCGGTGCGCAGACGGAAACGCGTATCCCCTCTGTGGGCGAACAATGCCTGTTGCTCAACTACGGCGGCGGGGAAGGCGGTGGGCAGTCTGTAGCCTTGTTCGGCCTTAACAGTAGTCAGTTTCCGCCGGTCTCCAGTGTTGCAACCTTGACCCGGCGACGCCATCAGGACGGCACCCAAAGTGACTACGACGACGCCAGCCACACCTTCAACTGGGTCAATGGGCCGACCACCTTCAGCGGCTCCCGCGAACAGGTGAACGCCACGGTTGGCGCTGCCAGCCTGACGATCACGCCCCAGAGCATCGCCCTGCAAATCGGCGGCACCGGCCTGTTGCTGGACGCCGGCGGTGCGCACTTCAGCGGCCCGGTGGTCGACCACCAGGGCCGAGTCATCAGCCCCTGACAAGGACATCCCATGATCGGCGTCGATCGCAACACCGGGGCAGCCGTCGATGACTGGCTGCAATTTGTACAGCGCGCCACCCGAGCGCTGACCACCCCCGTGGGCACTCGCCAGAAGCGTCCGTTGTACGGCTCGCTGATCCCGCAACTGCTTGGCCAGAACCTGGGTGACGACCTGTTGATCCTCGCCCAAAGCCATGCGGCACAAGCGTTCTACAACACCAGCAACGGCATTGGCGACTTTCAACCCCAGGTCATCGTCGCCACCCGCCAAGGCGCCGGCCTGTTACTGCGTTTTGCCGGCACCTGGAAAAACCGCCAACAATCCTTCGAGGTCGTGACATGAGCATGCTGATCCCTGGCCAGAACCAACTGGCGGAACCGGCCATCATCGCGGTCGACGAGTTCGAACCGTTGCTGGCCGAATTCAAGGCGTTTGTGGTTGATTACGTCGCCACCCGAGCGCCGCAAAACGCAGAAAAACTGAAGGTCAGCCTCGACAATGAAAGCGAGCTGCTGACCCTGGCGCTGGAAGCTTTTTGCGTGCGTCTGCAAACCCATGAGCGCAAATACAATGCGCGCATCAAACAGATGCTGGCGTGGTGGGCCACCGGCAGCAACCTGGACGCACGCCTGGCCGACATGGGCCTCGAACGCCAGGTGCTCGACCCCGGCGACCCGGCTGCTTTCCCACCGGTACCGCCGACATTGGAAAGCGACGACGATGCTCGCCTGCGCTACTACCTGGCACCCCACG
Source organism: Pseudomonas fluorescens (assembly GCF_002022275.1). Classification (GTDB taxonomy): domain Bacteria; phylum Pseudomonadota; class Gammaproteobacteria; order Pseudomonadales; family Pseudomonadaceae; genus Aquipseudomonas; species Aquipseudomonas fluorescens_AJ. Next base: position 55,464 of record NZ_MSDF01000021.1, read on the forward strand.
CCCCGGCAGCGGGCTCGCGAATGCAGTACCGCCGGGAGGTGTTCACCCTCGGCGAACGGCCTTCAGTGAAGGTGCAAAGCGCCACGCCGGGCGTGGTGACCGTCAACTACACCTTCGACCCGGACGGGTATGCGGCGCAGATAAAGGATGGCAATGGGCGTCGAACTGCACCCGGCGAAGTTTTGGTTACTGTGCTTTCAAGGGAAGGCGACGGCACCCCGTCTGCCGATTTGCTTGACGGTGTGCGTCGCCATTTCGCACGGCCGGATGTACGACCGGAGACTGATCTTGTCACCGTACAGGGGGCGCAGATTCAGCCCTACAAGATTCGCGTAATCGCCAAGATCAACGCCGGCCCGGATTCGGGGCTCACCCAAGTTGCCGCCCGGAAACTGCTGCAAGACTATGCAGAATCCTGTCATCGCCTGGAGGGCCGCGTAGACCCTAGCTGGATCGACTACGCCATCCACAGCGCGGGTGCTGCGCAATTGCAAATTCTGGAACCGCTGACGCCGATCATCAGCTCCGCGTTCCAGGCCCCGTATTGCACGGGTGTCGAGGTGGAGGTGCACACGCTATGAGTGAGCCCAAAGCGAGTTTGTTGCCGGCCAACAGTTCACCACTGGAAAAAGCGTTGGACCTGGGATTTGGCCAGCTGCTTGACCGGGTTATCCCGCCGTTTCCAGCGTTGATGAATCCACTGCAAACGCCGGTCGAATTTCTGCCTTACCTGGCCGCCGACCGTGGCGTTACTGAGTGGAGTGCCAGTGCTCCGGAATCTGAGAAGAGGGTCACTGTGAAACTTGCGTGGCCGACCGCCAGGCAGTCAGGCACACGTAAGGCTTTGGAAAATGCAGCAACCGGCCTGCAATTGGTGCCCGAAATTCGCGCCTGGCATGAGCAAACACCCGTCGGCAAACCTTATAGCTTTTCCGTAAGGGCATTCACGAGTTCGGCCTACAGCGAAGAGGTGGATGCTCGCCTCGACCAACGCCTGGCGGCCGCAAAAAGCGAGCGTGACATCGTGACGGTTTCAGTAGGCCTGAGTGCATCTGGCACCCACTTTCTGGCTGCTGCAACGTTGTGCGGCGAACTTACCACCATCCATCCGATTGTGATCGACGGGCTGAAAGCCACAGGCAATGCGTTTTGCGCTGCTGGGCTTTACAGCGTTGAAACCTTCACCAGTTATCCACAGGGGTCCTAAATGGCCGACTTCTATACGCTTCTTACAAATGCCGGTATTGCTTACGAGACCGCCTGCAAGGCGGCAGGTTTGCCGATCAAGCTCTCCCAGATTTCAGTCGGTGATGGCAACGGCGCTGTCTACAACCCGGATGCGACTGCCAAAGCGCTTAAACGCGAAGTATGGCGCGGCCCGTTGAACGCCCTTTTCCAGGATGAGAAAAATCCGAGTTGGCTGTTGGCGGAAGTCACCATTCCAGCTGATGTCGGTGGGTGGTATGTACGCGAGGCGGGTATTTGGACCGATACCGGCGTGCTGTACGCCATCGTCAAGTATCCGGAGTCATTCAAGCCGGTGCTGGCAACTTCCGGGTCGGGCAAAGAGTTTTACATCCGCTCTATTTTTGAAACGAGCAATGCGTCCCTGGTGACGCTGTTGATCGATGACACCGTGGTCAAGGCGACCCGGGCCTGGGTTGTTGGATACCTCGCGGATGAGCTGGCCAAGCTTGATAACAAGCAATCGGTACGCGTTGTTTCGACAGCGAACATTGCGTTGAGCGCTGCGCAGCAGGTCGATGGCGTTGCCGTGATTGCCGGCCAGCGCGTACTGGTTGCGGGGCAATCGGTGGCGAAGGACAACGGCATCTATGTCGTTGCCAATGGTGTCTGGTCGCGCTCGCCGGATGCCGAGTCCAGCGAGTTCGTGACCCCTGGGCTTAGCGTCATGGTTGAAGAGGGCAGCGCTTACGGTGGGTCCTTGTGGCAGTTGATCACCAAGGGGCCCATAGCATTGGGCACAACGCCCTTGGCGTTCGAGATGCTTGCAGGAAGAAGCGGCGTTCAGGCGGGGGCCTACAGCGTTCTGACCGTCGACAAATACGGACGTGCCGTACGCGGTGCAAACCCGCAAACGCTTGCCGAGATGGGCATCAAGGATGCCTATACCAAAGGCGAAGTGGTCTCGATGTTCGGGAAACTGACGGATGAGTCGAAGTTGCCGCTCAGTGGCGGGACCATGGCTGGCACGATCAGCGCGGACTTTCCGGGTATGGCCGGCTATTTCGTGGATTGGCAAAAGCGCATACCTGCCGTTCAAATCAACTGCCCGAACAACGCGTATGCCTACTCCATCTGGAAAGGGACCATGTGGGGGGAGCGACATCTGGCGTCCATGGACGTTTACGCGGGCGGAACAAACACTTCGCTGCCGGTTGTGGCGCTTCACGTTGGTGGGATACCGGGTGCGTTCGTTTTTGATGGGCAGGGAAACCAGACCATCAAGGGGGCATACATTGGCGAGGGTGGCCAATTACAGAACCTCAACGCGAATGCCCTGACCCAAGGCACTGTGCCGCCTGCTCGTCTGCAAGGTTCTTACAGCATTGATGTCGCCGGAAATTCCGGTACGGCTTCCAGGTTGGCAACACCAAGGCTAATCAACGGTGTGCCGTTTGATGGCACGGCCAACATCGCGATCTCCGACAGCGCCAAGTTACCCCTCGCAGGTGGCTGGATGTCCGGTACTGCCACCTTTGAAGTACCCGACATGGGCGGTGGCTTTGTTGCATGGCGCGGTCGTTCTCCGGCCATACAAGTGAATGCGCCTGCCAACTACATGGCGTATCTGGTTTGGCGGGCAACGTGTTGGAATGAGCGACACCTCGCAGCGGTTGAAGCCTATTCCGGTGGAACCAGCACGTCGCCTCCTCAAGTCGTCACCCATGTGGGCAGCACCAACAATGCCATGACCATCACCGAAGGTGGGCATCTGTCGATTTCGGGCGTTTACAGCGGCAATGGCGCAGGCCTGACTAACCTGCCGCAAGCCACCGCCGATGTGCCAGGCGCGGTGCTGAAAAATACTGCCTCTCTGGGCCCCAATGGTTGGTGGAAGTGCGCCCAGACCGGAATGATCAAGCAGTGGGGGATCACACTGGGTGCTTCGGATAACGTCACTCATCGTAGTTTTCCTATCGCGTTTCCCAATCGTTGCACATCGCTTGTTGCAAGCCGCACGAGCCTGTTTTATTCCGACCCCGCCACAGGCACCAATACATTGATTGTCAGCAATACACAGTTTTCGGTTATTTCCGGCCCGTTCAATTCACCTGATGACATTTACTGGGAGGCCACAGGCTACTGACTATGACAATCTTCTTTCATGCCCAAACACTAGGTTTTTACGACACCCGAGCCCATGGCGAGCGAACGCTCTGGGTTCCCGATCCGACGTGGGAGAGGCCTCAGGTGAACATTCCGGATCCGGCCTGGAAGGCCGATTCAGAGAACCCTGACGCGCAACCACCTACTGTTCGCATCGCAGATGTCACGGCAGAACCACCGTTGGTGGAGGTGGTAAACCCGGCCTGTTGTCTACCGCCTGCAGCGGAGCTGTCGCAAGTCAGCGCGCAAGAATATGAGGCGCTTTTTTCGGCTCAGGCTTCTGGCAAGGTCATTGCGGCTGACGGTGTACGTCCTGTCATTTCGGCACCACCGGAGCTGACGTGGGAGCAGCGCAAACTTGAGATTACCGCCGCCGTTCAGCAGTTCCTCGATCAGACAGCCAAGTCTGCGGGATACGACGACATTAAGAATGCGATCAGCTACGCCGATGAGCCGGCAGTTCAACGCTTTCAGGCGCAAGGCCAGGCATTTCGTGCCTGGCGCTCTGTCTGTTGGGCTTACTGCCATGAGCAATTTGATGCGGTAGAGCAGAAAAAACGCGAGCTATTTAGCCCGCAATCTCTCGTTTCCGAGTTGCCGCAGCTTTCGCTTCCCGAGTGACGCGTTTCTAGACCTTCACATTCCTTTACCTGAACCCTCACACAAAACCGCTCTGCGGTTTTTTTACGCCCGGAGATCCATCTATGGCCAACCGCCAAACCTACACCGTCCTCATCCCATTCCCCACCGGAGGTGGCCATTGGTCCACCGTCGGCGAGGAGCTGGAACTGCTCGACGTCGAAGCATCCGCCCTGCGCACCGCCGGCCGCCTGGAACTGACAGGCGTCCTCAATTCCACCCCAAAGAAGGCTGACTAACTATGGCTGAGGTTCTGAACTTCGAGCACAACGGCATCACCGTGAATGCCTCCGAATCCCCCGAGGCCATGGGTGGCCTGGGCGATAACGTGATCGGTCTGGTCGGCACTGCGCCGAATGCCCATGCGTCGATCCCGAAAAACGCGCCGTTTCGCATCAACAGTTTCACCACCCAGGCGCTGCTGGACCCCACCGGCGCCGAGTCGGGCACGCTGTTTCAGGCGGTGTACCAGATTCTTAAAGTGGTCAAGGTACCGATCTACGTAGTGATTGTGGAGGAGGGCGCCACCCCGGCCGACACGCTCAATAATGTGATCGGCGGCAACGAGCCGACCACTGGCCGCAAGCTGGGCCTGGCTGCTTTGAGTAGCGTGCCTGAAGACCTGACCATCATCGGCGCCCCGGGCTTCACCGGTACCAAAGCGGTGGCCGGTGAGTTCGCCTCGTTCGGCAAGCGCATCAAGGCCCGTGTGGTGCTGGATGGCAAGGACGCCAGCGTTGCCGATCAAGTGACTTACAGCGGCGAACTGGGCGGTGCCGACCTGGGCTTCGACCGTTGCCTGCTGGTGCACAACCTGCCTTCGGTGTACTCCAAGGCGGCGAAGAAAAACGTGTTTCTGTCGCCGTCGTCCCTGGCCATCGCCGCGCTGGCCAAGGTCAAGCAGTGGGAAAGCCCGGGCAATCAGGTGACGTTCGCCGAGGACGTTTCCCGCGTGGTCGAGTACAACATCCTCGACACCTCCACCGAAGGCGATCTGCTCAACCGCTACGGCGTGAGCTACTACGCCCGCACCATCCTCGGCGGTTTTTCGCTGCTGGGTAACCGCTCCATCACCGGCAAGTTCATCAGCTACGTCGGTCTGGAAGATGCCATCAGCCGCAAGCTGGTCAAGGCCGGCCAGAAGGCCATGGCCAAGAACCTCACCAAGTCCTTCATGGACCAGGAGGTCAAGCGCATCAACGACTGGCTGCAAACCCTGGTGGCCGACGAAACCATCCCCGGCGGCAGCGTGTACCTGCACCCGGAACTGAACAGTGTCGAGAAGTACAAAAACGGCACCTGGTACATCGTCATCGACTACGGCCGCTACGCGCCGAACGAACACATGATTTATCAACTCAATGCCCGCGATGAAATCATCGAGCAGTTCCTGGAGGACGTTCTCTAATGTTTACCAACCGTGTAAGACAGGCCATTGCGGCCACCCTGCAAGGCCTGCCGTTGTCCGCGACGGTGGAAGAGTTCACCCCGCCGATCATTGATTTCGAGATGGAGCCCATGACCGGCGGCCGCTTCATCGCCGAAGAAATGGCCAAGAGCGGCAAGGTGCTCAACGCCACCCTGATGCTGCAAGGCGTGGGGCCTGAAATCATGCTGGCGCTGGGGGTGAGGCAGGGCGAAGACATCCTGCTCAACGTGCGCGAAGCCGGCCAGGACCAGGACGGCAAGACCTATTTCACCTACCACACGGTCGGCGGCAAGCTGAAAACCCTGACTGAAACCAAGTTGAAGATGGGCGATAAGGCCACGACCACTCTGGCCCTGTCCTGCCGTACTTACAGCCGCCTGGAAAACGGCATCCCGGTGATCGACATCGACGTACGCACCCAGAAGTTCGTGCTTAACGGTGTGGACATTCTTGGCGATGCCCGTCGCGCCGTGCTGATGCCTTAAGAGAAACCGTAATCTGAAGCGCGCACGGTCATTGTGGGAGCTGGCTTGCCTGCGATGGCATCGCCCCGGTACACCAGACCACCGAGTCGCCTGCATCGCGGGCAAGCCCGGCTCCCACACTGTCCGCGCCGTGCTTCAGATCGCTTATCAACCACGTTTCAATAAGGAATTGCCCTATGGCCTGGATGCCACCGCTGCACCTCCTGCTCTCGCCGATCACCGCCGACACCGGCGCGACGATCGAGCAGGTTCAGCTCAAACCGCTGTACTACGCCGCGCAAAAAGATGCGCTGGCCCGGGCCGGTGACGACGAGGACGATCAGTTCTTTGAACTGGCGAAACTCGCCACCGGCCTGTCGGAAAAAGAGCTCGACCAGCTCAAACGCCCGGACTACGTGAGCATTGCGCAATACGTACATGAAATGTCGACGCTGCCTGCGTCGTTCTTTCTCGGCAAGGCTGATGAGCCGTCGCAGTATGAACAGGTGAACCTGCTGCTGCCGCTCGATGCCGCCGGTCGAAGCCTGACTGATCTGAGCCTGGAAATGCCCGCGCTGCGCGCCACCAAAGCCATGAAAAAACTCGCCACCAATAAAGACCGTGCCGAGTTCATCACCGCTCACTGCACTGGCCTGATGATCCCTGATCTTGCTGGCCTGACCGTGCCTGACTGGACGGAATTGCAGGAGCGCATCGACGATTTTTTAAATCAACCGGCGGACTTCTTTCGCAGCGCGACATCGAAGTAATCCTCGATGTGGTGCCGCTGATTTACTCGGTCAATGAGGCGGAAATCCTCGACTGGGACTCCGGCAAAGCATTGCGCCGCTACGACATTGCGATGACTCGCCTTGGCGTCAAACAGGAGTAAGCGGGATGCAGGACACGTATTCGCTCGCCTATGCCATGACCAGGGACGGTCAGGGTGTTTTTGGCAACGCAGGCGGCCCCCAGGGGGCCGATAGCGTCAACCCGGGCCCTTTGGTGCCCAAAAGCCCTGAAGAGGCCGCGCCGTTATCTTCGATGAACCTTGCGCTCACTCACGCGGGCCTGGAACTCAGTGGTCTCTCGCTGTCCCTGGGGCTGTTGCGCACCAGCGTGGACGCGCTGGAAGTTACCTTGTCGCGGCTCAAATCGTTGGAGGTTGAACCGTCCGGGACCGAGCAGAAGTCATCCACTGAAGTGACGTCGAGCGCATCGCAAGAGCTGCGCCTGACGCGTGAAGCCCTGACACTGGGGAGCACGCAAAGTCTTGATCCGGTCGCGGCCTTTCAGCAATCGAATGCCAGCCTTACGTTTGATTCAAAAGCCACCTCGGAAAAGTCCATAACGGAGCGGCGCGAAACCTCCACAAAAAGCCAGGAGCAGCTGACCAAGACGCTCGAAACTGCGCCGGTATTGGGGGAAGACACATGGCTGCGCGCCAAGACCCATGTGCTGAACGCCACCAACGAATGGGCCGGCAGCTCACCCGCTGCCGCCGAGACGCTCAAAACCACTGAAGCGGTGATGTCCTCGGTGGTGGTGCCGCTGGTTTCCGAATTCTTTTCGGGCTTGGGCGACACGATCAAAGACCGGGTGACGGGCAACCTGGTTGATGTAACGCTGGGCAAGTTGCCTGGAGCGGCTGGCAAGCTGTTCAAGGAAGGTGGTTACGACAAGGAAAAGGGCAAGGGGAAGGATTGCTGCTGCCCGGGTGAGTCGCTGAGCAGCCCCGCGCCTCCCAGCATTATTTTGCCGGCGGGTTATGACCTTGCGCGTGACCCTTCCGGCAAAACCCAGGGCAAAGGGGCAGGTAAAAAAAGAGGCTTGCTCGGTAGTTTTCTGTCTACAGCGTCCGACAAGCTAGGCAAGCTGTTTCTGCCCAACTCACGGCTCGGCTTGGAGGCAAGCGCGAGGTCTCTGGGTGCGTTTTCCGGGGCGACTGCCTCCGGACGTAATCAAGGGCCGGCCGGCGGTTCTGGCGGACGCCTTGGTTTGATCGAGGCATTGGAACGTGGCGTGGTCGGGGTACCCGGTGACGTCGCGGCTAAACCACAGCTCCCGTTTCAACCCCCGTCGTCTGCGTTGCAAGCGCCGCCCGGCGCGAATCTGCCGCATGCCTCGACTTCGCGCCTGACCAGCACCATGACTCGGCTGGAATCGTCCGCCGCTCGCCGCCTTGGCCCACTGAGGTACGTCGACACCGCCATGGATGTTATCCAGGGCGTGCGCAACGGCGACGCTAAAGCAGTCGGCACCGGCCTCAGCACGGCCGGAGGCGCCTGGGCAGGCGCTTCTGCAGGCGCCGCTATCGGGACCCTGATTTTCCCCGGTGTCGGCACCGCTGTCGGCGGCGCGATTGGTGGTTTGCTCGGCAGCGAGGCGGGCAGTTGGCTCGGTGACAAGCTGTTCGGCTCAACCGATCGTTTGCCCGCGCCAGGTGCGGTGAGCAAAGAGATCAACAGTGCGCGAAGCGACAGCGTTCAGGTCTCTATTGCGCCGAGCATCCAGATCACCGGCGTCAACCCGGCCGATGCCCAACAGGTCGTCAACCAGGTGATTCAAGCCCTGCAATTCCAATGCATGCCGATGGTCACCGACACGCTCGGTATCCGGCGCAACGCGGCACTGGCCGACCCAGGAGGTGATTGATGCGACAGCAAATGGTGCTGGGCGACTTTATTTTTGGCCTGGCCCGAGGCTTTGCCTATTCCACGCTGGGCCGTACCAGCGATGGTGGCTGGAGCGACTTGACGATTGTTGCGAGCAAATCCTTGTCGCGCCAAAGCGGGCAGAAGCTGGAAAAGCTCACCTTTGGCGGCACCGCGATGTACGCGGTCGGCATGCAGCGGCTGGACGAATTGCGCGCCCTGCAAAACACGCGGGCGCCGTTGCCTCTGGTCGATGGTATCGGGCGCAACTGGGGCTTGTGGCGGATCAATTCGGTGGTGGAAAACCAGAGCAATGTGATCGACGACGGCACGGCCATGGTCATGACCTGGTCCCTTGAGCTGGAGGAATTCGTCAATGCGTAGAGTACGAAGTATTGCCGGTGATTCGGTCAACCTGCTGCTCTATCGCGAGCTTGGGCGGTGTGATGACGCCGCTGAGGAAACCCTCTGGCGCCTGAACCCTGAGCTCTCCGAATATGGCCCGGTGCTGCCGGCTGGCGTGTGGGTCATTGTGCCCGAGCTGTCCACGCAGCCAAGTGCCGTACGCCCCGTTCTGGCCTGGGATTAAGGAGGTTACATGGCACAGGGATTTACGCCGGTGGTGGAGTTTTACGGCGCCAACGCGGCACTGCTCAATGAGCGCTTGATGCGTTGGAGCCACACTGACGCATTGGGTGGCGAGAGTGACCGGCTTGAGCTGACGCTCAATATCGAGGGGCTCGAAGGTCTGCCCAGCTTCAGTGGCAAAATCGGCTTGCGCGCCGGGTACCGGGAGACGGGGCTGGTCGAGAAGGGCGAGTTCGTGGTCACCCAGCGAACGCCGAGGCTATTCCCCATGAGCTTGTTGGTCGTGGCAACCGCTGCGCCCTTCAGCAGGGTGGACGCTACCGGTTACCGCCAACGCCGGTCCGCCAGTCATGGGCCGACAACCTTGGGGGCGTTGTTTCGCCAGTTGGTCAGCCGTCACGGTTTTTCACCGCGAGTAGCGCCTGCGCTCGAAGGTATTTTGATCCCTCATATCGACCAGTCCAACGAAAGCGATATGGCGTTTATTACCCGCCTGGCCAAGCGTTACAGCGCTATCACCAAACCGTTCAACGAGCTGTATGTGCTGGCCGAAGCCGGGCAGTTGAAGTCGATCAGCCTTCAGCAACTGCCCGAGGTGAAGTTGTCCGTGAGCCGCGACAATCGCCCCGGCGAGCACGCCTTCATCACCGCCACGCTCGACGAAAAATCACGCGCCAAATATGAGGGCAGCCGCGTCACCTGGTGGGACGCTGGCGCAGGCAAGCGGCGCGTGGTGCAGGTGGGCAATGCGCCTTTTAAAACCTTGCGCCAACCCTGCCAGAACGAAGCCGAAGCGCGCAGCGTGGCCGAAGCCGAATTGCGCCGTGTAGGGCGCCAGGACCTGCAGTTGCTGATCGATTGCCCGGGTAACCCGCTGCTGGCCGCCGAAGGGCTGCTGCGGCTGGATGACACCTGGCCCGCGTACATGCAGGGGCAATGGTCGATCAGCAAAGTGGTGCATACGGGTGACCCGGCGACGGGTTATCGCAGCGCCATCACGGCGGGCGGGTTGTCGACTTGATCGCGTTGCCCCGCGTTTTTTGCACTACCTCTGACTGGAGCAAGGATGCCTATGAATGACGAAGAATTGGCCGCGATCAACCGTTTGATCGCCGCCCTGCAAACCCAAACCGACGGCCAGACAGCGCTTAACGCTGCCATACGGTTGTTGGCCCAGAGCAACCAGGCGTTGGTCGATCTGATCAAGAGCCGTGAACCGGACCCGAATGCTCCGCCTTATCTGGATGGCAAACCGGCGCCCTGATTCAGCCTCGACCCCCGCCTTTCATCTGTTGCACCCACTACAGCCCGCATGAGCGGGTTTTTTATTGTTCATGGAGAACACTCGATGTCGATTCTTACCCAAGGTACCCAGATCTTTGCCCTCGTCCCGCCGGTCTCCGGCACCGGGCCTTACACCGTGCTGGAAGTCGAGCACGCCACCTCGTTCGAACCCGGCGGTGCGCCGGCCGAACAGATTGAAGACACCAGCCTCAACGCCGAGGAGCGCAGCTACAAAAAAGGCCTGCGCACGCCGGGCACCGCGAGCCTGGGCCTGAACGCCGACCCGACCAACGCCAGCCACATCCGCCTGCACCAACTGTCCGAAGCCAAGGGCGATACCGGCGTCAAGTGGGCGGTGGGCTGGTCCGACGGCAAAGACGTGCTGCCGACCGTCAACACCAAGGGCGATGGCTTTGAACTGCCGGCTACCCGTACCTGGTTCACCTTCGACGGTTACGTCTCGGACTTCCCGTTCAACTTTGCGCTGAACGCTGTCGTGACCACCACCGTCACCATCCAACGTACCGGCGCCAGCGCCTGGATCAAGAAAGCCTGAGAGATGCCATGAACCTCAAACAACTGAAAGCCAAGGGCGGCATCGTTGATGGCCAGCCGGTGAAGAAAGACGTCAGCTGGACACACCTGGACAGCAAAACCGGCAAGGAAGTGACTGACACCTTCACGCTGCACATCCGCCGCCAATCGTTTGGTGTGATCGAGCGGCTTTTCACCGGGGGCGAGTCTGCGCAAAGCCGCAACGCCAGTTACCTCGCCGCTTCGGTAATGCTGGGCGCCGAGGGCGATGAGGCGCTGAGTTACGACGATGCCTACAGCCTTGAGCCGTCGTTGGGGTTTGTGATCCTCAACGCAGTCAATGAGGTGAATGGCACAGGTGGCGCTGGCGCAAAGAACTGACGGCCGCCGATGAGTTCTGGCACGAACTGGTGTTGAACGGAGTCGGCGGCCGCACGATTGCCGAAGCCAAGGAACGCATGACCTACCACGAAGCCCTGGCCTGGGGACGCTATATCGACCGATATGGCTCCCTGCACGCCGGTAGGCGGCTGGAGGCGGGCAGCGCACTGGTGGCGCTGCAGACCCACCGGCTGGGCGGCGGCACGGCCGAGTTGATTGATTTCATGCCCCATGAGATGCGCCGGGGCCTGTCACTCGAACGTGCGATGAACGAGTGGCGTTAAGGACGACGCCACTTACCTTGAAACCCGCGCCAAGCGGGTTTTATCCATGACCCGGAGAAACCTATGGCAACTGCTTCCCAGGGTAATCTGACGCTCAACCTCGGCAGCCTGGAGCAGGCCCTGGCGAAGGCGTCACGGATTACCGAACAAAGCATGCGCGAGATGCAGCAGAAGATCGAGGACGCCGCTAAAAAGGTCAGCGCTTCTGCGGCAGCGGCGCTGCAGGTCACGTCCGGCCAGTTCAAGGACTTTCAAAAGTCTTATGACCCGGCCACGGATGCGGCAGAAAAATTCATCCAGAAAAACGCGCAACTGGTGGAAGTGCTCAAGCAGAGCCAGGGGGCGCAGCGTGATTTTGCAGGTTCGCTGGAGGGGCAGTCGAGTTATACCGACCGCGCGGGTTTGAAGTTTCCAGCGGGCGGGCCGTACGCAGATGTTCCTGCACCGGACGTAGGCGATGACACAGCAGGCTTTGCGTTTCTGGATGATGACAAGACGAAAAAGGTCCAGGGCAATTTCGCCGCCATGACCAAACTGGTCGATGATTGGAGCGCAGGCGCTCAAAGCGCGTTCAAGGATTATGTGAGCAGCTCGGGAACTGCCGCGGAACAATCCAAAGCGATGTTCGCCGGCGCTTTCAAGCAGATGGACGATGCAGTCCTGACGTTTGCTACCACCGGTAAATTCAACTTCTCTGATTTCGCCAAATCGGTGCTTAAGGACATGGCGATGATGGCGGCGAAAACTGCCGGTTCGAGTGCACTGAGTTCGTTGTTCAGTATCGCAAGTTCGGCCGTGATGAGTTGGTTGACTCCCTCCGCGGGGGCGAGTGCAGGGGGTGGGCCCCCTGGTTATACCAATGAACTCAACGCGTCCGGTCTGAGGTATTCGCCACCTGCCAAATTTGCCAAAGGCGGCGCTTTCACCAACTCCGTCGCGACAAGCCCCACCGTGGCCCCCATGGCCCTGTTCGGCGAAGCCGGCCCCGAAGCCATCATGCCCCTGAGCCGTGGTTCCGACGGCTCCCTGGGCGTACGTGCCTTGGGCGGGGGCTCGGCGGGCAGCGCAAGCAGCAACCAGGTGGTAATTCAACAAACCATCAACGTTGCCGACGGTCAGGGCGCAGGCACCGATGCCAATGCCCAGAATGTTGCGCGTGCCTACGCAGGTTCTGCCCGTCAGGGCGCTGCCGAACAGATTGCACGTGACCTCAAGCCCGGCGGCCAGATCTGGTCGGCCATCAACGGTCGTTGACCCCCCACGGCTAAGCCTGGAGAAAACATGAGCACAGAAACCTTCACGTGGGTACCCAAAGTGGAGCCGGTCGGCAGCGTCGAGTTTCGCCTGAAAACGGCCAAGTTCGGCGATGGTTACCAGCAAAGCGCTGCGGACGGCATCAACAACAAGACCCAATCCTGGCCGCTGACGTTTGTCGGCGACGAGGCGCGCATTCAGTCGATTGTCGAATTCCTCGACCGCCACGCCGGTGCCAAGGCGTTTAGCTGGACGGCGCCACTGGCGGGCCCCGCGCTGTATCGCTGCAAGGGGTATCAACCGACGCCGATGGGCGCCGGTGTCTATTCCCTGACGGCGACGTTCGAGCAGGCCTTTCACCCCTAGCGTCGAGGCGACGCCCCACACCCCGCCAAATGCGGGGTTTTCTTTGCCCGGAGAAACCTATGTCCATCACAGCAGATATCCAGACCCTGGAGCCCGGGGCCTGGGTGGAGCTTTTCGAGCTCGACGCCACCGCCCTCGGCGCCGAGTTGTACCGGTTTCATGGCTACCCCCAGGAGTCACCGATTTTCTGGCAGGGTCATGAATACTCGCCTTGGCCCATCCAGGCCGAAGGTTTTGAAATGTCGGGGCAGGGCACGCAACCTACGCCGACCCTGGCCGTGGGTAACGTCGGCGGTTTTATTACGGCGCTGGTGCTGTATTTCGAAGACCTGGTGGGCGCACGGCTGATCCGCCATCGCACCCTCGGCAAGTACCTTGATGGCCAGCCCGAAGCAGACCCGGAAGAAGAGCTGCCGCCGGACATCTGGTACGTAGAGCGCAAAGTCGCGGAGAGCAGCGAGACGGTGAAGTTCGAGCTGGCCAGCGCGCTGGATTTCAACGGCGTGCAACTGCCACGCCGGCAAATCGTCGCCAACGTGTGCTGGTGGCTCAGCTGCGGCGGTTATCGCGGCCCTTACTGCGGGTACAACGGCGGGCCGGTGGCGGATGCCAATGACGTGATCGTCACGGATGCCGCCAAGGACAAATGCGGTGGGCGGCTGAGCAGCTGCAAACTGCGTTTCGGCGAGAACAACCCTTTGCCCTACGGTTCCTTTCCGGCAGCGGGCCTGTTGCGGAGCTGAGCATGAACAAGATCAACCTGGCGGCAATCACACGGCACGCCGTGGCGGACTACCCGCATGAATGCTGTGGCCTGCTGATTCGCGAAGGCCGCAAGCGCGTGTATGTGCCTTGCCGCAATACCGCGAGCACCCCAAGCGAACATTTTCGCCTGGCCCCCGAGGACTACGCGGCGGCCGAGGAGCGTGGCGAAATCCTGGCGGTGATACACAGCCATCCGGACTGCCCGGCGGCCCCAAGCGAAGCTGATCGCGTGGCCTGCGAAGCCTCGGGCTTGCCCTGGCACATCGTTGAGGTGCGCAAGGGCGATGACGGGCTTGTTCGCACAGGCGAATGGGCCAGTCTCACACCGAGCGGTTATCAGGCGCCCTTGATCGGCCGCGCCTTCGCCCATGGTGTGCATGACTGCCTGAGCATCATCCTCGATTACTACCGCAGGGAAATGGGCATTGAGCTGGGCGATTACCAACGTGAAGACGGCTGGTGGGACAAGGGCGGCAATTTGTACCTGGACAACCTGCCGGCTGCCGGTTTCGAACCGGTCGGCCAATTGCAGCACGGCGATATTGTGTTGATGCAAATTCGCTCGCCGGTGCCGAACCATGCCGCGATTTACCTGGCTGATGGCGTGCTGCAAAGCGAGCCCGAACATTACCCGGCGCCTGGCTCAATCCTGCATCACCTGTACGGCCGCGACAGCAAACGTGACACCTATGGCGGCTATTGGGGCGAGGTAACGGTGGGCTATTGGCGACATCGCCAACGGCTCAAACACTAATCACATGGGCGGTTTATTTGCCTGGAGGATGCCATGCATCAAGAAAAAGTCAGGACGGTGCGCCTCTATGGCAGCCTCGGTGCGAGCTTCGGGCGTGTGCACCGGCTGGCGGTGAGGAACGCTTCGGAAGCGATACACGCGTTGTGCATTCTGGTACCCGGGTTCGAGCGATTCCTGATGGAGTCCAAGGACAAGGGCGTGACGTATTCGATTTTTCTGGGGCGCGAAAATATTGGGCAGGATCGCCTCCGGGCGCCGTCCGGCACGTCGGATATTCGGATTGCGCCGGTACTGCTGGGCAGCAAGCGGGCAGGATCGATGCAAACCATCATCGGGGTGGCGTTGATCGTGGCCGCGTCGTACTTCTCGGGTGGCCTGGCTGCGGGGGGCAGCGGCTCCGCCTCCACCTTGATCGGCGCCAGTTCCACCACCGGCTGGACCTTTGCCGCGAGCATGGGGATCTCCATGGCCATGGGCGGTGCGATGCAATTGATGTCGCCGATGCCCAAAGGGCTGGGCGCCATGGACCGTCCGGAAAACCGTCCCAGCTACAGCTTCAACGGGCCGGTCAATACCACTATCCAGGGCAGCCCGGTGGGCTTGCTGTATGGGGAGCTGACGGTGGGCAGTGCCGTGGTCAGTGCCGGTATCTACGCGCAAGATCAACTCTAGCCACCGTTTGAAAATGATCAGGAGAGTGGGCTCATGGGAGTGGCAATTCAACAACACACAATGCGGACGGTCCTGTTGTCAGGCTCGCTCGCCAGGCTTTTCGGCCGAGAGCATCGCGTGACCACCTCGGGTGGTTTCAGGGATGTGATGGGCTATTTCAAACAGTTTCCGGGCTTTGAACGCTACATGCTGCAGAGTGCTGACAAGGGCCTGCGCTTTGCCGTGTTCAATGGCAAACGCAACATCGCCGAAGACGATATTCAAAAGCCCTTGGGCAAAGATGTGATTCGCATCGCGCCGGTACTGACCGGCTCCAAACGTGCCGGCGGGCTGCAAACGATCATCGGTGCGGTGCTGATTGCGGTGGCGTATTTCAACCCGTTCGGTTACCTGACCGGCCCGGCCGCCAGCATGATGATGATGGCTGGCGCGTCCATGGCAATGGGAGGCGTCATGCAAATGCTGTCGCCACCGCCCAAAGGGCTGAGTGCCCAGGACAGCCCCAATAACCGCCCGAGTTACAGCTTCAATGGTCCGGTCAATACCAGTGCCCAGGGCAACCCGGTCGGCTTGCTCTACGGTCAGTTGATCGTCGGCAGTTCCGTGATCAGCGCCGGGATCTACGCCCAAGACCAACTCTAACGTTAACCCTCTTTAACCAGCCCGCCGCAGTGCGGGCTTTATTTCGCCTGAAGGAAAGCCATGACTGACCTCACTCTCGCTGGCAGTAAAGGCGGTGGCTCCAAGCCCCGTCCCTCCGTGGAGGCGCCAGACAGCCTGCAAAGTACGGCCTATGCCCGTATCCTCGATCTCGTCAGCGAAGGCGAGATTGTCGGTTTGAAAAACGATAAGCGCTCGGTGTTTCTCGACGAGACGCCCCTGGCCAACGAAGACGGCAGCCTCAACTTCAGTGGTGTGACGCTCGACACCCGCAACGGCAGCCAGGATCAGACGCACATCCCCGGCTTTCCCGCCGTGGAGAACGAAAGCCCGGTGTCCATCGAGCTGCGCAGCGATCAGCCGTGGACTAAGTCCTATTCCAACCTGCAGCTGTCGGCCGTGCGCGTTCGCCTGGCGGTGACGCGCCTGTCGCAGACCAACACCAGCAATGGTGATACCAACGGCTACACGGTGCAGTACGCGTTTGATCTGTCTACCGACGGCGGTACCTTCGTACAGGTGTTGGCGGCCGCGTTCAGCGGTAAAACCACCACGAAATACGAGCGTTCCCACCGCATTGACCTGCCGCCCGCCAAAAGCAGCTGGACCCTGCGAGTACGACGGATTACGCCGAACTCCACCAGTGGCGCGATTGCCGATACCACTACTGTGGAGTCGTCCACCGAGATCATCGACGCCAAGTTACGCTATCCGGGCTCGGCGCTGATCGGCCTGCAATTTGACGCCGCGCAGTTTCAATCGATTCCCTCGCGCTCGTTCGAATTGCGCGGTCGCATCATCAAGGTGCCGAGCAACTATGATCCGCAAACCCGCGCCTACAGCGGGGTCTGGGACGGTACCTTCAAATCCGCCTGGACCGACAACCCGGCCTGGATCTACTACGACCTGCTGCTGCACCAGCGTTATGGCCTCGGTCATTTGCTCAATGCCGGCCAGGTGGACAAGTGGGAGCTGTACCGCATCGGGCAGTATTGCGACCAGCCCGTGTCCGACGGCAAAGGCGGCACCGAACCGCGCTTTACCTGCAACCTCTACCTGTCGGTACGCGCCGATGCCTTGAAGGTATTGCAAGACTTGGCGACCACCTTCCGGGGCATGTCCTATTGGGGTGCAGGTTCGGTGATGGCGGTGGCGGATATGCCGGAAGATCCGGTGTACACCTACTCCAACGCCAACGTGATCGGCGGCCAGTTTGTGTATGGCGGTTCGGCGAAAAAGACCCGCTACACCGTGGCCCTGGTCAGCTGGAATGACCCGACCGACTTCTACCGGCAAAAGGTGCAGTACGTCGACGACGCGGAAGGCATTGCGCGTTATGGCATCCAGCAAACCGAGATCAGCGCGACCGGTTGCACCTCCCAGGCCCAGGCCCAGCGGATCGGCAAATGGGCGCTGTTGACCAACCGCCTGGAGACCGAAAGCGTCACCTTCTCGGTGGGCCTCGACGGCACCCTGGCACGCCCCGGCCAGATCATTCGCGTGGCCGACAACGACCGCGCCGGGCGCCGCATTGGCGGACGCCTGCGTGATGCAACGCTCGACACCCTGACCCTTGATGCCGAAGTGACGGCCGCCGCCGGTGACACCATTACCCTGGTGATGCCTAACGGCAAGGCGGTGTCTCGCGTGGTCAAATCGGTCAGCGCGGGGAACGCCAACGAGCAACAGGTTGTGCTGCAAACCCGGCTTGACGACGTGCCACCGGCGCAATCGATCTGGGCCATCGACTCCGCGACCCTGGCCCTGCAACAGTTCCGTGTACTGTCGATTTCCGAGGACTTTTCGGATAACGAAATCAAGTACAGCCTCAGCGCTGTCAAGCACGTGCCGAGCAAATTCGCCGCAATCGACAACGGCGCGAAAATCGACAGCCCGCCAGTCACCGTCATTCCACCCAGCGTGCAGGCAGCGCCAACCGGCGTGACGGTCAGCAATGACCACTTTGTCGAGCAGGGCAGTGCGGTCAACGTCATGACCATCGAATGGCAACGCCCGGCGAATGCGATTGCCTTCGAAGCGTACTGGCGTAAAAACGATGGCGAGTGGATCTACGCCGGGCGTACCGGTGGCACGTCGATTGAGGTTTCGGGTATTTACGCCGGGCGTTATGTCGCCAAGGTGCGGGCGATCAACGCGCTGGACATTGGCTCGTTGTACAGCGAGTCCATCGAGACGCTGCTCAACGGCAAGACCACCTTGCCGCCAACCGTTGCGGCGCTGACGACCGAGTCGTTGGTGTTTGCGATCAAAGTGAAGTGGCAGATTCCGCAAGATGTGAGCACGGCGGATTTGCAGCGCACGGAAATCTGGTACGGGAAGACTGCCGATTTGGCGCAGGCGACCAAGCTGGGGGATTACGCGTATCCGCAGACTGATGTGACTTTGATGGGGTTGGCAGCCGGCACTTCACTGTTTTTCTGGGCGCGGCTCGTGGACCGAACGGGCAATATCGGGCCCTTCTACCCGGTAGCAGGGGCTGTGAATGGCCACGCGAGTTCCGATCCTGCGGATTACGAAAAATACTTCGCCAATACCATTGGCAAGGGCGCGTTGTACGAAAGCTTGCGTCAGGAAATTGATCTGATTGGCGGCACTGCGCCGGGCTCGGTCAATGATCGTCTGGCGCAAGCCAAGAAAGAACTTCAAGACCTGATCGCTGAAGTCTCCGATACCCTGGAATATGACGCCGCGAAGGCGTATGCCAAAGGTGACATGGTTCGTCAGGGCCAGCATCTGTTCCAAGCGGTCAACCCGGTTGCCTCCAACATGCCCCCACCGAACCCCAGGTTTTGGTTCGACATGGGGACTATTGTTGAAACCAATGCTGCAATGGCATTGGAGATCAGCAAGAACTCCAGTGCGGTCGCGGAGGTGGATGGAAAGGTGAAAGCCACCGCCGAGAAGCTGGACGGCGTCTACGCATTGGCAAAATCAGAATCCGCTGGGGATGAAACAAGTAACGCCGGTGACGACACAGCATCTGTAGGCGTTTGGTCCCTGATGTCGGCCATTGCTGAGCGAGACTTCGCTCAATCACAACGTTCGGATGGACTCGAGACCAAGGTAGGGCAAAACGCAGCGAGCATCCTGGAAGTGGCCACCACTTCGGCCACACTCACCCAGGCGTTGGCCTCGAGAGTGACGACCCTGGATGCCAAGGTTAATAACAACGCAGCGACGTTCAGCGAACAAGTCAATGTATTGGTTTCTGCCGATAAAGTTCAGGCGGATGACATTAGAAGTGTCCGGGCTGTTTCAGGTCAAAACGCCTCCGCCATACAGGAAACCAATCGAGTGTTGGTGGACACCGGTGGCAAGGTCTCGGCGATGAAAACGCTTAAAGTTGAGACCACCAGCGCAGGTAAAAAGGTAATGGCAGGCCTTGCGCTGGGGGCTGATGGCGACACCTCCGAAATCATTGCTTATGCCCAGCGGTTTTCGATTGTCGACGAGACAGGGGGAGGGCTGAAGGTTCCGTTTGTGGTGCAAGGCGGGCAGGTGTTTATCAACGAGGCGATGATTAATACCGCGTTTATTCAAAATATTGTTTTGGGTATGACGCTCCGGTCTGAAGCCAAGGACGTTAATGGCAATCCCCTTCTGGAAATTGATGTTAAATCGGGCACTTTCACCCTTCGTAGTGCCGGCGCCGGGGGCTCAGCGTTACTTAATAATGATGGGTTGGCCGTATTCGATGCGGGCGGCGTGAAGCGCACGGTGGTCGGGAGGTTGTCGTAATGGCTGAGTACGGGTTGAATGTATTCGATGACCACGGTATCAAAACGTTGGGCATGGAAGACTTTACTATCAAGCGTCTTGCATCCCAAATAGTTCCAGCCATTAGCAGCGGTGGTGCAGGCTTCAAGACTGCCTATGATCTAACCATGGACGTACCCGGTTATGACCCGGCCAACTGTTTTGTCATTATCACGCCCCGACAGTATGCGGGGTATGATCAGACTATTTCGGACAGTTGGCCCGTTCTTCCTACTTATGTCGATTTGGGAGGGACAAGGATAGGCCTGCGTACTTGGTTGAACTACGGTGTGTATGACGGGCATCGGTTCAAGTATTACTGGCTGGCGAGAACGGTTGAGTGCGTTGTCGAAGTGGTGAGGGTGGCATAAATGTCTTTCGGGCTTTCTGCGGTAAATGGCGGGGGTGCTGTTGTTATCGGCAGCGATAGCAAAGTATTGGTGTTTTCGGAAAGGGGGGAGTTTAGAATTCAGTCACGTTACACCGACGCACCCGGTTATGGTGTTTTCTACTTTGCCAAGCCGATTTTGACTCAGGAACCGCCACAGGTTTTTCTAAGGATTGTGACGCCTAGTCATATCAGCCTGAGCCTGTATACCACCTTGCTGGGAGCACCCGGGAGCTGGACAGGGTTTAAAGTCACTTCAGGTGCCATGGGAGGAAAGTCCCTGCAAAATCACCTTATGGAGTTTGTGTCCTGCAAATATTCTGACCATAAAAGCACCAGCGCTTATGGAATGGAAATTTATGAAGGAGACGGTAATGTGTCTTTCTCGTCAAGTGATCGAGTTGTCAAATACGGCCGCTTCACAAAAAGCTGGACGTATTCGCAACCGTCCACTTTTTTCAATAATTGGGACAGTGGCATTGTAATGACGCCGGATGAGTTCGTCAGCGTGTCCAGCATGGATCGTGGTGTGAGTTGGTTTGTCAATCATGCACAGTATGCGTCACTTCATATAATGACCGGCAATGTGCGTAAAGTAGAAATTTCGGTTCAGCGGTCTACATTGGGAGACTCAATAAATGTTGATAATCTAGGTGTTACCTACTTTTCAATTCCGATCTGCAAGTTTCCCATTGAGCGTTACTATAACTGATGGTTGGTATGTATCGCTTTTGGATGCGGTGTGCGTCATGGCTTTGCTTATGTCGACACTGCGAGTGCTGATAAACCGTGAGGTTTTTGCCTGGAAAACTGACCTGCTTAAACTTCGAAGGCATTGTAAGGCCGTCTGCAATGTTGACCGGATAACCGAAACTTATTCAAACCCTGCCGTGAGGCGGGTTTTTTTGTCTCTTTTTTTAGGTGATTCATATGGCACGACAAGAGATCGACATAGGCACACGCCCCAGTGGCGTCGGCGGCGACACGCCGCGCAGTGCAATGATCAAGATCAATGCGATGACCGATGAGCTGTATACAAAAGCGCAAAGCTTGGCCAAGGCCACTGGCTGGGGGATGAATCAACCTATCTCCATGAACCCCACCGATAACGCCGACGCTTTGCCCGTCGTCAACGGCTTGTTCATGTTTGGTAATGGGGGCGTGTCGTTGCCGTACCCCTACGTCTTCATCATTCAGATGGTCTCGGCGCCGGGCGGGTATGTCAGGCAAATTGCCTACAGCCTGCTGGAAAACCAGACGTGGGAGCGGCAATTCCTGCAAGGTGCAACTGCTGGCAAGGCCTGGACGCTGCTCGTCAAGGCCGGTGATTTCGGCTACGGCGGTGCTGTAAAGCTGCTGACGACCAGTGCGGACACTGTACAAGCCACCGGCGAGTATTACGGCAATAACATCCCGGGTCCGAACGGGCCGAACAGTTATGGTTTTTTGTCGCATAAATATTTGTCGGCTCAATACTCGGCCCAGGAATGGGTTAACCCGGACACCACCAACACCCTGTTCAGAAGGGTCAACGCAAACGGCACGTGGACGGCGTGGGCCCGCGTCTTTACGGCGGCCAATGCACTGAACGATCCGACCACGGAGACCGGCCTGATGAGCAAGACGCTCGTGGGTGGCTGGACCGTCAGCAAATACGCCAACGGGCAGATTTGTATCCAGGGCGTGGGCCCGGTTACGGCGCCGCTGCCACCGAACCAGCCGACGCTGGTGACGGTGTCGATGCCGGTGGCGATCGTGCCCGGAACCGGTCGGGTCTTTGTCAATGCGCAGCCGCAAAACACCTATGACCACTACGGGGCTTTGAACTGCTACGTCAATGGCACTGCGGCCGTCGATATCATTATCAGGAACGGGCCCGGAACTCAGGCGTTTCAACCGGCTGTCACGGTGTGGGGTTATTGGAAATGATCAAGATAAAGCTGTTCCCCTTTTTGACTGACGAGCCGTTGTCGGTGTCTGTCGAAGATGAGGTGATGACCGTCTGCCGTCAGGTGGTAGACCTTTCCAGCGTTCCAGAGGGTTATCGACTGCCCGCTTCGGCAACGGCATGTGAGCATTTTGTCGACTTCATAGAGCGCATCAACGGCGTGCTCAGTGTGACGCTCAAGTTGCCGGTCACGTGGGATGCTCCCGCGTCCCTGCGCAACCCCGCCGAACCCATGATTATCCACGTGTCGGCAAATGGTCCTGTTGATGTGCCGACACCTCCCGTATCTCAAGCGCTGGCGCAGCAGCCGGTCGAGGGCATTTCCCATGATTGACATTAGCAAGCTGGAAAAAATCAAGAGCGTTCAGGACCTGGACGATGAGCGCACCCTCGACCTGGCTCGCAGTTATCTGAGGGACAGCGATTGGTACGCGCTGGCCCAGATGGAGGAAGGCACGCCGATGCCAGCGGATATCCAGGCTGGCCGCAATGCAGCGCGCGCCACGATCTACCGGCTGGGCGAAAAGCCTCGGCATTGAGGCTTGGCAGCCGCCAATAGAAGTTTTTTGCCCTGACTATGGAGAGTCCGATGGCACGACAGGAAATCAACCTGGGCGCGACACCGACAGGTGTGGGCGGTGATACACCCCGTAGCGCCAATATCAAAATCAATGCCATGACTCAGGAGCTGTACGACACCCGCATCGCTCGGGCTGAGTTACAGGCGATGGGAGTCGTGGGCGAATCAGTGAACGTGGGCGCAATCAGTGCGAACACCCAGCCGATTGGAACGAGCTATGGCTACAGCGGCAGTGATTCACAGGCCAGCGCACTGGGTTGGCCTGTTCTTTATCCCGGCAGTGACGGACCGGTGTGGTGGAACATTGAGACGCGCGGCATTGGTTCGCGCAAGACTCAAATCGCCGTTCAAGCGTTTCATCACGCCGGCAATAACGGTGTGATGTTTACTCGAAGCTGGCACGACTCCGCCTGGAGCCCCTGGAGCAGGGTAATCAGGCAGGGAACGTTCGGCCTTGCCGGCGCTAACTACTTCGCCGGCAACATTGATCAAATAGGCAATGCCACAGGGGGCGGACTCTCGACATTTCAGCTGACCAGTGAGGCGAGCGGGACGCGCCCTGCAGGATGGCCCAGCCTGCACGGTGGGCTGCTTGAGGTTCATTCATGGGATGCCAACACGGCGTCGCAGAACCTGCACATCGGCGGCTCCAACTACACGCGGTTTTTCAACGGCAGCGCCTGGTCTGAGTGGGCGCTGGTCTACACCAGCGCAAATGCACTCTCTCAAGTCGCGGGTGGCCCGGGGCTGATGGACAGCAACTACATCGGCACCTGGCGAGTCGCCAGGTTCCAGAATGGTTTTACGGTGCTCACCAACTCCGTCATTCCGGATGTTGAACTCCCTGCTGCTGGAACGTTGCACACGGTTGTCCAGTTGCCGGTCGCCTTTGATGATTACGGGAGGGTCAGCATCGATGTTCAGTGCCAGCCCTCTACCTCTTGGGACTATTACGGTGTCATTGCGAAATACGCGATATCGCCTTCGGCCGTGGCGTTCGTTTTGCGTAACGGGCAAGTTGCTCAGCGATTCGGCGCGATACGCGTATGCATAACAGGGTATTGGAAGTCATGAACATCAAACTGTTTCCCTTTCTGACCAACGAAACATTGGTTGCCACGGTGTTCGGAGATTCGCTGTGGTTGAACGACGAGGAAATTGATCTATCCGCCATTCCGGAGGGCCATCGGCTCCCCGCATCTGCAATAAACAACCACTGGTTTTCGGCCTCCGACCCCATTGAACGGGTAGGGGGAGTGATTAGCCTGACGCTCAAGTTCCCTGTGAAATGGGACAGCCCCGAGGCCATACGTACGCCCTCGGAACCGATGGTTCTGAGCCTCACTCGCGGCGACGTCAGGTTTCCGTCGGCTGAACCGCCCGGCACAGAAAACAGGCTTGCGAGCGAGATCTGATCGATCTCGCCCATTCAGATCGCCCAGACTAAGGAGAGTCCCATGGCACGACAGGAAATCAATATCGGTGCGGCACCCACTGGCGCGGGCGGCGACACCCCGCGCAGTGCCAGTATCAAGATCAATGCAATGACCCAGGAACTGTATGCCCGCCAGGCTCAATTGGGCTCGGCGGCAACCCGTGATGCAGTCGTAGACAGCGCGGACTTCACACCAGGTCGGATTCCAACCATGGGCCATGCCGGGTGGGGAGGCACGCCCATTCCCAAGAGCCCTACCGACGATGCCAATGAGTTGCCAAAAGTCAGCGGGCTGTTTGAGTTCGGTAATGGCGGGGTCAATTTGCCCAACCCTTATGTGCAGATTCTGCAGATCGCCAACTCAGGTGGGTACATCTGGCAAACCGCGAAGGCGATGCTGGACGAATCGATATTTATACGCGGTCGGCGCGCTGATGGCGCATGGACACCGTGGCGCAGTGATCTTAATTCGTCGTTGTTCGCGTTGGGCTACGGCCCCGGTGCGGTGCCTGGGGAGATGATGGGCGTCTCCTCCGCGCAGACGGCTTCGCCAAATAAAGCGAATACCGGGTTGTACAGTTATTACCGCCACCCGGACGGCGTTCCTGGGTTTGGGGCTATCAGCGTGCTCTCCCAAGTGTGGGGGCATGATCCGCAGTGGCGGGCGCAGTTGTCGATGGCGGTATCGGCAGATGGTCTGCACTTTCGCCAGTTCAGCGTCAATCCGGGGGCTGCGGCACCTCAATGGCGCAGCGTTCTCCACAGTGGCAATGCGATTTCCGGGGTGTTGAACGCCGGTCCTTCCGGTGCGTTGCCGCTCAATTCGGGGCTTATCGAGCGTGGTGGAACCATTGAAAACTGGTATTTCCGCTTTGCCGGCGGTCTGCAAATCTGCCAGCAACGGTTTGTCGGTTACACCGCCGGGGTCACCCGCAATGTGGGGTGGTTGGCGGCGTTCGTCGATTCACCCGTGGCGGTTTTTCACAATGTGTACCCATCGGTTGATTGGGACGTGACAGCCAGGTCCTACGGCGATATCAACGCCTATTACTTTCTATCCGACCGCACCCTGAACAACATAGTGACAGTGACCGCAATCGGGAGGTGGCACGCATGATTATCCATCACGTACCTTTCAGACCTATGGGTATCGCAACACCCACGACGGCTTTCGTGGAAGGTGAACGCCTGATTCTGAACAACGAGCGTATTGACCTCTCCCAGATCCCCGAGGGTATGACTTTGCCGATGTCCGCGATTGAGCACCCGCTGTTTGCAGGGCCGGTCAGTCGCCGAAATGGCGAGATCGAGTTGACCTTGAAACTGGCCGTCAATGCCAATGCTCCAGACTACATGTGGCAAAACGGGCGGCTCCAGGTGTCGGCGGGGCCTGTGCCTTTCCCGGTCGAGCCGGTGGACACGTCTGCATACACCGTCAAACCCGCCGAGGAGGTCGATGATGTTTGATCTTTCGAAACTGGAAAGAACCCTGACGCCGCAAGATATTCAAGCGCAGGCAGATTCCCGGGAGGCGCTGGCTTATCTGCTTTCCACCGACTGGTACAGCCTTCGCTTCATCGAGGAAAACAAGCCTGTGCCTGAAGCCATATTGGCCGCGCGGGCTGTGGCGCGTAGCAAGGTGATCAGATGACCCTCGGCGAGCTTCAACAGGTTCTGCCCAACGCCCGCTCCCAAGCGGGCGTTTTTATTGCGGCGTTGAATACCGCCATGGCGAACCACCAGATAATGACCGCACGGCGCGTCGCCGCCTTCCTCTCTCAGGTCGGCCATGAGTCTGCCCAACTGCGTTACGTACGCGAACTGGGCAGTGACCAATACCTCAGCAAATACGACACCGGCCCCCTGGCCGCCCGCTTGGGCAACACCCCCGAAGCGGACGGCGACGGCCAGAAGTATCGTGGGCGGGGGCTGATCCAGATCACTGGTCGACGCAACTACCTGGCCTGCAGTCAGGCGTTGTTTGGTGACGATCGCCTGTTGCAGCAACCGGAACTGCTCGAACAGCCGCAGTGGGCGTGTGAGTCCGCGGCGTGGTTTTGGCAGAGCAATGGCTTGAATGAGCTGGCGGACAAGGACCAGTTCACGACGATCACCCGACGGATCAATGGTGGTCTCAATGGCCTGGATGACCGTTTGCAATTGTGGGCGCGGGCGAAGGCGGCGTTATGCGTTACCTGACGGGGTGTCGCTGGGTCGGTGTTTGCCTGCTGATGGCGGTTGTGTGGCAGGTGCAGGCCTGGCGTTATGGCGCGCAACTTGAGCGGCAATCGGCTGAGCAAGCCCAGGCGCTCAGTCAGCAAAGCGCTTTTGCCTTGCATCAGCAGCAATTGGAGCAAAACAAACGGCTGGCGTTGGAGCAGCAGCTCGATGCCAGCGACCGGCAACATACTCAGGAGTTGAACGATGCCCAGCTTCATCAGGCTACTCTGCGCGACCGCCTGGCCACTGCTGATGTGCGGCTGTCAGTCCTTCTCGACGCCACCGACCCCGCCAGCGGTTGTGCAGTGCCAACCTCCACCACCGCCGGCGGCGTGGTTCATGCAGCCGCACGCGCCCGACTTGACCCGGCGCATGCTCAACGAATTATCGGCATCACCGACGACGGTGATAACGCCCTGATTGCGTTGCGTGCCTGCCAGGCTTACGTGCACGCCGTCGCCCATTAGCGTCTTGCATCAGTCTGTCGCTTGCGTGTGCAATCTGCTCCTGTAGGGTAGGCGAACCCCCGCCCATTCCTGGAGACGACCGTGAAGGAAATCACTCAACTGGCTGCTGAACTGGGTCGCCGTTTGCAGGTGCTCAATGCCCATGTCACCACTGCCGAATCCTGTACCGGTGGCGGTATCGCAGAAGCCATCACGCGGATTCCGGGGAGTTCGGCCTGGTTTGAGGCTGGGTATGTGACCTATTCCAATCGACAGAAGACCCGGCAGTTGGGCGTGCCCGAAGCGTTGTTCCCCAAAGTCGGCGCGGTCAGCCAGGAAGTGGTGGAAGCCATGGTGCGCGGCGCACAGGAAAAAAGCCTGTCGCGTTTTGCCGTGGCGGTCAGCGGAATAGCCGGGCCGGACGGTGGTTCGCCGGACAAGCCGGTGGGCACCGTATGGCTTGCGTTTGGCGTGGGCGACGAGGTCACAGCCGAGCGGGCGCACTTCCCCGGCAACCGCGACGAGGTCCGCCGACAAACGGTAAAGGCCGCGTTAGAGGGCTTGTTGCGACGAGCTGCAGCAGAAATCGAAAATCAGGGGTAGGCGATCCCGGATCTTTGTGGAACAATACTGTCTACTTATACAGGTGTTGGCCGTCAGGCCTTATTGATTACGTGAGGACTTCAATGGACGAGAACAAGAAGAAAGCCTTGGCTGCGGCCCTGGGTCAGATCGAACGTCAATTCGGCAAGGGTGCCGTAATGCGTATGGGCGATCACGACCGTCAGGCGATCCCGGCTATTTCTACTGGCTCTCTGGGTCTGGACATCGCGCTCGGCATTGGCGGCTTGCCAAAAGGCCGTATCGTTGAAATCTACGGTCCTGAATCTTCTGGTAAAACCACGCTGACCCTGTCGGTGATTGCCCAGGCCCAAAAAATGGGCGCCACCTGTGCGTTCGTCGATGCCGAGCACGCCCTGGACCCTGAGTACGCCGGCAAGCTGGGCGTCAACGTTGACGACCTGCTGGTTTCCCAGCCGGACACCGGTGAGCAAGCCCTGGAAATCACCGACATGCTGGTGCGCTCCAACGCCATCGACGTGATCGTGGTCGACTCCGTGGCAGCCTTGGTACCGAAGGCTGAAATCGAAGGCGAAATGGGTGACATGCACGTGGGCTTGCAAGCCCGTCTGATGTCCCAGGCGCTGCGTAAAATCACCGGTAACATCAAGAACGCCAACTGCCTGGTGATCTTCATCAACCAGATCCGTATGAAGATCGGCGTGATGTTCGGCAGCCCGGAAACCACCACCGGTGGTAACGCGTTGAAGTTCTATGCGTCGGTTCGTCTGGATATCCGCCGTACTGGCGCGGTGAAGGAAGGTGACGAGGTTGTCGGTAGCGAAACTCGCGTTAAAGTCGTGAAGAACAAGGTGGCCCCGCCATTCCGTCAGGCTGAGTTCCAGATTCTCTACGGTAAAGGTATCTACCTGAACGGCGAGATGATCGACCTGGGCGTGCTGCACGGTTTCGTCGAGAAGTCCGGTGCCTGGTATGCCTACAACGGCAGCAAGATCGGCCAGGGCAAGGCGAACTCGGCCAAGTTCCTGCAAGACAATCCGGACATCGCTGCCACGCTTGAAAAGCAGATTCGTGACAAGCTGCTGACCGCAGCGCCAGACGTGAAAGCTGCCGCCAACCGCGAGCCGGTTGAAGAAGTGGAAGAAGTCGACACTGACGTCTGAAGCAAACGATGACTGTTGTACTGGATACACTCGTCGCCGTTCGGCGCACTGCGATGGACCTGCTCGCTCGTCGCGAGCATGGTCGAGTCGAGCTGACGCGTAAACTGCGTCAGCGCGGTGCGGAACCCGAAATGATCGAAACAGCCCTCGACCGTTTGACGGAAGAGGGGCTGCTTTCGGAAGCTCGTTACCTCGAAAGTTTTGTCTCCTACCGAGCCCGTTCCGGCTACGGCCCAGCGCGAATTCGCGAAGAGCTGAGCCAGCGTGGCTTGCAACGCACTGACATCGACCTCGCCCTGCGTGAGTGCGGTATCAGTTGGTCTTCGCAGCTGGAAGACACCTGGCGCCGCAAGTTTTCCGGCCATCTGCCGATTGATGCCAGGGAGCGGGCGAAGCAGGGGCGGTTCTTGAGCTATCGCGGGTTTTCGATGGAGATGATCAGCCGCCTGTTGAGTGGCCGCGATCTGGACGACTGAGCGAACCCAAAAACAAAAGGCCCACTATGAAAATAGTGGGCCTTTTTTTTGCCTTCAAAAAACTCAGGCCGGCTCGGGTGCAACTCGCTGCTGGGCCTTGCCCTGAGCCTGTGCCCAGTTCTCCGGCAAGTTGATGTAATCCACCAATTCCCGCAACCGGCCTTGGTCCCGCCCGTTGAAGTTGAACACCAGCCGCGTCAAATGGCTGAACCTCGGCTCGTCATGCTCTTCGCCCGTGTAGTTGCGCTGCTGAAACTCTCCACTCACGCGCAAGCTGGCGAATTCGGCCTGTAAATGAGCCAGTGCGTGTTCACTGAGCGGGTGGTTCATGCGCACCACAAACTCACGTTTCAACCAGCGGGTTGAGTGGAAGTTGGCATAGAAACGGTTGATTTCATCCACCGCCTCTTCAGCGCTGTACACCAGCCGCACCAGCTTGAGGTCGGTAGGCAGGATGTAGCGGTTGGCTTCCAGTTGGCTGCGGATAAAGTCCAGCGCGCCTTGCCAGAAACCGCCGCCTGGCGCGTCCAGCAATACCACCGGCACCAGCGGGCTTTTGCCGGTCTGGATCAGCGTCAATACTTCCAGCGCTTCATCCAGGGTGCCGAAACCGCCCGGGCACAGCACCAGTGCGTCGGCTTCTTTGACGAAGAACAGCTTGCGGGTGAAGAAGAAGTGGAAGGACAGCAGGTTCTCGGTGCCATCGATGGTCGGGTTCGCGTGCTGTTCAAACGGCAGGGTGATGTTGAACCCCAGGCTGTGCTCCAGGCCTGCGCCCTCATGCGCTGCCGCCATGATGCCGCCGCCACCGCCGGTGATCACCATCAGGTCGGACTTTGCCAGAACCGCGCCGACTTCACGGGCCAGGGCGTACAGCGGGCTTTCGACCGGCGTGCGTGCCGAGCCGAAGACGGTCACCTTGCGTCGGCCCTTGAACTGTTCAAGAACGCGGAAGGCGTTATCCAGTTCGCGAATCGCCTGCAGGGTGATTTTAGCGTTCCAGCGGTTGCGGTCGTCCTGGGCCATGCGCAGGACAGTGAGGATCATGTCGCGATAAAGGGGGATATTCGGGCTGTTGGGGGCGATCAGCTGGAGTTGTGCGTCGACCTGCTGCGTGAGGTCAGTCCCGTTTTGTTCAAAATGACGAAGCAGTTGGTCATTCGATTCGTAAGGCATTCAACTTCTCCTTCTTCACAGAGACTGGGCCGTCGGCGAGAGATTCGTCCGGGGCCGCGACACTGCATGTGTCGCTGCATGCCCGAAGGCAATGCACGGTGCTCGCCAGGCGGCAAAGCGGGCTCTGTATGTTCCTTGTGATTTGGAAACCTTTGCACTGCAAGTCGCAGGAGGGCAAGCCTCTTTTGCCCTGAAAATGTTACAGAACAGCGTGGGAAACGCGGTAGATGGACTGCAGGGATGACTTGATCATGAGCCGAAAAACCGATGGCTGGCAACCGGTTATTGATCACACATGACGTAGTTTGGTTTTTGGCAGGCAGAAGCTGCGGGGGAATGCGCGCGCCGCTGGACAGCCGCGCGCGAAGGGCGAGCGGGTGTTACTTTTTCTTTTTCGCAGCCGCCGGGGCCGGGCAATCCGCTTCCACGAACTTGACCGACGCCACGGGGCGGTTGGTCTTGTTCTCGGTGATGTCGTAGCGCATCACCGCGCCTTTGGCCATCAACTCGCGGTAACCCTTGTTCAGGCACACGCTTTGGCCCAGTTGGAAATACACGGCCTTGGGGTTGGCACGCATCTGTTCTGCACGATCCGGCTGCACGCTGAGGTGATCGATCAGTTGCATGCCTTCAACGGTGTAGGCCACTTCCAGGGTTTTTTCATCGATTTCCCGGGGCAGGTCCTTGTTGCTTTCAGCCGCGACGCTTTGCAGTTTGCGGTTCATTTGGGCCTCCAGCAGCGAGGCTGCCTGGGCGCCCATGGGCAAGACCAGCGCAAATGCGACGGATGGGACGACAAGGCGCAGCATGGAACGCAGCATGAAACTCTCCTGATTCGGTTACTGGTGCATAGACCAGCCACTGCGCTGTGCGTTCAGTGGCGCGCAATTATAGGTGACCCATCGCCACTACAGCCAGGCGTATCGCTGGTAAACTGCGGCCACTTAAGCCTGCTTCGAGTTTCCCTTGTGTCGATTGACCCCTGCTCACGGTGCACCCGATGAGCCACGCCGTCTCCCGTTTGCGCACCCAGCGCCTGGCCCGGGCCGTGCGACCTTTCCTCAACCGTGGTTCGCGCGCCGAGCGCTGCCCCGGCTGCCGGGTGATTCCCGAGTATTGCCTGTGCGCCTGGCGTCCGAAGGTGCCGGCACGCTCTGCCATGTGCCTGTTGATGCACGACGTCGAGCCGATGAAACCCAGTAACACCGGCTGGCTGATCGCCGACGTAATCGCCGACACCACCGCGTTTGCCTGGTCGCGTACTGAAGTCGACCCCGATTTGCTCACCTTGCTGGCCGACCCGCAGTGGCAGCCATACATTGTGTTCCCCGGTGAATTCGTCGCCCCGGAGCGTGTTGTCAGCGAAGTGAACGTGGAGGAGGGCAAGCGTCCGCTGTTTATTCTGCTGGATGGCACCTGGAGCGAAGCGCGCAAGATGTTTCGCAAAAGCCCGTATCTGGAACATTTACCGGTGCTGAGCCTGGCGCCTGAACAGCTGTCGCGTTACAAGTTGCGGCGTTCCAAGCGGGATGACCATTTTTGCACGGCCGAAGTCGCCGCGCTGTGTCTGGAGTTGGCTGAAGATCAGGCCGGCGCCGAAGTGCTCGACGCTTACCTCGACGTATTCAGCACGCATTACCTGGCCGCCAAGTTTCAGATGCCACTGGACCTGACCGATGACGTCCATACGCGTCTCGCACCTTATATACCGGTGGTATAGCCAGACGACGTTTGCATGATGGCACCGTAACCGCACAACCCGCTAAAATGCCAACGGGCGTAGTGCTTGACTCCCTCCCCGGGGCGCCCATAAAAACAGGATCATTTAATCAATGGCCACATACGACATCCTGATAGCCGATGACCACCCGCTGTTTCGCAGCGCGCTGCATCAGGCCGTCACCCTCGGCCTTGGCCCGGACGTGCGGCTGGTCGAAGTGGCCAGCATTGCCGAACTGGAAGTGCGCCTCACCGAAAAGTCTGATTGGGACCTGGTGCTGCTCGATCTGAACATGCCCGGTGCCTACGGTTTTTCCGGGCTGGTGTTGCTGCGCGGGCAATACCCGCAGATCCCCGTGGTGATGGTTTCGGCCCAGGAAGAGGCTGACGTCGTGGTGCGTTCCAAAGAGTTCGGCGCCAGTGGCTTCATTCCTAAATCCAGCTCAATGGAAGCTATCCAGAGCGCCGTGCGCACTGTGCTCGATGGCGACGTGTCCTGGCCGCCGCAAGCGTTTGAAGAAATCAACGTGTCCGACGAAGCCAAGGCTGCCCGCGATGGCCTTGCCAGCCTCACGCCCCAGCAGTTCCGTGTATTGACCATGGTCTGTGAAGGCTTGTTGAACAAGCAGATTGCCTACGAGCTGAGTGTGTCGGAAGCGACCATCAAAGCTCACGTGACGGCGATCTTCCGCAAGCTTGGGGTACGTACACGCACCCAGGCGGCGCTGCTCTTGCAACAACTTGAGTCAATTTCGCAGCATTAATATGTAACCGATTCACGCTTTTTTGACTTTGCGTGAACTAGTTTCCCCACTTCTTTGGTTCAGTTGCCTATCTCTATGTCGCCTTTCAAGGGTCAAACCGGTATCAAACGTATCTTCAACGCAGGGGGCTATTCCCTGGATGGCCTGCGCGCAGCTTTCACCGGCGAGGCGGCATTCCGTCAGTTGGTGTTGCTGAACGTTATCCTGATTCCGTTGAGTTTTTTCCTGCACGTCAGCCGTGTCGAACGCGCATTGCTGATCGCCGTGTGCCTGTTGGCACTGATCGTTGAGTTGCTCAACTCGGCGGTAGAAGCGGCGATCGACCGGATTTCCCTGGACCGCCACCCGCTGTCGAAAAACGCCAAGGACATGGGCAGCGCTGCGCAATTTGTTGCGCTGACCATGATCACCCTGGTGTGGGCCGTCATCCTGATCTAACCCCTCAGGCGATGCTTGGCAGCACGATCTCGTCGCTGCGCTGAACCCCGGCGGTGAAGGCGCGGCACAGTTCCAGAAACTCGCGCATCGCCGAGGTCTGGTATTTCTGTTTATGCCAGATGAAGTAGAACTGCCGGGCCAGGTCCAGGTCCGGGGTTTCTACCGGCACCAGGCTGCCCCGCCGAAACGCGTCACGCAGCGCCAGCCGCGAAATGCAGCCAATCCCCAACCCCGATTCCACCGCCCGCTTGATCGCTTCGGTATGTTCCAGCTCCAGGCGTATATTCAGCGCGCTACGGTGATGGCGCATGGCTTGGTCAAACGTCAGGCGCGTGCCCGAGCCTTGTTCGCGCAGGATCCACGCTTCATGGGTGAGCTCGTCCATCGTGGCTACGCCACGCTTGGCCAAGTGATGCTGAGGCGCGCAAAACACCACCAATTCATCTTCGACCCAGGTTTGCACCTCAATGTCCGGGTGGCTGCAGTCGCCTTCGATCAGACCCAGGTCAATTTCGTAGTGCGCCACCTGATGCACGATATGCGCAGTGTTCTGCACATGCAGCTTCACCTGACTCTCGGGATGCTGCTGCATGAAGCTGCCGATCAGCAACGTCGCCAGGTAATTGCCGATGGTCAGGGTGGCGCCGACCGCCAGCGAGCCGAAGCCGGACTTGCCGTTAAGCAGGTCTTCGATCTCCTTGGCCTGGTCCAGCAGCGCCACGGCCTGGGGCAACAATTGGTGGCCGAGGGCGTTGAGGCTCAGGCGTTTGCCCGCGCGGTCGAATAATTGGCAGCTGGATTGGCGCTCCAGCTCGGTGATCGAGGTGCTGGCGGCGGATTGAGATAAGGCCAGAAGGCCAGCAGCGCGCGAGACGCTTTCCTGCTGGGCGACGGCGACGAAGACTTGCAGTTGACGGAGAGTAAATCGCATATCGATATAACCGATAACCCTTATCTTAATAATCCAGTTAACAGATATTGTCGCCGCCATTAGAATGCTGTGCAATTGCGCACCTATCTTTCTGGCGCAGACCCATTTCCAGGAGTTCCCCGTACATGAGCAACATGAACCACGAACGTGTCCTCAGTGTTCATCACTGGAACGACACGCTGTTCAGCTTCAAGTGCACCCGCGACCCGGGCCTGCGCTTCGAGAACGGTCAGTTCGTGATGATCGGCCTGCAACAACCCAACGGCCGCCCGCTCATGCGCGCTTACTCCATTGCCAGCCCGAACTGGGAAGAGCATCTGGAGTTCTTCAGCATTAAAGTGCCGGATGGCCCGCTGACTTCCCAATTGCAGCACTTGAAGGAAGGCGACGAGATCATCATCAGCAAAAAACCGACGGGCACCCTGGTGCTTGACGATTTGAAGCCGGGCAAACACCTCTACCTGCTCAGCACTGGTACTGGCCTCGCGCCCTTTATGAGCGTGATCCAGGACCCGGAAACCTACGAGCGCTTTGAAAAAGTGATCCTGTGCCACGGCGTGCGTTACGTCAACGAAGTCGCCTACCGCGAATTCATCACCGAGCACCTGCCGCAGAACGAATTCTTCGGCGAGGCCCTGCGTGACAAGTTGATCTACTACCCGACTGTGACCCGCGAACCGTTCGAAAACGAAGGCCGCCTGACCGATCTGATGCGCAGCGGCAAGCTGTTCAGCGACATCGGCCTGCCACCGATCAACCCTGAAGACGACCGCGCCATGCTGTGCGGCAGCCCAAGCATGCTGGACGAGACCAGCGAAGTGTTGAACAGCTTCGGCCTGAAAGTCTCGCCACGGATGCGTGAGCCGGGTGATTACCTGATCGAGCGTGCTTTCGTCGAGAAATAAACATCGCTACAAAAAATTGTGGGAGCTGGCTTGCCTGCGATAGCAATGTGTCATTCAGCACATCAGTGACTGAACCACCGCAATCGCAGGCAAGCCAGCTCCCACACAAGCAGCTCCCACAGTTGTTTTCGGCGTTTAGTTGGCCGCAACCACTTCCAGCACACAGATGACGCCCGCCTCGGGATAGTGCCAACGCACCTCCACATCCCAAAACCGTACGCCATATTCCCGCTCAGGCCCCGGCGTCTGATACGCCGGCCGCGGGTCTTGCGCCAAACACTGATCAATCAATTCCACCAACGGCTCACCCAGGCGCTGGGCATGGCCTTGTGCCTGCTTCAGCGCAGTCTTGAGCCACTGCACAGGAATCAGCGGCGGCGCGCCGCTGGCAATGCTGTTGGTGGCGATGTCGATGATGTCGGCATAGGGCACGTAGGGTTTGATATCCAGCACCGGCGTGCCATCGAGCAGGTCGATCCCGGAAACCCACAGCTTGCCCGGCTCCACTTTGTCGAGCTTCACCACCGACTGGCCGATGCCATTGGGCCGGTGGGTCGCACGGGTGGCAAACACGCCCATGGACGTGTTGCCGCCCAGGCGCGGCGGGCGCACTTTCAAGCGCGGTTTGTCTTCCAGTGCCTCATGGAACAGAAACAGCAGCCACACATGGCTGACCTGCTCCAGGCCCTGCACCGCCTCACCACTGTCGAACGGCGCCACCAACTCCAGCACGCCACGGGCGGCCGGCGCCAGTTGGGGTTGGCGCGGGATGGCGAACTTCTCCTTGAAACAGGAGCGCACAAAGCCGACGGGCGAGACGTTGTAACTCATGGCTTACGCACGCACTCGCAGGGTCAGGCCCTTGAGGAAATTACGCAGCAACTGATCGCCGCACGGGCGGTAGTTGGTGTGGCCGAACTTGCGGAACAGTGCGCTCAACTCAGGCTTGGACACCGGGAACTCGGAGGCCTTGAGGATGGCGTGCATGTCGTCTTCTTTCAGTTCGAAGGCCACGCGCAGCTTCTTGAGGATGATGTTGTTGGTCACCGGGGTTTCGATCGGCTGCGGCGGGCGGCTTTCGTCCTTGCCACGCTTGAAAATCACCAGGCCGTCGAGGAAGTGCGCCATGACGTCGTCAGGGCAGAACACAAAACCTTCTTCCTCATCTTTCTTGAGGTAGGTCAGCAGGTCGTCTTTGGTCACGTCCATGCCGCCGAGCTTGATGATCTCGACCATCTTGTTGTCGCTGATGTCGAGCATGTAGCGCACGCTGCGCAGTACGTCATTGTGAATCATGGTGGGCAATCCTGGTTTTCAACTGAGGACACCGCCGAATCAGGCGGTGTCGAGAAAAGGCGTACGGCTTAGAACTTCTCTTTGCCGGACAGGTAGCGCCATTGGCCGACCGGCACTTTGCCGATGGACACGCCGCCAATGCGGATACGGCGAATGGCGATGACTTTCAGGCCAACCGCTTCGCAGAACAGCGCGATCACACCCGGTTGCGGGTTTTTCATCGCAAAACGCAGGCGGTTTTCGTTCTGCCAGCTGGCTTTGACGGGCGGCAGCTCTTTGCCTTTGTACGTCAGGCCGTGGTTCAGGCGGTTGAGGCCGTGGGCAACCATGTCGCCTTCGACTTCCACCACGTATTCCTGCTCGATCTTGGCGGCATCGGCGGTCAATTTGCGCAGAATTTTCCAGTCCTGGGTAAACACCAGCAGGCCGCTGGCCTTGGCTTGCAGGTCGGCGCTGGCGGTCAGGCGCAGGAAGTGGCCTTTGAGCGGGCGCTTGCTGAAGCGGTGTTCTTCGGACAGGGTGTCGGCGCTGATCGAGGCCATGGCGGTTTCGACGTCGACGCCGACTGGGGCGTGCAGCAGGATGGTGACCGGCTCTGGCACGGTGGCCTTGGCGTCGGGGTCGAGTTCGACCTTTTCGGTGGTGACCTTGAACTGCGGCTCGTCGATCACTTCACCGTCCACCGAGACCCAGCCGCCTTCAATGAACAGCTCAGCCTCCCGACGGGAGCAACCGACCAGTTCGATCAGACGTTTGGAGAGGCGTATGGGGTCAGTCATGACAAGGGCCGTAACAAAAGGGGGCGGCTATTGTACCTGCCTGGCGCCGGTTAATCCCGGACCCATTTCAGTGCTGGTGCTTTTTGTGGGTACTTGCTTGTGTGGGAGCTGGCTTGCCTGCGATTCAGGCACCTCGGTCGTACAGCTGAGCCCGAGGCGATGCCATCGCAGGCAAGCCAGCTCCCACAGAAGAGCGCAAACGCATGTGCAGCAAAGGGTACGGCTGCCCCAGGCCATCATGCTCCGTACGTCCGATCACCTCGAACCCCTGCTTGAAGTAAAACCCCAGCGCTTGCGGGTTCTGCTCATTCACGTCCAGCTCATCGGCATTCAAATGCTCAATCGCATAACGTAACAACTGCCGGCCCAAGCCCTGGCCGCGGTATTGAGGGTCGATAAACAGCATCTCCACCTTGCCGCCCGCTACCCCGGCAAACCCGGTAATACGCTGGCGCGCGTCCCTGGTGCAGATCAGCATCACGGCGTCGAGGTAGCGCGTCAGCACCAGGTTCTTCAGCAACACGATGTAACTCTCCGGCAGGAAATCGTGGGTCGCACGCACCGAATCTTCCCAAATCTGTGTCAATTGCGCGTAATCGCTGCTGGTGGGTGTGTGGATAACCGAATGCTGACGCATGCCTGCTGCCCTTTACCGGTGATTTTGATCAAACGATAGACCGAAAAAAGCCCCGCATCTTGTCCAGAGGCGGGGCTTTTTCAGTTTTTACCGACTCAGTCGCGCTTTTCAGCCCACAAGTCGTATTCATCGGCATCGGTCACGGTGCACCAGACCTTGTCGCCTGGCTTCAAACCGCTGGCATCGTCGATAAACACGTTACCGTCGATCTCCGGCGCGTCAAAGAAGCAACGGCCAACGGCGCCTTGCTCGTCGACTTCGTCGATCAGCACTTCGATTTCCTTGCCGATGCGCAATTGCAGGCGCGCCGAGCTGATTGCCTGTTGGTGCGCCATGAAACGCTCCCAACGGTCTTGCTTGACGTCGTCCGCCACCACGGCCAAGTCCAGCAGGTTGGCGGGGGCGCCTTCCACCGGCGAGTACTGGAAGCAACCGATGCGGTCCAGCTGCGCTTCGGTGAGCCAGTCCAGCAGGTATTGGAAGTCTTCTTCGGTTTCGCCGGGGAAGCCGACGATGAAGGTGGAGCGGATGATCAGCTCCGGGCAGATCTCGCGCCAGTTCTTGATACGCGCCAGGGTTTTGTCTTCAAACGCCGGGCGTTTCATGGCTTTCAGGACTTTCGGGCTGGCGTGCTGGAACGGGATGTCCAGGTACGGCAGGATCTTGCCGGCGGCCATCAACGGGATCAGCTCGTCCACGTGCGGGTACGGGTAAACGTAGTGCAGGCGCACCCACACGCCCAGGCTGCTCAAGGCTTCGCAGAGTTCAGTCATGCGGGTTTTCACCGGCGCGCCATTCCAGAAACCGGTGCGGTATTTCACATCGACGCCGTAAGCGCTGGTGTCCTGGGAGATGACCAACAGCTCTTTCACGCCGGATTTGACCAGGCGCTGGGCCTCGTCGAGTACGTCACCCACCGGGCGGCTGACCAGCTTGCCGCGCATCGACGGAATGATGCAGAAGCTGCAGCTGTGGTTGCAGCCTTCGGAAATCTTCAGGTACGCATAGTGACGCGGGGTCAGCTTGATGCCTTGCGGCGGCACCAGGTCGATCAGCGGGTTGTGATCCTGACGTGGCGGCACCACTTGGTGCACGGCGTTGACCACTTGCTCGTACTGCTGCGGGCCAGTCACAGCCAGCACGCTCGGGTGCACTTTGCGGATATTGCCTTCTTCCACGCCCATGCAGCCGGTCACGATGACCTTGCCGTTTTCCTTGATGGCTTCGCCAATCACTTCCAGCGATTCAGCCTTGGCCGAGTCGATGAAACCGCAGGTGTTGACCACCACCACGTCTGCGTCCTGGTACGTGGACACGACGTCATAGCCTTCCATACGCAGTTGCGTAAGGATGCGTTCGGAGTCGACCAGAGCCTTCGGGCAACCCAGGGATACAAAGCCGACCTTGGGGTTGGCTTTTGCGATGGTGGTGGACATGTCTAACCTCGGTATTGAATGACGCCGCCAGTCGGGCACGACACGGCGGTAAACGGGCACTTGGTGTGCCTCTGATCAAAAAGTGCGCAATTCTAGCGACGGGCAGCGGAATTGACCAGCTTTATGCAGGGAAATGCGACGAGTGCTGCGCTATGCTTCGCGCCGTGACACGTGGGTGAAACCCCTGAGTCAATAATTCGTCTGTAACTGGAAGTAAAACGGCGCATGCTCAGGCAGTGCTGTTTATAAAAGACCTCAGGTCAAAAGGGCAGGAGTGGTTGATGGGTCAGGCAAGTAGTCAGGCAGCAGGTGCCGAACATTCCAACGCAAAGCCGATCGGCATGCTGGTGGCGGCGGTCGGGGTGGTGTACGGCGATATCGGTACCAGCCCGCTCTATACCCTTAAAGAGGTGTTCACTGGCGGTTACGGGGTTCAGGTCAACCATGACGGCGTGCTGGGGATCCTGGCGCTGATCTTCTGGTCGCTGATCTGGGTCGTGTCGATCAAATACATGCTGTTCGTGCTGCGCGCCGACAACCAGGGCGAAGGCGGCATCATGGCCTTGACCGCGCTGGCGCGACGGGCGGCGGGGGAGCGCAAAAAACTGCGCAGTTTCCTGGTGGTGTGTGGCCTGTGCGGTGCGGCGTTGTTCTACGGCGACAGCATGATCACCCCGGCGATTTCGGTCTTGTCCGCGGTGGAAGGCCTGGAACTGGCGTTCGACGGCCTCGAAAAATGGGTCGTGCCGATTGCGCTGGTGGTGCTGGTGGCGCTGTTTCTGATCCAGAAGCACGGCACTGACCGCATCGGCAAGCTGTTCGGGCCGGTGATGGTCACCTGGTTCCTGGTATTGGGCGTCCTCGGTGCATACGGCATTACCCTGCACCCTGAAGTGCTCAGTGCCTTGAACCCGATGTGGGGCGTGCGTTTCTTCCAGAGTCACCCAGGTATTGGCCTGGCAATTCTGGGCGCCGTCGTGCTGGCATTGACCGGTGCCGAAGCGCTGTACGCTGACATGGGCCACTTCGGCCGCAAGCCCATTGCCCGCGCCTGGTTCATCCTGGTGCTGCCGGCGCTGGTGCTCAATTATTTCGGCCAGGGCGCCATGCTGTTGGGCGATCCGGAAGCCGCGCGCAACCCGTTCTACCTGCTGGCGCCAAGCTGGGCACTGATTCCGCTGGTGGTGTTGTCCACCCTGGCCACGGTGATTGCGTCCCAGGCGGTGATTTCCGGCGCGTTCTCGTTGACGCGTCAGGCGATCCAGCTGGGTTACATCCCGCGCATGCATATTCAGCACACCTCCAGCGCCGAGCAGGGCCAGATTTATATCGGTGCGGTGAACTGGTCGTTGATGGTCGGCGTGATTTTGCTGGTGCTGGGCTTCGAGTCCTCCAACGCCTTGGCGTCGGCGTACGGCGTGGCGGTGACCGGCACCATGCTGATGACCACCATCCTGGTGTCGGCCGTGATGTTGCTGCTGTGGAAATGGCCGCCGATCCTGGCGGTGCCGGTGTTGGTCTGCTGCCTGTTGGTAGACGGCCTGTACTTTGCGGCCAACGTGCCGAAGATCATCCAGGGCGGCGCGTTCCCGGTGCTGGCGGGGATCGTGCTGTTTGTGCTGATGACCACCTGGAAGCGCGGCAAGCAACTATTGGTCGACCGCCTCGACGAAGGCGGCCTGCCGCTGCCGATCTTCATCGGCAGTATCCGCGTGCAGCCACCGCACCGCGTGCAGGGCACTGCGGTGTTCCTCACCGCGCGGCCCGACGCCGTGCCCCACGCGCTGTTGCACAACTTGCTGCATAACCAGGTGTTGCATGAGCAAGTGGTGCTGTTGACCGTGGTCTACGAGGACATTCCCCGCGTGCCGGTGACACGGCGTTTCGAGGTGGATGCCTACGGTGAAGGCTTCTTCCGGGTGATCCTGCATTTCGGTTTTGCCGACGAGCCGGACGTGCCCGAAGCCCTGAAGCTGTGCCATCTGGACGACCTGGATTTCAGCCCGATGCGCACCACCTACTTCCTCAGCCGCGAAACCGTGATCGCCTCGCGCATCAAAGGCATGGCACGCTGGCGCGAGGCGTTGTTCGCCTTCATGTTGAAAAACGCCAACGGCAACCTGCGCTTCTTCAAGCTGCCGGTAAACCGCGTGATCGAGCTGGGCACCCAGGTCGAAATGTAAGCGGTTGCTACACGGGAGCCGGCAATCGGCTCCCGTT
Source organism: Pseudomonas fluorescens (assembly GCF_002022275.1). Taxonomy (GTDB): domain Bacteria; phylum Pseudomonadota; class Gammaproteobacteria; order Pseudomonadales; family Pseudomonadaceae; genus Aquipseudomonas; species Aquipseudomonas fluorescens_AJ. The sequence continues at coordinate 96,859 of NZ_MSDF01000021.1, forward strand.
TTCCTTTCTGAACCCTGTGCAATCCAGCGTTGTCGACTAGGCTCTAAGCACTGTTGAACAGTGCCCACAGAACCCAGAAGAGGTGCGCCATGAGTCAGCTGCTCGAACCCTATACCCTGCGCCAATTGACCCTGCTCAACCGCATTGCCGTGTCGCCGATGTGCCAATACTCGGCCGAGGACGGCCTGGCCAATGACTGGCACCTGGTGCACCTCGGCAGCCGCGCCGTGGGGGGCGCCGGGCTGATTTTCACTGAGGCCACCGCCGTGACTGCCGATGGCCGCATCACCGCCCAGGACCTGGGGTTGTGGAAGGACGAACAGATCGAACCGCTGCAACGCATCACGCGGTTTATTGCCGCCCAAGGCGCGGTGGCCGGGATTCAACTGGCCCATGCCGGGCGCAAAGCCAGCACGCACCGCCCCTGGATCGGCAAACACGGCAGCGTCAAACCGGAAGACGGCGGCTGGGTGCCGGTCGGCGCCTCGCCGATTGCCTTCGACCCTAATCACACCCAGCCCAAGCAGCTGGATGAAGGGCAAATCCAGCAAGTGATCGGTGATTTTGTCGCCGCCGCCAAGCGTGCCTTGACCGCCGGCTTCGAAGTGGTGGAAATCCACGCCGCCCACGGTTACCTGCTGCATCAATTTCTCTCGCCCATCAGCAATCAGCGCCAGGACAAGTACGGCGGTTCCTTTGAAAACCGCATCCGCCTGGTGCTGGACGTGACGAAGGCTGTTCGTGAAGTCTGGCCTGAGGATTTGCCGTTGTTTGTGCGGGTGTCGGCCACCGATTGGGTGGAGGACGGCTGGAACCCCGATGAAACCGTGGAGCTGGCGCGGCGCCTTAAAGACTTGGGCGTGGACCTGATCGATGTGTCCTCCGGTGGCACTGCCGCCAATGCCGAAATTCCTGTCGGCCCGGGCTACCAGACACGCTTCGCCGAGCGCGTGCGCAAAGAGTCGGGCATCGCCACCGGCACCGTCGGCATGATCACCGAGCCGGCCCAGGCCGAGCACATCCTGCGTACCTGCCAGGCCGATATCATCTTCCTCGCCCGTGAATTGCTGCGTGATCCGTACTGGCCGCTGCACGCCGACGACGATCTGGGTGGGCGCAAAGCCATCTGGCCGGCGCAATACCAACGGGCGACCCACCGGGATCAGCCGATTCATGAGTCTGATCTGAGGGATTGATCCCACACGCGCTCTGCCGAGCCCCACCCTGTGGCGAGCGGGCTTGCCCGCGTTGGGGCGCGAAGCGGCCCCTGACAGGGCCGCCGCGTTGCATCAGATAGACCGACGCGTCTGGTTTTAGGGCCGCTTCGCAGCCCAACGCGGGCAAGCCCGCTCGTCACAAGGGTGTAACGGCTACGACCTTTTTCCTTGCTCGCGTTTAACGCAACCCTGAAGCTTGCCGCTCAAGAGCAGGAGGCCATCATGCTGGTGGAGCGAGCGTTAAACGAAAGCGACATCCCCTTACTGGCAAGCATCGACCGCACAGAGCTGGTTCACGAATGCTATCGCATGGAAAACGGTGAACTGGTGCTGTACGCGGCCTTCCACGACATGCGCGGCTGGCCGGAAGGCGAGGCCGAGCAGGATGCCGTGGCGCTGCGCGCTTGCCTCCTGCGCGGCGGCTGGCTGTGGGGCGTGTTCGAGGGCGCGGTGTTGGTGGCCGCCGTGGTGGTGGACAACCGTCCGATTCGTAACCAGAACCTGAACATGCGCCAGTTGAAGTTCCTGCACGTCAGCCATTCTGTTCGTGGCATGGGGCTGGGCGGTCGGCTGTTTGCGCTGGCCTGTGAGCATGGCCGAAGTGTGGGCGTCGATGGGTTGTATGTGTCTGCCACCGAGTCGCGCAACACCGTGGATTTTTACCGGCGTCACGGCTGTTTAGTGTTGCCGCAACCCGACCCCGAGTTGTTGGCGCAGGAGCCTCACGACATTCACCTGTACCGGCCATTGTGTGAGAAAGGTCTGTAGGTCTTTGTTACCGCAGCAATTTTTTTAAGTGAATACTCTAAAAAAATCCCACACGACACGAGATTGTTTCTACGCTTAGGGTAAGTCTGATTTCTGGCCCAGGGAGTCAGTCTGTTTGTCCGGGGAGGCATTGCGCTTCACGGAAGGCGGGTGATGGGCATCAGGAGTTTTAGATCGATATCAGGAGAAACAGTCCATGGCCAAGTCCTATGGTGTAGCGGGTGTGGTGATGTCTTTTCTGACCCGCAGGGTGTCCTTGCGTGGCCGAAGGCTGAGTTCGGATGAAGCGCAATTACTGGAGCAGTACCGCGCCCTGACCGAAAACGATCAGGTGGCAATGCGGTATCTGATGGGGGCGATGAAGAGTGTGTCGCGGTTTTGAGGCCTACCCTGACAACACTGTGGGAGCTGGCTTGCCTGCGATGCAGACACCTCGGTACATCTGATGCACCGAGGGGATGCTATCGCAGGCAAGCCAGCTCCCACATGGCCTTAATTCTGCCGAGAAATCAGGTGTACTTGCGCGCCTCGGGTGCAGGCGGGAAGTACTGGTACAGCCAGGTTTCACTCAAGGTGCGGTCCTGGGTGCGGATAAACAGCCGCAGCTCCACAGGTTCCACGCTGTCACTGGTCGGGTACCAGTCGAACAGAATGCGGTAGCCCTTGATGTTGTCGAGCACCAGCACGCTGAAATCCTTCACTTCACCGTGGGAACAGGTCACCACCGGCTCGATGCCGGTGCCGGCCGGCAGGCGGTCGAGGCCGCCGCCCTTGAAGTCCACGGCAAAACGCCGTGCCCAGACCTCCGGGTAATGCTCGCCCGGTGCCCAGCCTTCGGTGAAGCCGCCCATGCCTGAACGGGTCGCGTCCACTTGCGCCAACGGCGTGCTCACCGGTGGCAGGGCACTCCAGTACAGCTTGTAGCCGTAATTCAGCGAATCGCCGGCGGCCACAGGTTTTTTCGGGGTCCAGAAGGCCACGATGTTGTCCAGGGTTTCGCCGGTGGTAGGAATTTCCAGCAGGTCGATCGAGCCCTCGCCCCATGCCGTGGTGGGTTCAACCCACAGGCTTGGGCGCTTGCTGTACCAGTCCACGGTGTCCTGGTAGCTGGCGAACTCATGGTCGGTCTGCACCAGGCCGAAGCCTTTCGGGTCTTTGTCGGCAAACGCGTTGAATTGCAGCTTGGCCGGGTTGTTCAGCGGGCGGCAGATCCACTCGCCGTTGCCGCGCCACATGGCCAGGCGGTCCGAATCGTGAATTTGCGGGTGAATGGTGTCGCACATCCGGCGCTCGTGGGTGCCGCAGCTGAACATGCTGGTCATGGCAGCGATGCCCAACTGTTCGATGGCGGTGCGCGCGTTGATATGCGCGTCGATGGCCATCACCACCTGATTGGCCTGGCAGTCGATATCGAAGCGGTAAGCACCGGTGGCGCTCGGCGAGTCGAGCAGGGCGTAGACCACGAAGCGTGTGGCGTCCTTGTCCGGGGTTTCGAACCAGAACTGGGTGAAATCGGGGAATTCTTCGCGTTTTTTCGCGTAGGTGTCGATGGCCAGGCCACGGGCAGAAAGGCCGTACTGGCCGGTGGAATCTACTGCACGGAAGTAGCTGGCGCCGAGAAATGACAGCACGTCATGCCGATCCAGTTCCGGTGCCTTGAACAGTTTGAAACCGGAGAAACCCAGGTCGCCGGTCAGCTGTTTGGTGTCGACCGTGGTTTTCGCGTAGTTGAACAGCGAAGGGCGGAAGTGCACCTCGCGCGCCTCACGGGTCTTGGGGTCGACGCTGTGCATGCGCACGGGCGTCTTGAAACCCATGCCGACGTGGAAGAACTGCACGTCGAGCTGGCCGTTCAATTCCTTCCACAGCGAATGGTTACCGTCGTAGCCGATGGCGTTGAAATTCTGCGGTGTCATGGTCGCCAGGGTCGGCGGCAGCACCTGTTTGGTGTCTTTATAGGCCGTCCCGGCCAGTTTTTTCGCCTGGGCTTTGAGCGATTCAAAATCGAAGGCAACGGCCTCGCCATCAGCAGCACGGTTGCCGGCCCAGGCCTGCGCAGCGAGCAGGCCGCTGGCCGATAAACCGGTGTAGGCCGCAATGGCCATGGACGCTTTGAGCAAATTCCTGCGGTGCATAGAGACAACCTGTCGTGAGCAAATCCCGCGCCTTTCCTGGCACGTAGCGGATCAGAAATTACGGTTCGGACATGCCTTCGGCCAAACGCAACGGACAATAAACAGACGCCGGATAGCTTAAGCGGTTCGATGGTGCAGGAAAAATGATTGATAGCGGGGTGATGGCGTTGCATGTGAAACAAGGTGTTTCCGGGTCTGTGCACACGGTAGTCGAGAATTATGAAGATCCCATGTGGGAGCGGGCTTGCCCGCGATAGCGTCGGCACAGACACATCGCCATCGCGGGTAAGCCCGCTCCCACAGGGGTAATGCGTCAGTGCTTGAACATCACATGCCGAACGGTGGTGTAGTCCTCCAGCCCGTACATGGACATGTCCTTGCCATACCCCGACAGTTTCTGGCCGCCGTGAGGCATTTCGCTGACAAGCATGAAGTGGGTATTCACCCAGGTGCAGCCGTACTGCAAGCGCGCGGCCAAACGGTGGGCGCGTCCTACGTCAGCGGTCCAGACGGATGACGCCAGCCCGTAGTCCGAATCGTTGGCCCAGCCGAGCACCTGTGCTTCGTCATTGAACTTGGTCACCGACACCACCGGCCCGAACACTTCACGGCGCACGATCTCATCGTCCTGCTGCGCATCGGCCAATACCGTCGGCTCGAAGAAGTAGCCATTGCCTTCCACCGCCTTGCCGCCGGTCACCAAGCGAATATGCGACTGCGCCACCGCGCGTTCGACAAACCCCGCCACGCGGTCACGGTGCTGCGCAGTGATGAGCGGACCCAACTCGGTGGCCGGGTCATCCTGCAGGCCGTACTTGATGCTGGCGACCGCTGCGCCGAGCTTCTCGACAAACGCATCATAGATATCCGCCTGGGCGTAGATGCGGCATGCAGCGGTGCAGTCCTGCCCGGCGTTGTAGAAACCAAAGGTACGAATGCCGTCCACGGCCGCGTCGATATCCGCGTCGTTGAAGATAATCACCGGCGCCTTGCCACCCAGTTCCATGTGCATGCGCTTCACGCTGTCGGCGGTGCTGGAAATGATATTGGCACCCGTGGCGATGGAGCCGGTGAGCGACACCATGCGCACTTTCGGGTGGTTCACCAGCGGGCTGCCCACGGTTGGCCCACGGCCAAACACCAGGTTGAGTACACCCGCCGGGAAGATTTCAGCGGCCAGTTCAACCAGGCGCAGCGCGGTCAGCGGGGTTTGTTCCGACGGCTTGAGCACCACGGTATTACCGGCAGCGAGGGCCGGGGCGATTTTCCAGGCGACCATCATCAGCGGGTAGTTCCACGGCGCGATGGACGCGATCACGCCGACCGGATCGCGGCGGATCATCGAGGTGTGGCCGGGCAGGTATTCACCGCCGGCCGAGCCGCTCATGCAACGGCTGGCGCCGGCAAAGAAGCGGAACACGTCGGCAATCGCCGGGATCTCATCGTTCAGCGCGGCGCTGTAGGGTTTGCCGCAGTTGTCTGACTCAAGCTTGGCCAGCTCCTCGCCGTGGGCTTCGATCACGTCTGCCAGTTTGAGCAGCAACAGGGAGCGATCCTTCGGCGCGGTTTGCGACCAGCCTTCAAAGGCGGCATCGGCCGCGCGCACGGCGGCGTCGACTTGAGCCTCGCTGGCTTCGTTGATTTCCACCAGCACGCGGCCGAGTGCCGGGTTGAATACGGCCTGAGCCGGGCCTTCGCCTTCGACAAGGTGGCCGTTGATCAAGAGTTTGGTTTGCATGGTTCAGCTCTCCTCAAAACGAGTGTTATCTCCCTGAAGAAACCCAGTTCAACTGTGGGAGCTGGCTTGCCTGCGATAGCGGTGGTTCAGTCGATACCGCTATCGCAGGCAAGCCAGCTCCCACATTGATCGTGTTTCAACAGTGGCAGGTTATTTACCGCCGCTACCCGCCACGCTTTCACCGCCGCGAGTCAGGTAATAGGCGCCCAGAATCGGGAACATCGTGACCAGCATCACCAGCATCGCCACCACGTTGGTCACCGGCACATCCCGTGGGCGACTCAACTGGTTGAGCAGCCACAGCGGCAAGGTGCGCTCATGGCCTGCGGTAAAGGTGGTGACGATGATTTCGTCAAACGACAGCGCAAACGCGAGCATGCCGCCGGCCAGCAGCGCCGAGCCGAGGTTGGGCATGATGATGTAGCGGAAGGTCTGCCAGCCGTCGGCGCCGAGGTCCATCGAGGCTTCGATCAGGCTGTGGGAAGTGCGGCGCAACCGCGCGATCACGTTGTTGTAGACGATCACCACGCAGAACGTCGCGTGGCCGACGATGATGGTGAACATCCCGGGTTCAATGCCCAGCGTCTTGAACGTCGCCAGCAAGGCGATACCGGTGATGATCCCCGGCAAGGCAATCGGCAGGATCAGCATCAGCGACACGCCTTGCTTGCCGAAGAACTCACGGCGATACAACGCCGCCGATGCCAGGGTGCCGAGCACCATGGCGATCAGCGTGGCGATGGCTGCAATTTGCAGCGACAGCTTGATCGCTTCCAGCACGTCCGGCCTTGCGAAGGCCACGCTGAACCACTTCAGGGTGAAGCCTTGGGGCGGAAAGCTGAACGCGGCTTCTTCGGTATTGAAGGCGTATAGGAAAATGATCAGGATCGGGAAGTGCAGGAACACTAGTCCGCCCCAGGCGGCGATCTTCAGCCCGATAGACGATTTCTCAGAGTGCATCGAAGGCCCCCAGGCGTTTGACGATGGAGAGGTAAATAGCGATCAGTACGATGGGAACCAGAGTGAACGCCGCCGCCATGGGCATGTTGCCGATTGCACCTTGCTGGGCGTACACCATGCCGCCGACGAAGTAACCCGGCGGGCCTACCAGCTGCGGCACGATGAAGTCGCCCAGGGTCAGCGAGAAGGTGAAGATCGAACCGGCGGCAATCCCTGGAATCGACAGCGGCAAAATCACCTGCATAAAGGTCTGGCGCGGCTTGGCGCCGAGGTCTGCCGAAGCTTGCAGCAGTGACGGCGGCAAACGCTCGAGCGAGGCCTGGATCGGCAGAATCATGAACGGCAGCCAGATGTAGACGAACACCATGAACCGCCCCAAATGCGAGGTGCTCAAGGTGCTGCCGCCCACGCCGGGAATGCCCAGTACGAACTGCAGAACCGGCTCCAGCCCCAGGTGCTGCACAAACCATTGCGCCACGCCGCCTTTGGCGAGCAACAAGGTCCAGGCGTAAGCCTTGACGATGTAGCTGGCCCACATCGGCATCATCACCGCGATGTAGAAAAACGCTTTGGTCTTGCCCGTGGTGTAGCGCGCCATGTAATAGGCGATGGGGAAGGCGACCACGGCACTGGCGATCGACACCACAATCGCCATGCTCAGGGTGCGCAGGATGATGTCGAAGTTCGACGGCTGGAACAGCGCGGCGAAGTTGGCCAGGGTCAGGTCCGGCGTGACGGCCATGGTGAAGTCGTCGAACGTGTAGAAGCCTTGCCACAGCAGGGTCAGCAACGAGCCGAGGTAGATTGCGCCGAACCAGATCAGCGGCGGTATCAGCAACATCGCCAGATAGAGGTTGGGCTTGCGATACAGCAGGTTGGAAAACCTGCGCATCGGCGGTTGGGATAGGGCCAGGCTCATGTCACACCTCGCCTGCGATGTCGGTCAGCGGGGTCATTGCTTCCCGCGCCCAACGGGCGGTGACGGGCTGGCCGACTTGATGGCCGCTGCTGACGTCCAGCCACTGGTTGTTGGCCTGGCTGATGTTCAGCGCCTGGCCGTTTTCCAGTTTCAGTTCATAGCGCGTGGCGCTGCCCTGGTATTGGATATCGTGCAGTAAACCGCTGATTTCCACTTCACCGGCGCCCAGCGGGCCTTCGGCGAAACGCACGTGTTCCGGGCGAATCGAGAAGGGCTGCGCGCTGCCGCTGAGGCGTTGGGCCAGCTCGCCGCGAAGCACGTTGGAGGTGCCGACAAACTCGGCGACGAACGAGGTGGCGGGTTTCATATACAGGTTGCGCGGCGTGTCGACCTGTTCGATGCGGCCTTTGTTGAATACCGCCACGCGGTCGGACATAGACAGCGCTTCGGTCTGGTCGTGGGTCACGAAAATGAAGGTGATGCCGAGCTGGCGTTGCAGTTTTTTCAGCTCGCTTTGCATCTGTTCGCGCAGCTTCAGGTCGAGGGCGCCGAGCGGCTCATCGAGCAACAACACACGCGGACGATTGACCAGCGCACGGGCCAGGGCCACGCGTTGGCGCTGGCCACCGGAGAGCTGCACCGGTTTGCGCTCGCCGTAGCCGCCGAGGGCGACCATCGCCAGGGTTTCTTCGGCGCGATTGAGGCGCTCGGCCTTGCCGACACCTTTGACCTTGAGGCCGTACGCCACGTTGTCGCGCACATTCATATGGGGAAACAGCGCGTAATCCTGGAATACGGTGTTCACGTCGCGCTGATACGGCGGCAAGCCGGCTGCTTCCTCGCCATGAATACGGATCGAGCCTGCGCTCGGTTGCTCGAACCCGGCAATCAGGCGCAGGCAGGTGGTTTTGCCCGAGCCGGAAGGGCCGAGCATGGAAAAGAACTCGCCGTCCTGAATGTCGATGGAAACCCGGTCAACGGCTTTCACTTCGCCGAACTGACGGGAAACGTGGGTGAATTGGACTGCAAGCGTCATGGTGCGGTGCTCCAAAAAGGCGCGGGTCGTCGCAGCGGCCCGGCCTGGACTTCTGAAAAATCTGGGAATCTGTAATCACTGTGGGAGCTGGCTTGCCTGCGATGGCATCACCTCGGTCTGGCTGAAACACCGAGGTGTCTGCATCGCAGGCAAGCCAGCTCCCACACAAACCCTGCCCACATTGGAACTGTGTGGCCCGGGGGACGTCAGCGGCCGCCCATGATCGCGATGTAATCCTGGGTCCAGCGGCTGTACGGCACGAATTTGCCGCCCTCAGCCTGTGGGGTTTTCCAGAAAGCGATCTTGTCGAACTGGTCGAAACCGTTGGTCTTGCAACCTTCGGCGCCGAGCAGTTCGCTCTCTTTGCACGCCGCAGGCACCGCCGGCAGCGAACCGAACCACGCCGCTACATCACCCTGAACCTTGGGCTGCAACGACCAATCCATCCACTTGTAGGCGCAGTTCGGATGCTTGGCCTCGCTGTGCAACATGGTGGTGTCGGCCCAGCCGGTGGCGCCTTCCTTGGGAATGGTCGACGCAATCGGCTGCTTCTCGTTGACCAGGCCGTTGACCTGATACGGCCAGGCGCTGGAGGCCACCACACCTTCATTCTTGAAGTCACTCATTTGCACGGTGGTGTCGTGCCAGTAGCGATGGATCAACGGTTGCTGGGCGCGCAGCACTTCCAGCACGGCCTTGTACTGGGTTTCGGTCAGTTCGTACGGGCTCTGGATGCCCAGTTCCGGCTTGGTCGATTTGAGGTACAGCGCCGCATCGGCGATGTAGATCGGGCCGTCATAGGCTTGCACGCGGCCCTTGTTCGGCTTGCCGTCCGGCAGGTTCTGCGCTTCGAACAGCACATTCCAGCTAGTGGGCGCGGTCTTGAACACGTTCGTGTTGTACATCAATACGTTCGGGCCCCACTGGTAGGGCGTGCCGTAGGTTTGCTGGCCGACCACGTACCACGGCGCGTCCTTGAGACGCGGGTCGATGTTCTTCCAGTTCGGGATCAACGCGGTGTTGATCGGCTGCACACGTTTGCCGCCAATCAAGCGCAGCGAGGCGTCGCCGGAGGCAGTGACCAGGTCATAGCCGCCCTTGGCCATCAGGCTGACCATTTCGTCAGAGGTGGCGGCGGTTTTCACATTGACCTTGCAGCCGGTTTCCTTCTCGAAACCGGTGACCCAGTCGTAGGCCTTGTCGCTTTCGCCACGTTCGATGTAGCCGGGCCAGGCGACGATATCCAACTGGCCTTCACCGGCGCCGACCGCTTTGAGCGGTTCGGCAGCCTGGAGGCTGGCGCTGGCCAGCAGCGCGGTGGTCAGGGCGCTGAGCAGTGCGGTCTTGTGCGCGGACATGGGGGTTCCCTCTTCTTTAATTATGGTCGGGGCAGTGTGTGCAGCCAGTGACGCATGAGCTTAGTTGTTGTTTTAAAGGTGCTGGCCGTGGCGGGCCATGATGTGCCGCACCACGCTGTAGTCCTGCAGTGAATCGCTGGACAGATCTTTCCCATACCCCGAGCGCTTCAAGCCGCCGTGGGGCATTTCACTGACCAGCATGAAATGGCTGTTGATCCAGGTGCAGCCGTATTGCAGGCGCGCGGCGACCTGCATGGCCTTGTCCAGGTTTTGCGTCCACACCGACGAGGCCAGGCCGTATTCGGAGTCGTTGGCCCAGTCCACCGCCTGCTCCAGTTCGTCGAAGCGGGTGACGGTGACGACAGGGCCAAACACTTCGCGCTGGACGATTTCATCAGTCTGTTTGCAACCGGCGAGCAGGGTCGGCTGGTAATAAAAGCCCGCGCCGGAATGCACGGCGGCGCCGGTGATGCGTTCGATGTGCGGCTGGCCAAGAGCGCGTTCGACAAAACTGGCCACACGGTCGCGCTGGCGCGTGCTGATCAGCGGGCCGAGTTCGTTATCGGCATCGCGCTTGCCGGCAAAGCGCAGGCTGCTGACGGCGGCGCCCAGTTCGGCGACCAGCTTGTCGTGGATTCCGGCCTGGGCATAAATGCGGCAGGCGGCGGTGCAATCCTGGCCGGCGTTGTAGTAGCCGTAAGCGCGCACGCCTTCGACTACGGCTTGCAGGTCAGCGTCGTTGCACACGATCACCGGCGCCTTGCCGCCCAGTTCCAGGTGCGTGCGTTTAAGGGTTTTGGACGCGGCCTGGAGGATTTTTTGCCCGGTGACGATATCGCCGGTCAGCGAAACCATGCGCACTTTGGCGTGACTGACCAGATGCGCGCCGACACCTTCGCCGCCGCCACACAGAATGTTGATCACGCCGCGCGGCAGCAGCGCGTTAAGCGCAGGGGCGAGGGCGAGAATCGACAGCGGCGTATGTTCCGAAGGCTTGAACACCAGCGTGTTGCCGGCCGCCAGCGCGGGAGCGATCTTCCACGCGGCCATCATCAACGGGTAATTCCACGGCGCGATGGACGCCACCACGCCAATCGGGTCGCGCCGCACCATGCTGGTGTAGCCCGGCAGGTATTCGCCGCTCAGTTGCCCGGTCTGGCAGCGCACGGCCCCGGCGAAAAAGCGGAACACGTCCACGGTGGCGCCCAGGTCGTCCTGGCGCGCCAGGTGCAACGGCTTGCCGCAGTTCAGGGATTCCAGGCGGGCAAGGTAGTCGGCTTGTTTTTCGATGGCGTCGGCGATGCCCAGCAGAATGTTCGAGCGTTGCTGCGGCGTGGTGCGCGACCAACCGGCAAACGCGCGGTGGGCCGCAAGAATGGCGGCTTCAACCTGCTCGGTACTGGCTTCGGCGATCTGGGTGAGCACTTCGCCGGTGGCCGGGTTGATGATCGGCTCGGCAAAACCCTGGCCCTGGACCAGTTCGCCGTCGATCAGCAACGCAGTGAGCAGCGGGGTGGGCGCGCCGGACATTTTTCGCGATCTCTTTTCTTGTAGGGCCATGGGCGTTCTCTTGCGAGCGCCTGACCCTTCTCTTATGGATGAACTGAGAGTAGAGGTCAGGCGCGAGGTCAACAAATACTAAATACTGAAAGCAGCATTCGATTAAATAGATGGCTTGCGTGGGTGCGGTTGTTCGCGGGCCACGGTCAGGAACGGGTCCACCAGGGGCGGGCGTGCGGTGCCGCGGCGCCAGGCCAGGCCTACGTCGAGGGTCTGGCTGAGGTCAGCAATCGGCCGCGCTTCGATGATGTCGCCTTCCAGGGACCATGGCCGGTAAGTCATGTCGGGCTGGATCGACACGCCAAGGCCTGCGGCCACGAGGCTTCGCACGGCTTCCGTCGACGCTGTACGCAACGTAACCCGGGGTTGTAATCCCGCGCCGGTCCACATGCGCTGGGCGTTGTGGCCCATTTCGTCCACATTCAGTTGAATCAGCGGCTCGCGGGAGACGTCCGCGAGGTTGATGCTGTCGTGTTCCAGCAACGGGTGCTGCGCCGGCAGCCACAGGCGGTGGGGCGAGTGGGTGAGCACTTCGGTCTGCAGGGCGTGGCGGTCTTCCAGGTTGGACAGAATCAAAACCCCTACATCGATTTCGCCGCTGACCAGCAAATGCTCGATGTAAGGGCGCTCGTCTTCCATCACCCGGATTTCCACATTGGGGTAGGCGCGCTGGAAACGGGTGAGCAAATCGGCGAGGTAATAGCCGGCGACCAGACTGGTTACGCCGATGATCAACTGCCCGGCCACCTGATCGGTGCTCTGTTGCAGGCTGCGCTTGGCGTTGTCGACGGTGGCGAGAATCAGATGGGCCTGGCGCAGGAACTGGTGGCCCTGATGGGTCAGGGTCATGCCCTTGGCATGGCGGTTGAACAGATTGACGCCGATTTCCTGTTCCAGTTGCTGGATCGCCAGGGTCAGGGTCGACTGGGAAATAAACGCCGTTTGCGCAGCGGCGGAGATCGAGCCGGTCTCGGCCACGGCAATAAAGTGTCGGATTTGACGCAAGGTCATCATGCTGGAATTACCAGTGGGGTGTTTTTATAGATTTTCCCGAGTGTATATCGATTTAAGCGAAGGGTAGCGGCGTTACATCTGGAAGCACTCTATATCGCGGCTTTTTGGCACTTGGTTTTACGCTGGGTGCCTATTGCTCCTATGAACCCAAGTGCCTGGAGGCTGCGAATGAATACCCGTGGATTGCTCGATCAGTTGCTCAAATCCGGTCAGGACATGCTGCAAAAGAAAGCCGGCGGCCAACACAAACAGGGCGATAAGAGCGCCCTCGGCGGTTTGCTTGGCGGCAGCGGGCTTGGCAGTTTGCTCGGCGGCGCCGGTGGTGGGGCCCTCGCGGCCGGTGCCATGGGCCTGCTGCTGGGCAATAAAAAAGCGCGCAAATTCGGCGGCAAGGCCCTGACTTACGGCGGGCTGGCCGCATTGGGCGTGATTGCCTACAAGGCCTACGGCAACTGGCAAGCGCAACAGGCCAGCGCACCTCAGGGCGAGCCGCAAACCATCGACCGTCTGCCACCGGCCCAGGTCGAGCAGCACAGTCAGGGCATTCTCAAGGCGCTGGTGGCGGCGGCGAAAGCCGACGGGCATGTGGACGAGCGTGAACGCGCGCTGATCGAAGGCGAGTTCACCAAGCTGGATAATGACCGTGAGCTGCAAAACTGGCTGCACGCCGAACTCAACAAGCCACTCGACCCGGCTGATGTGGCCCGCGCCGCCGCTACCCCGGAGATGGCGGCCGAGATGTACATCGCCAGCGTGATGCTGGTGGACGAAGAAAACTTTATGGAAAAGGCGTATCTGGACGAGTTGGCGCGCCAGCTCAAGCTTGAGCCCGGCCTGAAGGCCGAGTTGGAGAAACAGGTGCGGCTGAGCCAATAACTACCGGCCCTGAGCCGATTAATAATGTGGGAGCCGCTTGTGTGGGAGCTGGCTTGCCTGCGATGCAAGCGCCTCGGTGTGTCAGTCACACCGCAGTGATGCTATCGCAGGCAAGCCAGCTCCCACACAAGCCAGCTTTCACACAAGCGTCACATTGCAATGTTTTTGCATTCCGTGAGCGCTACATCAAAACCCGTTGATAAATGAGGGCTTCTGCTCAGCTATACTCGTCGGCATTTGATCGGCCCTTCGAGGAAATACTGTGAAGAACTGGACCTTGCGCCAACGGATTTTGGCTAGCTTTGCGGTCATTATCGCCATCATGCTGTTAATGGTTGTGGTCTCTTATTCGCGGTTGCTGAAAATTGAGGTCAGCGAACAATCGGTCCGTGATGACGCGGTGCCGGGGGTTTACCTCAGTTCGATGATTCGCAGTTCCTGGGTCGACAGTTACCTGCAAACCCTGGAGTTGCTTGGCCTGCGCGACGACAAGGGCTTGACTGACGCCGACAAGGCCGACTTCAAGACCTTTGAAGGGCGCATCCAGACGCAGATGGCCAACTATCAGAAAACCATCAATGGCCGCGACGACCAGGCAGAGTTCGATAAATTCGAAGCCCTGCACCAGGCCTATAACAAGAGCCTGGCGACCGTGCTCGACAGCCTGCAGCGCAATGACCTGGCTGGTGCACGTAAAGAGTTCACCACCAGCCTGACGCCCGCCTGGACGGCAGGGCGCATGAAACTCAATGACATCATCACTGAAAACAAAAACGTCGCTGACCGTGCGACGGACGCGATTGACGCCTCGGTCGCCGCCGCCAAACTCAGCATGTTCGTGTCGTTGCTGGTCGCCATCCTCGCCGCCGGTCTCTGCGGCCTGCTGCTGATGCGCGCAATCATGGCGCCGATGCAGCGGATCGTCTCGATCCTCGGCACCATGCGCGACGGCGACCTGAGCAAACGCCTGAACCTGGAACGCAAAGACGAATTCAACGCGGTGGAAACCGGCTTCAACGACATGATGACCGAGCTGACTGCTCTGGTGTCCCAGGCCCAGCGCTCTTCGGTGCAGGTGACCACCTCCGTCACCGAGATTGCCGCCACCTCCAAGCAGCAACAGGCCACCGCGACCGAGACGGCGGCGACTACCACCGAAATCGGCGCAACATCGCGCGAGATCGCTGCAACTTCCAAGGATTTGGTCCGCACCATGACCGAAGTGTCCACCGCCGCCGATCAGGCCTCGGTCGCCGCCGGTTCCGGTCAGCAAGGCCTGGCGCGCATGGAAGAAACCATGCACTCAGTGATGGGCGCCGCGGATCTGGTCAACGCCAAGCTGGCGATCCTCAATGAGAAGGCCGGCAACATCAACCAGGTGGTGGTGACCATCGTCAAGGTCGCCGACCAGACAAACCTGCTGTCGCTTAACGCTGCCATCGAGGCTGAAAAGGCCGGTGAATATGGTCGCGGCTTTGCCGTGGTGGCCACTGAAGTGCGCCGCCTGGCTGACCAGACTGCCGTGGCGACCTACGACATCGAGCAAATGGTGCGTGAGATCCAGTCCGCCGTGTCGGCGGGGGTGATGGGCATGGACAAGTTCTCCGAAGAAGTGCGCCGCGGCATGTTCGAGGTGCAGCAAGTGGGCGAGCAGCTGTCGCAGATCATCCATCAGGTACAGGCGCTGGCGCCGCGGGTGTTGATGGTTAACGAAGGCATGCAGGCCCAGGCCACCGGTGCCGAGCAGATCAACCACGCGCTGGTGCAACTGGGCGATGCCAGCAGCCAGACCGTGGAATCCCTGCGCCAGGCCAGCTTTGCCATTGATGAACTGAGCCAGGTTGCGGTCGGTCTGCGCAGCGGCGTGTCGCGTTTCAAAGTCTGATGAGCGACCTCGCGGCTAAACGCGGCGGCGCCCCGGCCGCCAAAAAAGCGCTGTTCCTGGTGTTCAACATCGGCAGCGAACGCTATGCCCTCAAGGCCACCGAAGTGGCCGAGGTACTGCCGCGCCTGCCGCTCAAACCCATCGCCCATGCGCCGCTTTGGGTGGCGGGCATCTTCGCCCATCGTGGTGCGCTAGTGCCGGTTATCGACCTCAGCGCGTTGACATTTGGTGTGGCCGCCCAGGCCCGCACCAGCACGCGTCTGGTCTTGGTCAATTATCAGCCGCAACCCTGGGTCGAGGCGCGCTGGCTGGGCTTGATCCTTGAACAGGCCACCGACACCCTGCGCTGCGACCCTGCCGAGTTCCAGCCCTACGGCCTGGACAACCGTCAGGCGCCCTACCTGGGGCCGGTACGTGAAGATGCGTCGGGCCTGATGCAGTGGATCGGCATCGCCGACCTGCTCACGGAAGAGGTCCGTGACTTGCTGTTTTCAGCCGAGCTGAGCCTATGAGCAGCGACCCGCGGTTCTCGGCCTTTCTGAAGGAGCGCATCGGCCTGGACGTGGCCTCGGTGGGTGAGGCGATCATCGACCGCGCCGTACGCCAGCGCAGCCAGGCCATGCATGCGCAAAACCTGGAGGATTACTGGCAGCGCCTGCAAAGTTCCCATGATGAGCAGCAAGCGCTGATCGAGGCGGTAATCGTCCCCGAAACCTGGTTTTTCCGTTACCCCGAATCCTTTGCGACCCTGGCCCGCTTGGCCAAGGCGCGTCTGGTCGAGATCAAGCAGATGCGCGCGCTGCGTATTCTCAGCCTGCCGTGCTCCACCGGTGAAGAGCCCTATTCGATCGCCATGGCCTTGCTTGATGCAGACCTGGCCCCGCACCAGTTCAAGGTGCAGGGCCTGGATGTCAGCCCGCTGTCGGTTGAGCGCGCGCGCCATGGCGTGTATGGCAAAAACTCCTTTCGCGGCGCGGATATCGGCTTTCGCGATCACCACTTCACCGAGCAGGGTGACGGCTATCGCATCGACGACCGGGTGCGTGAGCAAGTGCGCCTGCAAGTCGGCAACCTGCTTGACCCGGCGCTGCTGGCCAATGAGCCGACCTACGATTTCGTGTTCTGCCGCAATCTGCTCATCTACTTCGATCAGCCGACCCAGAAGCAGGTCTTCGATGTGCTGAAAAGCCTGACCCATGTGGACGGCGTGCTGTTTATCGGCCCCGCCGAAGGCAGCCTGCTGGGCCGTCATGGCATGCGTTCGATCGGCGTGCCGCAATCCTTTGCGTTCAGCCGGCATGTGGAGCCGGTCACGGCGCAGCCTGTGTTTGTGCCGATGCCTGCGCCCTTGCCTCAGCGCAGCGCCGCACCGATCCCGGCCAAACCGCGGCCGTTCAGTACGACGGGGGCGCAGGTGGTGCCGATCAAGGCGCCGCAGTCCGACGCAGGCGACTTGCTCAGCCGCATCGCCACCCTGGCCAACGAAGGCAAAAGTGCCGAGGCCCGCGCCGCCTGTGAGCAGTATCTGAGTAACCACCCGCCGGCCGCCCAGGTGTATTACTGGCTGGGGCTGTTGAGCGACGTGGCCGGCAGCGCCCTGGAAGCCCAGGGGTATTATAGAAAAGCCTTGTACCTGGAACCCCAGCACCCGCAGGCCTTGATGCACCTGGCCGCGTTGCTGGAATCCCAGGGCGACAGTGCGGGGGCGCGCCGTTTGCAGGCACGCGCCGCCCGTAGCGAGCGAGCTGACAGTGAGCCCAAACGATGAGTAGCCCCGACGCGCTCGACACCGCAGGCCTGAACCTGACCCTGGCCGACACCCAGGCCATCGACGATTGCTGGAACCGCATCGGCATTCATGGCGACAAGTCCTGCCCGCTGTTGGCGGAGCATATCCATTGCCGCAATTGCTCGGTGTATTCCGCCGCCGCCACGCGCTTGCTCGACCGCTATGCCTTGCAACAAGACGACCATCGCCCGCAGGCGGCGGCCGAAGTCGACTCGAATGTGGTCACCCGTTCGTTGCTGATCTTCCGCCTGGGCGAAGAATGGCTGGGCATCGCCACCCGTTGCCTGGTGGAAGTGGCGCCGCTGCAACCGATCCACTCGCTGCCGCACCAGCGTTCGCGGGCGCTGCTTGGCGTGGCCAACGTGCGGGGTGCGCTGGTGGCGTGCCTGTCGCTGGTGGAGCTGCTCGGGCTGGACAGCTCCGGCAGCGGCGCGACGGGTGGGCGCATCATGCCGCGCATGTTGATCATCGCTGCGCAAGACGGCCCGGTGGTGGTGCCGGTGGATGAAGTGGATGGCATTCATGCCATCGACGAGCGCATCCTGAATGCGGCGTCGGCCTCGGGTACCCAGGCCAGCGCGCGCTACACCCAGGGCGTGTTGCAGTGGAAAGGCCGAAGCCTGCGTTGGCTGGATGAGGCGCAATTGTTGTCTGCCGTGACCCGGAGCCTCACATGACCCCCGACCAGATGCGCGATGCCTCGCTGCTGGAACTGTTCAGCCTGGAAGCCGACGCGCAGACCCAGGTGCTGAGCGCCGGTTTGCTGGCTCTGGAGCGCAATCCGACCCAGGCCGACCAGCTCGAAGCCTGCATGCGCGCAGCGCACTCGCTCAAGGGCGCGGCGCGAATCGTCGGCGTGGACGCGGGTGTCAGCGTGTCCCATGTGATGGAAGATTGCCTGGTCAGCGCCCAGGAAGGCCGTCTGTACCTGCAACCCGAACATATTGATGCGCTGCTGCAAGGCACTGATCTGCTGATGCGCATCGCCACACCCGGCAATGACGTGGGCCCGGCGGATATCGAGGGCTACGTGGCGCTGATGGAGCGTCTGCTGGACCCCGCCCAAGCGCCGGTAAAAAAAGTGCTGCCGCCGCCCGAGCCTGCCTCGGCGCCTGTGCTTGAAGCGTTGCCGCCGGAGCCCGAACCCGCGCCGCAAGTCGCTGCGTCGGCCCCGCGCCAGACCAAACCCATGACTGAAGGCGGCGAGCGCGTGTTGCGCGTCACCGCCGAGCGCTTGAACAGCCTGCTCGATTTGTCGAGCAAATCGCTGGTGGAAACCCAGCGGCTCAAGCCCTACCTGGCCAGCATGCAACGCCTCAAACGCATCCAAAGCAACAGCGTACGGGCCCTGGACGCGCTGGACAGCCAGCTTAAGGCGCTGGAATTGAGCCTTGAAGCCCAGGAAGCGTTGGCCGACACTCGCCGGCTGTTGAGCGAAGCCCAGGCGTTGCTGGCGGAAAAAACCGCCGAGCTGGACGAATTCGGCTGGCAGGCCGGGCAGCGCGCCCAAGTGCTTTACGACACCGCATTGGCCTGCCGCATGCGCCCGTTTGCCGATGTGCTGGCGGGGCAGGTGCGTATGGTGCGTGACCTGGGCCGCAGCCTGGGCAAGCAAGTGCGCCTGGAAATCGAGGGCGAAAAGACCCAGGTCGACCGTGACGTACTGGAAAAACTCGAAGCGCCGCTGACCCACTTGCTGCGTAATGCTGTCGACCACGGCATCGAAATGCCCGAACAGCGCATTTTGGCCGGCAAACCCGCCGAGGGCGTGATTCGCTTGCGCGCTTCCCATCAAGCCGGTTTGCTGGTGCTGGAGTTGAGTGACGACGGCAATGGCGTCGACCTTGAACGCCTGCGCGGCACCATCGTCGACCGGCACCTGTCACCGCTGGAAACGGCGCTGCGCCTGAGCGAAGAGGAACTGCTGACGTTTCTGTTCCTGCCGGGCTTCAGCCTGCGTGACAAGGTCACCGAAGTGTCCGGGCGTGGTGTTGGCCTGGATGCGGTGCAACATATGGTGCGCCAACTGCGCGGCGCGGTAGTGCTGGAGCAGACGGCGGGGCAGGGCAGTCGCTTTCACCTGGAGGTGCCATTGACCCTGTCGGTGGTGCGCAGCCTGGTGGTGGAGGTGGGCGAAGAAGCTTACGCATTCCCGCTGGCGCATATCGAGCGCATGTGCGATTTGGCGCCGGATGACATTGTGCAGCTGGAGGGCCGTCAGCATTTCTGGCACGAGGGCCGGCATGTCGGCCTGGTCGCTGCCAGCCAGTTGCTGCAGCGCCCGCCGGGGCAGGGTAACGAAGAAACGCTGAAAGTCGTGGTGATCCGCGAGCGTGAGGCGGTGTATGGCATTGCCGTGGAGCGCTTTATCGGCGAGCGCACGCTGGTGGTGCTGCCGCTGGATGCGCGACTGGGCAAGGTTCAGGATATCTCTGCCGGGGCGTTGCTGGATGACGGCTCGGTGGTGTTGATTGTTGATGTTGAAGACATGCTGCGTTCGGTGGACAAGTTGCTCAACACCGGCCGCCTGGAGCGCATCGCCCGGCGCAGCCAGCAAACCACCGAGGCGCCGCGCAAACGCGTGCTGGTGGTGGACGACTCGCTCACGGTGCGTGAATTGCAACGCAAGTTGTTACTAAATCGCGGTTATGAAGTGGCTGTCGCAGTCGATGGCATGGACGGCTGGAACGCGTTGCGCTCCGAAGACTTCGACCTGCTCATCACTGACATTGATATGCCTCGTATGGACGGTATCGAATTGGTCACACTCTTGCGTCGTGATAGTCGCCTGCAATCGTTGCCGGTGATGGTGGTGTCGTACAAGGATCGCGAAGAAGACCGGCGCCGTGGGCTCGACGCTGGCGCCGACTATTATTTGGCTAAAGCCAGTTTCCACGATGACGCCCTGCTGGACGCCGTGGTTGAACTGATTGGAGGCGCCCGGGCATGAGGATTGCGATCGTCAATGACATGCCCCTGGCCGTGGAGGCGCTGCGCCGTGCCCTGAGTTTCGAGCCCGCGCATGAAGTGGCGTGGGTCGCGACCAATGGCCTGGAAGCCGTGCAACGCTGCGCCGAGCTGACCCCGGATCTGATTCTGATGGACCTGATCATGCCGGT
This sequence comes from Pseudomonas fluorescens, assembly GCF_002022275.1. Taxonomy (GTDB): domain Bacteria; phylum Pseudomonadota; class Gammaproteobacteria; order Pseudomonadales; family Pseudomonadaceae; genus Aquipseudomonas; species Aquipseudomonas fluorescens_AJ. The sequence goes on from NZ_MSDF01000021.1 coordinate 117,233, forward strand.
GATGGACGGCGTGGAGGCCACGCGGCAGATCATGGCCGAGACGCCGTGCCCGATTGTTATTGTCACCGTGGACCGCCAGGCTAACGTCAGCCGTGTGTTCGAAGCCATGGGCCACGGCGCCCTGGATGTGGTGGACACGCCGGCACTCGGCGTGGGCAATCCCAAGGACGCGGCGGCGCCCTTGCTGCGCAAAATTCTGAATATCGGCTGGCTGGTTGGCCAGCGTGGCAGCCGTGTGCGCACCGACACCACGCCCCAGCGCAGCACGGGTACACGCCAGAGGCTGGTGGCGATTGGTTCGTCGGCGGGCGGGCCGGCTGCCCTGGAAACCCTGCTCAAGGGTTTGCCACGGGACTTTTCTGCCGCCATCGTACTGGTGCAGCATGTGGACCAGGTGTTTGCCGCGGGCATGGCCGAGTGGTTGAGCAGCGCCTCCGGCCTGCCGGTGCGCCTGGCCCGTGAGGGCGAGCCGCCACAAAGTGGTGTGGTGCTGCTGGCCGGCACCAATCACCATATTCGCTTGTTGAAAAATGGCACGCTAGCCTATACAGCAGAGCCAGTGAACGAGATTTACCGGCCGTCCATCGACGTGTTTTTCGAGAGCGTCGCCAGTTACTGGAATGGAGATGCCGTCGGCGTATTGCTGACGGGTATGGGGCGCGATGGGGCCCAAGGGCTCAAGTTGCTGCGTGAACAAGGATATTTGACCATCGCCCAGGATCAGCAGAGCTCGGCGGTGTATGGCATGCCCAAAGCGGCGGCGGCAATTGATGCTGCTGTCGAAATTCGCCCACTGGACAGAATTGCGCCCCGATTGCTGGAGGTTTTTGCAAAATGATCAAGACCTCCCGTTGTGCTGGTTTGCAGGACAGTAATTCAGGTGACTGCACATGAATGATTTACAGATCGACGACATCAAGACCGACGAAAATGCCGCCATGGTGTTGCTGGTCGACGACCAGGCCATGATCGGTGAAGCCGTGCGGCGTGGGTTGGCCCATGAGGAAAACATCGATTTCCACTTTTGCGCCGATCCGCACCAGGCGATCGCCCAGGCGATCCGCATCAAGCCGACGGTGATCCTGCAAGACCTGGTCATGCCGGGCCTCGATGGTCTGACCCTGGTGCGCGAATACCGCAACCACCCGGCCACGGCGAATATCCCGATCATTGTGCTGTCGACCAAGGAAGACCCGCTGATCAAGAGCGCAGCGTTTTCGGCGGGGGCCAACGATTACCTGGTCAAACTGCCGGATAACATCGAGCTGGTGGCGCGTATTCGCTATCACTCGCGCTCCTACATGACCCTGATCCAGCGGGACGCGGCGTATCGCGCGCTGCGCGTCAGCCAGCAGCAGTTGCTGGACACCAACCTGGTGCTGCAGCGGTTGATGAACTCCGATGGGCTGACCGGGCTGTCCAACCGCCGCCATTTTGACGAATACCTGGAGCTGGAATGGCGCCGTGCCATGCGTGACCAGACCCAGCTGTCGCTGTTGATGATTGATGTGGATTTCTTCAAGACCTACAACGACAGTTTCGGCCATGTCGAAGGTGACGAGGCGCTGCGCAAGGTTGCGGCTACCATCCGCGACGCCAGCAGCCGCCCCTCGGATTTGCCCGCGCGTTACGGCGGTGAAGAGTTTGCGCTGGTGCTGCCGAACACCTCCCCGGGCGGTGCACGCCTGGTCGCGGAAAAGCTGCGCATGGCGGTGGCCGCGCTGAAAATCCCGCATATTGCGCCTGCCGAAGGTGCAAGCCTGACCATCAGCATTGGTCTGTCGACCATGACGCCGGTGCAAGGCACGGATTGCCGACAGTTGATTATGGCGGCGGACAAGGGCTTGTATACGGCCAAGCACAATGGGCGTAATCAGGTGGGGATTGAGTAATCTGAGTCTGGCGCGAATTAAAATGTGGGAGCGGGCTTGCTCGCGAAGGCGGTGTGTCAGATAAAGGTGAATTGACTGACCCACCGCCTTCGCGAGCAAGCCCGCTCCCACATTGGACCCTCATCGGTCATTAGATCCTGTACAAAACCCGCCTTTTCGCCAAGCGGGCTGCCGCTCCACCCGGTTTGTCGTTATACTCGTCGGCTTTCAAAAGTTCGCCAACGAGTGCTGCCCGCCATGGAAATCAACCCGATCCTTAACACCATCAAGGACCTGTCCGAGCGCTCCGAAACTATTCGGGGGTATCTTTGACTACGATCAAAAGCATGAGCGTCTGACCGAAGTCAATCGCGAGCTTGAAGATCCGGCTGTCTGGAACAAACCTGAATACGCCCAGGAACTGGGCCGCGAGCGCGCTGCGCTGGCGCAGATCGTCGACACCCTCGACGAACTGAACACCGGTCTGGGCGATTGCCGCGACCTGCTGGACATGGCCGTCGAAGAGAATGACGAAGGCGCAGTGGGCGATGTCGTCGCCGAGTTGGCCCGTCTCGAGGAAAACCTCGCCAAACTCGAATTCCGTCGCATGTTCAGCCACGAAATGGACCCGAACAACGCCTACCTGGACATCCAGGCCGGTTCCGGCGGTACCGAGGCTCAGGACTGGGCCAACATTTTGCTGCGCATGTACCTGCGCTGGGCCGACAAACGCGGTTTCGACGCGACCATCATGGAACTGTCGGCCGGTGAAGTCGCCGGTATCAAAGGCGCAACCGTGCACATCAAGGGTGAATATGCCTTTGGCTGGCTGCGTACCGAAATCGGTGTACACCGTCTGGTGCGCAAGAGCCCGTTCGACTCCGGCAACCGTCGCCACACCTCGTTTTCTGCTGTATTCGTCTCGCCAGAGATCGACGACAAGGTGGAAATCGAGATCAACCCGGCCGACCTGCGTATCGATACCTACCGCTCCTCCGGTGCCGGTGGTCAGCACGTAAACACCACCGACTCGGCCGTACGTATTACTCACGTACCGACCAACACCGTGGTCAGTTGCCAGAACGAACGTTCCCAGCACGCCAACAAAGACACCGCCATGAAAATGCTGCGGGCCAGGTTGTACGAGCAGGAAATGCAGAAGCGCAACGCCGCTTCCCAGGCACTGGAAGACACCAAGTCGGACATCGGCTGGGGTCACCAGATCCGTTCTTATGTGCTGGATGCGTCGCGGATCAAGGATCTGCGCACTAACATCGAGCGCAGCGACTGCGACAAGGTGCTCGACGGCGACATCGACGAATACCTGGAAGCCAGCCTGAAATCCGGCCTGTAACACCCTAATTCTGTGATGGAAAATTTAAAGACATGAGCGACCAACAACTCGACCCGCAAGCCCTGCAACAGGAAGAAAACTCCCTGATCGCCCTGCGCAAGGAAAAGCTTGCTGCCGAGCGCGCCAAGGGCAACGCCTTCCCCAACGACTTCCGCCGCGAAAACTACTGCGATGCCTTGCAGAAACAGTACGCGGACAAGACCAAGGAAGAGCTGGCAGAGGCTGCGATCCCGGTCAAGGTGGCAGGTCGCATCATGCTCAACCGTGGCTCGTTCATGGTGATCCAGGACATGACTGGCCGCATCCAGGTCTACGTCAACCGCAAAACCTTGTCTGAAGAAACCCTGGCCTCGGTGAAAACCTGGGACATGGGCGACATCATCGCAGCTGAAGGCACCCTGGCCCGTTCCGGCAAGGGCGACCTGTACGTTGAAATGACAAACGTGCGCCTGCTGACCAAATCCCTGCGCCCGCTGCCGGACAAGCACCACGGCCTGACCGACACCGAGCAGCGCTACCGCCAGCGCTACGTTGACCTGATCGTCAACGAAGACGTGCGCCAGACCTTCCGCGTGCGTTCGCAAGTCATTGCGCACATCCGCAGCTTCCTGATGGCGCGTGACTTCCTCGAAGTCGAAACCCCGATGCTGCAAACCATCCCCGGTGGTGCCGCAGCCAAGCCGTTCGAAACGCACCACAACGCGCTGGACCTGGAAATGTTCCTGCGTATCGCGCCGGAGCTGTACCTCAAGCGCCTTGTTGTGGGTGGGTTTGAGAAAGTGTTCGAGATCAACCGCAACTTCCGTAACGAAGGCGTCTCGACCCGTCACAACCCTGAATTCACCATGTTGGAGTTCTACCAGGCTTACGCCGACTACGAAGACAACATGGACCTGACCGAAGAACTGTTCCGCGAGCTGGCGCAGTTGGTACTGGGCAGCACCGACGTGCCGTACGGCGACAAGCTGTTCCACTTCGGCGAGCCGTTTGTGCGCCTGTCGGTGTTCGATTCGATCCTCAAGTACAACCCTGAGTTGAATGCTGACGACCTGAACGACATCGACAAGGCCCGCGCCATCGCCAAGAAAGCCGGCGCCAAGGTGCTGGGCTTTGAAGGCCTGGGCAAACTGCAGGTGATGATTTTCGAAGAGCTGGTGGAGCACAAGCTGGAACAGCCGCACTTCATTACCCAGTACCCGTTTGAAGTGTCGCCGCTGGCCCGTCGCAACGATGACAACCCGAACGTCACCGACCGCTTCGAGCTGTTCATCGGCGGCCGTGAAATCGCCAACGCCTACTCCGAGTTGAACGACGCGGAAGACCAGGCCGAGCGCTTCATGGCCCAGGTGGCCGACAAGGACGCCGGCGATGACGAAGCCATGCACTACGACGCTGACTTCGTCCGCGCGCTGGAATACGGCATGCCGCCAACGGCCGGTGAAGGTATCGGCATCGACCGGTTGGTGATGTTGTTGACTAACTCGCCGTCGATTCGGGACGTGATCCTGTTCCCGCACATGCGGCCACAAGCGTAACCGTAGCGAAATCCGAAGCCGCCTTTTATAAGGCGGCTTTTTTGTGTGGCGTATTCAGCCGTCAACAGAACGGCGCCAGGTGCTCGTTCCCACGCTCTGCGCAGGAACGCATCCCGTGACGCTTTGCGTCACCCTTAGAGGAAGAACTGTCGTGAACCGCGTAATGGCTCAAGAAGGCGCCGCCGGCATTGCTGCAGCCGTGGCTGAAAGTGTCCAGTACCAGGGCCGCAAGGCCAGTCGCCGGGGCAGCGAACAGCGCCGGCAAGACATTCTCGATGCGGCCATGCGCATCGTGGTCCGCGAGGGCGTACGTGCCGTGCGCCATCGCGCAGTGGCGGCGGAGGCCGGAGTGCCATTGTCGGCCACCACTTACTATTTCAAGGATATCGATGATTTGCTCACCGATACCTTCGCCCAATACGTCGAACGCAGCGCTGCCTTCATGGGCAAGCTGTGGGTGCGCAACGAAGGCCTGCTGCGCGAGATGGTCGCTTATGGCGACGGTAGCCCGCAGTCGCGTTCGCAATTGGCCGATGACATCGCACGGTTGACCGCCGACTATGTGCAGCGTCAACTGATCAACCGCCGAGAACACCTGATGGCCGAACAGGCTTTTCGCCAGGAGGCGTTGCTGAACCCGCGCCTGGCCGAGCTGGTGCGTTCCCACCAACAGATTCTGCTGCAAGGCACCGGGCAGTTTTTCCAGATGTTGGGTTCGCGCGAGCCACAACAGGATGCCAAAGTGTTGACGGCGATTATCGGTCGGATGGAATATCAGGGCCTGCTTGGCGGCCCAGAGCCTCTGACCGGTGAAGAGATGCTTGAGATCCTCAAGCGTTACATGCATTTGGTGTTGGCCTCGGTCTAGCCATCGATTGAATCTGCTTTATGTGGGAGCAGGCCAGCCAGCTCCCACAGCTGATGGGGTATTGGATGAAAGCCTGGCGTGTGTTTGTAATCACCTTGTCATTCCTGTTGCTCAGCGGTTGCCTGGTGACGTTTAAAGACCCACTGCCCGCCAGCCAAGCTGCGCCCGACGCCTTGATCGGCCACTGGTCGAGCAAGAATGCCTGGGGCGAGCCGCTCAACCTGCAGATCAGCCGCGCGGGTGAGCACCGTTATAAAGCCGTGAGCTACCCTAAAGCCAAGCCGGGTCAGCGCGATGAATACCTGTTTACCGTGTCGCGCCATGGCAACCGTTGGTATTTGTCGGCACCGTTGCCGGCCAAGCTCGGTGGGCATTTCATCCTTGCCGGTTTTGAGTTCGACGAAAAACACGAATTGGTGGTCTACAACCTCGACCTTGAGCAAATCCATCAAGCGATAGGTCAGAAAGCATTGCACGGCAACACCGTGGAAACTGTCGAAGGCGACGGCGTGCTGGTCGACAGCCCGATGGACCAGGTGTTCGCTTACCTGGATGACCCGGCCAATGCCGATGTGTTTGTTGAAGCTGTGCGCTATAGGCGCGTGAGCCAATAACGTTAAAAGAGGAAGCACCGGGTGGACGATTACCAGCAGACGATACGCACCTTGTCCGATCGCATTGTGCTGGCGCAAACACCGATTCGCGTCCTCGACGCCGTGAAGTGGGACGAAAACATTCGCCAGGGATTCCTCAAGGCCAAAGGCAAGGAAATGCCTGCCGTGAGCCGCGATTACTACCTCAACCGGCCTTTGTCATTCGACTCCAGCGCGGTGAAACTGGAGTTCCAGAACATCGAGCGCGACATCACCCGCCGCCTGGGGCAGTTCAGCCCGGTGGGGCAGATCATGCGCCGCATGTGCCGGGAATACCGCATGGTGGTGCGCATGCTGGAAGCGCGCGGCACCGAGGACTTCGGCCTGATCTCCCAGGAGCTTTACGGCGCCGCCTCCGATGCCTTTCACGCCGGCGACCCGACCCTGGCCGACCTCGGCCTGATGCTCTCCGACTACCTGAATAATATCGATGGCCGTGGCGACTTGAAGGATGAGGCCAAAACCCTCACCGCCAAGGACGCCGTCGCCCTGCTGCAAACCCGGCTGAACAAAGTGTTTGGCGAGGCCGAAGAAACCATCCGTGTGTTCGAGTCCGACGGCATTGTTGCCGACGCGGCGGCGGGTGCCGATTACATCAAGATCCGCGCCGACGCGATGTTCAACGACCGCGACGTACGCGCCCTCGAAGTGCATGAAGGCCTGGTGCATGTGGGCACCACTCTTAACGGCCAGAACCAGCCGATCTGCACCTTTTTGTCCAAGGGCCCGCCGTCGTCTACCGTGACCCAGGAAGGCCTGGCGATTCTGATGGAGATCATCACCTTCGCCTCCTACCCGAGCCGCCTGCGCAAACTGACCAACCGCACCCGCGCCATTCATATGGTGGAGGAGGGCGCCGATTTTCTGCAGGTGTTCGAGTTCTTCCGTGAGCAAGGCTTTGAAATGGCCGAAAGCTATGGCAATGCGAGTCGGGTTTTCCGAGGTTCGACGCCGACGGGTCTGCCGTTTACCAAGGATTTGTCCTACCTCAAGGGCTTTATCATGGTCTACAACTACATCCAACTCGCCGTGCGCAAGGGCAAGCTGGAGCAAGTGCCGCTGCTGTTCTGCGGCAAGACCACGCTGGAAGACATGCGCACCCTGCGCCAATTGGTCGACGAAGGCCTGGTGGTGCCGCCCAAGTACTTGCCGGAGCAGTTCCGCGACATGAACGCGTTGGCGGCGTGGATGTGCTTCTCCAACTTCCTCAATCATTTGAGCCTGGACCGGATCGAAGCGGATTACTCCAATATCCTCTGAAGAAACCGGGTTCAGAGTGTGGGAGCTGGCTTGCCTGCGATGGCGGTGTATCCGTCACAGATGTATCAACTGATAGTCAGCTATCGCAGGCAAGCCAGCTCCCACATTTGAATCTCTGTCACTCTGAAAAACAGCGAGGCTTCAACGGATGAGAATCCTCGGCATTCTTTGCCTGCTACTCACACTGAACGGCTGCAGCTCCCTGCTGTTCTACCCCGAGCCCGGCCTGCCGTTCACGCCGGAAAAAGCCCATCTGCAATACCGCGACATCACCCTCACCACCGCCGACGGCGTGAAGCTGCACGCCTGGTGGCTGCCGGCCAAGCCCGGCGTGCCGCTCAAGGGCACGGTGTTGCACCTGCACGGCAATGGCGGCAACCTCGCCTGGCACTTGGGGGGCAGTTGGTGGTTGCCGGAGCAGGGTTACCAGGTACTGTTACTGGACTATCGCGGCTATGGGTTGTCCGAGGGCAAGCCGTCGTTACCGGCGATTTATCAGGACATTGACGCCGCCTTCAACTGGCTCGACAAAGCGCCTGAAGCCCAGCACCAGCCTTTGATAGTGCTCGGCCAAAGCCTCGGTGGCGCATTGGCCGTGCATTACCTCGCAGCCCATCCCGAACGCCAAACCCGGCTCAAAGCGCTGGTGCTGGACGGCGTGCCTGCCAGTTATCGTGACGTAGGACAATTCGCCCTCAGCACCTCCTGGTTAACATGGCCGTTTCAAGTGCCCTTGTCGTGGCTGGTGCCCGATGGTGACAGCGCGATCAATGCCATGCCCCGGCTGACCGGTGTGCCCAAACTGCTGTTCCACAGCCTGGATGACCCGATCGTGCCGCTGGCCAACGGCATTCGCCTGTACCAGGCCGCGCCGCCGCCAAGGGTGTTGCAACTGACCCGTGGCGGGCATGTGCAGACCTTTGCCGACAAGACCTGGCAGACCGTGATGCTGCGCCATCTGGACGACCCGCAGCACTTCAACGGCCTGCGCCGCCTGGGCGAAATTCCGAACTACCCCCTTCCAAAAGTTGATTCATCAGAGAGCCCGCAATGAGCGAAGAACGCAACATGATCCCGCTGATCCTCACCGGCATCGGCACCATTATCGGCACGGTCGGTTGCCTGTGGTTCTACGGTTACCTGCATTTCGCCAAGCCCGAGGATGCGTTGCTGCTCAGCGACTTCACCATGCTCAAGACCGTGCCTGGGGAGGATTACAAGATCTCCCTGACCCCGGCCCCGCAAGTGGCGCAATGCGTTGACGGCGTGCTGGTGATGTTTGATACCGAGCAAAAAGGCTTGAGCGGTGTTCTGGTGAACAACAAGAAACAGGCTGTGCGTTGCATGGGCCAGGAAACACCGCAATTGCAGCAATAACCTTCGCGCCTGAAATATCTGGAACCGTATCCCGTAAGAAGCCACTGACTGGGATGTCAGTGTTGCTGATAGTCAACTTACGTAGTGCGAATTCGGGAGTGGAATCATGAATATTGATGCAATTGGCAAGATGTTGGGTATGGCCAGAGGCCAAAATGGCCTGGATCAGGGCGGTGCTCAAGGCGCCGAGAAACAAGAAAAACAGGAACCCGATCTCATCAAAAAATTGATGGAAATGTTGTCAAGCGCAGGTGCAGGCGGCGCGGGCGGCGCAGGTGCTCAAGGCGGTGGCGGGGCGTCAGGCTCCGACTGCTCCGAATGTCAGAAGAGCCCCGAGGAGCTTGAAAGGCTGGCCGCCGGTAGCAAAGGCATGGAAGCGATGATGCCGGGCAACGACAGCGGTCGCCAAATCAACGTCTGACCGGCATAAAAAAACCCCACCATTAAGGTGGGGTTCTTTTATTCAGCATCAATCAACCAATCAGTTCGCCATCGACGAACGTGGTTTAACCGGCTGGTTGTCGTTGGAGATGGTCACTTCAACGCGACGGTTCATGGCACGGCCCGACACGCTGCCGTTGTCGGCAACCGGGTATTCCTTGCCGTAACCCTGGGTCACGATGCGCGAGATATCCACGCCTTGTTGAGCCAGTGCACGTTGTACGGACGCCGCACGGCGCTCGGACAGGCTCTGGTTGTACGAATCGGAACCGGTGCTGTCGGTGTAGCCTTCGACGATCACTTTACGGTCCGGGTTATCGCGCAGGAACTGAGCCAGCTTGGTGATGTTTACCAGACCGCTGGATTTCAGGTCGGACTTGTTGGTGGCAAACAGTACGTCACCAAACGTGACCAGGGTGCCGCGATCGGTTTGCTTGGCGTTCAAACTGTCTTGCAGTTGCTTGATTTGCGCGTCACGGGCCTGGAGCAGGGCACGAGCACGTTCGTCACCGGCGTTTTTCAGCTTGGCTTCGGATTCGCGCAGGGAGATGGTGTCCTTGGCGACTTCAACGCGCTGGTTGGTCAGGTAAGCCAACTGGTCGACTTTCTTCTCGTCTTCCTTGTCGCGGTAGGCCTTGTCAGCCTTGTCCAGCCACTCGCTGGCATCTTTGGTTTCCAGCGCCGCCAGCTTGGTAGCTTGCGGGTTGGTTTGCAGGGCCGAGAAGTTGGTCCGTGCATTTTCCAGGTTCGCGTTCGGCGGGGTGGAGCAGGCCGCCAGGGCAACGCTCATCGCCAGCAGGGCAGGGATCATCAATTGTTTACGCATAGTCGTGTCGTCCTTTCAATTCGATATCGGGTGCAATGCAATCAGGGGCGGCGGCTTACTGCTGCGGTTTGATAACCGCTGGGCGCATGCCTTCCTGACGCAGCTCCTGAACAGCTTTCTGGGAATCCTTCACCGCCTGATCGGCTTTGGCGGCCTGGGACTTGCGCTCTGCTACGCGAGCATCCCACTCGGCTTGCTCAGACAATTGACGGGCTTTGTCGTAGTTCTTGTCGTGCATGGCGATTTCGGCTTCTTTGAACTTGTCTTGAGCCGACTTCATTTCTACAGGTGCGTATTCGGTGCCACCGGCGCTGACTGCGCTGTTAACGGCAGACTGGGTCACGGCGTACTGCTCGGTTGGCGGGTTGCCGGCGCAACCTGCCAGAACGAAGCTGGTGCCGATTGCCAGCGCGGCCAATTTAAGCCCGCGCAGGTGGTTAAACGAGGATTTGGCAGTGCTGGTCTTCATCGTCTTCAACTCCATTAGGTAACTCCTGAAAAACATCAAAATCCATCTGGACTGGTCGGCTGCGGGCCCGGCGGTAAAGCACATGGCGCCAGTTCAAACGATCGTTCCAATGTGATGGCTTACCTGCTGTGACCGGAGGCTTTTTTCAAAAGTTCAGAGAAGATGGCGAATTGCCTAAAAAAATATTTGACTGATTGGTCAGCGTTTAAAAGTTGGAACTTTTGCCGCGCGCAGCGGTACGCCGAGCCTCTCTGAGGCCCGGAATACAGGGGTTTAGTTAGTTTTTACGGCGGGGTGTCAGTGCTTCTGTTCGTCGCCACTGGCTGACAAATCATGCAGATAGCGCCGCGACAGAGTCAGAAAACGCGGGGTAGGGCCGACGTCTTCGTACAGCGGGTCGCCCTCTTCATCGGTGGCGATCACCTGCTTGCCCTTGATGTACGGAAAGCTCGCTTCGAGCTCCTCCAGGGCGGCGCCGATGAGCTCGCCGAGCAGCTCTTCGGTTTGGCGTTTGGGGTACATCTCGGCAATGGCCGCCAACCGTGCGGCGGACTCCACATCCAGGTGGATCGCGTACTCGGTTTTGGTCAAGCGACCCTTGGCGTTCTCTTCCCAATGCTGGGCCAGTTCTCGAATTTTCATGGCAACCTCAGTTAAGCCCACGGGTTGCGGGCGGTGATGAGTGACCAGCCGCTCGCATGGATAACGCGGCGACTTACTGTTGAGACTAGCTGCAAGCGCCAAGGTTTAAAGTGTCTTGTCAGAAACCGCACCGGACGGCACTCTGGAACACCTGCGCGTCCCGGATTTCTGGCTGGAGATTGGCTGATGAGTGATATCGATGCACGCTTGCGTGAGGATGTTCACCTGCTGGGTGAGCTGTTGGGCAACACCATTCGAGAGCAGTACGGCGATGATTTTCTCGACAAGATCGAGCAGATCCGCAAAGGCGCCAAGGCCGACCGCCGTGGCGCCGATTCGGAGAAAGCCGCTGGCGATGAGCTGAGCGCGAGCCTCAATCAGTTGCAGGAAGACGAGTTGTTGCCGGTGGCGCGAGCCTTCAACCAGTTTCTCAACCTGGCCAATATCGCCGAGCAGTATCAGTTGATTCATCGACGTGATGAGTCGCAACCGGCGCCGTTTGAGTCCCGGGTACTCCCCGAGTTGCTGGCCCGTCTGCAAAGCGAAGGTCACAGCGATGAATCCCTGGCCCGCCAGCTGGCGCGTCTGGACATCGAACTGGTCCTGACCGCGCACCCCACTGAAGTGGCGCGTCGCACCCTGATTCAAAAATACGATGCGATTGCCGCACAACTGGCGTTGCAGGATCACCGCGACCTCACCACGGCTGAGCGCGAGCAAATCCGCGACCGCCTGCAACGGCTGATCGCCGAAGCCTGGCACACCGAAGAAATCCGCCGCATCCGGCCCACCCCGGTGGACGAAGCCAAGTGGGGCTTTGCGGTGATCGAGCATTCGCTGTGGCACGCCATCCCGAATTATTTGCGCAAGGCCGACCAGGCCCTGCATGCCGCCACTGGCCTGCGCTTGCCCCTTGAAGCGGCGCCGATTCGCTTCGCCTCGTGGATGGGCGGCGACCGTGACGGCAACCCGAATGTCACCGCGCCGGTCACCCGTGAAGTGCTGCTGCTGGCGCGCTGGATGGCGGCGGATTTGTACTTGCGCGACGTCGATCACCTGGCCTCCGAGTTGTCGATGCAACGCGCCAGCCCGGCGTTGCAAGCCAAGGTCGGCGACAGCGTCGAGCCGTATCGTGCAGTGCTCAAGCAACTGCGTGAACGCCTGCGCGCCACCCGCCAATGGGCCCACACTTCGCTGACGGCCAGCACCCCGGCGCCGGCGGACGTATTGCAGGACAACCGCGAGCTGCTCGACCCGCTGGAGCTGTGTTTCCAGTCCCTGCATGAGTGCGGCATGGGTGTGATCGCCGATGGTCCGTTGCTCGATTGCCTGCGCCGTGCGGTGACCTTCGGCCTGTTTCTGGTGCGCCTGGATGTGCGTCAGGATTCCAGTCGTCATTCGGCCGCCATGACCGAAATCACCGACTACCTGGGGCTGGGCCGTTATGAGGACTGGGACGAAGAAGCGCGCATCAGCTTCCTGACTAAAGAGTTGGCGAACCGTCGGCCACTGCTGCCGGGCTATTTCAAACCGTCGGCGGACACCGCCGAGGTGTTGAACACCTGCAAGGAAATCGCTGCTGCACCGGCGGCGTCACTGGGCTCGTACGTCATCTCCATGGCGGGCGCCGCCTCCGACGTACTGGCAGTGCAACTGCTGCTTAAAGAGTCGGGCGTGCAACGGCCGATGCGCGTAGTGCCGCTGTTTGAAACCCTGGCCGACCTGGATAACGCAGGCCCGGTGATGGAGCGCCTGCTGCAACTGCCGGGCTACCGCACGCGTTTGCAGGGCCCGCAGGAAGTGATGATCGGCTACTCGGATTCGGCCAAGGACGCCGGCACCACCGCAGCGGCCTGGGCGCAGTACCGCGCGCAGGAACGTCTGGTGGATATCTGCCGCGAGCAACAGGTGGAATTGCTGTTGTTCCACGGCCGTGGCGGCACCGTCGGCCGTGGCGGCGGCCCGGCTCACGCGGCGATCCTGTCGCAGCCGCCGGGCTCGGTGGCGGGGCGTTTCCGCACTACTGAGCAAGGCGAGATGATCCGCTTCAAGTTCGGTTTGCCGGACATCGCCGAGCAGAACCTCAACCTGTATCTGGCGGCCGTACTTGAAGCGACGTTGCTGCCACCGCCGCCGCCCGAGCCGGCCTGGCGCCATTTGATGGATGAATTGGCGGCAGACGGTGTCAGCGCTTATCGCGCGGTGGTGCGGGAAAACCCGCAGTTTGTCGAATATTTCCGTCAGTCCACCCCCGAGCAGGAGTTGGGCCGTTTGCCTCTGGGCAGTCGCCCGGCCAAGCGGCGTGCCGGTGGTATTGAAAGCCTGCGCGCGATTCCGTGGATTTTCGGCTGGACCCAAACCCGCCTGATGCTGCCCGCCTGGCTCGGCTGGGAAGCGGCCTTGAGCAAGGCGCTGGAGCGTGGCGAAGGCGAGCTGTTGGGGCAGATGCGTGAGCAGTGGCCGTTCTTCCGCACGCGCATCGATATGCTCGAAATGGTGCTGGCCAAGGCGGATGCCGATATCGCCCGCCTCTATGACGAGCGCCTGGTGCAGCCTGATTTGCTGCCATTGGGTGCGCACTTACGCGACCTATTGTCGCAGGCGTGCAAGGTGGTGCTTGGCCTGACTGGTCAGTCGCAACTGCTGGCCCACAGCCCGGACACGCTTGAGTTCATCCGCCTGCGCAACACCTACCTCGACCCGTTGCACCTGTTGCAGGCCGAATTGCTGGCGCGTTCGCGCCTGCAGGAGGCCCGGCAGGACAGCCCTCTGGAACAGGCGCTGCTGGTGTCCGTGGCCGGTATTGCCGCTGGTTTGCGCAACACCGGTTAAGGTTTTTCGCGTGTTCTCAAAGGCTTGCAGATGAACCGCAATGGCCGCTCCGAAAAGGGCGGCCATTGTTTTTGTAGCCCGGTTGCGCCTGGAGACACCCTGGCAACGGGCAGGGACAGCGTGGGTTGCTGCGACTTTCGGCGGCTTGTGTGGTTTGGGCCCGCTGTGTATCTTGATCAGCCTTTGGCCGTTTGATCGGCCTGGACCCATATTTTTACGAGATTTGCCCCCATGCGGCGAATCCGAGCGTCATCTCTATAAAAAATTGAGGAGCACATCAATGCGCGTCATTCTGCTGGGAGCTCCCGGGGCCGGTAAAGGTACTCAGGCAAAGTTCATCACTGAAAAATTCGGCATTCCACAAATCTCCACCGGCGACATGCTGCGCGCGGCTGTAAAGGCTGGCACCGAGCTGGGCCTGATCGCCAAGAGCGTGATGGACAGCGGCGGCCTGGTTTCCGATGATCTGATCATCAACCTGGTCAAGGAACGCATCAGCCAGGAAGATTGCAAAAACGGTTTCCTGTTCGACGGCTTCCCGCGCACCATTCCCCAGGCAGAAGCCCTGGTGAAAGCGGGCGTTGAGTTGGACGCCGTGGTCGAAATCGCGGTTGAAGACGAAGAAATCGTGCAACGTATCGCTGGCCGTCGTGTTCACGAAGCCTCGGGCCGCGTGTACCACACCGTCTACAACCCGCCAAAAGTGGCTGGCAAGGACGACATCACCGGCGAAGACCTGGTGCAGCGTAAAGACGACACCGAAGAAACCGTGCGTCATCGCCTGTCGGTCTACCATTCGCAGACCAAGCCACTGGTGGATTTCTACCAGAAGCTGTCCGCTGCCAACGGCAAACCGAAGTACAGCCACATCCCGGGTGTTGGTTCGGTGGAAGCAATCACCGCCAAGGTACTGCAAGCACTCAGCTGATTCAGTATTGCGCTGTGTAGACAACGGCCCGCTTGCGGGCCGTTGTTGTTTATACTGGCACACTTTTTTTCGACTTGGACACCGACACCGATGAGCACCCTGCTGGCCCTGGACACCGCGACTGAAGCTTGCTCCGTTGCCCTGCTGCATGATGGCAAGGTCACGAGCCACTACGAGGTGATTCCGCGCCTGCACGCGCAGAAGCTGTTGCCGATGATCAAGCAATTGCTTGAAGACGCAGGCACCACCCTGGCTGCCGTGGATGCCATCGCTTTCGGCCGTGGCCCCGGCGCGTTTACCGGTGTGCGCATTGCCATCGGTGTGGTGCAGGGCCTGGCCTTTGCACTGGAGCGCCCGGTGTTGCCGGTCTCCAACCTGGCGGTGCTGGCCCAGCGCGCATTGCGTGAACACGGCGCCTCGCAGGTGGCGGCGGCTATCGATGCGCGCATGGATGAAGTCTATTGGGGCTGCTACCGCGAAACTGCCGGCGAAATGCGCCTGGTGGGGGTGGAAGCGGTACAGCCGCCGGAATCTTCCGTGCTGCCCGAGGACGCCAGCGGTGACTGGTTCGGTGCCGGCACTGGTTGGGGTTACGGCGAGCGCATTGGCGTGAAACCGACCGCTCAGGACGCCGCAATGTTGCCTCACGCTAAAGACCTGCTGACGCTGGCACGCTTCGCGTTCGAGCGGGGTGAAGCCATTCCGGCGGATCAGGCTGCACCGGTGTACCTGCGTGACAAAGTGGCGCAAACCAAGGCTGAACGCGGGATTATTTGACGTCAAAAATGATGGCAATTTGGGGTAAAAACCTCCAATCGTCAGAATTTGACCCTGTTTTTAAACCTTTTACAAATTATGTGTTCTAGTTATCACCAGAGCATTTGCGCGCAACGGATCGCGCCACTAAAATGCCATCACTGATACCGAGTTCGCGTCCATGCGTATAGACGGCTTTTCCTCACAGTCCTACCCCATCAAGCGTAAGCCGCGTAAGGCTAACGTCACGGTAGACGATTCGGTCGAGGATTCGCCGGACTTCATCGAAGTCCAGTCTGAGGCTCACGCCAACACGCAAGCGCGCACCGGCGGTCTTCCCGCCCGTCAGCAAGACATGGTCTTCCCCCGCTCCATGAGCAAAAGCGTCGCCACCGCCCTGGCCAGCTACCTGACCACCGCCGGCTTTGTCGAATGGGATATGGAAGTGCTGGGTCTCGACATCCACATCTGATGCGCCTGCCTTACTTTATCGGTTGCCCGTCCTGGAGTGAAAACGCCTGGCGCGAGTACCTGTATCCGGCTGACGCGCGCTCCAGCGATTACCTCTCGCTGTATTCCCAGGTCTTCAACGCCGTTGAAGGCAACACCACGTTTTATGCCCGACCCTCGGCCGCCACCGTGCAGCGCTGGGCCGAAGTCATGCCTGAAGACTTTCGCTTCACCGCCAAATTCCCCGGGGACATCAGCCACGGCGGTGACCTGCGCGAGCAACTGCCGGCCGCCGAAAGTTTTGTCGGCTTGATGAGCCCACTGGGTGAGCGCGTTTCGCCCATGTGGCTGCAACTGTCGGCGAAATTTTCGCCGCAACGCCTCGGCGAGCTGGCCGGTTTTATTGATGGCCTTGAACGCCCGATGGCGGTGGAAGTGCGCCACCCGGAGTTCTTCGCCAAAGGCGATGCCGAGCGCACGCTTAACCGTCTGTTGCGTGACCGTGGCGTCGAACGTATCTGCCTCGACCCGCGCGCGCTGTTCAGTTGCACCTCCACCTCGGCGGCCGTGCTGCATGCGCAATCGAAAAAACCCAAGGTGCCGCCGCGTCCTGCTGCGTTGACTCAGTTTCCTCAAGTGCGATTTATTGGCCATCCCGAACTGGAAGCCAATGACCCGTTCCTGATCCCCTGGGTCGAGAAAATCGCCAGCTGGATCGAAGAGGGGCGCACGCCCTACGTCTTTCTGCACACCTCGGACAACCGCCTCGCAGCGCAACTGGCGCTGCGCTTTCACGCCAAACTGATGGCGCGCCTGCCCGGTTTACCGGCGCTGCCGACCTTGCATCGAGAACCCGAAGCGGAGCAACTGGGGTTACTCTAAGGCTCACTTTCCCGCCAGGAGCCCGTCATGGATGCCCAAACCCTTCGCGCCGAAACCTTCAAGGCCTTGCATGAGCGCGATCGCGCGTTCGTGATGCCCAACCCCTGGGACGCCGGCTCTGCCGTGATGCTCGCCAGCCTGGGTTTTGAGGCGCTGGCCACCACCAGCGCAGGCTTTGCTTTCAGCCTGGCGCGGCCGGATGCGGAAGGGGCGTTGTCGCTGGAAGATACGCTGGGTAACGCATCAGCGATTGTCCGCGCCACCGCATTGCCGGTGGCGGCAGACTTGGAAAACGGCTTCAGCGACACGCCGCACGGTTGCGCCCAGACCCTTCTGCGCGCCGCCGCCACCGGCATCGTTGGCGGCTCAATCGAAGATGCCACGGGCGTTGCTGCCGACCCGATCTATCCCTCCGACCTGTCCGTCGAACGCGTGGAAGCCGCCGTTGCCGCTGCACGCAGCTTGCCGTTCCCTTTCACCCTGACGGCCCGCGCGGAAAACCTCCTGCATGGCCGCCTGGATTTGCCTGACACCATCCGCCGCCTGCAGGCTTACGCCGAAGCGGGCGCCGACGTGCTGTATGCGCCGGGGCTGCGTAACGCTGAAGAAGTGCTGGCGGTGGTCAAGGCGGTCGCGCCCAAGCCCGTGAACGTGTTGATGTCCGGCGGCTTGAACCTCAGCGTGGCGCAACTGAGCGAGATGGGCGTGCGCCGCATCAGCGTCGGCTCGGCCATGGCGCTGGCGGCGTATGGTGAGTTCTATCGGGCGGCGCAGGAGGTCTATGAATTGGGCACGTTCACGTTTACCGAACGCAAGATGCCGTTCAGCCAGGCCAACGCATTTTTCAAGGGCTGAGGCGTGCGCTTTATCAACCTAGTGGGCATGCTGCTGTTGCTGGCCGGAGCATTCGTCGTGGGCGTGTGGCGTGGCTGGGTGCCGCTGCCGACTGCGTGGAACCCTTGGGCACCGCTGGATGTGCGCGCCAGCCCGAACCTGCTGACGCGTTTCAAGCTCAGCCGGCTGCAGGATGATCCGGCGCTGTGCGACCAAGTGCTGAAAACCTCCGGTTTGCGCGTCAGCCATCAAGCGGATACGCCGGTCGACGTGGCGTGCCCGCTGAGCAATATTTTGCGCGTGCAGGGTGCAGACGCGGCCCTGAGCAGCAGCTTTCTTGCCAGTTGCCCACTCGCCGTAGCGTTTGCCCTGTTCGAGCGCCACAGCCTTCAGCCGGCGGCGCAGGCGGTGTTTGGCCAGGCAGTGACGCGGGTTGATCACTTGGGCAGCTTTGCCTGTCGCACTGTCTACAACCGCGCCGACGGGCGACTCAGCGAACATGCGTCGGCCAATGCCCTGGATATCGCCGGCTTTCGGCTCGCGGATGGACGCAGCATCAGCGTGCTCAAGGACTGGCCGGGGGAGGGGGATAACGCACGCTTTTTGCGACAAGTGCGTGATGGCGCCTGCGAGGATTTCAACGTGGTGTTGAGCCCGGATTACAACGCTGCCCATCGCAACCATTTCCATCTGGACATGGGACGTTGGGGGGTGTGTCGCTGAGGCTCAGGCGGCCAGGCGCAGGTTGTTGATGATCAGCGGGCGTGCCCAGTGGTAGTCGAAGTCCAACGCCTTTTGTTGCGCCGCCAGTTCTTCGGTCGGGTAAGGCACCGCGGCGGGTGGCAGCAGGTCCAGTTCGAATTCGGCAATCGGCAGGTGCAGCGGGCGTGGTTCCGGCGCAGGGCCAGGCTCGGGCAACGGTTGGCCGGCCGTCAGCACGAGCGGGCGTACCCAACCGCTTTCGAAATTCTGCTGGCGCTGTTGAGCGACGATTTCGTCCGGCGGGAAAGGTGTGGCGGGTGGTGGCAGTAACTCGGTCTCGAATTCGGCGATCGGCAGGAACAGCGGCTCGGGTGGCGCGATTTCGGTGTCTTTCACGTCGCACTGACGTTGAGTGAGGATTTGCGACAGCAGGTCGGCGCCTTCGCTGGGTTCCACCGCCGGGTCCCTCGGCGCTGGCGCCTTGGCGGCGAGCGCGTCCGGCGTATCGCCGAGTTGCTCGGCCAACGCACGGGCGAAGAAGTCCTGCCACACATGACTCACCCCGGCCAGCGCTTGAGTATTGCGCAGGCCGTAGTGGTTGTGGGTCGGCAGTACACCGATGGTTAGGGGAAGAATGTCTGACATTTTTCTCGGTCGACGCTCAGCTCTGGCAAAATACCTGACTGTTGTTTTTATCGGCCGCTGTTTGCCGATCCTTAATATTTTTGAGCGTAGCGATTGATGAGCGAACAACCAGCGGCCAGCCGCATTCGGGTCGAGGCTTTGGCCGAAGGTTTCCAGGCGCGCGCCGAGCAATGGGCGGCGCAGCTTGAACTGCCTTTGCAACTGGATGAGGCGGACTTTTCCCTGCAAGTCGGGGAGCAAGGCCTACAGCTGCAACAGCTCGGGCCTGACGCGCCAGGGCCGGTGCGCGTGGACTTCGTTGAAGGCGGCGCGGCGCACCGGCGGTTATACGGCGGGGGCAGCGGGCAGATGATCGCCAAGGCGGTCGGCATCGCTCAGGGCGTACGCCCGCGAGTGCTGGATGCCACGGCCGGGTTGGGTAAGGACGCGTTTGTGCTGGCCAGCCTGGGCTGCGAGATGAGCCTGATCGAGCGCCAACCGCTGATCGGCGCCTTGCTCGAAGATGGCCTGGCGCGCGGCGCGGAGGATTTTGAAGTGGCGCCGATCGTGGCGCGGATGAAGCTGCTCAAGGGTAATTCCATCGACGTGATGCTCAATTGGGAAGGCGAGCCGCCCCAGGTGATCTACCTCGATCCGATGTTCCCGCACCGTGAGAAAACGGCGCTGGTGAAGAAGGAAATGCGCCTGTTTCGGCCACTGGTGGGCGATGATCCGGATGCACCGGCGTTGCTGGCGGCGGCGTTGGCGTTGGCCAGTCATCGAGTGGTGGTGAAGAGGCCGCGCAAGGCGCCGTGTATTGAAGGGCCCAAGCCGAGCCATGCGCTGGATGGCAAGTCCAGCCGGTATGACATCTATCCCAAGAAAGCGCTTAAATCTTGAGGGCCCCATCGCGGGCAAGCCCGGCTCCCACATTTGACCGCATTCCAGGCTGAGAACGCGGTCACCCGTGGGAGCTGGCTTGCCTGCGATGGCGCCAGTTCAGGCACAGCAAGGCTTCAGGGCCGATAAGCCCGCATAAACAACCCCACCACCTCTTGCACATGCGCCTCAGCCGCTTCCTCGCTCAACTGCCCGCCGCAGCCATACAGCAAACAGAAATTCGCCGTGCCCTTGAGCAGGCAAAAAAAGTGCTCAGCCGCCGTCAACGGTTTGTCGATGCTCAGCGCGCCACTCTCGTCGATCTTGCAAAGCAGGCGCTCCATGCCTTGCAGCATGCGCATCGGCCCGGCCTCAAAGAAGATCTGTGAGAGTTTCAGGTCCTGATTGCCCGTGGTCATCATCAGGCGATGCAGGTTCACCGACTCTTCGCTGTTGATCAGCCGATGAAAGCCGCGCGCGATGTTCAGCAGTACGGTTTCCACGGGCATGCCCGCAGGCAGCTCGAAATACATCACCGGCAACTGCTCCTCGCACTTGGCGACCACGGCCGCGGTGAACAAGGTCTCTTTGTCGGTGAAGTGGCTGTAGACGGTCAATTTCGACACGCCGGCCTCAAGGGCCACGGCATCCATGCTGGTGCTGGCGTAGCCATTGCTCAAAAACAGGATTTTCGCTGCTTCGAGGATTGCCTGGCGCTTTGCCATGTCCTTGGGGCGCCCGGGGCTATTGGTGTTCACAGGATTGTCGGACATTTTCACCTTTAATACTGGACTGGTGAGTTTGGTATTAATAACATACCCGCCAGTATAATTATTCCTAGCTTCATTTGCGAAAGGTCCTTCAGCATGCGCAGCACTTTCCTGCCTCTTGCGTTGCCTGTCAGCCTGATCTTCCTGTTGGCCGCGTGCGGTCATGAAGAAGCGGCCCAACCCACCATTCGCCCGGCCATGGTGGTGCAACCGCAGCCTTCGGCGCAGGCCATGGACAGTTATCCTGGCGAAGTGCGTGCGCGGTTTGAGCCGGACCTGGCCTTTCGCATCGGCGGCAAAGTCAGCAAGCGTCTGGTGGAGGAGGGCGAGCGGGTCAAGGCCAACCAACCGCTGGCAGAGCTCGACCCTCAGGATGTGCGCCTGCAACTGGAAGCCACCCGCGCACAGGTGGCCGCCGCCGAGGCCAACTTGAGCCTGGTACGCGCCGAACGTGACCGCTACAAGACCCTGATGGACCGTCAGATGGTCAGCCGCTCGCAGTACGACAATTCCGAAAACCTCTACCGATCCGGTGAAGCACGCCTTAAGCAAATCAAGGCTGAGTTCGACGTGTCCAGCAACCAGGCCGGTTACGCCGTGTTACGTGCGCCTCAGGACGGTGTGGTGGCCAAACGGGCTGTGGAAGTCGGCCAAGTGGTAGCGGCGGGTCAAACCGTATTCACCCTGGCCACCGATGGTGAGCGCGAAGTGCTGATCAGCCTGCCCGAGCAAGGCTTTGGCCGGTTCAAGATCGGTCAGCCGGTGTCGGTTGAATTGTGGAGCCAGCCGGACCAACGCTTTACCGGGCGCATTCGTGAGTTGTCCCCGGCAGCCGATCCAAAATCACGCACCTTCGCCGCCCGCGTCGCGTTCACCGGCGGCAAGGTCCCGGCTGAACTGGGCCAGAGTGCCCGCGTTTTCATACAGGCGGATGGCGTGATTCCGCTGTCGGTGCCGCTGTCTGCCCTCACTGCGGAGAATGGTGCGTCCTACGTCTGGCGCGTACAGCCGGATAACACGCTTAAACGCACGCCGGTGCGTATCGGCGCGTTCGGCGAAAAAACCGTTCCGGTATTGGAAGGTTTGAGCCCCGACGATTGGGTGATCGCGGCGGGCGTACACGTACTCCATGAGGGCCAGCAAGTGCGCCCGGTGGATCACTCCAACCGAGTGGTCAATCTGGCGGCGAACAAGGAGTAGTCCCCATGGGTTTCAATCTTTCCGAATGGGCGCTGCGTAATCGCCAGATCGTACTGTTCCTGATGATCCTGCTGGCGGTGGTTGGCACCTTGTCCTACACCAAGCTGGGACAAAGCGAAGACCCGCCGTTCACCTTCAAAGCCATGGTGATCAAGACCAATTGGCCGGGGGCCACGGCTCAGGAAGTCTCGCGCCTGGTGACCGAGCGCATCGAGAAAAAGCTGATGGAGACCGTCGACTATGAGCGCATCGTCTCCTTCTCGCGGCCCGGCGAATCCCAGGTCACCTTTATGGCCCGCGATTCGATGCACTCGGCGCAGATTCCGGACCTGTGGTACCAAGTGCGCAAGAAAATCAGCGACATTCGCCAGACCTTGCCGCCGGATATCCAGGGCCCGTTTTTCAACGATGAATTCGGTACTACGTTCGGCAACATCTACGCCCTGACCGGCGACGGTTTCGATTACGCCGTGCTCAAGGACTACGCCGACCGCATCCAGATTCAGCTGCAACGCGTGGCGGATGTGGGCAAGGTCGAGCTGCTTGGCCTACAGGACGAGAAGATCTGGATCGAGCTGTCCAACCTCAAGCTCGCCACCCTTGGCTTGCCATTGGCCGCCGTGCAACAGGCCTTGCAGGAACAGAACGCGGTCTCCACGGCAGGCTTCTTTGAAACCCCGACCGAACGTGTGCAATTGCGCGTGTCGGGTAATTTCAAAACCGTGGAAGAAATACGTAACTTCCCGATCCGCGTCGGTGACCGTACTTTCCGAATCGGCGACGTGGCTGACATCCACCGTGGCTTCAACGATCCACCGGCACCGCGCATGCGCTACATGGGCGCGGACGCCATTGGCCTGGCCGTGGCCATGCGGGATGGCGGCGACATCCTGGTGCTGGGCAAAGCCCTTGAAGGCGAATTCGCACGCCTGCAGAAGAACCTGCCCGCAGGCATGGAACTGCGCAAGGTGTCAGACCAGCCGGCAGCGGTGAAAACCAGCGTCGGCGAATTTGTGCAGGTATTGGCCGAAGCCTTGGCCATCGTGTTGCTGGTGAGTTTCTTCTCCCTCGGTGTACGCACCGGCATGGTGGTGGCGCTGGCGATTCCGCTGGTATTGGCTATGACCTTTGCCACCATGTATTACCTCGGCATCGGCCTGCACAAGATTTCCCTCGGCGCGTTGGTCCTCGCGTTGGGTTTGCTGGTAGACGATGCAATCATCGCCGTGGAAATGATGGCGATCAAAATGGAACAGGGCTACGACCGGCTTAAAGCCGCTAGTTTTGCCTGGACCAGCACGGCCTTCCCGATGCTGACCGGTACGCTGATTACCGCAGCCGGTTTCCTGCCGATTGCCACCGCCCAATCGAGCACAGGCGAATACACCCGTTCGATTTTCCAGGTGGTGACCATCGCCTTGCTGGCCTCGTGGGTTGCTGCCGTGGTGTTTGTGCCGTACCTGGGGGAAAAACTCCTGCCGGACCTGGCGAAAATTCATGCAGCCAAACACGGTGCTGATGGGCCTGATCCTTACGGCACACCTTTCTACCAGCGCGTAAGACGTTTGGTCGAATGGTGCGTGCGTCGGCGCAAGACCGTGATCGTGCTGACCCTGCTGTTGTTTATCGGCTCGGTGGCGCTGTTTCGTTTTGTGCCGCAACAATTCTTCCCGGCTTCCGGTCGGCTGGAGCTGATGGTCGATCTGAAACTGGCCGAAGGCGCCTCCCTGAGCAACACCGCCGATCAGGTCAAACGCCTCGAAGCCTTGCTCAAGGAACACGCCGGCATCGAGAACTATGTGGCCTATGTCGGCACCGGTTCGCCGCGTTTCTATCTCCCTCTGGATCAACAACTGCCCGCCGCCAGCTTCGCCCAATTCGTTGTATTGGCTAAAACCATTGAAGAGCGTGAAAGCCTGCGCACCTGGCTGATTGAAACCCTCAACGAGCAATTCCCCGAGTTGCGCTCGCGGGTCACGCGCCTGGAAAACGGCCCGCCTGTGGGTTACCCGGTGCAATTCCGTGTGACGGGCGAGCACATCGAAGAAGTCCGCGCGCTGGCGCGGAAAGTGGCGGCCAAGGTTCGCGAAAATACCCACGTGGTCAACGTGCACCTGGACTGGGAAGAACCGAGCAAAATCGTCTACCTGAATATCGACCAGGACCGCGCCCGCGCCCTCGGCGTGAGCACCGCCAATCTGTCGAAATTCCTGCAAAGCTCCCTCACCGGCTCCAGCGTGAGCCAGTACCGGGAGGACAACGAGTTGATCGAGATCCTGCTGCGCGGCACGGTGCACGAGCGCACTGAGTTGTCGTTGCTGCCAAGCCTGGCGGTACCGACCGACAATGGCAAAAGCGTCGCGCTGTCGCAGATTGCGACCCTCGAATACGGCTTTGAAGAGGGCATCATCTGGCACCGCAACCGCCTGCCGACGGTGACCATCCGCGCCGACATCTATGGCAAGGAGCAACCGGCGACCCTGGTGCAGCAGATTTTGCCGACCCTTGAAGGCGTGCGGGCCGAATTGCCGGATGGCTACCTGCTCGAAGTGGGTGGCACCGTTGAAGATTCCGCCCGAGGCCAGAACTCGGTGAATGCCGGTGTGCCGCTGTTCATCGTGGTGGTGCTCACGTTGTTGATGCTGCAACTGCGCAGTTTCTCACGCACCGCGATGGTGTTTCTGACGGCGCCGCTGGGCTTGATCGGGGTGAGCCTGTTCCTGCTGGTATTCCGCCAGCCCTTCGGCTTTGTGGCCATGCTGGGGACTATCGCGCTGTCGGGGATGATCATGCGTAACTCGGTGATTCTGGTGGACCAGATCGAGCAGGACATCAAGGCCGGCCTCACGCCGTGGCAAGCGATTATCGAAGCCACCGTGCGACGTTTCAGGCCGATTGTGCTGACAGCACTGGCGGCGGTGCTGGCGATGATTCCGTTGTCGCGCAGTGTGTTCTTCGGGCCCATGGCCGTGGCGATCATGGGCGGATTGATTGTGGCGACGGCATTGACGCTGTTGTTTCTGCCGGCCCTGTATGCGGCGTGGTTTCGGGTGAAGAAGGACGCCGCCTGATCACGCTGGCCCCCGGTCCTGCACCTGTCCGGACCGGGCGGTTTTACATGCCGAAGCAAACCCCGTTAAAACCGAGGGAACGTTCCTCTTTCTCACTCCACTCAGAAAAGCCTGATGGACAGGCGCAGGGTTCGGCTTGGTCAGTAGCCTGTCGAACCTTTCTCAATGAGTTTATGGAGTGCCAGATGTCTTTTTTTAATGCCATTGCCAATTTCAAAATCGCGCTTCTAGAAGCGTTGACCGGCAATAATTTGCCTTATAAAGGTAGTGAGTGGGAGAAGCCGCAAAAGCCGGGGTATGGCAATTCTGCCCATCATCACCGTCCTCATAGCAGTCAGCCAAGTTGCAACTGGTCGCAACCCGCCAAGCCGGTTCACGGCAAGCCACACGCGCACCCGGCTCCTGAGTATCAAGTGCCGATCAGGCCTTCGTATCCAATCTGTTCGTTGAACCGCTAGGAGGCTAGCGAGAGACAGCTGCGCCCAAGCCCGTGATAAATGGCCTGGGCGCAGTGAGGGGAGGGGTTACAGCGCGCCAAACACCTTTTTCGCCAAACTGGTGGCCGCAGCCGCCGGGTTCTTGCGAATGGTTTCTTCCTGTTGGGCGATCATCTTGAACAGGCCGTCCAGCGCTTGCTCGGTCACGTAGTTTTCCACGTTGGCGCTCTTGGCATCCACTGCGCCAAAGGCCGCGGCCTTGCCGGCCAGCGCGTTGTATTGCTGGGCAACGCCCACCTTGTCGGTCGCCGCCTTGACGATCGGCAGGAACTTGGCGCGGATCTGATCACGACTGCTTTTGTTCAGGTATTGAGTAGCCGAATCCTGGCCCCCGGTGAGGATGCCCTTGGCATCGGTCACGCTCATGTTTTTAACCGCGTTGACCAGAATCGGCTGAGCCTGGGTCACGGCGGATTCCGCCGCCTTGTTCATGCTGGTTTCCAGCTGTGTGACCTGATCACCCATGCCAAACATTTTCAGCTTGTCAGCCACTTTGCCCAGCTTGCCGGGCAAGCCGATTTTCACTTCAGGGTTATTGCTGAAACCACCGGGCACACCCAGTTGTTTCACGGCGATTTGCGCGCCTTGGGTCAGCGCGTCCTTGAGGCCGCCGGAGGCGTCGCCTTGGGACAGGCTGGAAAGGTCCAGCGCCATGGCGTTGGCACCGAGCAACAGGCCGGCGCACAGGGCAGTGAGGCGAAGGGAATTACGGAGCATGGTCGCTTCCTTATGTTCGAATTCAGTGGGCTACTGCATCAACGCGCAGGCGCAGAGGTTGTGGATCCTGACCGTTGAGCTGCACAGCGTGCCGTTCGGTGGTAATAAACAGTAGCTTGCCGTCCAGCTCGATGCGAGCGGTCACCGAGTAAGTGTGGCCAGGTTTGACCTGGGCCGGGTCGTAGCTCAAATGAAACGGCAGCGGCACCTGGCCTTTGACCGGGCCTTTCTGTTCGGCGAGGGTCACGGCTGGTGCGTCCATCAGGGACACGTCCTGCAGGCTGACGCTTAAGGTGGCAGCGGGCGGCAATGCGATGCGCTGCAGGTAGAACACTTCGCCGTCGAGGCTGGCCTTCGGGGCAGGGTTCATCGATTGGCAGGCTCCGAGCAGGGCGGTCAGGCCCAGGAGGATGATCTTTTTCATGGTACAGCTCCTTGTCAACGGCGCCGGCATCCAACCGGCGCCTGTTTAAATCTAGCGGCTTTCTTCAGGGTTGACCGGTTCAGCCGTTGCTTCAGCGGCGCCATCGACGCGGTGCAGCGCCACCTGGCGGATCGACAGGCGAATGTCGGCGGGCAACACGCGCTTCGCCGCACCCTCAGCCAATTCGCCGAGCAGGTCGTGGTAGCTCAACTTGCCGGCCTCATCGCGGCGCAGCACATCTTGCTCCAGCAACGTCTGAATAAAATGTCGGAAAAGGCTTTTGTCGAAGAACTCCGGGGCATTGAGGCCATGCAGGATCGACAGGCGCTGAGCCATGATCGTGCACAGGTCTTCCAGCTCCTCGGCGCTGATGCTGTTCTGGCCGCTGTTGAGCAGCAGCGAGATCGCCATGTAGAAGCGCTGCAGGGTCTGGGCGATGCTCTTGGACAGCAGCGTCAGCAGCACAAAGTGCCGCGAACTTGGCGCCGGGCGCAGGTACACGTTGTTTTCGAAGCGCAGCAGGCCCTGTTCGACAAACGCCTCCAGCCACTGATCGACCACGGCGTCCAGTTCGTCCAGTGACCAGCGGATAAACAGCTCCGACTGCAAGTACGGGTAGAGCGCGCGGGTGTAGCGCAGGATCTGTTCGCGGCTCATGCGCGAGCTGCTCTGGAAGAAGCTCGCCAGCAACGCGGGCAGGGCGAAGATATGCAGCACGTTGTTGCGGTAGTAGGTCATCAGGACGGCGTTTTGCTCGTCCAGGTACACAATCTTGCCCAGCGCGTCGCTCTGTTCGGCCAGCAGGTTCATGTCCTTGACGTGCTTGATCAACGCCAGGCCATCGCCTTCCGGCAAGGTGGTATGCGGCGAGTACGGCACACGGCGCAGCAGTGCCAGGTACAGGTCCAGCTGGCGCGCCATGGCTTGTTCATCCAGGGCCAGGCGTGTAGTGGACAGCAATGCCAACGCCACCAGGTTCACCGGGTTTACAGCAGCGGCTTCGTTCAAGTGGCGCGCCACCTGCTCGCCAAGGCGGTTGGTGGTTTCGTTGAGCCAGGCCGGTTTGTAGTTCGGGCCCAGGTCCTGGGTGCGCCAGTCCGGCTGCTCGGCGTCGAGGAACTGCGCCAGTTTGATCGGCTCGCCGAAGTTGACCGCGACCTGGCCGAAGCGCTGCTTGAGTGCGCCGACCACTTTGAAAATATCGAAGATCGACTCTTTCTTCTTGGTCGCACCGCGCAACTCACCCAGGTAGGTGCGGCCTTCGAGTACACGCTCGTAGCCGATGTACACCGGCACAAACACAATCGGCATGCGCGAGGAGCGCAAGAAGCTGCGCAGGGTAATCGCCAGCATGCCGGTTTTCGGTTGCAGCATGCGCCCGGTGCGCGAGCGTCCGCCTTCGACGAAGTACTCCACCGGAAACCCCTTGGTAAACAGGGTGTGCAGGTATTCGTTGAACACCGAGGTGTACAGCGGGTTGCCCTTGAAGGTGCGGCGCATGAAAAACGCACCGCCACGGCGCAGCAGGCTGCCGATGACCGGCATGTTCAGGTTGATCCCGGCGGCGATGTGCGGCGGGGTCAGGCCGTTTTTAAAAAGCAGATAAGACAGCAACAGGTAGTCGATGTGGCTGCGGTGGCAAGGCACGTAGATCACCTCGTAACCCTGGGCAACCTTTTGCACACCTTCGATGTTGTTGACCTTGATGCCGTCGTAGATTTTGTTCCAGAACCAGCTCAGCACCACTTCGAGAAAGCGGATCGCGGTGTAGGTGTAGTCCGAGGCGATCTCGTTGCCATAGCGCAGGGCCTGGGCCTTGGCTTTTTCCGGGGAGATTTTTTCCCGTTCGGCCTCGTCCGCGATGGCCTGGCGCACCAGTGGCATGTTGACCAGGCCTTTGACCAGGTTGCGCCGGTGCGACAAGTCGGGGCCGATGACGGCGGTTTTGAGGTTACGAAAGTGCACGCGCAGGATGCGTTGGGCCATGCGCACGGTGCGTTCGTGACCTTTATTGTGTTCGATCAATTCACGCAGGTTGATGGGCGCGGAGAATTGCACACGGGTCTTGCGCCCCAGGATCAGGATGCTCAACAACCGGCGCAGGCGCCCGGTAACGGCCCAGCTGTCGGCAAACAGCAGTTTCCATGGGCTGGACTCGCTTTCCGGCGACTGACCCCAGAACACGCTGACCGGAATGATTTGTGCATTCTCTTCGGCGTGCTCGGTCAGGGTATTGACCAAGCGGGTCAAGGTTGGCGGTGCGCCGCGTTTGTCCTGACGGCCGAGCCAATCGGGTTCTGGCGTGAGGTAGAAGAACGCTGCGGGTTCCATCAACGGGCCTACCGACACGGGCAGCACCGGGCGCGGCAGGCCGGCCTTGGTGCATTCCTTGTCAACCACTGCCAATTCGCTGAGGGAGGGTGATTGCAGGACGTAGAACACCGGCCGGCTGCGGTCCAGGTTAAGGGTTAGGGACGACTGGTTGATCGTCTCCGAGCGAACCCAGAGGTACAACAGTCGGCGCAAGGTGCCAAACACCAGACGGCGGAACGGGGAGCGGGTCATAGGCGTGCTGCTTCAAGTGGAAAAAACCGAGCAGGCGCTCGGGCGGGTAGTGTGCCGTATTCGCCGAAAATCGGCAAAAAAGCAGCTATGTAAACTTGAGTTGATCGTTTTTGAGCCTGTCTTATACTCGGCAGTTCAATGCGACCGGCTCAACAATAAAAATGCATGTGGGAGTAAGACAAATGGCAACGCGCGAAACCGGCAATGTGAAGTGGTTTAACGATGCAAAGGGCTATGGCTTTATTCAACGCGAAGACGGCAAGGATGTGTTTGTGCACTACCGCGCCATTCGCGGTGATGGCCACCGTTCTTTGGCTGAAGGTCAGCAGGTGGAATACGCCGTGGTGACCGGCGAGAAGGGGTTGCAGGCGGAGGATGTGGTGGGGCTTTAAGCATCACCACAATCAACTGTGGGAGCTGGCTTGCCTGCGATAGCATCACTGTGGTCTAGCTGATAGACCGAGGTGTCTGCATCGCAGGCAAGCCAGCTCCCACATTGATTGGGTTTGCAGTTGTAAATCAGGCGGTCTTCCAGGTGATCTGCTCTTCACCGTCTGCGCTGATGCGGATCCAGGTGTCGGCGCTTTCCTCGCCTTCTTCCTCAACCCACGTCCCCGGTGCGCAGCGCACTTCAACGTTCAGTGCGGCAAACGCGGCGCGGGCGCAGGCGATGTCGTCGTCCCACGGGGTCTGGTCGCTTTCCAGGTACAGGCTATTCCATTTGCCTACAGCCTTGGGTAACCAGGTCACCGGCACGCTGCCGGCTTTGCACTTGTAGGTCTGGCCTTTCTGGACCCAGTCGGTGCACGGGCCCAACGCGGCGCCCAGCCAGGCGGAAATGGCCTTGTGGTCGACGTCGGCGTCCTTCAGGTAAATCTCGATATCAGGTTGGCGCATGGATGTTCCTCGTTGCGGGATTCGAAAATCCATTCGCGGATGCTTGAAAGTCGGTTATTGAAGCACGAAATAATCGTAGCGCATCGACACAGTCACGATCAGCGGCTCGGCCGCCTCGATCACCTGCGCGCGGCGCTCGGCACTGGCACGCCAGCCGTGGGGTGTCATCGCCAGCAGGTTGGCGCGGTCCTTGGGCTCGGCCAGGCTCAGTGTGAATTCCAGAACTTCGCTGTGGGCCAGGCTCATGCCGTCCGGCACCAGGGCCAGATGCTTGTCGTCGGTGTACTCGCGCACTTCGTCGTACAGACGCTCGCGCAGTTCCATCAGGTGGCCGCTGGTTGGTCCTACCTTCATCAAACCGCCGCCCGGGCTGAGCAGGCGCTTGGCCTCTTCCCAGTCCAACGGGCTGAACACGCTGGCGAGGAACTGGCAGCTGGCATCGGCCAACGGCACGCGGGCCATGCTGGCGATCAACCAGGTCAGCGCCGGGTTGCGCTTGCACGCTCGCTTGACCGCTTCCTTGGAAATATCCAGCGCGTAGCCGTCAGCGTGGGGCAGGGCGTCGGCGATTTGCGCGGTGTAGTAACCCTCGCCACAACCGATATCCACCCAGCGCGCCGGGGCACGTTCAGCGGCCAGTTCAGCCAGGCGCCTGGCGACCGGGGCGTAATGCCCGGCGTTGAGAAAGTCGCGACGCGCCTCGACCATGGCCAGGTTATCGCCCGGATCGCGGCTGTTTTTGTGCTGCACCGGCAACAGGTTCAGGTAGCCCTGGCGCGCGCGGTCGAAACGGTGCCCGGCGGGGCAGGCCACGCCATTGTCCACCGCGTTGAGCGGTGCGCTGCAAAGGGGGCAAGCAAGCATCAGGCGAGCAACTTGATCAGGGTCTGGTAGTAGATTTCGGTCAGTACGTCGAGGTCGCTGGCCAGAATGCGCTCGTTGACCTGATGGATCGTCGCGTTGACCGGGCCGAGTTCGACCACCTGCGTGCCGAGGGTGGCGATGAAACGCCCGTCGGAGGTGCCGCCACTGGTGGACGCCTTGGTCTCACGGCCGGTAATCGCCTTGATGCTGGCCGAAACCGCATCCAGCAGAGCGCCCGGTTCGGTGAGGAACGGCAAGCCCGACAGCGCCCACTCTACGTGCCAGTCCAGGCCGTGCTTGTCGAGGATTTGCGCGACGCGCTGTTGCAAGCCTTCAACGGTGGATTCGGTGGAGAAACGGAAGTTGAACACCGCCGTCAGGTCACCTGGAATCACGTTGGTGGCGCCGGTACCGGAGTTGAGGTTGGAGATTTGAAAGCTGGTCGGCGGGAAGAAGGTGTTGCCATCATCCCAATGCTCGGCAGCCAGTTCCGCCAGGGCAGGGGCGGCCAGGTGGATCGGGTTCTTTGCCAGGTGCGGGTAGGCCACGTGGCCCTGTACACCGCGCACGGTCAGGGTGGCACCAAGGGAGCCGCGACGGCCATTTTTGACCACGTCGCCCACCAACGTGGTGCTCGACGGCTCGCCGACGATGCACCAGTCCAGACGTTCTTTACGCGCTGCCAGACGCTCGATCACGGCTTTGGTGCCGTGGTGCGCCGGGCCTTCTTCATCGCTGGTGATCAGAAAGGCGACCGAGCCCTTGTGGTCCGGGTAATCGGCGACAAAACGCTCGGAGGCCACCAGCATCGCGGCGAGGCTGCCTTTCATGTCTGCCGCGCCACGGCCGCAGAGCATGCCGTTTTCATCGATCAGCGCGTCGAACGGGTCGTTCTGCCAGGCCGTCACCGGGCCGGTCGGCACCACGTCGGTGTGACCGGCGAAGCACAGCACCGGGCCTTCGTGCTTGCCGTGGGTCGCCCAGAAATTGTCGACGTCTTCGATACGCATGGGCTCAAGCGCAAAACCGGCGTCGCCCAGGCGCTGCATCATCAGCTTCTGGCAGTCGGCGTCGATCGGGGTGACCGAGGGGCGACGGATCAGGTCGATAGCGAGTTGAAGGGTCGGCGAAAGGTCGGCGTGGGCCGTCATGGGGTGAACTCCGGAAAGCGTGTGATGGGCGCAGGACGAAATTGGAATACGGAGCCTATGTGGGAGCTGGCTTGCCTGCGATGCAGACGCCGCGGTCCGGCAGGTACACCGCGGCGATGCTATCGCAGGCAAGCCAGCTCCCACACAGACCTGCTCCACATGAAGCATGGGCGCAGGCCAAGTCTTGCAAAACGGCCGTTATCTTATAGCAAAACGGCGGCCAGAGGCCGCCGTTTAGTGCATTGCGCAAGTTTTTACACGACCGGCGCAGGCTCCGGAGCCGGCGCCGGTTTGGGCAGCGACGACAGGAACGCCATGATCAGCGCCGCCACGTACGGCAGCGACTGGACAAGCAGCATCACTACCCAGAAACGCATGTCATTGCTCGGCAGGCCCTGCACCAGGTAAATCCCCAGCGCCGCGCCCCACAACAGCAGCATGATGAACATTTCTTCGCGGGCTTCGGAAATCGCGACCCAGAAGCCGTGGTTATCCGCGTTTTTCGGTGTACGAAAGAACGGAATACTGGTGGTGAAGAAGCCGTACAGCACCGCCTTGGCGATGGTGTGCGACAACGCCAAACCGGCCAGGGCCGCGCAGAACGCGTCTTTCAGGTTCACGCCCACTGCACGGCGGTACAGGAAGATGATCTTGCCCACCTTGAACACGAACAACGCCAACGGCGGGATCGCGAAAATCAGCAGTGGCGGGTCAACCCGCGTCGGTACGATGATCATCGCCGCCGACCACAACAGCGCGCCGACAGTGAAGAAGATGTTCATGCCATCGGCCACCCACGGCAACCAGCCCGCGAGGAAGTGGTAGCGCTGGCCACGGGTCAGCTCGGTGTCCTTGCCGCGCAACAGGCTTGCGGTGTGACGCTTGATGATCTGAATCGCGCCATAGGCCCAGCGGAAACGCTGTTTCTTGAAGTCGATAAAGGTATCCGGCATCAAGCCCTTACCGTAGCTGTCGTGGTAATACGCCGCCGACAGGCCTTTCTCGAACACGCGCAGGCCCAGTTCGGCGTCTTCGCAAATGCACCAGTCGGCCCAACCCAGTTCTTCGAGCACCGAGCGACGGGTCATGGTCATGGTGCCGTGCTGGATGATCGCGTCACGGTCGTTACGGGTGACCATGCCGATATGGAAGAAGCCCTTGTATTCCGCGTAGCAGAGCTTTTTGAAGGTGCTTTCGTTCTGGTCGCGGTAGTCCTGTGGCGACTGCACCACAGCGATTTTCGGGTCGGCGAAGTGCGGCACCATGTGCTTGAGCCAGTTTGGCGACACGCAGTAATCCGAGTCGATCACCGCGATCACTTCGGCGTCCTTGGCGGTGTGCGGCAGCAAGTAGTTCAGCGCGCCGCCCTTGAAACCGGCCAGGGGCGAGACGTGGAAGAACTTGAAGCGCGGGCCGAGGGTTTCGCAGTAGTCGCGCACCGGTTCCCATACCGCCGGGTCTTTGGTGTTGTTGTCGATGATCAGGACTTCAAAGTCCGGGTAATCAAGAGCGGCCAGGGCGTCGAGGGTCTGTTTGACCATCTCCGGTGGTTCGTTGTAGCACGGCACATGGATCGACACTTTCGGGCGGTAGTCCGAATCCCCCTCGACCGGCAGGAATTCGCGCCGACGCTTGTGGGTCCACACCGCCTCGGCCAGTTCGTGGGCCTCGGTCAGCAATACGATAAACACGCCGAGTGCGCCGAGTGCGAGCAAGATGCCGACGGTCACGCTGAACCAGGTGCTGTATTGCTGGCTGTAGTCGTAGCCGATCCACACCAGCACCGAACCGCAGAGGAACGCGATAAAGGTCAGGAAGGTGCGGCCACGCTGGCGCAGGGCCGAGCCGTCGATCATCAGCAGCGTCAGCGACAGCAGCGCCAGCACCACCGAGCCGATGGCCAGCACGCGCCATTGCGGGATCGCGACCACCGGGCCTTCAAAGTTGAATTTCTGCTGACGCGCGGCGTTGTACACGCCCCAATAGGCGCCCGCCGAGCCTTCGTCGCTGACTTTCCACGGCTGATCGAAGGCCTCGATCACGAAGTAGTTGTAGCCCTGGCGGTTCAGCTTGTTCACCAGCGTACGCAGGTAAATGGCTTGGTCGGCCGGTGAGGTTTCGTTGCCACCGCGCATGCGTCCGTTACTCGGCCAGCCGACTTCCGACAGCAGCAGCGGTTTTTTCGGGAACAGCTTCTTCAGGTCCCGGGCGCGGTCGAGTACGTACTGGCCGGCCTTGTCCATCGGAATAAATTCCCAGAACGGCAGGATGTGCGCGGCGATCAGGTCGACGTGCTTGGCCAGCTGCGGGTTCTTTTCCCAGATGTGCCACTGCTCGGACGTGGTCACCGGCACTTTCACGGCGGCGCGCACACGGTCCAGCAGCACAATCAGCGCTTCAGGGGTGATTTCTTCACGGAACAACGCCTCGTTGCCCACCACTACCCGCACCACACTGCGCGAGCTGTTGGCGATTTCGATGGCGCGCTGGATTTCCCGCTCGTTGCGTTCCAGGTCCGGGCTGATCCAGATACCGAGGGTCACGCGCAGGCCGAACTCTTCCGCCAGCTTGGGAATGTCGCCCAGGGTGCCGTCGACCGAGTAAGTACGGATGTTGTCCGTCAGCTTGCTCATGATCGCCAGGTCCTGACGCATCTGGTCGTCGGTGGGGTACTGGTCTTTCTGCGGAAACTGGCCTTGCTGGAACGGCGAGTAGGAGAACCCGGAGATCTGTTCAGGCCAGTTGGGGGTGGTGACCGGGCGGTTGATCAGCGCCCAGAAGCCGGTGAACAGCGCGGCGATTGCCAGCACGATCACCAGGTTGAGTCCAAATTTACGCGATGCCATGGCTATTTCGGGTTCCAAAGGGTGTGGAACGAAAAGAGGTGTCGGCCTGCGCCGAACGGCGCGCATCCTACACCGGCCTTTCCCTGAGCGTACAGCGGACAAAGAAAAGCCGGACGTTAGTCCGCGAATGTTCACCTAAGTTCTTTACTTGTAGCTTGAAGCTTCGAACTTGTCGCTGCGTAGTCCATAATGCGCGCCGGTTTTTGGGGTAATGGTCATGAGCACAGAAGATCCACGGTTTGCAGGCGTCGCCCGCTTGTATGGCATTGAAGGCCTGGAACGCTTGAAAGCGGCCCATGTGGCGATCGTCGGCGTCGGCGGCGTGGGCTCGTGGGCGGCGGAAGCCATGGCCCGCTGCGGCGTGGGCGAGATTTCGCTGTTTGACCTGGATGATATTTGCGTCAGCAACAGCAACCGCCAGTTGCATGCGCTGGACAGCACGGTTGGCAAGCCCAAGGTCGAAGTGATGGCCGAGCGCCTGCGCGGCATCAACCCGGATTGCACGGTGCACGCGGTGGCAGACTTCGTGACCCGCGACACCATGGCCGAATACATCACGCCGAATATTGACTGCGTGATCGACTGCATCGATGCGGTCAACGCCAAGGCGGCGCTGATTGCCTGGTGCAAGCGCCGCAAGATCCAGATCATCACCACCGGCGGGGCCGGCGGGCAGATTGACCCGACTCTGATCCAGGTGTGCGACCTGAACCGCACCTTCAACGACCCGCTGGCTTCGAAAGTGCGCTCCACCTTGCGCCGCGACTATGGTTTTTCCCGCACGGTGACCCGTCACTACAGCGTGCCGTGTGTGTTTTCTACCGAGCAACTGCGCTATCCGAAGCCGGATGGCAGCATCTGTTTGCAGAAGAGTTTTGTCGGCGATGGCGTGAAGCTGGACTGCGCCGGTGGATTTGGCGCGGTGATGATGGTGACCGCGACCTTCGGCATGGTTGCGGCGACCAAGGCGGTGGACAAGATTGTTGCCGGGGTGCGCAGGCCTTCGGAGCGGGTCAAGCCTGCCTGAATCTCAGTTCAAAATGTGACGGCTGGCTTGTGTGGGAGCTGGCTTGCCTGCGATGCAGGCACTTCGGTCTGTCAGTAAGACTGCGGTGATGCTATCGCAGGCAAGCCAGCTCCCACACAAGCCAGCTCCCACATTTACTTTTGCGTACGGGTCAGGTCTTGCATGCGCTGCAGTACAGCATTAAGCCCATTGCTGCGCGACGGCGACAGTTGGCGCGAAAGCCCCAGTTGAGCAAACCAGTCCGGCAGGTCAACCGCTTGCAACTCACTTGCCGACAACCCATTGACCCGCGCCAGCAGCAACGCCACCAGCCCGCGAATCATTCGCGCATCGCTGCTCGCGGCAAACTGCCAATGGCCGCCCTGTAAACGGCCGACCAACCACACCAGGCTCTCACAGCCCTGCACGAGGTTAGCCTCGACCTTCTCGTCATCCGCCAACGCTGGCAGCCGCTCGCCCCATTGCATCAGCATGCGGGCGCGCTGCTCCCAACTGCCCACGGCCTGGAAGGCCTCAAGCGCAGCCACTGCCTCCACGGGCACACTCATCGCAACATATCCAGCGCCTGGTCCAGCGCTTCAAAAAAACGCTCCAGGTCATCCGAATCGTTATACAGCGCCAGCGACACACGAATCGCCCCCGACAATTGCATCGCCTTGAGCAGCGGCATCGCACAGTGGTGCCCGGCACGCACGGCAATCCCTTGTTCGGTCAGCAAGTGCGCCAGGTCAGCGTTATGCACGCCTTCAACCACAAAACTGACCAACGCTACGTGCGGCGAGCCCAGCACTTGCACGCCATTGCGCGCTTTCAGCCCGCGTAGCAGGTAGTCATGCAACGCCGCTTCATGGGCGACCACCGCCTGCTGATCCAGCGAGCTCAGGTAATCCAGGCTGGCACCCAGGCCGATCACACTCGCAATTGGCGGCGTGCCCGCTTCGAAACCCAATGGGGCAGGGCGAAAGCTCGCGCTGTGGTAGTCGGCCTGTTGCACCATTTCGCCACCAAACTGCCAGTGGCGCAGGTGATGCAGGGCTTCGTTGCGGCCATACAGCACGCCGACGCCGTCCGGGCCGTAGAGTTTGTGGCTGGAAAATACATAAAAATCGCAGCCCAACGCCTGCACGTCGTGGCGGCCATGGACGATGCCTTGGGCGCCATCGACCACCGTCAAGGCGCCGTGGGCCTTGGCCATTGTGATCAGCGCCTCCAGCGGTTGCCAGGCGCCGAGCACGTTGGACAACTGGCTCACCGCCAGCAGGCGCGTGCGCGGGCCGATCAGCTCGGCGGCGGCTTGCAAATCAATCACGCCGTCATCGCCAAGGGGCAGTATCACCAGCGTCAGCGCGCGGCGTTTGGCCAGTTGCTGCCACGGCAGCAGGTTGGCGTGGTGTTCCAGGGCGCTGATGACAATCTCATCGCCCGCATTGAATAAGTGTTCCAGGCCGTAAGCCAGGAGGTTCAGCGCAGACGTCGCGCCGTGGGTAAAGACGATTTGCCCGCTGTCACCTGCGTTCAACCACTGCGCGACCTTGCTGCGACTGTCTTCAAACGCCTGGGTCGCATGAGCCCCCGGCAAATGCTGGGCACGGTGCACATTGGCTGCGCCATTGGCGTAGTAATGGCTGATGGCATCCAACAGGGCCTGAGGTTTTTGTGTGGTGGCGGCGCTGTCCAGATAGGTCTGGTCTTGGCGTTGCAGGGTGGCGATGGCCGGAAAGTCGGCGCGCCAGGGGGAGGGCACAAGCATGGTCATCAAGACTCGTATAAGCGAGCCCCGGAGTGGGGGCCCGCTAGTGGCATCGAGTGGCTGCTTAGTTGTGAGCGTGCAGCGCTTCGTTCAGTTCGATGGCCGATTTGTGGGTTTTGCACTCCACGGCACCGGTCTCGGAATTGCGGCGGAACAGCAGGTCCGGCTGGCCAGCCAGCTCACGTGCCTTGACCACTTTGACCAGTTGGTTCTTCTCGTCCAGCAGTGCAACCTTGGTCCCGGCCGTTACGTACAGGCCCGATTCCACGGTGTTGCGGTCGCCCAACGGGATACCGATACCGGCGTTGGCGCCGATCAGGCAGCCTTCGCCCACCTTGATCACGATGTTGCCGCCGCCCGACAGCGTGCCCATGGTGGAGCAACCGCCGCCCAGGTCCGAGCCCTTGCCGACGAACACGCCAGCCGACACACGGCCTTCGATCATGCCCGGGCCTTCGGTGCCGCCGTTGAAGTTGATGAAACCTTCGTGCATCACGGTGGTGCCTTCGCCCACGTAGGCGCCCAGGCGGATGCGTGCGGCGTCAGCGATACGTACACCGGTCGGAACCACGTAGTCGGTCATTTTCGGGAACTTGTCCACCGAGAAGACTTCCAGCAGCTCGCCGCGCAGGCGGGCTTCCAGTTGGCGCTCGGCCAGTTCATTGATGTCGATGGCGCCCTGGCTGGTCCAGGCCACGTTCGGCAACTGCGGGAATACGCCAGCCAGGCTCAGGCCGTGCGGCTTGACCAGGCGGTGGGACAGCAGGTGCAGCTTGAGGTAGGCCTCAGGCGTGGAGGTCAGCGCGGCGTCTTCGGCCAGCAGGGTGGCGACCAGCGGGGTGTGGCTTTCAGCCAGGCGGCTCAGCAGCGCGGCTTGAGCGGTGTCGACGCCTTTGAGCGCGTCCGCCAGTTGCAGGGCCTGGGAGACGGTAAACGTGATGGCCTGGTTGCCTTCGGTGTAACCCAGGATCGGCGCGATGGCTGCAACGATTTCGGCCGACGGGTTGAGCAACGGTTGTGCGTAAAACACTTCCAGCCAAGCACCTTGGCGGTTCTGAGTGCCGACGCCGAAGCCCAGGCTGAACAGGGAATTGGACATGCTGTTACCTCTACAAAAATGGTAAGGGCTGGCCTACTTGAGGGCCGCCGAATAACTATCTGGCTTGAAGCCAATCAGGGTTCTGTCACCGAGATCAAGCACTGGGCGCTTGATCATCGAGGGTTGTGCGAGCATCAATTCAATGGCTTTCGACTGATCGAGATCGGCTTTGCGTTCGTCTTCGAGTTTGCGAAAGGTGGTGCCCGCACGGTTCAAAACCACCTGCCAACCGTGCTCTTCGCACCATTGGGTCAAGTGTTCGCGGTCGATACCGGCCGTTTTGTAGTCGTGAAACTCATAGCTGACGCCGTGCTCATCGAGCCAGGTGCGAGCCTTTTTCATGGTGTCGCAGGCTTTTATGCCAAAAAGGTGCAACGTTTTGCTTGAAGCGGTCAAGGAATTGCCCCCTTTGAGCGTGTGAAAACGGAAGGTCACGGATTATGCCACGACCAGCGGCTTTGGGTGCCGCTCGTCATGCTTGTCGATGGCCGGGTGCGACTTTTGTGCAAAGGCCAGCGCGCAGCATAGGTGGGTAACATAGCTGGGTAACATAGCCGGGTAATATGGCACTTCAACGGCGAGATGTTGCCTGATGTGTGTCGCTGCAAGTCGATTGTCCGGGAATTCCGCTTTATGCAAACCGCCTACACCGTCCTTATCCTGCTGATGCTGGTCAGCGTTTCGCGTCTTGTCGGGCGTGTTGTTCCTCTGCCGTTGCCTCTGGTGCAGATTGCCGCAGGCGCCTTGCTGGCCTGGCCCACATTGGGGCTGCATGTGGCACTGGATCCGGAGCTGTTCCTGTTTCTGTTCCTGCCGCCGCTGTTGTTCTCTGACGGATGGCGCATGCCCAAACGTGAGTTATGGCGCCTGCGCGGGCCGATCCTGACGCTTGCGGTGGGGCTGGTGCTGTTCACGGTAGTCGGCGCCGGTTACTTCATTCACTGGCTATTGCCTACGATTCCGTTGCCGGTGGCCTTCGCCCTGGCGGCCGTGTTGTCTCCGACGGATGCCGTTGCCGTGTCGGCCATTGCCCAGAATCGTCTGCCCAAGCCGTTGATGCATATGTTGCAGGGTGAGGCGTTGATGAATGACGCCTCGGGCCTGGTGACCTTCAAGTTTGCTTTGGCAGCGGCGTTGACCGGGGTGTTTTCCCTCGCGGATGCCAGCCTGACCTTTGTGTTGGTGGCCGTCGGCGGCCTGGCAGTTGGCGTGGCGCTGAGCTGGGTGGTGGGCCGCCTGCGCGCGTGGATGATTGCGCGCGGCTGGGACGACCCGGCGACCCACGTCGTATTTATGTTGCTACTGCCGTTTGCCGCTTACGTGTTGGCCGAGCGCTTGGGCGCATCCGGCATCCTGTCGGCAGTGGCGGCGGGCATGATGCAAAGCTGGCTCGACTTGTTGCCGCGCCAGACCAGCACACGGTTGCTCAACCGCAGCGTCTGGTCATTGCTGGAGTTCGCGTTCAACGGCCTGATTTTCCTGCTGCTGGGACTGCAACTGCCGGACATCATCAAGGCGGTGGTGAGCCACGAGCCGACGCTGTGGCCAACCTTGCTGTATCGCTGCCTGGACGTGATCGCGATTTTCCTGGTGCTGGTGGTGCTGCGTTTTATCTGGGTGCAGAGCATCTGGCGTCTGTCAGGCCTGCTCCGAAGATTGCGTGGGAGAAGCGAGCTGACGCGAGTGCCGACTGCGCGGTCTTGCTGGCTGTTGACCGTGGGCGGTGTGCGCGGTGCCGTGACCCTGGCCGGTGTGATGTCGGTGCCGCTGCTATTGGCGCCGGGTCAGGATTTCCCCGAGCGTGACCTGCTGATCTTCATTGCTGCCGGGGTGATCCTGCTTTCACTGGTCGCCGCCTGCATTGCCTTGCCGCTGCTGTTGCGCGGTATCGAACAAAGCCCGGATGAAAAACGCCATAACGAAGTGCGCGAGGCGTGGAAGAGGACTGCCGTGGCTGCGATTCGCGCCCTTGAAGCTGAAGAGCCTGCCGAAACCGAAACCCAGGACGCCGCGCAATCCGCACTCGCCACCGAACTCAAGGCGCGGTTGATGTCGGAATATCGCCACCAGTTGGAAGTGTTCAACGACTCGGCCGAAGCCCAGGCGCTGGCGCAACAGATGGACCAGCTTGAGCGCAAGCTGCGCCTCAAGGCCCTGCGCGCCCAGCGGTTGGAGTTGTATAGCTTGAGCCGTCATCACCAGATTGGTGATGACGTGTTGCGGGAAGTGTTAGCGGATCTGGATATGAGTGAGGCGAATTTGGGTCACGTAAAGTGACCCGTACAGCCCTTAGCGGCGACGCTGGATAAAGTCGCGAATCCGCTCGGCTGCTTCAACGCACTCCGCCAGCGGCGCAACCAGTGCCAAACGCACGCGCCCGGCGCCCGGGTTGAAACCGTCCACTTCCCGCGACAGGTACGAGCCTGGCACAACCGTCACGTGTTCCTCTTCGAACAAGTCGCGGCAAAATGCGGCATCGTCACCTTCGACATTCGGCCACAGGTAGAACCCGCCATCCGGCGCTTGCACATCCAGCACCGGCTTGAGGATGGCCAGCACCGCGTCGAATTTTTCCCGGTACAGATCACGGTTGGCCAGTACGTGGGCTTCGTCTTTCCAGGCGGCAATGCTGGCGAGTTGGGTTTGCACCGGCATCGCGCAGCCGTGGTAGGTGCGGTACAGCAGGAAGGCCTTGAGGATGTCGGCGTCGCCGGCCACAAACCCGGAGCGCAGGCCCGGCAGGTTGGAGCGCTTGGACAGGCTGTGAAACACCACGCAACGTTTGAAGTCCTGGCGGCCCAGTTCGACGCAGGCGCTCAGCAGGCCCGGCGGTGGGGTGTGTTCGTCGAAGTACAGTTCGCTGTAGCACTCGTCGGCGGCGATGACGAAGTCGTATTCGTCGGCCAGGGCGATGAGTTTTTTCAGGGTGTCGACCGGAATCAATGCGCCGGTCGGGTTGCCGGGCGAGCACAGGAACAGGATCTGGCAGCGCTTCCAGATGTCCGGCATCACGGCGTCGAAATCCGGGTTGAAACCGTTGGCGTCCAGGCACGGCAGGTAGTGCGGCTTGGCCCCGGCCAGGAACGCGGCGCCTTCGTAGATCTGGTAGAACGGGTTCGGGCTGACGACCAGCGCGTCGTCGCCACGGTTAACCACGGTCTGGGTGAAGGCAAACAGTGCTTCGCGGGTGCCGTTGACCGGCAAGATGTTGCGCGCCGGGTCCAGCCAGCCGTTGGGCACGTTGAAGCGACGTTCGCACCAGGCGCCAATGGCCTCGCGCAGGGCCGGAATGCCGAGAGTGGTCGGGTAAACGGCCATTTGGTCGAGGTTGTCTGCCAGGGCTTTGGCGACGAACTCAGGAGATTTGTGCTTCGGCTCGCCGATGGACAGGGCGATCGGGCGTTTGTCCGGGTTCGGCGTGACGCTACCGAGCAGGGCGCGCAGTTTTTCGAACGGGTAGGGCTGGAGCTGGTTCAGGGCGTTGTTCATGTAAGCCTCTATCACGATGAAAGCAGGCCCTGTGGGAGCTGGCTTGCCTGCGATGCGGGCACCGCGGTGTATCGGCTACACCGAGGCGATGCCATCGCAGGCAAGCCAGCTCCCACATGAGCCACGTTCACAACATTAAAATTTATATCGTCAGGCGTGTGAGCTCGACGCCGGGTTCCTGGGTCACGCTCAACTGCTGCACGATGGCTTCCTGCAAGCGCAGGCACAGTTCCGGGTCGGACAGCGGCTGGTTGTCGGCGTCGGTAATGAAGAACACGTCTTCCACGCGCTCGCCGAGGGTCGCAATCTTGGCGTTCTGCAACGACAGGTCGAACTCCAGGAAAATCCCGCCGATGCGTGCCAGCAGGCCCGGGCGGTCCGGTGCACTGAGTTCCAGCACGGTCACCGGGCGCTGGGCGTCGTTGGAAATGGTCACCTGGGGCGCAAACGCAAAGTGTTTGAGTTGGCGCGGTACCCGGCGCTGGATGATGGTCGGGTAGTCGTCAGGGTTGCGCAGGGCCTCGGTAAGGCCCTCGCGGATTTTTTTCACGCGCGCCGGGTTATCGCCGATCGAGTCGCCTTCGGTGTCGAGCACGATGTAGGTGTCGAGGGTGAACTGGCTGCTGGAGGTGATAACCCGCGCGTCGTGAATGTTCAGGTTGAGCTGGTCCATCGCCGCCACGGTCACGGCGAAGAAGTCGTGCTGGTCGGGCGCGTAGATGAAGATCTGCGTACCGCCTTCGAATTCGCGCTGGGTGGTTTCCTTGATCAGCACCAGCGGACCGCCATCGGCCGGCTGTTGCAGGATCGCGTCACTGTGCCAGGCCACGTCGCCGGCGGTGTGGCGCAGGAAGTAATCGTCGCCCAGTTGCGACCACAGTTGCTCGACGTCGTCCGGGTCGTTGCCGCCGCGCACCAGAATGTCCAGGGCCGCGCTTTGGGTGCGGCGGATCTGCTCTTCGCGGTCCACGGGGTTTTCCAGGCCACGGCGCAGCGCGCGCTTGGTCTCGGTGTACAGCTGGCGCAACAGGCTGGCGCGCCACGAGTTCCACAGCGTCGGGTTGGTGGCGTTGATGTCGGAGACGGTCAGCACATACAGGTAGTCGAGATGGGTCTCATCGCCCACGATCCCGGCGAAGTCGTGGATCACCTGCGGGTCGGACAAATCCTTGCGCTGGGCGGTGGTCGACATCACCAGGTGGTTTTGCACAAGCCAGACGATCAGGCGGCTGTCCCACACGGGCAATTGATGGCGCTGGCAAAAGGCTTCGGCGTCGACTGCGCCGACTTCCGAATGGTCACCATGCCGGCCTTTGCCGATGTCGTGGTACAGGCCGGCCAGGTAGATCAATTCAGGCTTGGGCAGCTTGGCCATGAGCTTGCTGGCCAACGGGAATTTTTCTGACACCTGGGTGTACTGCAACTTACGCAGGTGTTTGATCAGGTTCAGGGTGTGGGCGTCCACGGTGTAGATGTGGAACAGATCATGCTGCATCTGCCCGACGATAAAACCGAACTCCGGCAGGTAGCGCCCGAGAATGCCGTAACGGTTCATGCGGCGCAGGTTGCGATGAATGCCGATCCTGCACTTGAACAGCTCGATAAACAGGCTGGTGTTGCGGATGTCGTTACGGAAGTCATCGTCGATCAGGTGACGGTTTTCCCGCAGCAGGCGAATGGTGTCGGCGCGCACGCCCTTGATGTCCGGCTGCTGGGCCATCAGTACGAAGATTTCCAGCATGGCAAACGGCGTGCGCTTGAACACATTGTCGTTGCGCGCCTCGATGTAGCCGTCGTGCAGCTGGAAGCGCGAATTGATCGGCTGCGGTGGCGCTTCGTCTTCGGGGGCCAGGATCACTTCTTCGAAATGCTGGATGATCAGGTCGCTGAGCTGGGCAATGCTCATGACCACCCGGTAGTACTGCTGCATGAAGCTTTCGATGCTGGTCTTCGCGTCTTCACCTTCAAACCCCAGCAGCGTGGCGATGGAGCGCTGGTGGTCGAACAGCAAGCGGTCTTCGGAGCGCCCGGCGAGCATGTGCAAGGCATAGCGCACTTTCCACAGGAACTCCTGGGACGAGGCCAGCAGGGCGTTTTCGCTTTCTACCAGAAAGGCTTCACCGGCGAGGGCGCGCAAGTTGAGGGTGCCGTACTGGCGGCGCGCTACCCACAGAATCGTCTGGATATCCCGCAGCCCGCCCGGCG
Organism: Pseudomonas fluorescens; assembly: GCF_002022275.1. Lineage (GTDB taxonomy): Bacteria > Pseudomonadota > Gammaproteobacteria > Pseudomonadales > Pseudomonadaceae > Aquipseudomonas > Aquipseudomonas fluorescens_AJ. The sequence goes on from NZ_MSDF01000021.1 coordinate 161,988, forward strand.
AGCCTTTGACGTTGGGTTCCAGGTTGTATTCGGTGTCGTTGTACTTGTGGTGCCGGGCCTTTTGCTCGGCGCGCTTGGCCAGGAAAAACTCCTTGCTCGGCCACATGTGCGCGGTGCTGGTGACTTCCAGCATGCGCTGGCGCAGGCGCTCGGGGCCGGCGATGGTGCGGCTTTCCATCAGGTTGGTGATCACGGTGAGGTCGGCGCGGGCCTCTTCGGCGCACTCGTCCACCGAGCGCACGCTCTGACCGACTTCCAGGCCGATGTCCCACAACAAAGTGAGAAAGCGCTCGATGGAATCACGAAAGATCTCATGATCGGCGCTGTCCAGCAGGATCAGCAGGTCGATGTCGGAGTAGGGGTGCAGCTCGCCGCGCCCGTAGCCGCCGACCGCTACGAGGGCGATATCGGCGTCTTCACTCCAACTGAACTGTTCCCAGGCCTTTTGCAGGATGTTATCGACGAACCAGGCGCGGTCCTCGATCAGTCGGCGGATGTCCCGGCCGCTGCGAAAGCGCTCATCGAGCACTTCGCGGGCCTGGCGGATCGCCTTCTTGAAGGCGGCGATGGGGCTTGCCTTCAGTGCCAGCTCGGCCTGGAACTGGCCACGGTCGAAGAGTTCGGGATCCACCTGGGGCATCGATCGGCTTTCCTTTCTATCTATCAGTCAGTCACAGGGTTACGGGAAAACCGACGCAATCATCACGCCGAAACGCGTGGAATCGTGTCGTCAGCGCGCAGGGTGAATATTTCGTAGCCGGTTTCGGTGACCAGCAGGGTGTGTTCCCACTGTGCCGAGAGCTTGCGGTCCTTGGTGATGGCGGTCCAGCCGTCGCCGAGTACTTTGGTGTCGGCCTTGCCCTGGTTGATCATCGGCTCGATGGTGAAGGTCATGCCCGCTTTCAGCTCCATGCCGGTGCCGGCGCGGCCGTAGTGCAGAATTTGCGGCTCTTCATGGAACACGGTGCCGATACCGTGGCCGCAGAATTCGCGCACCACCGAGAAACCGTTCTTTTCGGCGTGCTTCTGGATCACTTCACCGATGTCGCCCAGGCGGCAGCCGGGTTTGACGATTTCGATGGCCTTGTACATGCATTCCTGAGTCACCTGGGATAGGCGCTCGGCCCAGACCGGCACGGTGCCGACGTGGAACATGCGGCTGGTGTCGCCGAAATAGCGGTCCTTGATGACGGTAACGTCGATGTTCAGCGTGTCGCCGTCCTTCAACGGTTTGTCGCCCGGAATCCCGTGGCAGACCACGTGGTTGACCGAAGTGCAGATCGACTTGGGGAAGCCTTTGTAGTTCAGCGGTGCAGGGATGGCTTTTTGCACGTCGACTATATAGTCGTGGCAGATCTGGTTCAGTGTGTCGGTGGTGACGCCTGGCTTGACATGCTCGGCAATCATTTCCAGCACGTCGGCAGCCAGTTTGCCGGCAATGCGCATGCCGGCGATGTCTTCGGCGGTTTTCAAACTAACGGTCATACAGGCTCTCTCTAGCGCGACGCGCTGAAATCAATACGGTTTGCGGGCGTGCGACAAAAGGTTACAGAATTCGCACAAGCCTCAAAAAACGCGATTCTATCAGACGATGGCCTCAAATCATGAGCCCCTGATGATCGCTTCTCTCTATAGAGTAGGGGTATGTTGGCTCTATTCAAGGGGTTACACGAAAGCGGTCGTCGGCAAATGTGATTGCGGGTTTCGTTTTCGCCGTTCGTGTGGTATAAAATGCGCCGCTTTCCGGGGATACCCCGCAGAGCTTAAATCCACACACGTGTCGACACGATGACCTGGGTGCCGGAGGCCTTGATGCCGCTGGTTGGTCATTGGGATACGTGGAGGCCAAACCCGACTTATTAAGGAACTATCATGTCCCAAGTCAACATGCGCGATATGCTGAAGGCCGGTGTGCACTTCGGTCACCAGACCCGTTACTGGAACCCGAAAATGGGTAAATACATTTTCGGCGCGCGTAACAAGATCCACATTATCAACCTTGAAAAAACCCTGCCAATGTTCAACGAAGCTCTGACTTTCGTAGAGCGTCTGGCCCAGGGCAAAAACAAGATTCTGTTCGTCGGCACCAAGCGTTCCGCTGGCAAGATCGTTGCTGAAGAAGCAGCACGTTGCGGTTCGCCGTACGTCGATCACCGCTGGTTGGGCGGCATGCTGACCAACTTCAAAACCATCCGTGCTTCCATCAAGCGTCTGCGTGACCTTGAAGTGCAAGCCGAAGACGGTACTTTCGCCAAGCTGACCAAGAAAGAAGCGCTGATGCGCTCCCGTGACCTGGAAAAGCTCGATCGTTCCCTGGGTGGTATCAAGGACATGGGCGGTCTGCCTGACGCACTGTTCGTTATCGACGTTGATCACGAGCGCATCGCGATCACCGAAGCCAACAAGCTGGGCATCCCTGTTATCGGCGTAGTCGATACCAACAGCAGCCCGGAAGGCGTTGACTACATCATCCCAGGCAACGATGACGCAATCCGCGCTATCCAGCTGTACATGGGTTCGATGGCTGACGCTGTAATCCGTGGTCGCAACCACGTTGCTGGTGGTACCGAGCAGTTCGTTGAAGAAGCTCCGGTAGCTGCCGCTGAGTAATTAGCGCCCTGGCGTTGACTCAGTAAGCAAAAAGGGGGCTTGGCCCCCTTTTTGCCACCTCGAAAACCGTTTGTCGGCACCTGCTTGCGGTAGCGCAACACAGCGACTGTAACGTGCGGCGGCCTACAACGGAGGTTCGGGAAGAATTGATCGCCCGTTTGATCGGGTGGAATGGTTGAAAACCTATCCAAGAGGATTTTGAAATGGCAGAGATTACTGCAGCGTTGGTTAAAGAACTGCGTGAGCGTACCGGCGAAGGCATGATGGATTGCAAAAAGGCCTTGACCAAGGCCGGCGGCGACATCGAAAAAGCCATCGACGACATGCGTGCCTCGGGCGCCATCAAGGCCGCCAAGAAAGCCGGCAACGTCGCTGCTGAAGGTGCTATCGCGCTGAAAGAAGACGGTAAAACCGCAGTTCTGCTGGAAGTGAACTCGCAGACCGACTTCCTGGCCCTGCAAGATGACTTCAAGGCATTCGTTGCTGCCAGCGTTGAAAAAGCGTTCGCTGACAAGCTGACCACTGTTGAGCCTCTGATCGAAGCTCAAGAAGCAGCTCGCCTGGTACTGGTCGGCAAGGTTGGCGAAAACGTCAACATCCGTCGCCTGACCCGCGTTGAAGGTGATGTTGTTGGTGGTTACCTGCACGGCAACAAAATCGGCGTTGTGGTTGCCCTGAAAGGCGGCGACGTTGAACTGGCCAAAGACATCGCTATGCACGTAGCGGCCAGCAACCCTGAATTCCTGCTGCCATCGGAAGTGTCCGCTGACGCCATCGAACGCGAGAAAGCCGTGTTCCTGAGCCTCAACGCTGACAAGATCGCCGGCAAGCCGGAAAACATCGTTGAAAACATGATCAAAGGCCGTATCAGCAAGTTCCTGGCTGAGGCTTCCCTGGTTGAGCAGGCGTTCGTCAAGAACCCTGAAATCAAGGTTGGCGAACTGGCCAAGAAAGCCGGTGCTGAAATCGTTTCCTTCACCTACTACAAAGTAGGCGACGGCATCGAGAAGCCGGTCGACAACTTCGCTGAAGAAGTTGCTGCCCAGCTGGCTGCCGCCAAGCAATAAGACAGTTTTCAACTGTCGCCCGAAAGAGGCTGCCCGCTCACGCGCGCAGCCTCTTTTCAAATGGAAGTCCGAATTTATTTGGATTCCAGCCGGAACTGGCTTACAAAGCCGTGTTCCGATGGCGCTGTGATAGCGTCCAGCTAGAGTGAACGCAAGCCGTAAACGGCTCGCCAAGAATTTTTAAAAAATACGCCGCAGGAGAGATTCGCAATGGCTCAGCAGGGCAGTGGTTATCAGGCTCGCTATAAACGCATTCTACTCAAGCTTAGCGGCGAGGCCCTGATGGGCTCGGAAGAGTTCGGGATCGATCCCAAAGTGCTCGACCGCATGGCGCTGGAAGTCGGCCAGTTGGTCGGTATCGGCGTTCAGGTCGGCCTGGTGATTGGTGGCGGCAACCTGTTCCGTGGCGCGGCACTGAGTGCGGCCGGCATGGATCGGGTCACCGGCGACCACATGGGCATGCTGGCCACTGTGATGAATGCCTTGGCCATGCGCGACGCCCTGGAGCGTGCCAATATCTCGGCCATCGTGATGTCGGCTATTTCCATGGTAGGCGTGACCGATCACTATGATCGCCGCAAAGCCATGCGTCACTTGAACTCCAAAGAGGTGGTGATCTTTGCTGCCGGTACCGGCAACCCGTTCTTCACCACCGATTCGGCGGCTTGCCTGCGTGCTATCGAAATCGATGCCGACGTGGTGCTCAAAGCCACTAAGGTAGACGGTGTCTACACCGCAGACCCATTCAAAGACCCGCATGCCGAGAAGTTCGATCATCTGACCTACGATGAAGTACTGGATCGCAAGCTGGGTGTGATGGATCTGACGGCTATTTGCCTGTGCCGCGACCACAAGATGCCGCTGCGCGTATTTAACATGAACAAGCCCGGCGCCCTGCTGAATATCGTACACGGCGGCGCGGAAGGGACTCTGATCGAGGAAGGCCAACAATGATCAACGAAATCAAGAAAGACGCTCAAGAGCGTATGCAGAAATCCCTGGACTCTCTGAATCATGCATTTGGTCAGATCCGTACCGGCAAGGCCCACCCAAGCATTCTGGGCAGCGTGATGGTGCCGTATTACGGCGCAGATACTTCCATCACTCAGGTGGCCAACATCACCGTTAAAGACTCGCGCACCCTGCAAGTCGTGGCCTTCGAGCGCAACATGCTCGGTGCTGTCGACAAAGCGATCCAGAGCGCCGGCCTGAACCTCAACCCGACCAACCTGGGCGAGTTGCTGCTGATCTCCATGCCTGCCCTGACTGAGGAAACCCGCAAGGGCTTCACCAAGCAGGCGCGCAGCGCAGCTGAAGATGCCCGTGTTGCCGTGCGCAACATTCGTCGTGATGCCTTGGGTGACCTGAAAAAACTGGTCAAGGACAAGGAAATCAGCGAAGACGAAGAGCGTCGTGCCACCGCCGATATCGACAAGCTGACCAAAGACGCCGAGGCTCAGATCACCAAGGCTACCGAAGAAAAAGAAAAGGACCTGATGGCCGTATAAGGGGTCAGGACGCCTTCATGGAAAAGACCAAGCAGACTGTGCCCTCCGCGGTGCCGCGCCATGTCGCGATCATCATGGATGGGAATAATCGCTGGGCGAAGAAACGCTTTATGCCGGGTGTTGCCGGGCATAAAGCGGGTGTCGATGCGGTGCGCGCCGTCATTGAGGTGTGTGCCGAAGCCAAGGTCGAAGTGTTGACGCTGTTTGCCTTCTCCAGTGAAAACTGGCAGCGCCCAGCCGAAGAAGTCAGTGCCTTGATGGACCTGTTCTTCAAGGCCTTGCGTCGTGAGGCCAAGCGCCTCAATGACAACAACATCAGCCTGCGCATCATTGGCGATCGCTCGCGGTTCCATCCGGAGCTGCAGGCCGCCATGCGTGAAGCCGAGGTCATCACCGCCGGCGCCAACCGTTTTGTGCTGCAGATTGCAGCCAACTACGGTGGCCAGTGGGATATTGCCCAGGCTGCGCAGCGGCTCGCTCGCGAAGTGCAGGCCGGTCATTTGCGCCCTGACGACATCACGCCTGAACTCTTGCAAACCTGTCTGGTGACTGGCGATCTGCCGCTGCCCGACCTGTGCATCCGTACCGGTGGAGAGCACCGCATCAGCAACTTCCTGCTGTGGCAGTTGGCCTATACCGAGTTGTACTTCTCCGACCTGTTCTGGCCGGACTTCAAACACGATGCCATGCGCAATGCGCTGGCTGATTTCGCTTCCCGTCAGCGTCGCTTCGGTAAAACGAGCGAGCAGATCGAAGCTGGAGCCCGGGTTTAAATGCTTAAACAACGAATCATCACCGCCCTGATCCTGCTGCCGATTGCCTTGTGTGGCTTTTTCCTGCTCGACGGCGCAGGTTTTGCGCTGTTTATCGGCCTGGTCGTGACCCTTGGCGCCTGGGAGTGGGCACGCTTGGCGGGCTTCGAGGCCCAGTTGCCGCGCGTGGTGTATGCCGCTGTCGTCGCACTGTTGTTATTCCTCATGCATACCCTGTCCAGCATTGTCGTACCGTGGGTGCTGGGGGCAGCGGTGCTGTGGTGGGCGCTTGCGACCTTCCTGGTGCTGACCTTTCCGCGCTCCAGCGGCCATTGGTCCAGTGTCGCCAGCAAGCTGGTGATCGGCTTGCTGGTCTTGCTGCCGGCCTGGCAAGGGTTGGTGGAAATCAAAAATGCGCCGATGGGTAACTGGCTTATCCTGGCGGTGATGATTCTGGTCTGGGGCGCGGATATTGGCGCCTACTTCTCCGGTCGGGCCTTCGGCAAGCGCAAGCTAGCGCCTGCCGTCAGCCCGGGCAAGAGCTGGGAAGGTGTTTACGGCGGCCTGGCGTTGACGCTGGTGATCACGCTGGTGGTCGGGCTTGTACGTGATTGGTCGGTGAAGGAGATTCTTCTCGCCCTGTTGGGCACGGCCATTGTTGTGTTCATCTCGGTTGTGGGCGACCTCACCGAAAGCATGTTCAAGCGTCAAGCTGGCATCAAAGACAGCAGCAACCTGTTGCCGGGTCATGGTGGTGTGCTCGATCGCATTGACAGCCTTACCGCGGCCATCCCGATCTTTGCTGTGCTGTTGTGGATGACTGCTTCGTGAGCCGCCTGCAACAAGTCACCGTATTGGGTGCGACCGGCTCGGTCGGGTTGAGCACCCTGGATGTGATTGCGCGTCATCCTGATCGTTATCAAGTCTTTGCGCTGACCGGTTACTCTCGTCTGAGTGAGTTACTGGCCTTGTGCGTGCGCCATGCGCCGCGATTCGCGGTAGTGCCTGAAGCGGCGGCGGCGCGTGGTCTGCAGGACGATTTGCGGGCTGCGGGCCTGGCTACGCAGGTGCTGGTGGGCGAGGAGGGCTTGTGTCAGGTCTCGGCCGATGCCGAAGTGGACACCGTCGTGGCGGCCATCGTCGGCGCGGCAGGTTTGCGTCCGACCCTGGCCGCTGTTGATGCCGGCAAGAAAATTCTGCTGGCCAATAAAGAAGCGCTGGTGATGTCCGGCACGCTGTTTATGCAGGCCGTGCGCAAGAGTGGCGCCGTTTTGTTGCCCCTCGACAGTGAGCACAACGCAATCTTCCAGTGCATGCCTGGCGATTTCGCCCGTGGCCTGAGCCAGGTGGGTGTACGCCGGATTCTTCTGACGGCCTCCGGTGGCCCTTTCCGGCAAACTCCGTTGGCTGAGCTGGAGCATGTGTCGCCTGATCAGGCCTGCGCGCATCCGAACTGGTCCATGGGGCGCAAAATCTCCGTGGATTCAGCCAGCATGATGAACAAAGGCCTGGAGTTGATCGAGGCGTGCTGGTTGTTCGACGCGCGGCCTGATCAGGTCGAGGTGGTGATTCACCCGCAAAGTGTGATCCATTCCCTGGTCGACTATGTGGATGGCTCGGTGCTGGCCCAGTTGGGCAACCCGGACATGCGCACGCCGATCGCCAATGCCCTGGCCTGGCCGGAGCGTATTGATTCGGGTGTAGCGCCCCTGGACCTGTTTGCCATTGCCCGCCTGGATTTCGAAGCGCCGGACGAGCAGCGCTTTCCGTGCCTGCGCCTGGCTCGACAAGCGGCAGAGGCGGGCAACAGCGCGCCGGCGATACTCAATGCGGCGAATGAAGTGGCGGTGGCGGCGTTTCTCGAACGGCGCATCCGCTTTCCGCAGATCGCGAGTATCATCGAGGATGTTCTGAGCCTTGAGCCGGTCGTGGCTGTGGATGATTTGGGGGCAGTGTTCGAGGCCGATACAAAAGCCCGGGCGCTGGCCGAGCAATGGTTGAACCGCAACGCGCGTTAGTCTGTGGGCAGGTTTGCGTCTTCAGGCACTGGATTGAAATGCGGAGAAATTAGATGAGTGCGCTCTACATGATTGTCGGCACCCTGGTTGCTCTGGGTGTGCTGGTTACCTTCCACGAATTCGGCCACTTCTGGGTGGCGCGTCGTTGTGGCGTCAAGGTACTGCGCTTTTCCGTCGGTTTTGGCATGCCGTTGCTGCGCTGGCATGATCGCCGTGGCACCGAATTTGTGATCGCAGCCATTCCGCTGGGCGGCTACGTCAAGATGCTTGATGAGCGCGAAGGCGAAGTGCCGGCAGATCAACTGGACCAGTCTTTCAATCGCAAGACCGTTGGTCAGCGTATTGCCATCGTGGCCGCTGGCCCCATCGCCAACTTTTTGCTGGCGATGGTGTTCTTCTGGGTCTTGGCCATGTTGGGCAGCCAGCAGATGCGTCCTGTCATCGGTGCCGTCGAGTCGGACAGCATGGCGGCGAAGGCCGGCCTGGTTGCGGGGCAGGAAATTGTTTCCATTGATGGCGAGCCGACCATCGGGTGGGGCGCCGTCAATTTGCAGCTGGTACGCCGCATGGGTGAAAGCGGCACCATCAATGTCGTGGTGCGCGAGCTCGATTCGACCGCCGAAACGCCGCGCGAGCTGACCCTGGATCACTGGCTTAAAGGTGCGGACGAGCCTGATCCGATCAAGTCCCTGGGTATTCGCCCATGGCGTCCGGCGTTGCCGCCGGTGCTTGCCGAGCTGGATCCGAAGGGGCCGGCCCAGGCCGCAGGTCTGAAAACCGGCGATCGCCTGCTGGCGCTTGATGGTCAGGCGTTGGGCGATTGGCAGCAAGTCGTCGATCTGGTGCGTGTACGCCCTGATACCAAAATTGTGCTGAAAGTTGAGCGCGATGGTGCTCAAATCGACGTCCCCGTGACCTTGTCGGTTCGTGGGGAAGCCAAGGCGGCCGGGGGTTATCTAGGGGCTGGCGTCAAGAGTCCCGAGTGGCCACCCTCGATGCTGCGCGAGGTCAGTTACGGGCCGGTGGCCGCCATTGGCGAGGGTGCAAAACGCACTTGGACCATGAGTGTGCTGACCCTCGAATCGCTCAAGAAAATGTTGTTCGGCGAGCTCTCGGTAAAAAACTTGAGTGGACCGATAACCATTGCTAAAGTGGCGGGCGCTTCTGCCCAGTCGGGTGTCGCGGATTTCCTGAATTTCCTGGCTTATCTGAGTATTAGCCTTGGAGTTCTGAATTTGCTGCCCATTCCAGTATTGGATGGGGGGCATCTGTTGTTTTATCTGGTCGAGTGGGTGCGTGGTCGCCCCTTGTCGGATCGGGTGCAGGGTTGGGGGATACAGATCGGTATCAGTTTGGTGGTCGGAGTGATGTTGTTAGCTCTGGTCAACGATCTGGGACGACTGTAACGCTTCGCTGAATTGCGAATCTGCCGCATTTTGCGGCAGTTTGTTTATTGCCAGTTGGAATAAGAAAGGACTTCATGAAACGTCTGCTGCTAACTGCGGTTCTCACCGTATTGATGATCGCCGAAGTTCACGCCGAGTCCTTCACTATCTCCGATATTCGCGTCAACGGCCTCCAGCGGGTTTCCGCCGGTAGTGTCTTTGGTGCCTTGCCGTTGAACGTCGGGGAACAGGCTGATGACCGTCGCCTGGTGGAATCCACTCGTGCGCTGTTCAAAACCGGGTTCTTTCAAGATATCCAACTGGGTCGCGAAGGTAACGTCCTGGTCATCACCGTCGTTGAGCGACCTTCCGTCGCCAGTATCGAAATCGAAGGCAACAAGGCGATTTCGACTGAAGACCTGATGAAGGGCCTCAAACAATCCGGTCTGGCCGAGGGCGAGATCTTCCAGCGCGCTACCCTTGAGGGTGTGCGTAACGAACTGCAACGCCAGTACGTTGCCCAGGGCCGCTACTCCGCGACCGTGGAAACCGAAGTGATCCCGCAGCCTCGTAACCGTGTTGGCCTTAAGGTCAATATCAACGAAGGCACCGTGGCGGCCATTCAGCACATCAACGTGGTGGGCAACACCAAGTTCGCTGATGACGACCTGATCGACCTGTTCGAACTCAAAACCACCAACTGGTTGTCGTTCTTCAAGAACGACGACAAGTACGCCCGTGAAAAACTGTCCGGTGACCTGGAGCGTCTGCGTTCCTACTACCTCGACCGTGGCTATATCAACATGGATATCGCTTCGACCCAGGTGTCCATCACGCCAGACAAAAAACACGTCTACATCACCGTTAACGTCAACGAAGGCGAGAAGTACACCGTTCGTGACGTGAAGCTCAGCGGCGACTTGAAAGTGCCTGAAGATCAGGTCAAGTCACTGTTGCTGGTGCAGAAAGACCAGGTGTTCTCGCGCAAGCTGATGACCACCACGTCCGAACTGATCACCCGCCGCCTGGGTAACGAAGGCTATACCTTCGCCAACGTCAACGGCGTGCCGACTCCGCACGATGATGACCACACTGTGGACATCACTTTCGTTGTCGACCCAGGCAAGCGTGCCTACGTAAACCGCATCAACTTCCGTGGCAACACCAAGTCTGCGGACGAAGTGCTGCGCCGTGAAATGCGTCAGATGGAAGGTGGCTGGGCTTCGACCTACCTGATCGACCAGTCCAAGACCCGCCTTGAGCGTCTGGGCTTCTTCAAGGAAGTCAACGTCGAAACCCCGGCCGTACCGGGTGTGGATGACCAGGTTGACGTGAACTACGCCGTAGAAGAGCAAGCATCGGGCTCCATCACCGCCAGCGTCGGTTTCGCACAAAGTGCCGGCCTGATCCTCGGTGGTTCGATCACCCAGAACAACTTCCTTGGTACCGGTAACCGTGTGTCCATCGGCCTGACCCGAAGCGAATACCAGAGCCGCTATAACTTCGGTTATACCGACCCCTACTGGACTGCTGACGGTGTGAGCCTTGGTTACAACGCTTTCTATCGCACCACTGACTACAAAGACCTTGATGTTGACGTAGCCAGCTATGCCATCGACAGCTTTGGCGTTGGCGCCAACATCGGTTACCCGATCAGTGAGACTTCGCGTCTGACCTTCGGCCTGACTGCGCAACAGGACAAGATCAAGACCGGCGTGTACACCGTCGACGAAATCTTCGACTTCGTACGCAAAGAGGGTGATCAGTTCCTGAACTTCAAGGCCTCGGCCGGTTGGTCGGAATCGACGCTGAACAAAGGTGTACTGGCGACACGCGGCCATTCCCAGAGCTTGACTCTGGAAGCGACCACACCGGGCAGCGACCTGTCGTTCTTCAAGCTCGACTACCGTGGTCAGTTGTTCCAGCCATTGAGCGATAACTACACCGTGCGTCTGCACACCGAGCTGGGTTATGGCGACGGTTATGGTTCGACCAGTGGTCTGCCGTTCTATGAGAACTACTATGCGGGTGGTTTCAACTCGGTACGTGGCTTCAAGGACAGCACTCTGGGCCCACGTGGTACCCCGAGCCGTGGTGTTGGTGTAACCGGTAACCAGGGCACCATCGCCGACACCGACAACGACCCGCTGCCATTCGGTGGTAACGTGTTGATTCAAGGTGGTGCGGAGCTGCTGTTCCCGCTGCCGTTCGTCAAGGATCAGCGTTCCCTGCGTACTTCGGTCTTCTGGGATGTGGGTAACGTGTTCGACTCCAAGTGCGAACAAGTCAGCAACCCGAATGGTTCGAAGTCCAACACGCAGTGCAACGACGTGAGCCTTAGCAACCTCGCCAGCTCCGTGGGTGTTGGTGTGACGTGGGTGACTGCGCTGGGCCCATTGAGCTTTGCTCTGGCCATGCCGATCAAGAAACCGGATAACGCTGAAACCCAGATTTTCCAATTCTCCCTCGGCCAGACGTTCTAAGCGTCTGACCCAAGATAACGACAACGGATTCTGTAGGAGTACATCGTGCGTAAGTTGACTCAATTGGTTCTGCTGGCCACTGTGCTGGTAACCACCCCGGCCTTCGCCGAAATGAAAATCGCCGTTCTGAACTATCAGATGGCTCTGCTGGAATCCGACGCGGCCAAACGTTACGCGGTGGATGCCGAGAAAAAATTCGGTCCGCAACTGACCAAGCTGAAAACGCTGGAAAGCAGCGCCAAGGGCATCCAGGATCGTCTGGTAGCCGGTGGCGACAAAATGCAGCAAGGCGAGCGCGAACGTCTGGAGCTTGAATTCAAGCAAAAGGCCCGTGACTATCAGTTCCAGTCCAAGGAACTGAACGAAGCCAAGGCTGTTGCCGACCGTGAAATGCTGAAGCAGCTCAAGCCTAAACTCGACAGCGCTGTGGAAGAAGTCATCAAGAAAGGTGCCTTTGACCTGGTGTTCGAGCGTGGCGCGGTGATCGACGTCAAGCCTCAATACGACATCACCCGCCAGGTGATCGAGCGCATGAACCAGCTGAAGTAAGCCATGACCGCGACTATCAAGCTCGGCGAGTTGGCCGAGTTCCTGGGGGCCACATTACGTGGGTCCTCGGAGAAAGAAATCACTGGGCTAGCCACCTTGCAGGAGGCTGGCCCAGCTCAGTTGAGCTTCCTCGCAAACCCCCAATACCGTAAATACCTGGTCGACAGCAAAGCGGCAGCCGTGTTGCTGAAAGCTGCTGACGCCGAAGGGTTTACCGGGGATGCGCTGGTGGTAGCTGACCCGTACCTGGCTTATGCCAAGGCGTCGCACCTGTTCGATCCCAAACCCAAGGCTGCGGGCGGTATTCATCCGTCGGCGGTGATCGCCGATGATGCTCAGGTTGACCCTGCGGCCAGCATTGGCGCATTTGCCGTGATCGAAAGTGGCGCGCGCATTGGCGCCGGCGTCACCGTGGGTGCCCACTGCTTTGTTGGCGCGCGCTGTGAAATCGGTGCCGATGGCTGGCTGGCGCCTCGCGTTACCCTGTACCACGATGTGCGTATTGGTGAGCGCGTCGTCATTCAGTCGGGTGCTGTCATTGGTGGAGAAGGTTTTGGTTTCGCCAACTCCAAAGGCATTTGGCACAAGATTGCCCAGGTCGGCGGTGTATTGATCGGCGATGACGTGGAAATCGGCGTTAACACGGCGGTGGATCGTGGTGCGCTGGCCGATACCGTGATCGGTAACGGGGTGAAGCTCGACAACCAGATTCAGATTGCCCACAACGTGCAGATTGGCGATCACACCGCCATGGCGGCCTGCGTGGGTATTTCCGGCAGCACCAAAATCGGCAAGCATTGCATGCTCGCCGGTGGCGTAGGGCTGGTGGGGCATATTGAGATTTGCGACAACGTCTTCATCACCGGCATGACCATGGTGACCCACTCGATTACCGAGCCAGGTGCCTATTCTTCCGGTACGGCCATGCAGCCGGCGGCTGAATGGCGCAAAAGTGCGGCACGTTTGCGCAAGATCGACGACATGGCCCGACGCCTCAAGCAGGTCGAAAAGCGTGTCGAGGACGTGACCCCTGGCGATAATGCTTCATCAGAAGGCTGATACCATTTCCATATCAAGTGTGTACAGCCGCTAGACTGCCTCCTTGATTTGCTAGCGGGGCGTGCTTTTAGTCCGCCCGCCCCCAATCTTTATTACAGGCTTCCCCCCGAAATGATGGACATCAACGAGATTCGCGAATACCTGCCTCACCGTTACCCGTTCCTGCTGGTGGACCGTGTGACGGACCTCAATGTTGAGGAAAAGCGCATTCGTGCCTACAAGAATGTCAGCATCAACGAACCGTTCTTCAACGGTCACTTCCCCGCGCATCCAATCATGCCGGGCGTATTGATCATTGAAGCGATGGCCCAGGCTGCCGGTATCCTTGGTTTCAAAATGCTCGACCTCAAGCCTGCCGACGGCACGCTGTATTATTTCGTGGGCTCCGACAAGCTGCGTTTCCGCAACCCGGTCACGCCGGGTGACCAGTTGATCCTGGAAGCCAAGTTCATCAGCTGCAAGCGCCAGATCTGGAAGTTTGAGTGCCAGGCCTCGGTAGATGGCAAGCCGGTGTGCTCCGCCGAGATCATCTGTGCGGAACGCAAACTATGAGTTTGATTGACCCTCGCGCAATCATCGATCCGTCGGCCTTTCTGGCCGCCGACGTTGAGGTCGGCCCTTGGTCGATCATCGGCGCAGGTGTGGAAATCGGCGAGGGGACTGTCATCGGGCCACACGTGATCCTCAAAGGTCCGACCCGCATTGGCAAATACAATCGTATCTACCAGTTTTCTTCGGTAGGCGAAGACACCCCGGACATGAAGTACAAGGGTGAAGAAACGCGCCTGGTAATCGGTGATCACAACATCATCCGTGAAGGCGTGACCATTCACCGTGGCACTGTGCAGGATCGCGCTGAAACGACGCTGGGTGACCACAACCTGGTCATGGCTTACGCACACATCGGCCACGACAGTGTGATCGGCAACCATTGCATCCTGGTCAATAACACCGCGTTGGCTGGCCATGTGCACGTTGATGACTGGGCGATTCTCTCCGGTTTTACCTTGGTGCATCAGTACTGCCATATCGGCGCCCACAGCTTTTCCGGCATGGGTACTGCGATCGGTAAGGATGTACCGGCATTTGTCACCGTATTCGGCAACCCCGCCGAAGCGCGCAGCATGAACTTCGAGGGCATGCGCCGTCGTGGTTTCAGCGAAGACGCCATTCACGCCCTGCGCCGCGCTTACAAGGTGGTTTACCGCCAGGGGCTGACGGTTGAGCAGGCGCTGACCGAACTGGCTGAGCCTTCAGCGTTGTTCCCGGAAGTCGCGGTATTCCGTGACTCTATCCAGGCATCGACACGCGGCATCACGCGCTGATCATGGCCAATCTGCGTATAGCGCTAGTGGCCGGTGAAGCTTCCGGCGATATTTTGGGCGCAGGCCTGATGCGGGCCCTCAAGGTGCAGCATCCTGCCGTGGAGTTTATCGGCGTGGGTGGCCCACTGATGCAGGCCGAAGGTCTTACCTCCTACTTTCCCATGGAGCGCCTGTCCGTCATGGGGCTGGTGGAAGTGCTGGGCCGCCTGCGTGAGCTGCTGGCTCGCCGCAAACTGCTGATTCAGACTCTGATCGAAGAAAAGCCTGACGTCTTTATTGGTATCGACGCACCCGACTTCACCCTCAATATCGAACTCAAGTTGCGTCAGGCCGGGATCAAAACCGTGCACTACGTCAGCCCATCCGTGTGGGCGTGGCGCCAGAAGCGCGTGCTGAAGATCCGTGAAGGCTGCGACTTGATGCTGACCCTGCTGCCGTTTGAGGCCAGGTTCTATGAAGAAAAGGGCGTGCCGGTGCGTTTTGTCGGCCATACGCTGGCTGACACCATTCCTCTGCAAGCGGACCGCGCCGCCGCCCGAGCCGAGCTGGGCTTGCCCGACGGCCCGCTGGTGGCGTTGATGCCGGGCAGTCGAGGCGGTGAAGTGGGCCGTCTGGGTGCTCTGTTCTTTGATGCTGCCAAGCGCCTGCAAGCCTTGAAGCCGGGAGTGCGCTTCGTACTGCCGTGCGCCAGCCCACAGCGCCGTGCGCAAATTGAAACGTTGCTGGAAGGGCGTGATCTGCCGCTGACCTTGCTCGACGGTCAGTCGCACCTGGCTTTGGCCGCCTGTGATGCGGTGTTGATCGCGTCTGGCACCGCGACTCTGGAAGCCCTGTTGTACAAGCGCCCAATGGTCGTGGCCTATCGCCTGGCGCCGCTGACCTTCTGGATTCTCAAGCGCATGGTCAAAAGTCCCTACATCTCCTTGCCCAACCTACTGGCCCAGCGCCTGTTGGTGCCGGAATTGTTGCAGGACGATGCAACGCCCGAAGCACTGGCGCAAACCCTCCTCCCTCTGATCGACGGCGGCGAAGAGCAGACCCGTGGTTTTGACGACATTCATCGCACCTTGCGTCGTGATGCGTCGAACCAAGCGGCGGATGCCGTGCTGACCTTGATCGGTCAAAAACAGGACACGCTATGACGACGCAAATGGGCCTGGATTTCAGCCTGGTTGCCGAAGCCCACGAACTGGTGGCCGGCGTTGACGAAGTCGGGCGTGGCCCGTTGTGTGGCGCGGTGGTCACGGCAGCGGTGATTCTCGACCCGAGCCGCCCGATTCTCGGCCTCAACGACTCGAAAAAACTCACCGAAGCACGCCGTGAAAAGCTGTATGACGAGATCTGCGAAAAAGCCCTGAGCTGGCATATTGCGCGGGCTGAAGTTGAAGAAATCGATGAGCTGAACATCCTGCACGCCACCATGCTCGCCATGCAGCGCGCGGTAGAAGGCCTGCACATTACGCCGAAAATGGCGATGATCGACGGCAACCGTTGCCCCAAACTGGCGATGCCGTCCGAGGCGGTGGTCAAGGGTGACAGCAAGGTTCCGGCCATCGCTGCCGCCTCGATTCTGGCCAAAGTCAGCCGCGACCGTGAAATGGCTGCATTCGAATTGATTTACCCCGGTTACGGCATCGGCGGCCATAAGGGCTACCCGACGCCCGTTCATCTGGAAGCTCTGGCACGCTTGGGCCCAACGCCGATCCACCGTCGCTCGTTCGCCCCGGTTCGTCAGGCTTACGAGGCGCGGGAGAGTCTCAGCGAGGTTTAGTTGCGAGGCTGATGTTTTTGCCAAGGCCCGGTACAATCCGGGCCTTGTTGTCTCCACGTATTAGAACAGGATCACTATGCCGGCTTCATTCGTTCACCTGCGCCTGCACACTGAATACTCCCTGGTCGACGGCCTGGTACGGATCAAACCGCTGGTCAAAACCCTGGTGGGCATGAACATGCCTGCAGTGGCGGTGACCGATCAGAACAACATGTGTTCTTTGGTCAAGTTCTACAAGAACGCCATGGGCGCCGGTATCAAGCCGATCTGCGGCGCCGACCTGTGGCTGTCGAATAAAGACCCGGATAACCCCCTGAGCCGTATCAGCCTGCTGGCGATGAATGGCGTGGGTTATCGCAACCTCACCGAACTGATTTCTCGCGGTTTTATCGACGGCCAGCGCAACGGCTCGATCATCATCGAGCGTGAGTGGGTGGCCGAAGCCAGCGAGGGCGTGATCATGCTCTCGGCGGCCAAAGAGGGCGAAATCGGCATCGCGCTGCTGGGAGGCAACCCCCAGGAAGCCGAAGTGCTGGCCCGCGAATGGATGGACGTCTTCCCTGACCGCTTCTACGTGGAAGTTCAGCGCACCAACCGTCCCAATGATGAAGAGCACCTGCACGCGGCCGTGGCCCTGGCCGACAAGCTGGGCGCGCCGTTGGTGGCAACCAACGATGTGCGCTTCATCAAGAAGGAAGACTTCGAGGCCCACGAAACCCGTGTATGCATCGGTGAAGGCCGGGCACTCGATGACCCGCGTCGGTCGAAGAACTACAGCGAAGAGCAATACCTTAAAAGCGCCGACGAGATGGCCGAGCTGTTCAGCGACCTGCCTGAGGCCCTGGAAAACTCCGTCGAGATTGCCAAGCGTTGCAATATTGAAGTGAAGCTGGGCAAGCACTTTTTGCCCAACTTCCCGATCCCCGATGGTATGACCATCGATGAGTATTTCCGCAAGGTGTCGTTTGATGGCCTGGAAGATCGCCTGAGCGTTCTGCTGCCCAAAGACACGACCGAAGACTATGACGCCAAGCGTCAGGTGTATGTCGACCGGCTGAATTTCGAGCTGGATATCATTATCCAGATGGGGTTCCCCGGTTACTTCCTGATCGTGATGGACTTTATCCAGTGGGCCAAAAGCAACGGCGTGCCGGTAGGGCCGGGCCGGGGGTCGGGTGCCGGGTCGCTGGTGGCTTATGTGCAGAAGATTACCGACCTCGACCCGCTGGAATATGACCTGCTGTTCGAACGGTTCCTGAACCCGGAACGGGTGTCCATGCCCGACTTCGACGTCGACTTCTGCATGGACGGCCGTGACCGCGTGATCGAATACGTGGCCGAGAAATATGGCCGCAACGCGGTCAGCCAGATCATCACCTTCGGTTCCATGGCGGCCAAGGCTGTAATCCGCGACGTGGCGCGGGTGCAGGGCAAGTCCTACGGCCTGGCGGATCGCCTGTCGAAGATGATCCCGTTTGAAGTCGGCATGACCCTGGAAAAGGCCTACGAGCAGGAAGAAATCCTGCGCGACTTCATCAAGATCGATGAAGAAGCCGCCGAAATCTGGGACATGGCGCGCAAGCTCGAAGGCGTTGTGCGTAACGTCGGTAAACACGCCGGTGGTGTGGTGATCGCCCCGACCAAGCTCACCGACTTCTCGCCGATCTATTGCGATGAAGAAGGCGATGGCCTGGTCACCCAGTTCGACAAGGATGACGTGGAGGCGGCCGGCCTGGTGAAGTTCGACTTCCTCGGCCTGCGAACCCTGACAATCATCGACTGGGCGCTCAAAACCATTAACCGCGAGCGCGCCAAGGTCGATGAGGCGCCGCTGGATATTGCGTTTATCCCGCTGGACGACAAACCGACTTACCAGTTGCTGCAAAAAGCCGAAACCACGGCGGTGTTCCAGCTTGAGTCGCGCGGCATGAAAGAGCTGATCAAAAAGCTCAAGCCCGACTGCCTGGAAGACTTGATCGCACTGGTGGCCCTGTTCCGTCCGGGCCCGCTGCAATCGGGCATGGTTGACGACTTTATCAACCGTAAGCACGGCCGTGCCGAGCTGGCGTATCCGCATTCCGACTACCAGTACGAAGGCCTCAAGCCCGTATTGGCGCCGACTTACGGCATTATCCTGTATCAGGAACAGGTGATGCAGATCGCCCAGGTCATGGCCGGTTACACCCTGGGTGGTGCGGACATGCTGCGGCGCGCCATGGGTAAGAAAAAACCCGAGGAAATGGCCAAGCAACGGGGCGGTTTCATTGAGGGTTGCGCAACCAACAATATCGACGCGGACCTTGCCGGTAACATTTTCGACCTGGTGGAAAAATTCGCCGGTTATGGCTTCAACAAATCCCACTCCGCCGCCTACGGGCTGGTGTCGTACCAGACCGCCTGGCTGAAAGCCCACTACCCGGCACCGTTCATGGCCGCGGTACTCTCGGCGGACATGCACAACACCGACAAGGTCGTGACCTTGATCGAGGAAGTGCGCACCATGAAGCTGCGCCTCGACGCGCCGGACGTGAACGCCTCGGAGTTCAAGTTCACGGTGAACGACGAAGGCCGCATCATTTATGGTTTGGGCGCGATCAAGGGCGTGGGTGAAAGCCCGGTGGAAGCTATCGTCGAAGCGCGTCAGGACGGGCCGTTCGCCGACCTGTTCGACTTCTGCGCACGGGTTGACCTCAAGCGCATCAACAAGCGCACCCTCGATGGCCTGATTCGCAGCGGCGCACTTGATCGTCTCGGCCCGTATTTCCATGACGAGCCGAAGGCTTATCAGGCCAATATCGACCGCAACCGTGCAGTATTGCTGACCGCCATGGAAGAAGCGATCAAGGCCGCCGAGCAGACCGCCCGCACCCACGACAGCGGCCACGCTGACTTGTTTGGCGGTTTGTTCGTCGAAGAAGACGCCGATGTGTACGCTAACCACCGCAAGGCCAAGGAGCTGACCCTCAAGGAACGTCTCAAGGGTGAAAAAGACACCTTGGGTCTGTACCTCACCGGTCACCCGATTGACGAATACGAAGGTGAAATCCGTCGTTTCGCCCGTCAGCGCATTATCGACCTGAAACCGGCGCGCGACACCCAGACCGTCGCCGGCATGATCATCGCCCTGCGGGTGATGAAAAATAAAAAGGGCGACAAGATGGGCTTTATCACCCTCGACGATCGTTCGGGCCGCATCGAAGCGTCGCTGTTTGCCGACGCATTCCACTCCGCCCAGTCGCTGTTGCAGACCGACGCCATGGTGGTGGTGGAAGGCGAGGTCAGCAACGATGACTTCTCCGGCGGCCTGCGCCTGCGGATCAAACGGGTGATGAGCATGGAGGATGCGCGCACCAATTTGGCCGAAAGCCTGCGTTTGAAGGTCAAGACCGAGGCGCTCAAGGGTGATCAGCTACGCTGGTTGGGGGATTTGCTCAAACGCCACCGTGGCGCGTGCCCGGTGACCATGGAGTACACCGGCAATGACGCCAAGGCGATGCTGCAGTTTGGTGAGACGTGGCGAATTGATCCGGCGGATGGCTTGATTCAAGCTTTGCGTGACCAGTTCGGGCGAGACAACGTCTTCCTCCAATACCGCTGACGGCCAGATAAGTCTGACCTCGGCTGAACATTTAATCTCGACCTAAACGCGCCTCTCCCTTAAGGTAGGGCGCGAATAGACAACCGGCTGGCCAGGCATGCCCTGGCCGTCGACCCAAGACGGACGCTTATGAACCCGAATTTTCTTGATTTCGAACAGCCGATCGCTGACCTGCAAGCCAAGATTGAAGAACTGCGCCTGGTCGGCAATGACAATTCGCTGAATATCGGCGATGAGATCGCTCGCCTGCAAGACAAGAGCAGCACGCTCACCGAAGACATTTTCGGCAAGCTGACCAGCTGGCAGATCGCGCGCCTGGCTCGCCACCCGCGCCGTCCGTACACCCTGGACTACATTCAACACATCTTCACCGAGTTCGACGAGCTGCATGGCGACCGCCACTTCTCCGACGACGCGGCCATCGTGGGCGGTATCGCTCGCCTGGACGACCAGCCGGTGATGGTGATCGGTCACCAGAAAGGCCGTGAAGTGCGCGAGAAAGTTCGCCGCAACTTCGGCATGCCGCGCCCTGAGGGCTACCGCAAGGCGTGCCGCCTGATGGAAATGGCCGAACGCTTCAAGATGCCAATCCTGACCTTCATCGACACGCCGGGTGCTTACCCGGGTATCGACGCCGAAGAACGCAACCAGAGCGAAGCGATTGCCTGGAACTTGCGCGTCATGGCTCGCCTGAAAACCCCGATCATTGCCACAGTGATTGGCGAAGGCGGTTCCGGCGGTGCACTGGCCATTGGCGTGTGCGATCAACTGAACATGCTGCAATATTCGACCTACGCGGTGATTTCGCCGGAAGGTTGTGCGTCGATTCTGTGGAAAACCGCCGAAAAGGCCCCGGATGCTGCTGAAGCCATGGGCATCACTGCCGATCGTCTCAAGGGCCTGGGCATTGTCGACAAAGTCATCGCCGAGCCCCTGGGCGGCGCGCACCGTGACCCGGCTGCCGCTGCTGCGAGCATCCGCGCTGAACTGGGCTCGCAACTGGCGATGCTCAAGAAGTTTGATAACGAAGCGCTGCTGGCCCGTCGTTATGAGCGCCTGATGAGCTACGGTCTCTAAGCACGACGCAATAACCCAATGTGGGAGCTGGCTTGTGTGGGAGCTGGCTTGCCTGCGATAGCATCACCTCGGTGCAACTGATAGACCGAGTTGACTGCATCGCTGGCAAGCCAAGCTCCCACACAAGCCCGCTCCCACATTTGCTTTGTGTATGCTGGGTTATCGCATTCCAGATTGATGGCGGTACTTTGTTATGAAGCCGGCTCTATCCGCCAAACTCCTGCAAACCCTGGCCCCCTGGCGCAATGCCCCGGCCTGGCATATCGCGTTCTCCGGCGGGCTTGATTCCACCGTCCTGCTGCATCTCCTGGCCAGTCTGGCCAAAACCAACATTCTGCCGCCGCTCAGCGCTGTCCATGTTCATCATGGCCTGCAAGCTGTTGCTGATGCGTGGCCACAGCATTGTCAGTCGGTATGCGACAGCCTGAACGTGCCCCTGCGCGTCATGCGCGTGCAGGTCCAGCCGGGCGCGAGTCTTGAGCGTGCCGCGCGTGACGCGCGCTATCACGCGTTCACCGAGGTGACCGGGGCAGGGGAGGTGTTGCTCACGGGCCAGCATCGCGACGATCAGGCTGAAACCCTGTTGTTTCGCCTGCTGCGCGGGGCGGGGGTGCGAGGCTTGGCGGCAATGCCGGCACAGCGTCCAATGGCGGGCGGTTATCTGGTGCGCCCGTTACTGGATGTATCGAGGGCCGAGTTGGAGGCCTATGCCCACGAATATCAGCTCAAGTGGATCGAAGACCCCTCCAACGCCGATCCACGGTTCTCGCGTAATTACCTTCGCCACCGCGTTTTCCCAACACTGACTGAGCGCTGGCCTCAGACTGTCTCAAGTCTGGCGCGTACCGCCGAGCACCTGAGTGAAGCGCAAGCGTTGCTGGATGAACTGGCGCAAATGGACCTGCAAGCCGCCCATCAGCCTTCGCCGTTTCCGTGGTTACCCTTGCCGTCCTTGGCGCTGACTTCACTGCGCGAACTCTCTGACGCCCGCCAGCGCAACGCCCTGCGTCACTGGCTGATGCCTCTTACCCGGTTACCCGACAGCGACCACTGGGCCAGTTGGCATTCCCTGCGCGATGCGAAAGGCGACGCACAGCCCCTCTGGCGCCTTGCTGACGGTGATTTGCACCGTTGTGGCGAGCGCATCTGGTGGTTACCCACCTTGTGGTCGGAATTTTCCGACGTGTCAGTGAGCTGGCAGCACCCGCAAAACCCACTAGAGTTACCCGGCAATGGCCAGCTGAACTTTATTGGCACGGCCCCTGAAGGCCCCCTGCAGATCTGTTATCGCCAGGGCGGCGAAACCATCGAAGTGCCAGGTCGTGGCCGGCGTGACTTGAAGCGCCTGCTTAACGAAAGTGCGCTGCCGAGGTTCATCCGTGGCAGATTGCCGCTGCTGTATCGGGGCGAGCAATTGCTGGCTGTGCCAACCCTTGCGGGGCTATGGGCCGGTTCGTCGGATGGCTGGCAATTACATTGGATGCCACAGACGTGCGATCAAGGTTTGAGCTGATAGAGCCTTTCCGGTAGACTACGCTCCCTTCTTGATACAACTTCTGTGGATTCGCCTGAATCGCAGTCGTTGCCGATTACCAAGCAGTCTTTGCTGGGCGATTCCAAAAAATGTGTAGCGATCAACGTACCGGTGTTTCATTGCTGGTCTGTCACCACGCGGCGGTTTTTTTGAAAGGTGCACTGTGATTAATGCAGGTGATCGGGGGCTTCGGCCTTCCTTCGCTTTCCCCGGCGGCTCGGACCGCTTTAACGCAGACTTCTAGGGTTTTTCATGACGCGCTACATATTCGTCACGGGCGGTGTTGTTTCTTCATTGGGGAAAGGCATTGCCTCCGCTTCATTGGCGGCCATCCTGGAGGCGCGGGGACTTAAGGTCACCATGCTCAAGCTGGACCCGTACATCAACGTTGACCCGGGCACCATGAGCCCGTTCCAGCACGGTGAAGTGTTCGTCACACACGACGGCGCCGAGACCGACCTGGACCTGGGCCACTACGAGCGGTTCATCCGCACGACCATGACCCAGAACAACAACTTCACCACCGGCCGTGTCTACGAGCACGTGCTGCGCAAAGAGCGCCGTGGTGACTACCTGGGTGCAACCATCCAGGTGATTCCGCACATCACCGACGAAATCAAGCGCCGCATCATCAAGGGTGCAGGCGATGCCGACGTGGCGATGGTCGAGATTGGTGGCACCGTGGGTGACATCGAGTCCCAACCGTTCCTCGAAGCCATCCGCCAGCTGCGTTTCGAAGTCGGCGCCAAGCGCGCGATGCTGATGCACCTCACTTTGGTGCCGTACATCGCCACTGCCGGCGAAACCAAAACCAAGCCTACCCAGCACTCGGTCAAGGAACTGCGTTCCATCGGCCTGCAGCCGGACGTGCTGGTGTGCCGCTCCGATCATCCAATCGACATTTCCTCGCGTCGCAAGATCGCGCAATTCACCAACGTTGAAGAACGTGCGGTGATCGCGCTCGAAGACGCCGACACCATCTACAAAATCCCGGGCATCCTGCACTCGCAAGGCCTGGACGATTTTGTGGTCGAGCGTTTCGGCCTGCAATGCAACGGCGCGGACCTGTCCGAGTGGGAAGCGGTGGTTGACGCCAAGCTCAACCCTGAGCACGAAGTCACCATCGCCATGGTCGGCAAGTACATGGAGCTGCTGGACGCGTACAAGTCGCTGATCGAAGCGATGAGCCACGCCGGTATCAGCAACCGCACCAAGGTCAACCTGCGCTACATCGATTCCGAAGACATCGAGAACCAGGGCACAGCCTTGCTCGAAGGCGTTGATGCGATCCTCGTCCCAGGCGGTTTCGGCCTGCGCGGCGTGGAAGGCAAGATCACTGCTGTGCAATACGCCCGTGAAAACAAGGTGCCGTACCTGGGTATCTGCCTGGGCATGCAGGTGGCCGTTATCGAGTTCGCCCGTAACGTGCTGGGCTGGAAAGACGCCAACTCCACCGAGTTCGATCACACCAGCGGCCACCCGGTCGTGGGCCTGATCACCGAGTGGGAAGATGCCACCGGCGCCGTCGAAACCCGTACCGAAACCTCCGACCTGGGCGGCACCATGCGCCTTGGTGCGCAAGACTGCCTGCTGGAGCCGGGTTCGCTGGTTCACGATTGCTACGGCAAGGACGTGATCGTCGAGCGTCACCGTCACCGCTATGAAGTGAACAACAACCTGCTGCCGCAGATCAAAGAAGCCGGCCTGAAAATCTCCGGTCGCTCCGGTGACGGCAAGCTGGTTGAAGTGGTCGAGGCGCCGGATCATCCGTGGTTCGTGGCCTGCCAGTTCCACCCTGAGTTCACCTCGACCCCGCGCGACGGTCACCCGTTGTTCAGCGGTTTCGTTAAAGCTGCACTGACGCAACATCAGAAGAAGGCGTAAACCTGATGGCCCAGAAGATCATTCGCGTAGGCGACATCGAGATTGCCAACGACAAGCCCATGGTGCTGTTTGGCGGCATGAACGTGCTGGAAAGCCGCGACATGGCGATGCAGGTCTGTGAAGAGTACGTCAAGGTCACCGAGAAACTCGGTATTCCTTACGTATTCAAGGCCAGCTTCGACAAGGCCAACCGTTCGTCCGTGACCTCCTATCGCGGCCCGGGCCTTGAAGAAGGCATGCGGATCTTCCAGGACATCAAGCAAGCCTTCGGCGTGCCAATCATCACCGACGTCCACGAGCCTGAGCAGGCTGCCGTGGTCGCCGAGGTGTGCGACATCATCCAGTTGCCGGCCTTCCTGTCGCGCCAGACCGACCTCGTCGTCGCCATGGCCAAGACCGGCGCGGTGATCAATATCAAGAAAGCCCAGTTCCTCGCGCCCCAGGAAATGAAACACATCCTGAACAAATGCGTGGAAGCGGGTAACGACCAGTTGATCCTCTGCGAGCGCGGCTCGAGCTTCGGCTACAACAACCTCGTGGTGGACATGCTCGGTTTCGGCATCATGAAACAGTTCGAATACCCGGTGTTCTTCGACGTGACCCACGCGCTGCAAATGCCCGGTGGTCGCGCCGATTCGGCGGGCGGGCGGCGTGCCCAGGTACTGGACCTGGCCAAGGCCGGCCTCAGCCAGTCGCTGGCGGGCCTGTTCCTGGAAGCCCACCCGGACCCGGACAACGCCAAATGCGACGGCCCATGCGCCCTGCGCCTGGACAAGCTGGAGCCATTCCTGGCCCAGTTGAAGCAGTTGGACGAACTGGTCAAGAGTTTTCCGACGGTAGAGACCGCGTAAGCCGCGTTTCTCCGGTAGACTTTCCCTCGTTTTACGCTCAGGCCTGCGGGCCTGAGCCTTGTCGCCTGCAAGCCTGCCCCGTTGTTCCACCCTTGCGGTCGGTCAAAAGATTTCCTTCAGCTGCGTCGTTTTCGTCAACTTTGGAGTGTTTACAACAATGGCAAAAATCGTCGACATCAAAGGTCGTGAAGTTCTCGACTCCCGTGGCAACCCCACCGTCGAAGCCGACGTGCTTCTCGATAACGGCATCATCGGCAGCGCCTGCGCGCCGTCCGGTGCTTCTACCGGTTCGCGCGAAGCGCTGGAACTGCGTGATGGCGACAAGAGCCGTTACCTGGGCAAAGGTGTACTCAAGGCCGTAGCCAACATCAACGGCCCGATCCGTGACCTGTTGCTGGGCAAGGACCCGCTGGACCAGAAAGCCCTGGACCACGCGATGATCAAGCTCGACAACACCGAAAACAAAGGCAGCCTGGGCGCCAACGCCATCCTCGCCGTGTCCCTGGCCGCTGCCAAGGCTGCTGCACAGGACCAGGACCTGCCGCTGTACGCCCACATCGCCAACCTGAACGGCACCCCGGGTGTGTACTCGATGCCGGTTCCGATGATGAACATCATCAACGGTGGCGAGCACGCTGATAACAACGTCGACATCCAGGAATTCATGGTGCAGCCGGTTGGCGCCAAGACCTTCTCCGAAGGCCTGCGCATGGGCACCGAGATTTTCCATCACCTCAAAGCTGTGCTGAAGGCTCGTGGCCTGAGCACTGCAGTCGGTGACGAAGGTGGTTTTGCACCGAACCTGGCGTCCAACGAAGACGCACTGAAAGTGATCTCGGAAGCGGTGGCCAACGCTGGCTACAAGCTGGGCACCGACGTGACCCTGGCCCTGGATTGCGCGGCCAGCGAGTTCTACGATGACGGTAAATACAACCTGGCCGGTGAAGGCCACGTGTTCACCTCTGAAGGTTTCGCTGATTACCTGAAAGGCCTGACCGAGCGTTACCCGATCATCTCCATCGAAGATGGCCTGGATGAGTCCGACTGGGCAGGCTGGAAAGTCTTGACCGACAAGATCGGCGAGAAAATCCAGTTGGTCGGCGACGATTTGTTCGTGACCAACACCAAGATCCTGAAAGAAGGCATCGACAAAAAGATCGCCAACTCGATCCTGATCAAGTTCAACCAGATCGGCACCCTGACCGAAACCCTGGAAGCCATCCAGATGGCCAAGGCCGCGGGCTACACCGCCGTGATCTCCCACCGCTCCGGCGAAACCGAAGACTCGACCATTGCCGACTTGGCCGTAGGCACCTCGGCGGGCCAGATCAAGACCGGTTCCCTGTGCCGTTCCGACCGCGTTTCCAAGTACAACCAATTGCTGCGTATCGAAGAGCAACTGGCAGGTAAAGCCAAGTACAACGGCCGCAGCGAGTTTCGCGGCTGATCGCTACTGGATGGAAAGGCATGGTAAAAAGTCTGCGGATTGCGTCGGAAAAAACACAACGGTGTGTATTTCGACGCTAATCTGATGGCTATCAAGCACAAGCCTGGTTCTTCCAGGCTTCGTGCTATCAGTTGCTGCAAAAGTTTTGCATGGCTGTCTTTTTTTACTGGATACCCGGATTTCGATGCGCAGTCCCAATTGGTTGTTCCTCGTCTTGCTCTTGTTGCTGGCTGGCCTGCAGTACCGCCTATGGGTCGGTAATGGCAGCTTTGCGCAGGTCAAAGAGCTGACCCAGCAAATTGCCGACCAGCACGCCGAAAACGAGATTCTGCTGGAGCGTAATCGCGTCCTCGACGCCGAAGTGCTTGAGCTGAAAAAAGGTACGGAGACCGTTGAAGAGCGGGCTCGCCATGAGTTGGGCATGGTCAAGGACGGCGAAACCCTTTACCAGTTGGCCCAATGATCGATTCTCTGCCGGCCTTCTGGGCCGTGATTCCTGCCGCGGGCGTTGGTGCCCGTATGGCCGCGGACCGTCCCAAGCAGTATTTGCAACTGGGCGGGCGCACCATTCTCGAACACAGCCTCGGCTGTTTTCTCGGCCACCCCTCGCTTAAGGGCTTGGTGGTCAGTCTTGCTATCGATGATCCCTATTGGCCGAACCTGGCGTGCGCCAACGACCCGCGTATTGTGCGTGCAGACGGCGGCGACGAGCGCTCGGGTTCGGTGCTAAACGCGCTGCTGCAACTCAACGCTCTGGGCGCCGGCGACGATGACTGGGTGCTGGTGCACGACGCGGCGCGGCCCAACCTGAGCCGCGATGACCTCGACAAACTGCTGGCAGAGCTGGCGGATGATCCGGTCGGAGGCCTGCTGGCCGTTCCTGCTCGCGACACCCTCAAGCGCGTCGATAAGCACGGCCGTGTGGTAGAAACCGTGGATCGCAGTGTGATCTGGCAGGCCTACACGCCGCAGATGTTCCGCCTCGGTGCCTTGCACCGCGCGTTGGCCGACAGCCTGGTGGCGGATGCGGTGATTACCGATGAGGCTTCGGCGATGGAATGGTCCGGCCAGGCGCCGCGATTGATTGAAGGGCGTTCGGACAATATCAAAGTGACCCGGCCGGAAGATCTGGAGTGGTTGCGGTTGCGGTGGGCTAACCGGCAGTAGTCGGTTAAACCGCGTTGGCTTCATCGCAGGCAAGCCAGCTCCCACATTTGACTGAGTTGTTTGAGGAAAAGGTGATCAACTGTGGGAGCTGGCTTGCCTGCGATGAGGCCCGCCCGGGCATCCCATCATCAACGGCTGTACTCCGGCCGCTCCGCCAACCCCACCTTCAAAAAATCCACCAGCTTGCGCACCTTCGGCGACAAATGCCGCTGCTGCGGATACAACGCCCACACCGCCGTGTTCGGCGGCTGATGCGCCTCCAGCAACGACACCAATGCGCCACTGTGCAAGTGTTCCAGCACGTAATAATCCGGCAACTGGCACAACCCAGCCCCCTGCAGCGCGGCATCCAGCACCGCCTGCCCGCTGTTGCACCGCCAGTTTCCCTGCACCCGCTGGGAAAACTCGCGCCCGTCCTGGGCCAGTTGCCAGATATCCGAGCTGCCGATCAGGCAGTTATGCCGACTCAATTCCGACAAGCTATGTGGCCGCCCGTACCGCTCAAGGTAGGACGGCGACGCGCACAGATACATGCGCCTGGGCGCGAGGCGACTGGCAACCATGCGTGAGTCTTGCAGGCGTCCGAGGCGAATCGCCAGGTCGAGGCCCTCGTGTACAAGGTCCAGCTGGCGATTACTCAGCTCGATATCCACACGCAATTGCGGGTAGAGCCCCATGAATCGCGTCACCAGCGGCACGATAAACCGCTCGCCGTAAGCCACGGCGCAGGTCATGCGCAACATGCCCTTGGGTTCGCTGGTGAGGTCGCCGACTGCGCGTAGCGCTTCTTCGCGGCCGTCCTGCAGGCGCTGGCAATGCTGCAGGAAGGTTTGGCCGGCTTCGGTCAGGGTCACCTTGCGGGTACTGCGATACAGCAGTCGCGTTTGCAAGCGTTCTTCGAGGCGCGCCACCTGCCGGCTGATGTGCGACGAAGACACCCCCAGCCGCTCGGCCGCTGCCGTGAACTGGCTGCATTCGGCAACCGCCACGAACTCATCGATGCCTTCCCAGCGGTTCTCCAGCATGGTGATTATCCCTGTACAGCAATAAAGTTTTGCTTTCGTCTGGATTATTCATCAGTCAGCCATGTTTTACACTCACCGCCTCAGTTTTTAACTCCCTGGAGAAACCCGGATGATCAAGTCCCGCGCCGCCGTAGCCTTCGAAGCCAAGAAGCCCCTCGAGATTGTTGAAGTGGACGTGGCCATGCCCAAGGCAGGCGAAGTGCTGTTGCGGGTGGTCGCGTCCGGCGTGTGCCATACCGACGCCTACACCCTGTCGGGCGCAGACCCGGAAGGCATCTTCCCGTCGATCCTTGGCCATGAAGGCGGGGCGGTGGTTGAAGCGATCGGCGAGGGCGTCACCTCGGTGGCCGTCGGTGACCACGTAATCCCGCTCTATACCCCGGAATGCGGCAAGTGCAAATTCTGCCTGTCGGGCAAGACCAACCTGTGCCAGGCCATCCGTTCGACCCAAGGCAAAGGCTTGATGCCCGATGGCACCACGCGTTTCTCCTACAAGGGGCAGCCGATTTTCCATTACATGGGCACCTCGACGTTCTCCGAGTACACCGTGTTGCCGGAAATTTCCGTGGCCAAAATTCCTAAAGATGCACCGCTGGAAAAAGTCTGCCTGCTGGGTTGCGGCGTCACCACCGGCATTGGCGCCGTGATCAACACCGCCAAGGTCAAGCCGGGCGACACCGTGGCCATCTTCGGTTTGGGCGGCATCGGCCTGTCGGCGGTGATCGGCGCGGTCAAGGCCAAGGCCGGTCGCATTATTGCCATCGACATCAACCCGGCCAAGTTCGAGATTGCCAAGCAACTGGGCGCTACCGACTGCATCAACCCGAAAGACTACGATCGCCCAATCCAGGACGTGATCGTCGACCTCACCGACGGCGGTGTCGACTTCTCCTTCGAATGCATCGGCAACGTGCAACTGATGCGCGCCGCTCTTGAGTGCTGCCACAAAGGCTGGGGCGAGTCGGTGATCATCGGTGTTGCCGGTGCAGGCCAGGAAATCGCCACCCGTCCGTTCCAGTTGGTCACCGGTCGCGTCTGGCGCGGTTCGGCGTTTGGTGGCGTGCGCGGGCGTACCGAATTGCCAAGCTATGTGGAAATGGCCCAGACCGGCGAGATCCCGCTGGACACGTTCATCACCCACACCATGGGCCTGGAAGACATCAACAAAGCGTTTGATCTGATGCATGAAGGCAAGAGCATTCGTACCGTCATCCACTTCTGAGGTCGGCCATGAGTCTGGAAAACCTGTCGTGCCAGAAGAGCTTCGGTGGCTGGCATAAACGCTACAAACATCATTCCGATGTGCTGGGTTGCGACATGACCTTCGCCGTGTACCTGCCGCCGCAAGCGGAGCAGGGCGGTAAGCTCCCGGTGCTGTACTGGCTGTCCGGTTTGACCTGCACCGATGAAAACTTCATGCAGAAGGCTGGCGCCCATCGCATGGCTGCCGAATTGGGCTTGATCATCGTCGCGCCGGACACCAGCCCGCGTGGGCCGGGTGTGCCGGATGATCCGGAAAGCGCTTATGACTTCGGCCTGGGCGCGGGTTTTTACCTGAATGCCACCCAGGAACCTTGGGCCAAGCACTATCGGATGCATGACTACGTGGTGCAGGAATTGCCTGCTTTGGTTGAAGCGCATTTCCCTGCTTCAGACAAACGTGGCATCAGCGGCCACTCCATGGGCGGGCATGGCGCGCTGGTGTGCGCCTTGCGCAACCCTGGGCGTTACCAGTCGGTGTCGGCGTTTTCGCCGATCAACAACCCGATGGATTGCCCGTGGGGCCAGAAAGCTTTTTCCCGCTACTTGGGTGAGGAGCGCTCGAAATGGCGCGAGTGGGATGCCTGTGTGCTGATAGGCGAGGCCTCGGAAAAGCTGCCATTGCTGGTGGACCAGGGTGATCGTGATGATTTCCTTGCCGTGCAACTCAAGCCCGAAGCCCTGCAACAAGCGGCCAAGGCGGCGGGCCATCCGCTGGAACTGCGCCTGCAGCCGGGCTATGACCACAGCTACTTCTTTATCGCCAGCTTCATCGAAGACCATTTGCGACACCATGGCCGTGCTTTGCTCGGTTAATGTGAGGCAAAAGTAGGTAGAATCACGCCCTGAATTAAATCGGGGCGTTTTTTTATGCGTATTGGCCACGGCTACGATGTGCACCGTTTCGCCGAAGGCGACTTCATTACCCTTGGCGGCGTGCGCATCTCGCACCACCACGGGTTGCTGGCTCATTCCGATGGCGACGTCGTGTTGCATGCCTTGAGCGATGCCTTGCTCGGCGCGGCCGCGTTGGGTGACATCGGCAAGCACTTCCCGGACACCGACCCCACCTTCAAGGGCGCGGACAGCCGTGTCCTGCTGCGTCATGTGGTCGGTCTGATTCACGCCAAGGGCTGGAAAGTCGGCAACGTCGACAACACCATCGTCGCCCAGGCACCAAAAATGGCCCCGCATATCGAATCGATGCGCGCACTGATTGCCGCCGACCTGCAAATTGAATTGGATCAAGTCAACGTGAAAGCCACCACCACCGAAAAGCTCGGGTTTACCGGTCGTGAAGAGGGCATCGCGGTGCACTCCGTCGCGTTGTTGCTGCGCGCATGAATGATTTGGAATTGTTGGGCCCGCGTGCCTATGGCGACGCTTTGGGCAGCGCGGTACTGAAGGCGACGGCTGAAGATTTTCAGGTCGATGAAGTGCTGGATATTCCGCTGACTGGCGACGGTGAGCACTTGTGGCTGTGGGTGGAGAAGCGCGGTCTGAACACCGAAGAGGCGGCGCGGCGCATCGCCAAGGCCGCCGGCGTACCGTTGCGGACCGTCAGCTATGCCGGGCTCAAGGACCGCCAGGCGCTGACCCGCCAGTGGTTCAGCGTGCAGCTGCCTGGCAAGGCCGACCCGGACATGAGCGGCGCGGAAAACGACACCCTCAAGATTCTCAAAATGGCTCGCCACAAGCGCAAGCTGCAGCGTGGCGCACATTCGGCCAACGGTTTCACGTTGCGCCTGACCCAGTTCGCCGGTGATGCCTCGGCCATCGATGCGCGCTTGGCGCTGATTGCCAAACACGGCATTCCCAACTATTTCGGTGCCCAGCGCTTCGGGCACAACGGCGGCAATGTCGTGGACGCCCGCGAATGGGCCGCCCGCAAGGCGTTGCCGGAGCAGCGCAATGTGCGTTCGCGGCTGCTGTCCACCGCGCGCAGTTTCCTGTTCAACAAAGTCCTGGCGGCACGGGTTGCCGACGGGTCCTGGCAGCGGGCGCAAGTGGGCGACCTGCTGGCCTTTACCGACAGCCGCAGTTTTTTCCCGGCGGGCGAGGCTGAGTGCAGCGACCCGCGTCTGGCGATTCTGGACCTGCACCCCACCGGGCCGCAGTGGGGCGAGGGTGACTCGCCGGCGTCCGGGGCGACCCATGCGCTTGAGCAGGCAGTGGCTGCCAGTGAAGCCGACCTGCGCGATTGGCTGGTGAATGCCGGCATGAGCCAGGAGCGTCGCATTCTGCGACTGCCCATTGGCGGGTTGACGTGGCATTATCCCGGGCCTGACATTCTGCAATTGGAATTCGTCCTGCCGGCCGGATGCTTCGCCACTGTCTTGGTGCGCGAGCTTGTTGATCTGGTGCCGGTGGGGCAGACGGACAGCCCATGCGTATTCTGATATCAAATGATGATGGGGTGACCGCCCCCGGCCTTGCTGCGCTTCATGCTGCGCTGCAGGATTATGCCGAGTGCGTGGTGGTCGCCCCCGACCAGGACAAAAGCGGCGCCAGCAGTTCGCTGACGCTCGACCGTCCGCTGCACCCGCAGGTTCTGGCCAACGGCTTTATCAGCGTGAACGGTACGCCCACCGACTGTGTTCATCTGGCCATTAATAGCTTGTTGGAGCAGGAACCGGACATCGTGGTGTCGGGTATCAACCTCGGCGCCAACCTGGGCGATGACGTGTTGTATTCCGGCACGGTAGCGGCGGCGCTGGAAGGGCGCTTCCTCGGCCGTACTGCGTTCGCCTTTTCCTTTGCTTCGCGGCAACTGGATAACCTGGCGACGGCGGCGTATTTCGCGCGCAAGCTGGTGGAGGCTCACGGCTCCCTGAACTTGCCGCCGCGCACGGTGCTTAACGTCAATGTTCCCAATTTGCCCCTTGACCATATTCGCGGCATCCAGCTGACGCGCCTGGGGCATCGTGCCCGTGCGGCTGCGCCGTTGAAGGTGGTCGATCCGCGTGGCAAGGAAGGTTACTGGATCGCCGCAGCGGGCGATGCCGAAGACGGCGGCCCCGGCACGGACTTTCATGCGGTGATGCAAGGTTATGTTTCGATTACCCCGTTGCAGCTTGATCGCACCTTCAGTGATGCCTTCAGTAGCCTCGATGGCTGGCTTGAGGGGCTGCGTTGATGGGGCGTGAACAAGACGAGATGCTGCGCCGTGGCATCGGCATGACCTCCCAGCGTACCCGCGAGCGTTTGATTCAGCGTCTGTACGAGGAAGGCTTGTCCAACGCTCAGGTGCTGGAAGTCATCCGGCGCACGCCTCGCCACCTGTTTGTCGATGAAGCCCTTGCGCACCGTGCTTACGAAGACACCGCGTTGCCCATCGGCCACAACCAGACCATCTCCCAGCCTTATATGGTGGCGCGCATGAGCGAGCTGCTGTTGGCGGCGGGGCCGTTGGACAAGGTGCTGGAGATCGGCACAGGTTCCGGCTACCAGACCGCCGTGCTGTCGCAACTGGTGGAGCGGGTGTTCTCGGTGGAGCGCATCAAGGTCCTGCAGGACCGCGCCAAGGAGCGCCTGGTGGAGTTGAACCTGCGCAATGTGGTGTTCCGCTGGGGGGATGGCTGGGAAGGCTGGCCGGCGCTGGCGCCTTATAACGGCATTATCGTCACCGCTGTGGCCACCGATGTACCCCAGGCGTTGCTGGACCAACTGGCTCCTGGCGGCCGGCTGGTCATCCCGGTGGGCTCCGGCGAAGTGCAACAATTGATGCTCATTATCCGTGAGGAAGAAGGCTTTTCACGGCACGTACTGGGCGCCGTGCGATTCGTACCGTTGCTCAACGGCCCGCTGGCCTGATCATTTGTTCGCGGGCAGTGAATTCTGCTGGCGGGGATGTGTCTTACGGCGGGGTCAGTTGAGTCAACATGATCGGCGATGAGTTTTAAACACGATGAATTTTTCGTTTCAGTCGTGTGCCGGTAAAAAGCCAATGCCCAGTTATACTTGCGACATATTTCAAGCCTGGTACAGGCGTTCATGTTCAGCCACCACAAAGGGAGCGGCGGGTGAGTCTCACAGGTCTTGCGCAGCGTATGAGTAAAACAAGTTTTCAGCGACTGGTGCTTGGCCTTGTCTTGAGTTCCGTATTGGTGGGTTGCTCCAGTTCGCCATCCAGTGGCGCCAGGGTTGTCGATCGCAGTAACAGCAGCGCCGTGCCTCAGAAACCCACCGTGACCACCGGGCAATATGTGGTCCGCAAAGGCGACACGATGTTCTCCATCGCCTTCCGTTATGGCTGGGATTACAAGGCACTCGCAACTCGTAACAATATTCCTGTGCCGTATACGATACATCCTGGCCAAACCATTCGGTTCGACGGGCGCACCGGTTCTGCGCCTGTGGCAGTTGTGACAAATACCGGATCTTCGCCCTCGTCTTCGAGCAAAACCACGATCATCACCCGGCCTGCAGGCACCGCCGCGCCTACGGTTGCGAGCAAGCCGGCACCCGCGCCGTTGCCACCTGCAGGGCCTGCGCCGACCGGTTGGGGATGGCCTTCGAACGGTGTATTAATTGGAAAATTCTCTTCAAACGGTAGTTTGAATAAAGGCATTGATATCGCCGGGGATTTGGGACAGCCTGTTTTAGCTGCGTCTGATGGGACAGTGGTGTACGCCGGGAGTGGTTTACGGGGCTACGGCGAGCTGGTCATCATCAAACACAGCGATACCTACGTCAGTGCTTACGGCCACAACCGTAGGCTGTTGGTTCGGGAGGGGCAGCAGGTCAAAGTCGGACAGACAATTGCCGAAATGGGGTCAACGGGTACAGACCGGGTGAAACTGCACTTTGAGATTCGCCGCCAAGGGAAACCTGTAGATCCGCTGCAATTCCTGCCCCGTCGTTGATGTGTTGCACAGCCTGTTCCCTCACGTAGAAGGAACAGGCTCCAGCGTTGCCAAGGATAAAGGCGCCGCTTGAGCTTGAGGTCGAACTCACCAAAGGACTATAACAATGGCTCTCAGTAAAGAAGCGCCGGAGTTTGACATCGACGATGAGGTTCTCCTTGAAATGGAGATTCTCACCGAAAAGGAATCGATGTCGAATGATGAAGGGTCTGCTGCACCTTCAGTTCGCACCAAATCCAAGAACTCCACCGCATTAAAGCAACACAAGTACATTGACTACACGCGGGCGCTAGACGCGACCCAGCTGTACCTCAATGAAATCGGCTTTTCCCCTCTGCTGACCCCCGAAGAAGAAGTCCATTTTGCGCGCTTGTCGCAAAAGGGCGATCCGGCTGGGCGCAAGCGCATGATTGAGAGCAACCTGCGTCTGGTGGTGAAAATCGCCCGCCGCTATGTCAATCGTGGCCTGTCTCTGTTGGACCTGATCGAGGAAGGCAACCTGGGCTTGATCCGGGCGGTGGAGAAGTTCGACCCTGAGCGGGGCTTCCGCTTCTCCACGTATGCCACCTGGTGGATTCGCCAGACCATCGAACGGGCGATCATGAATCAGACCCGCACGATCCGGTTGCCGATCCACGTGGTCAAAGAGCTTAACGTCTACCTGCGGGCAGCGCGTGAGCTTACTCAAAAACTCGATCATGAACCTTCGCCTGAAGAAATCGCCAACCTGCTGGAAAAACCGGTAGGGGAGGTCAAGCGTATGCTCGGCCTGAACGAGCGTGTGTCTTCGGTCGATGTCTCGCTGGGTCCGGATTCGGATAAAACCTTGCTGGACACCCTGACGGATGATCGTCCAACAGACCCTTGTGAGCTGTTGCAGGACGATGATCTTTCCCAAAGCATTGACCAGTGGCTGTCGGAGCTCACGGACAAGCAGCGTGAGGTGGTGATTCGCCGCTTCGGCCTGCGTGGCCATGAGAGCAGCACCCTGGAGGATGTAGGCCTGGAGATTGGCCTGACCCGTGAACGGGTGCGGCAGATTCAGGTGGAGGGCCTCAAGCGCTTGCGTGAGATCCTTGAGAAGAATGGCTTGTCGAGTGAGTCGTTGTTCCAGTAACGACGCGTAAGCAGGCATGAAAACGCCCGGTGCATGAAGATGCACCGGGCGTTTTGCTGTTCGCTGATCGTTCCCACGCTCTGCGTCAGGCCTTGGGACGCAGAGCGTCCCTGGCTGCATTCCCACGCAGAGCATGGGAACGATCGGCATAAAAAAACCCCGCTTTTAAGGGCGGGGTTTTTTCGACTAAGTCAGTACAAGTTAGATAACTTGAACTTCTTCAGCTTGCATGCCTTTCTGACCGCGGGTAGCGATGAAAGAAACCTGTTGGCCTTCTTTCAGGCTTTTGAAGCCGTCGGATTGGATAGCTTTGAAGTGAACGAACAGGTCGTCACCGGATTGTGGAGTGATGAAGCCGAAGCCTTTTTCATCGTTGAACCACTTAACGGTACCAGTTTGGCGATTAGACATGGTGTATCTCCTTGGACAAAGTTAACTGCGACTCAGGAAAAGCCCTGGCCGAGACTGAGTGCAAAGAGCAGGAAAAATTCTTGGAGATGGTTGGATCGAAATTCAACATATCGTGTAGAGATTCTCAGTGACACAAGCAGCACAGTGGCGCCACCTTAACCCTTTTTCCGGAACGTGCCAATGGTATTTCCGAAGGTTTCTCTATTTTCGTGACTGGCGGTGGTATTTACGGTCACTGCGAGCGGTAAGCCGGGTCCCGGCCCCACTGGCTGTGGCTTATAGAGGGCCGCGCATTCATCAAGAAATCCCCCGCGCCCTTTGAACCCCAACGCCGGCCCCGGTAAGATGCCAGACAGAATTTTTCCACCTCGCTATTCAGGACACCCGCCATGAGCATCAAATCGGACAAGTGGATTCGCCGCATGGCGCAAGAACACGGCATGATCGAACCCTTCGTAGAGCGCCAAATTCGTGGCGAAGGCGCTGCCCCGGTGATTTCCTACGGTGTGTCCAGTTATGGCTACGACGTGCGTTGTGCCGATGAATTCAAGGTGTTCACCAACATCAATTCGGCCATTGTCGACCCGAAGAACTTCGACGAAAAGAGCTTCGTCGACGTCAAAAGCGACGTGTGCATCATCCCGCCAAACTCCTTCGCCCTGGCGCGCACCGTTGAATTCTTTCGTATTCCCCGCGACGTGCTGACCATCTGCCTGGGTAAGAGCACCTACGCGCGCTGCGGCATCATCGTCAACGTGACGCCGCTTGAACCTGAGTGGGAAGGGCACGTAACCCTGGAATTCTCCAACACCACCACGTTGCCGGCCAAGATCTACGCCAACGAAGGCGTGGCGCAGATGCTGTTCCTGCAGTCCGACGAGGCCTGTGAAGTGTCCTACAAAGACCGTGCAGGCAAGTACCAGGGCCAGCGCGGCGTCACCCTCCCACGCGCTTGATCGAAAGGTCTTACACGTTAAGGGAATTTGTCTGCGGGAAGTGACTCTATTGGGTGTACTGCCTCGGCGCGTGCAAAACGCGTCGAGCCACGCTTGAGGAGTACTTATGAAGATCAACCCGCGAATCAGCGCCGAACTCGCCCGGCTTGAACCCAACCAGATTGGTGTTCTGGCCTGGTCCCTGATGGCCGATCCTGCTTATGCCGGCGGCATCCCTGGCCAACCTGACGAAGATTACCCGCAGCCCACCGAACCCGGAGTGCCGACCATTCCGGATGAGCCGCCACCTGCACCTGTCGCCTGACGCGGCTGGGCCGGTCACTGGGTCAGTCCGTCAGCGGACTGACCACACTTCCTGATCGCCGATCACATAGATCTGCCGATCGTCGCGCTGTTCTACCTGATACCCCCCGGTAAACGCACCGAACGCCGGCAGCAAGCTGACGCGTGCGCCAATCTGGAAGCACGCCAGGCGCAAGCTTTGGCGCCCTTTGCCGCGCAAGCGGTACACCGGGTGCACATGCCCGGCCAGCACATGATGGCTGGCGTGGGGATCAGGTTCATGCTGCAGCGCGAAAGGGCCCATCAGCAAGGGCTCACCGACGACCTCAATCCTCAAGTCGGCGGGTGGATCGCCTGCACGCTTATCGTGATTGCCGCGAATCAGCGTCATGGCGACATCAGGATGGCGTTCACGCCAGGCTCTGAGCGCGTTCAGCGTGCCACTGGCGTGTGAGCCCGGGCCGTGCAGGAAATCACCGAGAAAGACTACTTCCTCGCATTCAAACGCTGCCAGAAGCCGGTCCAGCTTCGACAGGTTTTCAGTGGTGGTGCCTTGCGGTACTGGCTGCCCCAGGCTGCGATAGGCCGACGCCTTGCCAAAATGCGCATCGGCAATCAACAGGCATTTGCGCGCCGGCCAGTAAACGGCCTTGTCCGCCAGCAACAGCAGCGCTTCCCCTTCAAGGGTCAGTGGGTAATGCATCAACGCTTCCCGTTATCCGCGACTTTTTCCAGATCCTTGACCATCCGCGCAATGCGCTCCGAGAGTTTTTCCGAACTCATGCTTTCACGCATCCGCTCCACCAACAGCGGGAAGGCTAGAGGCGTCGGCCGGTCGATTACATGCAGGTCCAGTTTCAGCGCCGACAAGTGGCGCAATGTCTCTTCCAGCCTGCGAATATCCAACTCCTCGCGCAGGACCTCTTCCCCCGCCTGTGTCAGCAACAGGTTCTGCGGGTCGTACTGCTTGAACACTTCAAAGAACAGCCCGCTCGAAGCCTGTACCTGCCGAGTGCTTTTCGGCGCGCCAGGGTAGCCTGCGAACACCAGGCCGGCGATGCGGGCGATTTCCCGGAAGCGACGCAGGGCCAGCTCCCCGGCGTTCAGGCTGGCGGCAACGTCCTCCAGCAGGTTGTCCGCGCTCAGCAATGCCTCGTCGAGCAAGGCCGGCCAGTCCACCAGAGTGGCACTTAACAGCTCCAGACCGTAATCATTCACGGCAATCGAAAAGGTCACCGGCTGGCGTTGACTGACCCGCCACGCCAGCAAACTCGCCAACCCCAGGTGCACCTGGCGTCCGGCGAAGGGATAGAGAAACAAGTGCCAGCCCTCCCGCGATTTCAGCGCTTCGGCCAGCAAGTGTTCGCGTGTCGGCAGGCCGGACCAGCGCAATTGCGTCTGCAACAACGGCTGCACCGCCTGCATCTCCGGGCCTTCGAAACGCCCGTGCGCTGCCGCATCGAAGCGCTCGACCACCGCCTGGGCGAGCTCATTGGAGAGCGGCATGCGCCCGCCATTCCAGCGCGGCACGGCGGCCTTCTTCGCGGTACTGCGGCGCACATAGGCGGTCATGTTTTCCACTCGCACCAGCTCCAGCAACCGCCCGGCGAATAGAAAGCCATCGCCGGGTTTGAGCCGTGCGATAAAACCTTCCTCGACACTGCCCAAATTCTTGCCGCCGCCGCCCTTGCTCCAGAATTTCAGCTGAATGCTCGCATCGCTGACGATCGTGCCGACGCTCATGCGATGGCGCCGCGCCAACCGCGCATCCGGCACGCGCCAGATGCCGTGCTCGTCGGGCTCGACCCGGCGGTAATCCGGATAGGCCGTAAGCGACAGCCCGCCATGGCGCACAAACCCCAGCGCCCAGGCCCACTCTTCATCGTTAAGGTCTTGATAGGCCCAGGCACCGCGCACTTCCGACAGCAACGCGTCAGGCGTAAACCCGCCGCCCAAGGCCATGCTCACCAAATGCTGTACGAGTACATCCAACGGCTTGTAGGGCGATTCCCGCGCTTCGATGCGTCGCTGGGCAATGGCGTCCTGGGCGGCGGCCGCTTCGATCAATTCCAGGCTGTGGGTCGGCACCAGCGTCACCCGCGACGGTCGCCCTGGTGCATGCCCTGAGCGCCCGGCGCGCTGCATCAGGCGCGCCACACCTTTGGCCGAGCCGATCTGCAATACTCGCTCCACGGGCAAAAAATCCACTCCGAGATCCAGGCTGGACGTGCACACCACGGCCTTGAGCTGACCCTCTTTCAGCGCCCGCTCCACCCAGTCGCGGGTCTCGCGCGACAGTGAACCGTGATGCAAGGCAATCAGCCCCGCCCAATCCGGGCGCGCGTCCAGTATTGCCTGATACCAGATCTCCGACTGCGCCCGCGTATTGGTAAACACCAGGCAACTGCTGCTGGAATCCACCTCGGCGACCACCTGCGGCAGCATCTTCAAACCAATATGCCCGGCCCATGGAAAGCGCTCAGTGACCGGTGGCAACAGGGTGTCGACCAGCAACTGCTTGGCGGTCTGCCCTTGCACATTGATCCCGTCACCTTGTGGGACCAATACCTCCAACGCGTGGGCCTGATTACCCAGGGTCGCGGAAATCCCCCACACCATTAATTCAGGATGCCAGCGCCGCAGCCGCGCCAGCGCCAATTGCAGTTGCACGCCGCGTTTATTGCCGATCAGTTCGTGCCACTCATCAACGATCACCATGCGCAGGTGGCCCAGGCTCACTTCGCTGTCGGCACGTGCGAGCATCAGCGTCAGGCTCTCCGGGGTAGTGACCAGCGCGGTCGGCTGGCGCCGGGTCTGGCGTGCGCGTTCGCTGCTGCTGGTGTCGCCGGTGCGCAGGCCGACACTCCAGGGAATCTGCAGCGCCTCCAATGGCGCCTCAAGGGCGCGTGCGGTGTCCGCCGCCAAGGCGCGCATTGGGGTGATCCACAGCACCGTCAACGGTTCGGCGGGTAGTTTGCGTTTGGAAGCGACAGGCGGGCGAGTGATGGCAAAACGATTGAGGGCAGCAAACCACAGAGCGTAGGTTTTACCGGCGCCAGTGCTGGCATGCAGCAAGCCGGACTGGCCGTCCTTGACCGCTGCCCACACGGCTTTCTGGAAGGCGAACGGCTTCCAGCCTTTGGCGGCAAACCATTTTTTGGCGAAGTCGACGGGTTTTGCCATTCGGCAGCTGACGCTCTGGAGGCTCTCTTTCAGAGACCCTCCAGGCGCCGCAAAGGTTTACTTCAAATTGCCACTGAGGAACTGCTGCAAACGCTCACTCTTCGGATTTCCCAGCACATCCTCAGGCGCGCCTTGTTCCTCCACCAGGCCTTTATGCAGGAACAACACCTGGCTCGACACCTTGCGCGCAAAGCTCATCTCGTGGGTCACCATGATCATGGTGCGGCCTTCCTCGGCCAGCCCCTGAATCACCTTCAGCACTTCGCCGACCAGTTCCGGGTCGAGTGCCGAGGTGGGTTCATCGAACAGCATCACCTCCGGCTCCATGGCCAAAGCACGGGCGATGGCCACCCGTTGCTGCTGGCCGCCGGACAGAAACGCCGGGTATTGATCAGCTACGCGCGCCGGTAAACCTACCTTGTCGAGGTAGCGGCGCGCGCGGTCTTCGGCGTCTTTTTTGCTGCAACCCAACACCCGGCGCGGGGCCATGGTGATGTTTTCCAGCACGCTCATGTGGCTCCACAGGTTGAAATGCTGGAACACCATCGCCAGCCGTGTGCGCAGGCGTTGCAGCTCGGCGTCGTCGGCTACGCGCATGCCGTGGCGGTCGCTGACCATGCGGATCGGCTGGCCGTCGAGGGTCATCGCGCCGTCGTTGGGGGTTTCCAGAAAGTTGATGCAGCGCAAAAAGGTACTTTTGCCCGAGCCGCTGGCGCCGATCAGGCTGATCACGTCACCGGTCTTGGCCTTGAGCGAAACACCTTTGAGCACTTCATTGTCGCCATAGCTTTTATGCAGGCCTTCAACGGTCAATTTGTACATGGGGCGTGCATCCTCAAGGCGAAAGTAGGTAGCCGCTGCGGTA
Organism: Pseudomonas fluorescens; assembly: GCF_002022275.1. GTDB lineage: Bacteria > Pseudomonadota > Gammaproteobacteria > Pseudomonadales > Pseudomonadaceae > Aquipseudomonas > Aquipseudomonas fluorescens_AJ. The sequence goes on from NZ_MSDF01000021.1 coordinate 204,037, forward strand.
GGCCTCTAAGCCTGCGACATGGCTGATGACCATCCCGGCAGTGGCCATGCGGCGCAGCGAACGGGCGTACAGCAGGCCGGCATTCTGGCAATGCACGGGCGTGACGCGGTCAGTAATGGGGTCAATGATTTCGGCGATCAGTTGCCCGGCTTGCAGGTATTCACCCGGCAGGGCGCTGAACACCAGCAGCCCGCCGACCGGCGTGGTCACAGGCTCGACGCCCGCCAGGGGCGTGGCCGGGTAGGGCAGTTCGGGCAGTGGCGCTACGTCGCCTTCTATCGCGCCGAAATGGATCAGATAATCGATGATCGCCTGGCAGTCGAGCGCCGCCAGACCGTGGTTGACGTCGCCCTGGCCGCGCAGTTCGACGGTTACCGAAAAGCTGCCCATGGGGATCGGGAAACGCTCGGCGAAACGTTGCTGCAATTGCCACCACACCAGCGTGAAACACTCATCAAAGGACTGCCCGCCGGAGTCGGTGGCGAGCAGATTGGCCTCCGAACCGATATAGCGCGCGAGCGGTTCCACCTGCGGCCAGGCCTCGGGCGTGGTGTACAGGTGTGCCACGGCTTCGAAATCGCAATGCAGGTCGAGCACCATGTCGGCATCACAGGCCAGGCGTTGCAGCACCAGGCGCTGGGATTGCAGTTGGGTGTCGGCGGTGTGCGCGGCGAGGGCGCTGACCAGTGCGGTGCGGATCAGCTCGACGTTGTGCTGCGGGTCATCCCCGAGCAAATCCTCGACCTGATTGCCCACTTCATCACTGAGGTCGACAAACAGGCGGTTGAAGTTTTGCCCACTTTCCAGCTCGTAGCGGCCCAAAGGAATGTCCATCAGCACCTGTTCCAGCCCCACCGGGTTGGCGATGGGCACCAGCACTACCTCGCTGCGCAGGCGGCCGGCTGCTTCCAGCTCCGCCAGGCGCACCTTCAAATGCCAGGCCACCAGCATGCCCGGCAATTCATCGGCATGCAGCGACGACTGGATGTAGATTTTGCCTTCAGCCAGCTCCGGGCCGAAGTGGAAACTGTGAACCTGCCGCGCCGTTCCTGGCACAGGCGCGATCAGTTCATGTACCTGATGACGCATACAAACTCCTTAATGGCTCGGCCCGAGAAAGGCCAGCCAGCGGCGCTCCGCCAAGCGAAACAAACCGACCAGAGCAAAGGTCACGGTCAGGTAGATCAGCGCGGCGATACCGAATGATTGAAAGGTCATGTAGGTGGCCGAGTTGGCATCCCGGGCGACTTTGAGAATGTCCGGCACCGTTGCGGTAAAGGCTACGGTGGTCGAGTGCAGCATCAGGATCACTTCATTGCTGTAGTAGGGCAACGAGCGGCGTAGGGCCGAGGGCATGATTACGTAGGCATACAGCTTCCAGCCAGTCAGGCCATAGGCCTTGGCTGCTTCGACTTCACCGTGAGCCATGCTGCGAATCGCGCCGGCGAAAATCTCGGTGGTGTACGCGCAGGTGTTGAGGGCAAACGCCAGAATCGTGCAGTTCATCGCGTCGCGAAAGAACGCATCCAGCACCGGCTGCGCGCGCACTGCCGCGATGCTGTAGATGCCGGTGTAGCAGATCAGCAACTGGATATAGAGCGGCGTGCCACGAAACAGGTAGGTGTAAAACTGCACCGGCCAGCGCACCCAGAATTTGCGCGAAACGCGGGCGATGGACAGCGGAATCGACACCAGAAAGCCGAACACCAGCGAGGCTGTGAGCAGCCACATCGTCATGGCCAGCCCGGTGATGTGTTGGCCGTCGCTATAAAGGAAGGGCCGCCAGTATTGCTGCAGAAGTTCGATCATCGCACGGCCTCCCGGGACCCAGCGGAGTAGCGGCGTTCAAGCCAGCGCAGGACGACGTTGGACGCGCTGGTTATCACCAGGTAGATCAACGCGGCGAGCACCAGGAAGAAAAACAGTTGATAGGTGCTCTTGCCGGCATCCTGGGCCGCTTTGACCAGGTCGGCCAGGCCGATGATCGACACCAGCGCAGTGGCCTTGAGCATCACGCACCAGTTGTTGTTAATGCCCGGCAGCGCAAAACGCATCATCTGCGGAAAGGTCACGTAGCGAAACCGCTGCCCGCGTTTGAGGCCATAGGCGGTCGCGGCTTCCAGTTGGCCACGGGGCACGGCGAGGATCGCGCCGCGGAAAGTCTCGGTGAAGTAGGCACCGTAGATGAAGCCCAGGGTGATGACCCCGGCGCTGAATGGGTCGATCTCGATGTAGTCCCATTCCATATAGTCGGTAAGGCCAGTCAGCCAGATTTGCAGGCTGTAGAAAATCAGCAGCATCAGCACCAAGTCAGGTACGCCGCGAATAAGCGTGGTGTAAATCTGCGCCGGGATGCGGATCAGGGCCACGCTGGAGAGTTTGGCACTGGCACCGAGCAGGCCGAGCAGGACGCTGACGGCCAGAGAGGCAACCGCCAGCTTCACGGTCATCCACGTACCTTGCAGCAATAGCGGACCGAACCCCTTCAGACTGAAGGCACCCAGCCCCAGGGTTTGCAAAAGATCTTCAAACATGAATTCAGGACCTGATAGCGATAAAAAAGCGCCCACCGCAAACCGGTGGGCGCCAAGGTTTTATTTACCGCTGTAAAGGTTCAGATCGCCGAAGTGTTTCTTCTGGATGGTGGCGTAGGTGCCATCATCGTGTAACGCTTTGATACCTTTATCGAGCAAGGCTTTGAGGTCTTTGTTACCTTGTTTGATACCGACCGCAGTTTTGGCTGGCAGCAGTGGGTCATCAATGGCTTTGCCGACTTCGTAGTCAGCACCGGCCGGCGACTTCAAAAAGCCCAGTTCGGCTTGCAGCATGTCTTGCACCGAAGCGTCCAGACGGCCGGAAGTCAGGTCAGCATAAACCTGGTCCTGGTTGGCGTAGGCCTTGGTGGTCACACCGGCTTTATCCAGCACGGCCTTGGCGTAGGCTTCCTGAATGGTGCCTTGCTCGTAGCCTACCGATTTGCCCTTCAGGGACTCAGGCGTGGAGTAGTTCGCGCCTTTTTTGAACACCAGAGAAGTCGGGCCGGAGAAAAGCTCGTTGGAGAAGTCGATCGCCTTTTCACGGGCTTCGGTCACGGTCATCGAGGAAATCACGCCGTCAAACTTGTTGGCGTTGAGGCCTGGAATCATGCCGTCGAAGTCACTTTCAACCCATTTGCACTTCACTTTCAGCTCGGCGCAGATCGCATTGCCCAGGTCGATATCGAAGCCTACGAGGCTGCCATCAGCGGCCTTGGATTCGAACGGCGCGTAGGAAGGATCGACACCAAAACGCAATTCCTTGTATTCCTTGGCTGTAGCGACACCAGCAGCCATGCACAGAGCCAGTGCAGAAAGGGTCAGCAATGCTTTTTTCATTATGTAATCCCTGGAAACCAAGATAAGCGCTTGTGGCGCGTTTAGGACTGTTACTGAACGGTGTCAGACGGATCACAAGTAGCAATTTCTGCACCATAGTTCCGAATGAGCGTTTTAAAAGGTGGGACAAGGGCGTTCTGAGTGTAGGAGATGCCCGAAAATGGGCATTGATTTTTCAGTGCACCATTTTGGATCCAGGTCCGGATTAAAAATGTGGGAGCTGGCTTGCCTGCGATGGCGGTGTGGCAGCCAAATCTCTCGGTCTGATCCACCGCCATCGCAGGCAAGCCAGCTCCCACATTGATTTGCAGTGTTTGGGAGGGATAGGTCAGGTTAGCAAGTCTTGCAGGGTGGCCAGATTGTCAGCTTCTTCAACATGCTTATCCTGCCGCCACCGCAACATCCGCGGAAACCGCACCGCAATCCCGCTCTTGTGGCGCTTGGACAAGGCAATCCCCTCAAACCCCAGCTCAAACACCATGCTCGGCGTCACGCTGCTGACCGGGCCGAATTTCTCCACCGTGGTTTTGCGCACAATCGCGTCGACCTTGCGCATCTCTTCGTCGGTCAGCCCTGAATACGCCTTGGCGAACGGCACCAGCGTTCGCTCGCTACCGGGCGGGCCGTCCCACACTGCAAAGGTGTAGTCGCTATACAGGCTGGCGCGCCGACCGTGGCCGCGCTGGGCGTAGATCAATACCGCATCGACGCTGAACGGGTCGACTTTCCACTTCCACCACACGCCCATGTCCTTGGTGCGACCCACGCCGTAAAGCCCGTCGCGGGCCTTGAGCATCATGCCTTCCACGCCAAGGCTGCGAGAGGCTTCGCGTTGTTGGGCCAGGTCTGCCCAACTGTTACCGGACACCAGGGGCGATGGCAGTAACACCGGCCGGTTGCACTGCGCAATCACTTGCTCAAGTCTGGCGCGACGCTCGGCCTGGGTGTGGTTGCGCCAATCGTCGCCCTGGTACTCCAGCAGGTCATAGGCGAGGACGGCGACCGGCGCATCGTCGAGGACTTTTTTGCTCAGGGTTTTACGGCCGATGCGCTGTTGCAGCAGAGCGAAGGGTTGTACCGAGTCTTTCCAGACGACGATTTCGCCGTCGATGACTGTACCGTCCGGCAAGCCCGTGACCAGACTATGCAATTCCGGAAAGCGCTCGGTGACCAGCTCCTCACCGCGTGACCAGATCCACAGCCGCCCCTCGCGCTTGACCAGTTGCGCGCGAATGCCATCCCACTTCCATTCCACCTGCCAGTCGGTGGGGGATCCGATCAGTGCATCGAACTGCTCCACGGGTTGTGACAGTCCATGAGCCAGAAAAAACGGATACGGCTGCCCGCCGCGTTGTGCATGTTCGTCGGACGATTCGGGTGCAATCAGCTTGAGATAGCCCTCAGGCGTAGGACGGTTGGACAAGTCGGTGTAGCCCACCAGTCGCTGCGCCACACGTTTGCTGTCCAGGTCCGCCATGGCGGCGAGGGCGCGGGTGACCAGCAATTTCGACACGCCCACGCGAAAGCTGCCGGTGATCAGCTTGATACACACCATCAGGCTGGGTTGATCCAGTTGCGCCCACAACGCGGGCAGGCGGTCGGCCAGTTCCAGAGGCGGCAAGCCACGCAAGGGCAGGAGTTTTTCCTCCAGCCACACGGCCAAGCCATCTTCTGAGGTGTAGGTGGATTCCGGTAAGAGCAGGGAAATGGTCTCGGCCAAATCGCCGACTGATTGATAGCTCTCTTCGAACAGCCACGGTTCGATGCCCGAAGCTTCTGTGGCCATGTCCCTGAGCAAGCGAGTCGGCACCAGTTGCCGGGGCCGCCCGCCGGATAAAAAGTACACCGCCCATGCGGCATCTTCTGGGGGCGCTTGCAGAAAGTAGGCTTGCAGCGCCGCGAGCTTCGCATTGCTGGACGTCGTGGCGTCGAGGTTGGCGTATAGCTCGGCGAACGCCTTCATGCCGTCGCCTCTTCTTCGTCATCGCCGTATTCGGTGGTGAAGCCTTGGGCGTCCAGGCCTTTTTCCCGCAGATGGCGTACCAGAACGCCTACAGAACCGTGGGTGACCATCACCCGTTCGGCGCCGGTTTGCTCAATGGCCCACAACAGGCCGGGCCAATCCGCGTGGTCCGACAGCACGAAACCGCGGTCCACCCCGCGGCGTCGGCGGGTGCCGCGCAGGCGCATCCAGCCGCTGGCGAATGCGTCGCTGTAGTCGCCAAAGCGTTTTATCCAGCTGCTGCCACCCGCCGAAGGTGGGGCGATGATCAGGGCTTGGCGCAGCAAGGGGTCGGTCTTTTTGAAGTCCCCGGCGTAAAGGGTTTCGGGAATGTAGATGCCGGCTTCGCGGTACACGCGGTTTAAGGGTTCGACGGCGCCGTGGCTGAGGATCGGGCCGATGTTGGCGTCGATGCCATGCAGGATGCGCTGGGCCTTGCCAAAGGAGTAACAGAACAACACGCTGGCTTTGCCCGCGGCGATATTTCCCTGCCACCAGTCATTGATCCCGGCAAAAATCTGCGCCTGGGGCTGCCAGCGGTAAATCGGCAGGCCAAAGGTGGATTCGGTGATAAAGGTGTGGCAACGCACCGGCTCGAAGGGCGCGCAGGTGCCATCGGGTTCGACCTTGTAATCGCCGGACGCGACCCAGACTTCGCCCTTGTATTCCAGGCGCACCTGAGCCGAACCGAGCACGTGCCCGGCGGGGTGAAAACTCAAGGTCACGCCGTGGTGCACCAGGGGTTCACCGTAGGCCAGGGTTTGCAGGTTGATGTCCTGGCCCAGGCGCGAACGCAGGATGCCTTCGCCGGGGGCAGCGGCGAGGTAATGTTGGTTGCCGGTGCGGGCGTGGTCGCCGTGGGCGTGGGTGATGACGGAGCGCTCCACCGGGCGCCAGGGGTCGATATAGAAATCACCAGCGGGGCAGTAGAGGCCTTCGGGCCGGGCGATGACAAGGTCCATGGGCGTGCCGGGGCAGTGGGCTTATCAGGTATGAGGGGAGTGAGACTTGAGAAGTTCTATCTAAATGCATGCGATCAAATGTGGGAGCTGGCTTGCCTGCGATGGCGGTGCATCAGCCACTTGATCAGTGACTGACACGGCCTCATCGCAGGCAAGCCAGCTCCCACATTTTTATCCGGTTTCTTCAGGGAGAAACCGGGTTACTTGCCGGGGGTGAGGGTCAACCTCGTTTTCCCATACGCCTTGTCGAAGTTCTGCGGCTGCATCGGGAAGCTCAGGTATTGCGCCTTGAGCGAGGGGTCGATGCCATTCGCGTAATTCGGGCTGGCCGGGTTGCCGGACTGGCCGATGCCACCCTGGCCCATCATCGGTTCGGTCTGGCCGAAATCGACGATCATGCGCAGCGCCGGCACTTGGGTTGTGTCGAAGCTTTGCCCCCAGCTGTACGGCGCCGGGTTCAGGGTGTTGTGGTCGCCACCGCTGGCAAACGGGCCGCGAATCACTTGGCCATTGCTGTTTTTCCAGGTGGTGGTGTGCAGCTTGCCCCACTGCCAGGCTTTGTGATCGCCGCCCAACTGGCTGTCGCCGGCGGTGATTGCGGCGGCGAGGCTGCGGGCGAGAATGGCCGGTTTGTCTTCTTTTTGCGGCGTGCGCGAGTCATCCCAGAACGGGCTGTCTTCGCGGCCCAGCAAGTGGTCGGCGGTGGCGGAGTAGGACAGGCCGCCATTGCTGACAAAGGCTTTCCAACTGGCACTGTTTTCCGGGCCGAGCTTGTCGAGGAAGATCTGTTTGGCGCTTTCCTGCAGGAACAGTTCGTAGATCGCTGCGTCGGCAGAGGTCGGTGCGAGGCGACCATCAAACGCCATCAGGCGATTCAGCGTCTCGCGTGCCTTGCCCGCATCGGCCGCCGGCAACGCATCAATCGCCTGTTTCAGCGGCTGGGCCATGCCCGGTGCCTGGAACATGGTTTTGAGCTTGGCGGCGAACGTGGTGGTCTGGTCGTACTGCATGGCGATCATGCTGCGGCTGTCGTGCTTGCCCGCATTAGCCAGTTGCGCGAGGCGCTCGCTGCGCTCCGGCGCGTCCCACGAGTTGGACAGCTGCATGCCATAACCGCGCGGTGCGGTGCGCTGGTTGGCAGTGCCGATCCAGCCCTGGGCCGGGTCCTGGTCGTAGGGGTGCAGCATCGCGTCGGCGTAACCGTCCCAGTCAAAGCGCGCATCCCCGCCCGGCGAGGGCAGCAGGCCTTCACCTTCACGGCGGTTGGGGAAGCGGCCGGTGACTTGCCAGCCAATGTTGGTGGCGTCGGCAAAGATCATGTTCAACGCGATGGCGCGGATTTCACGGGTGGCGTCCGAGGCCTTGCCAGCGTTTTGCGCGCGCGACAGGTCGAAGAACGCATCCAGGCTCTTGTCGTCCTTGAAGTCGGCCGTTTGCAAGGCCAGGCCGAACCCGGTGGTCAGGGCCTGGCTGCTGTTGAGCAGGGCGCCGTGGCGGGTTTCGTACACCACTTCGCGAAGCGGCCGCTGGCCCTTGGCGAAGAAGGTTTCGTTACGCACACCGGCCGGTAGCCATTTTCCATTGTTCTCGTAGTACAGCGCGCTGCCCTGGCGTTTGACCTTTTCCAGGAACAGGTCCTGGGTGTCGCCCTTGACCGAACTCATGCTCCACGCCACTTTGCCGTTGAAGCCGGACAACAGCGTCGGCAAACCGGCAATCGAGGCGCCGACGGCCTGGTATTTCGGGGCGCGAATCTGCACGTAGTTCCACGGCGACGGCGCTTGTGGCGCGGCTGCAAGGTCGCTGGCCAACAGGCTTTTGCCGCTGCGGGCGCGTTGCGGGCCGATCGCCCAGTTGCTCGAGGTGGTGACGGCCAGCGCGTTGAGGCTGTTCAGTTGCTGGCCGACGGCTTCCAGCCCGGCGAGCCCGGTGATCTGGTCCAGGTTCACGCCCTTGAGTTTTTCGGTTTCTTCCAGCGGAATCGGCTCATCTGGCGCGCTTGGAGTCAGCCAGGCGAGTTTGTCGACGCCAACTTTCTGCGCCAGCACCAGCGACGACAGTTCTTCCTGCAAGTTGCTCGACTCGCTGAAATTCAGCAGGCAGAACAGCAGCGCCGAATCTTCCGGCTTCCAGTACTCGGGCTTGTAGCCGGTCTGGGTCAGGTCCGGCGGCAGCTTGTCGCGGTAGCGGAACAGGTAGGCGTTGACGCCCCGCGCATAGACTTCGAAGAAGCGCTTGAGGTGTGGGCTGGAGGCGTTATACAGCTCGCCGGCGCTTTTTTTCAGGTTGACCGCGCGCATGAAACGGTCGACGTCGAGCACTTCAGGGCCGGACATTTCCGCCAGACGGCCCTGAGCCAGCAGGCGCAGGGTGACCATCTGCGTAATGCGGTCGCTGGCGTGCACATAACCGAGGCTGAACAGCGCGTCGTGGAAGGTGTTGCTCTCGATCAGCGGCATGCCTTGGGCATTGCGGCGCACCGACACATTCTGTGCAAGGCCTTTGATCGGCTGCACGCCGGCAACCGGCGGCAGGGTGTCCTGGGTGCTCTGGAGCTGGCAACCGGCCAGGCTTAACGCACTGGCCACTGCCGCGGCAACGCCGAACCGGGGAAGAAAATGTGAGAGGGCTGGCGAGGCCATGGCAAAGCTCCTGCGGGGGGTAGCGTCATTAAAGGCGCTACGTTAGTGAGCGCGGCGAAACGACGCAAGCAGGAGTTTGGGTAATTTTGAGCCGGGCGGCGATCAATGTGGGAGCTGGCTTGTGTGGGAGCTGGCTTGCCTGCGATGCAGGCACCTCGGTATGTCAGTTGTACTGAGGTGATGCTATCGCAGGCAAGCCAGCTCCCACAAAAGGCAGATCCCACACAAGCCTGTTCACACGTGGATCAGGCTTTCGGCGGGTTTACTTTCTGCACCAACTCATAGGCCCGAACAGTCGCCGGCCGTTCCTTGATGCTGTTGAACCAGCGCTGCACGTGTGGGAAATCTTCCAGGCGCTGGCTCTGGCGCTCGTGGGAAGCAATCCACGGGTAGATGGCCATGTCGGCAATGCTGTAATCCTCGCCCGCGACGAACGGTCGATCTGCCAGGCGGCGGTCCAGTACGCCATACAAGCGCGCGGTTTCATCCACATAGCGCTTGATCGCGTAGGGGATTTTCTCGGGTGCGAACTGGCTGAAATGGTGATTCTGCCCCGCCATCGGCCCCAGCCCGCCCATTTGCCAGAACAGCCATTGCAGGGTTTCCTGGCGACCGCGCAGGTCTTTGGGGATGAACTGGCCGATTTTTTTCGCGAGGTACAGCAAGATGGCGCCGGATTCGAACAGTGAAATCGGCGCGCCGCCGTCGCTCGGGTTGTGATCGACGATGGCCGGAATACGGTTGTTGGGAGCGATCTTCAGGAAGTCCGGTTTGAACTGGTCGCCCTGGCCGATGTTGATCGGGTGCACCTCGTAGGGCAGGCCGGCTTCTTCCAGGAACAGCGAAACTTTGTGACCGTTGGGGGTAGTCCAGTAATACAGGTCGATCATGAAGCTCTCCAAAAGTGGTGATGCTTGAGCGAATGCCTGTAGGTATAGGTAATGTTCCACTGACGAAAATTCAATGAAACATTTGCGCATACCCTTAGAAGCAACTTACACAGGACCGTCCACCAGCACTTGCAACGACTGCTGCGAGCAGCGCTCGATGCGCGCCCGCACGCGGTACACCTCGGCGAACATCAGGGGTTCGAGCACCGCATCCGCTTCTCCGCTGGCATACAGCCGGCCTTCGCGCAGCACGGCGATACGGTCGGCAAAACGCGCGGCGAGGTTGATGTCGTGCAGCACTACCACGGCGATCAGGTTGTGTTCACGCACCAGAGTGCGCACGCAGTCCATGACTTTCAGCTGGTAGTTGAGGTCGAGGGCGCTGGTGGGTTCGTCGAGCAGCATCACCTGTGGGCGGCGCGCGATCAGTTGAGCGAGGCTGACCAACTGGCGCTGGCCGCCGGACAAGGTGCTTAACAGTTGATCGGCCAAATGCGCGATGCCGATGCGCTGCAACGCCTCGAACGCCTCGCGCAGGCAGGCGTCGCCGGACAGCGGGATGCCATCAACCTCTGCCACGCGCAACGCGGCGATCACACTTTCCATCACGCTGAGGCTCAACCCCGGCGGCAAGTTTTGCGGCATGTAAGTGACGCGTCGCGCACGCTCGCCGACGGACATGGCCGACAGGTCGAGGTCACCCAGTCGCACAACGCCTGTCATCTTTTCCAGCCCGGCCACGGCGCGCAGCAAGGTGGATTTGCCTGCGCCGTTAGGGCCGATCAAGGCGGTCAGGCTGCCGTGGGGCAGGGTGGGCAGGCTCAGGTCATGCAGAATCTGGCGCCGTCCGTAACTGACGTTCGCGGTGTGTACCGATAATCCCGCACTCATAACTGCCTCCCGCGCTTGAACACCAGCACCACGAAAATCGGCACGCCCACCAACGCGGTGACGATGCCCACCGGCACGATCACGCCGGGCATGATCAGCTTGCTGGCAATCGACGACAACGACAGCAGCAAGGCGCCGGTCAAGGCGCTGGCCGGCAGCAGGAAACGTTGGTCTTCGCCCACCAGAATCCGCGCAATATGCGGACCGACCAGGCCGATAAAACCGATGGTGCCTACAAACGCCACGGCGGTGGCCGACAACAGGCTGATGCGCAACAACGAGAAAAACCGCAGGCGCTTCACGTCCACGCCGAAGCTTTGCGCACGGTCTTCCCCCATGCGCAGCAAAGTCAGACGCGAGGCGGCGGCGAAGGAAAAGGGCATCACCACCGCGACCACGAAGGCGAGAATACCGAGTTTGTCCCAATTGGCGCGGGTCACGCTGCCCAAGGTCCAGAACACCAGCTGTTGCAGCACGTCTTCGGTGGCGACCAACTGCAACAAGGCCACTACGGCGTTGCAACTGAACACCAGCGCAATGCCGAACAGCACCAGGCTTTCTACCCCGGCGCCGCGCAGGCGGGACATGGCTTGCAGCAAAAAAACCGACGCGGCGGCGAAGACAAAGGCCGAGATGGAGATGGCCGTATTCGCCGACACCCAGAGCGTAGTCACCGGAAACACAATGACCAGCGATGCACCCAACGCCGCCGCCGACGACACGCCGAGGGTAAACGGGCTGGCCAGCGGGTTATTCAAAATCGCCTGCATCTCGGCCCCGGCCAGCGACAGCGCGCAACCGACCAGCACGGCCATCAGGGCGTAGGGCAGGCGCACGTTCCAGATGATCACCTGGTCGGTGGCGCTCAGGTGGGAGGGGTGCAGAATGCCGTCGAGCAATGCCAGCAGGCCCATGCCGGAAGGGCCGCTGGCGAGGTCTACCAGAATGGCGCAGACCAGCGCAGTGCCGAGCAACGCCAGCAGCCAGGCACGCCGCGCGAGCAAACGGCGGTAGCCTTGCGTGGCGCTGGCGAGGTCGAGGGTTTGAGTGGTCATGGGATTCGCATTCTTGAGAACAATGAAATCCCTGAGGGAACACGGTCAATGTGGGAGCTGGCTTGCCTGCGATAGCGGTGTGTCAGTCACTGAATGGGTGACTGAAATTCCGTCATCGCAGGCAAGCCAGCTCCCACACTGACTGCATTCCTGCAGGGAGATAGGGTTACTTGGTTTTACTGTCAATCCAGTAAGCACCCTGCAACGGCATCCCCAGGAACTGACTATTGATCTGCTCCATGGTCGCCTGCGGATCCAGCTTGGCGAACAACTCCGGGTGCACCCACTTGGCCAGCACTTCAATCGCCAGCAGGTTGTACGGGGAGTTATAGAAGTCATGCCACAGGCCGTGGGCATTGCCTTCGCGGATCGCACGAAGGTTGGCGAATTCCGGGCGCGCCAACACGCGGTCGAACGCCTCCCGTGCTTCATCCGTGCTGACACCCGCTCCGAGGATCAGCCCCGGTTTGTGGTTGCCGGTGGCCACGTACACATCCGGATCAGCTTTCAGTGCGTACTCGACACTGATATCGCCCAGCGCCCCCGGCACCACGTCGGCGGCGATATTGCGCCCGCCGACCAGCTTGATCACTTCGCCCATGCCGCTTTTGCCAGTGGTGTGCCCCGGCGCCTGCCAGGCACCGGCCAGCAGTTCCAGGAACACGCTCGGTCGCGGGCTGGCTGGCAGCGTGGCGACGGCGTCGGTGATGGCCTTGATGTGCTGGTCATAGAAACTCAGGAACGCTTTGGCCTGGGTTTCACGGCCCAATGCCTCACCCAGCGCCTGCATGCTGGTGTGGGTGCCTTGCACCGGGTTGATGCGGAAGTCGACGAACAGCACCGGGATGCCGGCTTTGGCCAGCACATCGGCCACCGGGCTGTGTTCGGTCGGGCCATGGCCGGAAATACTGAACACCGCGAGGTCAGGTTTGAGCGAAAGAATTTCCTCGGCGCTGACGCTTTGTTCCGACGCTTGCCCGATCAACGGGATGTCTTTCACCGTGGGAAATTTCGCCACGTAGGCGTTGTAGGTGTGCTGGTCCAGCAGCTTCAAATCGTTCTGCCAGCCGACGATGCGCTGGAATGGCGCGTCTTTGTCGAGCAGGGCAAACGCCGAAATCAACCGGCCTTCGCCGAGCACCACGCGTTTGACGTCGTCTTTCACCTCGACCTTGCGGCCCAGTACGTCGGTGACTTCATGGGCGGCGGCGGTTTCGGCGTGGCCGAGGACCAGCGCGGCGAACAGCACGCCGAACTTGAGCAAGTGACGGGGTTTGAGCATGGAAAGGACTCCGGTTGAGGGGAAATCAGAATTCATAATCGACACTGGCCGTGAGGGTGCGCCCGGCGCCTGGAATGCCGTAGAGCTGGAAGCCGTCGAGGGAAGCGCCGATCTGGCTGTAATAAAACGTGTTGAACACGTTGTTCAGGTTGAGGTTGACCGTGGTGGCCTTGTTCACCTTGTATTGCGCGGCCACGTTGCTCAGCCAGTAACCCGGGGCTTTTTCGTTGTCGCGCACGTAGATGGCGTTGACCCCGGACGGGCCGTTGGCGTAGCTGCTGTTGTTGTTCAACCCACCGACATACTTGTTGTCGCTGTAGCGGCGACGGCCGACGTATTGCTCGCCGTAGCTCAGGCTCAGCGCATCGGTGACGGCGTAGGTGGTCCACAGGTTGGCGGTCAGGTCGGGCACGTTCTTGGCTTCGCTGCCTTTGTTGATGCCTTTGGTCTGGGTGCTCTTGAGCGCCGAGAAGCCGGCGTAGGCGGTCCAGCGCGGCGTGATATTGCCTTGCAGGCCAAGCTCGACGCCGTCTACACGCTTGGCGGGCAAGGCACGCACCGGCGCGGATTCGCCGTCCTGGTATTCCCAGGCGTTGTCCAGTTCAGTGCGAAAAATCGCCGCCGTGACGTTGAGCAGGTCGCGGGCAATGTCCCACTTGGTGCCTATTTCATAGGTTTTCGACTTGGCCGGGCTGTAGTTGCTGGTGGTGGCGGCGCCGTAAATCTGGTTGTTGGTTGACGCACCGAGCGCCGACGGTTGCGCCGCCTCGCTGTAGGACACGTAGATGCTGCCATTGGGCAACGGCTTGTACACCGCGCCGACGCGGCCGCTGACGGCGCCGTCGGTGCTGCTGATATCGGCCTGGCCACGCTGGGTGGTCTGGGCGCGCCAGTTGTCGTAGCGCAGCGAGCCGAGCACCTGCCATTGCTCGTTGAGGGTGACGGTGTCGCCGGCATAAATACCGGCATTGTCGATCACCGAGCGCGGGTCGCCTTCGCCCTTGGTTACATAGGTGCTGGCGAAGCTGTGGCTCGGGTCGTTCATGTCGAAGAACAGGTCGCCGGCGGGCACTTCGGCGTTGCGTTTCAGGCCGCCGTAGGTCTCGTGATAGAACTCAAGGCCCGAGACGACCGCATGTTGCAGGCTGCCGGTGTTGAATTTGAAACTGAAGTCGGTCTGGTTATCGAGGATGGTGTAGCGCTTGGACAAACCGAAATCGCTGCCGCGCAGGATGCCGTAGCCGGTGTTGCTGTTATTCACGTAGTCGGTGTAGGCATTTACCGTGCTGCCGGGCACTTGGCTGATTGGGCCTACACCCGTGTAGCCCAAGGTCGCACAGCGGGCGCCGCTGCAGGTCTTCTTGCCGTTGGCGTCTGCAGTGAAGAAACGCGCCGGGGACAGCACGGCGAAGTTGTCGCTGCGTTCCCAACGGGTCTGGTTGCGCAGGTTGGCTTCATTCCAGTCGAAATCATGTTCGAAACGCGCGGTCAGCGAGGTGGTTTCGTTCTGTTGGGTGTAGAGGCTGGAGTCGCCGTACCAGTTCGAACGCTTCACGCCGGGCATGCGGTCACCATCGGTGCCACGCTGGATCGGCACGCCACCGTCGGGGGTGTTGGTGTCTTTCTGGTAGAAAGTGTCGACGAAAAACCGCGTGTCGGTGCCCAGGCCGAAGCCGAACGAGGTGGCGATGCCCCAGCGGTCGTAGTCCACGTCGTCGCGCTCGGCCACCTGGTTGTAGTGCTTCATCAGGTTGATGCGTACGGCGGTGGTGTCGTTGATCTGTTTATTCAGGTCGGCCGTGAGGCGACGATAGCTGTCGGTGCCGATGCCGGCGGCGACTTTGTTGGCGTCGCCCAGGTGCGCTTCTTTACTCACCAGATTGACGCTGCCGCCCACGGCAGACACACCGGATTCGATGGAGCCGGTGCCCTTGAACACTTCGGCCTGTTGCAGGTTGAAGGTGTCGGTGCGGGTCGACATGCCGGCATCGCGCACGCCGTCGACGGTCAGGCTTTGCTCCGAAGAAAAACCGCGAATCGAAAACAGATCACCCCAGCCCAAATTGCCCTCGCCGGACATGAAAGTGATGCCCGGCACGTTGCGCAACACTTCCTGCAGGGTCTGCGCGTTCTGTTCCTTGAGCACTTGCTGCGGCACGATGGTCACGCTTTGCGGCGCGTCGAGCAGCGGCTGGCTGATTTTCGCGGAGGTCACGCGGTCGACTTTGAAGGTGGAAGTGGCTTCACCGTCGACCTTGATTTCGGGCAGGCTTACCACCGAATCATTCGAGGTGGCCGCAGGCGCATCGGCCCAGGCATTTGGCGCAACGCTGCCGGCGGCCAGCAGGCCGAACATCGGAGCGAGGGTGGTTTGCAGTGTGTGGCGGTGGGGCGTGGGCGATGACATGGGCAGTGATCCGAGTCTAAATTACAATTACTCTCATTTAGGTTCGGTAGTCTAAAGAGCGATTTCCCCCGTCATACCCCGGGTTTGTATCGCGGATGCGTGATTATCGTTTCCTACAACATTCCATTACATTTGCACCCACTGCTGGCTGAACTTTCGGCTAGATCCTGCGTTTTGAGTTTTCGGATTGATTGCCCATGGCCAAACAAGACCACTTGCTGATCGTCGATGACGACCCGCAAATCCGCCAACTGCTCTGCGACTACCTCAGTGACGCCGGTTTTCAGGTGTCCACCGCGGCTGACGGCAAGGAAATGCGCCGCCGCCTGGCGTTGAATGTCATCGATCTGATCGTGCTCGACCTGATGTTGCCCGGTGAGGACGGCCTGAGCCTGTGCCGCGAACTGCGCGTGAGTTCGAATACGCCGGTGGTGATGCTCACGGCCAAGGGCTCGTTGATCGACCGCATCGTCGGCCTGGAAATCGGCGCCGACGACTACCTGCCCAAACCCTTCGACCCGCGTGAGCTGCTGGTGCGGATCAAGGTGGTGTTGCGCCGGGTGCAGAGCTTCCCCGACCGCGCGCGGCTGGATGACGCGCCGAGCATTGGTTTTGCCGGCTGGCAACTCGACACCCGTGCGCGGCAATTACTGACGCCCGAAGGCGTGGTGGTCAGCCTGGGCAATTCGGATTACCGCGTGCTGCGCCTGTTGTTGCAGCACCCCAACCGCCCGTTGAGCCGCGACTTTTTGCTCAACCACGTGTTCGACAAAGACAGCACGCCGTTCGACCGTTCCATCGACGTGTGCGTCAGCCGCCTGCGCTCGCAGCTGCCGGCCGGGCTGATCAAGACCGTGCGCAACGAGGGCTATATGCTCACCGCCGATGACGTGGTGCCCGGCTCGTGAGACTGCTGCCCAAGTCGCTGTTCGGGCGGCTGGTGCTGATTCTGGTCAGCGGCATGCTCGCGGCCCAGGCGCTGACCAGCAGCATCTGGTACGACCGGCGCCATGGTCAGGTGCTGGAAATCCCCGCGCGGCTCATCGCCACCCGGCTGGCCGACGTGGTGCGCCTGATGCACAGCGACCCGCAGCAGGCTGACCAGTTGATCAAACTGCTCAATACGCCGCATTTCCAGTTGACCTTGAGCGACCAGGCCAGCAGCACGCCCAGCACCCTCACCGACAGCGACCGGCCCACCGAGCGCTTGATCAAGAAGGTGCTGTCGGAGAAAACCGGTTACGCACAGACCCTGATTTTATTGCGCCTGTCGCTGGTGGACGGCGAGGGGCAAACCGCCGGGCTCTCGACTTTGCTCGGTTCCAAGCCGGTGGTGGGGCAGTTTCTGATCGACCTGCGTTTGCCTGACGGGCGCTGGTTGCAGGTGGATGCCAGCGAGGAACAGGGCTGGACCAGCACGTCGCCGCTGGACCTGTTGTTTGATTACGTGATGCGCATCTATTTGCTGCGGGTACTGGTGCTGGTGGTGATCGCTTTGGTGGCGGTGCGCCTGGCGATCCGTCCATTGAATGCTTTGGCCAAAGCCGCCGAAGCGCTGGGCCGGGACATCCAGCGCCCGCCCTTGTCGGTAGACGGCCCCACCGAAGTACGCCGCGCCGCCCAGGCGTTTAACGCGATGCAGCAACGGTTGATTGCCAACATCGCCGAGCGCACGCGGTTTCTCGCGGCGATTTCCCACGACCTGCGCTCACCGATCACACGCTTGCGCCTGCGTACCGAGATGCTCGAAGACAACCGCACCAAGGAGCGTTTTCGCAGCGACCTGGAAGAAATGGAGCACATGGTTTCCAGCACCCTGGATTTTGTCAGCAGCGGCGAAATCAACGAGACGCGGCAAAACATCGACATCAATGCCTTGCTGCAAAGCTTGCAGGCGGACCTGGAGGATGTGGGTGAGCGCGTCACTATCGTCGGCCGCGCCCGGCAGCCGTTGCCGGGGTATGCGCGCAGCCTTAAGCGTTGTGTGCAGAACCTGCTGGAAAACGCGGTGCGGTATGGGTGTGAGGTGGTGGTGCGGGTTGAGGATCAGGCTGACAGCTTGACGATTGTGATCAGCGACCGTGGGCCGGGCATTCCCCAGGAGCAGCTGGAGCAGGTGATAGAGCCGTTTTACCGGGTGGAGGGCTCACGCAATGTGGAAACCGGCGGGTATGGGTTGGGATTGAGCATTGCGCACACTATTGCGCGGGCGCACGAAGGGCGGTTGAGCTTGAAGAATCGCGAGGGTGGGGGGCTTGAGGTGGAGCTGGTGTTTCAACGCAAGATTTAATTTGAAATGCGATCAACTGTGGGAGCTGGCTTGCCTGCGATGCAGACACCTCGGTCCATCAGGCACTCCGAGTTGATGCTATCGCAGGCAAGCCAGCTCCCACACTGACTGCATCAGGGCATCAAGCCCCGTGGCACTTCTTGAATTTCTTCTCGCTGCCGCACGGGCAAGGATCGTTGCGGCCAACGTCCTTCAACGCGTTGCGCACCGGCTCCTGGTGAGCGTGGCCGCAGTTCGGGCCGTGGACATGCCCGTGGTCGTGATCATGGTGATCGTGGTCGTGATCGTGGTTGCAGTCAGGACCATGGACATGGGGTTGCTGAGTCATCGATGTCGCTCCGGAATAAAATCGCCGGGGATTATCTCGCCATTGTGCGCCACCTGCACGTCATTACCGATGAATAATCCGGTTTTCAGCTCGCCTTCCAGGCGATACGGCACAGGCTTGTCGGGATTTTTCAGCATCTGCACCACATCACGAATCTGCGGCCACAGGTTGGTGCGCACGGACACACGGAAAAAAGCGTGGCTGCGTGGCGGCACAGTCAGCCATTCGTTGGACTCGCCTTCGGTCAATACAAAACCGCTCAGGGTGACCTTGTAGATCAGGCCGCGAACGGTCAGGTCTTCGTCGTCACGGTTGTCCACGCGAAACCACAGTTTGAACTTCTGCTCGAGCAACTTGGCGCGGACCACTTCCACTTTCACCAGGGAAATGTGCGGCGCGGGGGCGTCGTCTTCAAACCAGGAGGCGCAGCCGGTCAGGCCAAGGGTCAACGCCAGCATCAAGCAGTACATCCGAAGCATGGCGGTATCCCTTTCTTGTCATTAGAGGTAGCTGGAACAGCACTTCTTGAACTTCTGCCCGCTGCCGCACAAACATACATCATTGCGCCCGGCCTTCACCTCAACCGTCGGGTCGATGAAGTACCAGCGCCCTTCGTTCTGTACGAAAGAAGACTGTTCGCGGTGGCTGTGTTCGCCGGTGCTGTCGTGCCAGCGCGCGGTAAAGGTCACGAAAGCGTGTTCCGGCTGGCCGCCAAATACCTCGGAGCTTTCCACATCAAGCCCCAGCCAGGTGCTCTGGGCGCTCCAGGCGCCGATGGCGGCGCGGTCCAGGCCGGCCTGTTGCGCAGGCAGCGTGGTTGCCACCAGATAATCCACCAGGCCCAGCACATAGGCGCTGTAGCGCGAGCGCATCAACGCACTCGCGCAGGGCGCCGGGTGGCCGGCGTGGTAATGGCCGCAGCAGGCGTCCAGCAGGTTGCCGCTGCCGCAGGGGCAAATGGATGTACTCATCGGGTTACCACCAATACTTTCCGAAATTTTCCGGGTTGGCCCAGAAGCGGGCGTTGAGCCAGTCGGGCACCTGTTTATAGTCAAGCAGATCATAGGTAAACAGCGTCAGCACCTGCTCGTCGCGCTGAAAACGCTCGCCGGCTTGCAAGGCCAGGGAGAAAAAGTCGGTGTCCTTCCAGCCACAGACGTGCAGGTCGGCCAGCACTGCAATGCGGCTGGCATTCAGGTTGCGGATGCCGCCGAGCAACGTCAGGCCTTGTGGTTTTGACAGGTGCTCCAGGCAATCGACCACCAGCGCCAGGTCAAAACGCTGTGCCGCCAATGCTTCAGGCAGCGGCCCGGGCGCGGCGATGGCGACAACGGTGTCAGGGTGTTCGGCTTGAAACGCTTCCAGCGCCGGAAACTGGCTGGCGCCCAATAGCAGCAGGCGTTTTGGCTGGTGCAAATCGAGCAAGGCAGCCAAGGCTTGCTGGGGTGTACGAGAAGAAATACCGGCGGTCATCACAGATCCTCACATCGGGACCGTAGAGACTAGCGCGGCTGAGCGTGCGGGCCTAGAGCGGGCGGCGGCGAAAAGTCCGGCAGGTGCGACGATCCTCAATGAATACGGGGGCGCGGCGAAGTGGCGCAGATGAAAAGAGCCGTCTTTACTCCACTCGTCGGCCCCCGCCGATCCCCTCAGGAGAAATCAGATGAGCATCATGCGGACAGCTCTACCCTTGGTTCTGCTAACCGGAGTATTGACAGGTTGCGCAGGCTTGCAAAAAACCGATTGGCCCACTTGCGCCGCGGTTGGCGGTGTCACCGGTGCGGCGATTGGCGCGACTGAAAGCTCGGCTTACGCAGGCTATGGCGCATTGCTGATCGGCGGCATGGCCGGTGCCTATTGCTGGGTGCATGGCGACGGTGATGAGGACGGTGATGGCGTGCCGGACAGCCGCGACAAGTGCCCGGGGACGCCAAAAGGCGTGCAGGTGGATGCCAACGGTTGCCCACCGGCTCCGCCAGCGGTTGCGGTGGTTGAGGAAGTGGTGGTGGTCAAGGAAGAAACCATCGTGATTCGCGATGTGCACTTCCAGTTTGACTCGGCCAAGTTGACGGCGGCGGACAAAACCAAACTCGACCTCATCGCCACCCGTCTGAAAAAAGAAGCCCCGAGCGCGCAGTTGCGGGTCAGCGGGCACACCGACAGCGTCGGCAAAGACGCCTACAACCAGAAACTCTCGGAAAAACGTGCCCGTTCGGTCACTGACTACCTGGTCAGTTCCGGGGTGCCTCGCAGCAACTTTGTGTCGGTGACCGGCGCGGGCGAAAGCCACCCGGTAGCCGATAACAAAACCGCTGAAGGGCGTGCCTTGAACCGCCGCGTGGAAATCCAGATCAACCGCTGACGGTACGTGCCCCCGTGGGAGACACGGGGGCATTGCTGGCGATCCTCGCCGAAACCGCAGGCAAACCTGCCCTTTATCAATTTTTTGCATCCTTCACTGGCAAATCGCCTGCAGAAGTCGGTACTGTGCGCCCAAAGAATAATAGGCAGGGGCATGCGGCATGAAGGTGTTTTGGGGGCTGGGGAAGTTTCTGACGTTATTGTTCTGGGTTGTGGTGGTGGTCAATCTGTTCCAGCCACTGGTTAACCCGTTTCACCTGTTGGTCAGCCTGGCCGGCAGTCTGTTGTTTCTCACCCATCTTCTGGAGTTGCTGTTGTTCAACAGCAGCGTGAAGCACCGTGCCCATCCCTGGCGTGACCGCTTGCAGATCCTGCTGGTGGGGATGTTCCATGTGCGGGGCCTGTCGGCGCCTGCAGCGGTTAATGAAATGAACAAGGAGGCCAATCATGCGTAAGGTTTTTCTGTTGGCCCTGTTGGTCAGCCCCATTGCTCTGGCGCAGAACGTCAGCGTTGAAAGCAACTCGCTGATGCGCCTGCCCAGCAGCACAAGCGTGTTGCAACTGGAGCGCCTGGATGTGGCGGATTACGGCACGTTGTTGATTCCGGCGACCATCAGTCAGGTCACCGTGGAGCAACTGCACTTGGGTCGTGAAGCGCGTATCGCCATCGCCCCCGGCAATACCGGGCTGCAATTGCAGGTGCGTCAGGCGCAACTGGAACACGGCAGCCAGATCACCTCGCGTGGCGCCCCGGGCACTCATGAACGGCCGGCCAAGGCTGGGCGTGACCTGACCTTGCGCATCAACGACCTGACGGCTGAAGAGCTGTCGGTGGACGCCCGTGGTGGCGCCGGAGCACAAGGCTACTCGGGCCTGGACGGCGCCAACGGTGTTGACCCGGGTTGCACCTGGGGTTCGGCGGGGCGCGGGGCGAATGGCGATAACGGCGGCGATGGCCTGCCGGGTGCGGCGGGCGCGCAAGTGCGTGTCGAGCTGCCGCAGAGCTTCCCGGCCGAACAGATCAAGGTCTGGGTCGATGGCGGCGCCGGTGGGTTGGCCGGTACGGCGGGCAAACCGGGTAAAGGCGGGCAGTCCAAGGGCTGCGTGGTGTACCGCGCGGATGGCGGCGAGAAAGGCCGCGCTGGCCTGGAAGGGCAGCCTGGGCCAGCGGGGCCTGCGGGTGCTGTGACTATTCAGCGCCTTTGAGGTGTTTGACCTGACGCTATCGCGGGCAAGCCCGCTCCCACATTTGGAATGCATTCCAATGTGGGAGCCGGGCTTGCCCGCGATGAGGCCCTGACAGACGCCTTCAGAACATCGGCCGAGCCGAAGCAATCGCCACCACCACCAAGCCGATAATCAAATTAATCCCCACCAACTTGCGAATCTGCCCCAGCACCGCCGCACCCGCCGGCCAGTCCTCAGCGGCCACCGCCGTGCGCAACTCCGGGAACTTCAAGGCCTGGATGCGGATAAACAGCGCCGTCATCACCAGATACAAACCCATCATCACCTGCACGTAACGCGGCGCGGTCTCAAACCCGCTGAAACGCAACTGCAGCAGGCCGACACCGCTGATCGGCAAAACCACCACGGCCACCCACACCCACACGAAAAAACGTTGAAACACATTCGCCCAGAGTTTGAGCCGGGCAGGGCCCTCAAGTGCCGCCACAGCGGCGGGGCGCAGGATCATCCAGGCGAAAAACATGCCGCCGACCCAGATCAGGGCGGCCAATACATGCAGGGTGTAAACGAGGCTAAACACGGTCATTGCGGTACTCCGTTCTGCGCGGGATTCATTAGCGGGGTATGATAGCCGCCGATCCGAACCACTGAAAATTTATCCAGCGTTTTTAGCGCCCGACTATCCATGATCAGCACTGAACTCAAAACCACGATCCAGGGCGCCTATTCGCGTTTTCTCGAAGCCAAGAGCTTGAAACCGCGCTACGGCCAACGCCTGATGATCGCCGAAGTGGCCAAGGTCCTCGGGGATATCGACACCGACGACGAAGGCCGCCGCGAGGGTGAACCCGCGATCGTGGCCGTTGAAGCCGGCACCGGTACCGGTAAAACCGTGGCTTACAGCATCGCCGCGATCCCGACTGCCAAGGCGGCCGGCAAGCGCCTGGTGATCGCCACCGCTACCGTCGCCCTGCAAGAGCAGATCGTCTACAAAGACTTGCCGGACCTGATGCGCAACAGCGGCCTGAACTTCACGTTCGCCCTGGCCAAGGGCCGTGGCCGTTATATGTGCCTGTCCAAGCTCGACGTGTTGCTGCAGGAAGGCCACGCGCAAACCGCCACGGCTTCGCTGTTCGAAGAAGAAGGCTTCAAGATCGAAGTCGATGAGGTCAGTCAGAAGCTGTTTACCAGCATGATCGAGAAACTCGCCGGCAACAAATGGGACGGCGACCGCGACAGCTGGCCCACCGCCCTGGAAGACGCCGACTGGGCGCGTCTGACCACCGACCACAGCCAGTGCACCAACCGCCATTGCCCGAACTTCGGCCAGTGCGCCTTCTACAAGGCCCGCGAAGGCATGGGCAAAGTCGACGTGATCGTCACCAACCACGACATGGTGCTGGCCGACCTGGCCCTGGGCGGCGGCGCTGTGCTGCCGGACCCGCGCGACACCCTTTACGTGTTCGACGAAGGCCACCACCTGCCCGACAAGGCCATCGGCCACTTCGCCCACTACACGCGCCTGCGCTCCACCGCCGACTGGCTGGAAACCACCGCGAAGAACCTCACCAAGCTGCTGGCCCAGCACCCGCTACCGGGTGACCTGGGCAAGTTGATCGAGCAGGTGCCGGAGCTGGCGCGGGAGATCAAGACCCAGCAGCAGTTCATGTTCAGCGCCTGCGAGCAGGTCGCCGACTTCAAGCCGGGCGAAGACGTGGAAGGCCGTGAGCGCCCGCGCCACCGTTTCGTCGGCGGGTTGATCCCCGAGCACATGCGCGAAATGGGCATCGAGCTGAAGAAGGGCTTTTCACGCCTGACAGATTTGTTCACCCGCCTGACCGACCTGCTGAAAGAGGGGATGGACGGCGAGGTCAACATCGGCATCGCCAGCAACCAGGCCGAAGAATGGTACCCGCTGTTCGGCAGCCTGTTGTCGCGCTCCCAGGGCAACTGGGAGTTGTGGACGGCGTTTACCGTTGAAGACCCGGAAGACAACCCGCCGATGGCGCGTTGGCTGACCCTGTCGGAAAGCGGTGCGCTGTTTGATATCGAGGTCAACGCCAGCCCGATCCTTGCGGCGGAAATGCTCCGTCGCAACCTGTGGAACGTGGCCTACGGCTGCCTGGTGACCTCGGCCACGCTGACGGCCCTTGGCACCTTTGACCGTTTCCGTATGCGTGCCGGCCTGCCGAAAAAAGCCGTCACCGCCGTGGTGCCGAGCCCGTTTCATCACGCCGATGCGGGTGTGCTGCGGGTGCCGGACCTTAAGGCCGACCCACGGGACGCGCCTGCGCACACGGCGGCGATCATCCGAGACCTGCCGTCATTGGTCGAGGGTTCGCGCGGCACGCTGGTGCTGTTCTCCTCGCGTAAACAAATGCAGGACGTGTTCGACGGTCTCGACCGCGACTGGCGCAAGCAAGTGTTTATCCAGGGCAACCTGTCCAAACAGGAAACCCTGAACAAGCACAAGGCGCGGGTTGATGGTGGGGATTCCAGCGTGCTGTTCGGCCTGGCGAGTTTTGCCGAGGGCGTGGACTTGCCCGGCGCTTACTGCGAGCACGTGGTGATCGCCAAGATTCCGTTTTCGGTGCCGGATGATCCGGTCGAGGCCGCCCTGGCCGAGTGGATCGAGGCACGGGGCGGGAACCCGTTCATGGAAATCTCGGTGCCGGACGCTTCCCTGAAGCTGGTCCAGGCCTGTGGGCGCTTGCTGCGTACCGAAGAAGACCGGGGCACCATCACCTTGCTCGACCGCCGTTTGGTCACCCAGCGCTACGGCAAAGCTATCCTCAATGCCTTGCCGCCCTTCAGGCGCGAAATTTCTTAAGCCACCGTGGGCGAATTCGCCCACTTCGTGGTCTATCTCACTGCCAACGCTTTATGTCATCAGGCCATTTATCGGCCGTTTGGGAGAACCTTGCTCGTATGATTCGCACGCTGCCCGCCCTTTTTGCCCTGTTGTTTGCCGCGCCTTTGATGGCCGCGCCGGCGGGGCAACAAACGCTGTTCAATTTCGTCCGGCCTGCCGATGTGGTCAAGGTGGCGACTCAGGACGCCAGCCTGCCGCAGTACAACGCCGAACAAACCGCCGAGGGCGAGGTGCTGCGCCGCATCACTTTCAACCCGGCCGCCGAACCGAGCCTGGTGCTCAGCCCGCAGGCCGGTACCTGGGACTGGTCGCAGTCGGGCGCCATGAGCCTGCGCATTCAGAGTGCCATGGACTGGGCGCTGACCCTGTACGTCAAGGTGCAGAGTACGGACGGCAAGACGCTGGTCAGCCGCATCGACCTGCCGGCTGGCCCGGCGCAAACCCTGTTGATTCCGCTGCAAGCCCAGTCGCCGCTGAGCCAGGGCATGAAGGCTGGCCCGCCGATGCCCATTACCGTGGACGGTCAGCGTGTGTTGCTGGGCAGCAGTGCCGGGGAAATCGATCGCAGCCAGGTGGCGTCGGTGACCCTGTCGATGATCAAGCCCAATGCAGCGCAAAGCATCCTGCTGGAGCGCTTCGGTGTGCAGGACATTGAGCCGGTGGTGAAGGCAGCCTACAGCGAATTGGTGGATGCGTATGGCCAGTCCACTCGTGCGCGCTGGCCGGAAAAAGTCAGCAGCGACGAACAACTCAAGGCCGCCGCCACCAAGGAGCAACAACAGCTCAAGGGCTGGCTGGCTGAGCGTGACAAATCATCCCTGGACCAATACGGCGGCTGGAACAAAGGCCCTGCGTTCGAGGCCAGTGGTTTTTTCCGCACCGAGAAGCGCGATGGCCGCTGGTACCTCGTGACGCCGGAAGGTCATCCGTTTTACTCCCTGGGCGTCAACACCGTCGCTCCCGACAACAACCAGACCTATGTGGCCGGGCGCGAGTGGATGTTTGCCGCGTTGCCCAAATCGGGCGAGCCGTTCGACAAATACTACGGCCGAGGTGACAACCGTGGCGGCAACGGTGCCGACCAGGGCCGCAGTTTCAACGTGGGCCGTTGGTACGATTTCTACGGCGCCAACCTGCAGCGCACCTACGGTGGCGAAGGGTTCGACCAGAAGCGCTGGGTGACCCACACCCTTGACCGTCTGCAAGCCTGGGGCTTCAACACCGTGGGTAACTGGAGCGACGAAGGGTTGGCCACCGCCGACCGCGTGCCCTACACCTTGCCGCTGTCGATCGTCGGCGATTACGCGAGCATCAGCACCGGCACCGATTGGTGGGGCGGCATGCCTGACCCGTTCGACCCGCGCTTTGCCATGGCCACCGAGCGTGCCGTGGCCATTGCGGCCCGCGACCACCGTGATGACCCGTGGCTGATCGGCTACTTCGCCGACAACGAACTGGCTTGGGCCGGGCCGGGTGACGATCCGAAATCCCGTTACGCCTTGGCCTACGGCACCCTGCGCATGACCACCGACGTACCGGCCAAGCGCGCGTTCCTCAAGCAACTGCGTGACAAATACCGCAACGAAGAGGGCCTGTCGAAAGCCTGGGGCATTCACTTGGCGGGTTGGGAATTGATGGAAGACCCGGGTTTCGAGCCGCCGATGCCGAGCCCTGAGCACCCGGAAATCGAAGCCGACTTCAAATACTTCCAGAAGACTTTCGCCGATGCTTACTTCAAGACCATCTCCGACTCGCTGAAATGGCATGCGCCGAATCAGTTGCTGCTGGGTGGACGTTACGCCGTGAGCACCCCGGAAGCTGTGGCGTCCTGCGCGCAATATTGCGATGTGCTGAGCTTCAACATGTACACCCTCAAGCCGCAGGACGGTTATGACTTCGCCGCGTTGCGCGCGTTGGACAAACCGGTGCTGATCACCGAATTCAACTTCGGCTCGGCGGATCGCGGCCCGTTCTGGGGCGGCGTGACGCAATTGGCGCGTGAAGAAGATCGCGGCGCGGCGTACAGCAACTTCCTCAAGCAGGCCATGGCTGAGCCGTCGATTGTCGGCGTGCATTGGTTCCAGTACCTGGACCAGCCGGTGACCGGGCGTCTGTTGGATGGAGAAAACGGCCACTTCGGCCTGGTCGGCATTACCGATGTGCCTTTCCAGGGTTTTGTCGACAGTGTGCGTAAAAGCAACTTGGCGGCAGTCGACCAATTGGGCAAAGAGGCAGAAAAAGCCAAGGCGGCCAGCACCGTGCGTGAAAGTGAAGGCAGTAAAGCCGGGCATGACGGCAAAGGCGCGGGGCAGGGCGCCGGGCATGCCGGCGGGCACTCTGGAAATGGCCATTGATTCATGTTTGACGGGTTCACAAAACCTGCAATGGCTGGAACAATGGCCGCCATTTCTTACAGCGTTTTCCGAGGCGGCTTAGGTGCAGATTCAGGGTCATTACGAGCTCCAGTTCGAAGCGGTACGCGAGGCGTTCGCCGCGTTGTTCGATGACCCGCAGGAGCGTGGGGCCGGGCTCTGCATCCAGATCGGCGGCGAAACGGTCGTCGACCTGTGGGCCGGTACTGCCGACAAGGACGGCGCCGAAGCCTGGCACAGCGATACCATCGTCAACCTGTTTTCCTGCACCAAGACCTTCACCGCCGTCACGGCCCTGCAATTGGTGGCCGAGGGCAAGTTGAAACTCGACGCGCCGGTCGCCGATTACTGGCCTGAATTTACAGCGGCGGGCAAAGAAGCCATCACCCTGCGCCAGTTGCTCTGCCATCAGGCCGGGTTGCCGGCGATCCGCGTGATGTTGCCCACCGAAGCCCTCTACGACTGGCAATTGATGGTTGACACCCTGGCGGCCGAAGCCCCGTGGTGGACACCGGGCGAAGGGCATGGCTACGAAGCCATCACCTATGGCTGGCTGGTCGGTGAATTGCTGCGCCGCGCCGACGGGCGTGGGCCGGGGGAATCCATTGTGGCGCGGGTCGCGCGGCCATTGGGCCTGGACTTCCATGTAGGCCTGGCGGACGAAGAGTTTCACCGTGTTGCCCATATAGCGCGCAGCAAAGGCAATATGGGCGATGAAGCCGCACAGCGTTTATTGCAAGTAATGATGCGTGAACCGGCGGCAATGACTACCCGTGCATTTGCCAACCCGCCGTCTATTCTGACCAGCACTAATAAGCCTGAATGGCGGCGCATGCAGCAGCCAGCGGCAAATGGTCACGGAAATGCGCGCAGCCTGGCGGGTTTTTATAGCGGATTGTTGGACGGTAGTTTGCTGGAAAGCGACATGCTCGAACAATTGACACGTGAACACAGTATCGGGCCGGATAAAACATTATTGACCCAGACCCGTTTTGGTCTGGGCTGCATGTTGGATCAACCGCAATTGCCCAACGCCACGTTCGGCCTTGGCCCGCGTGCGTTTGGGCACCCTGGGGCTGGTGGTTCTGTGGGGTTTGCCGATCCGGAACATGATGTAGCATTTGGTTTCGTGACTAATACACTGGGGCCTTACGTACTTATGGACCCGCGTGCACAGAAGTTGGTCGGAATATTGGCCGGTTGTCTGTAAAGCGCTTGCTGTTTCACGTTTTTTTGTTACAAAGGCAACTATAAGAAGACGCTGAACGAAATTTTGTAACTTTAATGTTCTGTAAGCGTCTGTTTAACGGGTCACCCAGACCCCCTGGTTTTTTCTCATTTTGTGGATATCTCATGTTATCGAACAAGTCCTTGGCACTGGCGCTGTGCCTTACTATTACTGGCTGCGCACAAACTCCACAAAATGATGCCGAAGGCGGGCATTGGTGGTCATTTGGATCTGACAAGGCTGCTACCAAGGACGCAGTGACCCAAACCGACGCCAAGCCGGATGCCCAACCCGCCGCTGGCGCCAAGCCTGCCGCGCCGGTCTCCGCCGCTGCCGCTGCCGCCAAGCCCGCTGCCCCAGTGGCCGCTGCTGCCGCTCCAGCGCCTGCCGCCGCCGCCGCTGCACCTGCACCGGTAGCCAAGGCTGACACCGGCTCCAGCTGGTGGCCGTTCTCCTCCAAAAGCGCCGACGAAAAGGCCGCCGATGCCAAGGCTGACCTGAAAGCCGACCTCAAGGCCGCAACCCCTGCCGCCCCTGCGGAGGCTGCGCCTGCTGTCGCCAAGACCGACACCGATACCAAATGGTGGTGGCCGTTCGAAAACAAGCCAAAACCATTGGCCAAGGTCGACGTGACCAATGTGCCGATGCCTGACCCGAAAATCACCCAAGCCTGGCTGGACGACTATGAGCCGCGCCTGCGCGCCGCCATCAAGGACAGCAACCTGCAACTGGAACGTCGCGAAAACGTTCTGGTAGTGATTGCGCCGGTAGACGGCTCCTACAACCCGAAACGCCCGGCGATGTTGCTGCCGGTCACATTGGGCCCTTTCACTCGCGTCGCCAAAGCTGTTGAAGGCGACCCGAAGACTGCCGTGCTTGTACTGGGTCACGTCGACACCACGGGTGCAGAACCGGTAAGCCAGGCCCTGACCCGCGAACGCGCGCAGTCCATTGCATCGATTTTCAGCCTCAGCGGCCTGAAGCAGGATCGCCTGATGCTGCGCGGCATGGGTGACCTGATGCCACGCGCCGCCAACGACAGCAACCAGGGCCGCGCCCTGAACCGTCGCATGGAAATCATGTTCACCCAGCGCACCACCATGCTGGCGTTGCTGAACAAATACAATTCCGGCAAACCGCCGGTTGCTGAAATGGTCGCCGTACAAACTGCGCCAGCGCCTGTGCCGGCACCGGCAGCGAAGAAAGCTGCGCCTGCGAAGAAAGCGCCGGTCAAAAAAGCCGCCGCCAAACCTGCAGCCAAAAAAGCCGCCGCCAAGCCTGCCGCGAAAAAACCTGCACCGAAGGCTGACGCCCCCGCTGCAAATGACCAGGCAAAAAACTGATTTGTTGAACCAGAAGGATAAAGCCGCATGACCGAGGCACTCGCCGATATGCGCCGTGACTATACACGGGACGGTTTGAGCGAGGCGCAAGCCCCGGGCGAGCCGTTTGCTTTGTTCCACCAGTGGTTTGGCGATGCGGTGAAAACCGAGCAGCCGCCGGTGGAGGCCAATGCCATGACGCTGGCCACGGTCGACGCTGACGGTCGCCCGCATTGCCGCATCCTGCTGCTCAAGGGCCTGGATGCGCAGGGCTTTACCTTCTTCACCAACTATCAGAGTGCCAAGGGCGAACAGCTTGCCGCGCAGCCGTTCGCGGCCATGACGTTCTTCTGGCCAACCCTTGAGCGCCAGGTGCGCATCGAAGGGCGGGTCGTGAAGGTCACGCCTGAAGAGTCGGACGCTTACTATCAGGTGCGGCCGTTGGGCAGCCGCCTGGGGGCCTGGGCGTCGCCGCAGAGCAAAGTCATCCGTGACCGCGAAGAACTGCACGAACTGCTCAAGGCCACCGAACAACGCTTCAGCGATACCCAACCCGATTGCCCCGAGCATTGGGGTGGCTACCGTCTGCTACCTGAGCGCATCGAGTTCTGGCAGGGCCGCGCCAGCCGCCTGCATGACCGCCTCAACTACCGCCTGCAAGCGGGCGAATGGACGCGCGAGCGCCTGGCGCCCTGAGCTTCACCATTCGTCATCTCTCCTGAATGTTGCAGGCCACGCCGAAGTCCTTACTCAAGAGACTTCGGCGTACGCTGCTGTGCGTCTACAATGAGCGTGCGGCCATGACATTATTTGGAACAAGTTGAGTGCTACCGTTCGTCGAGTTTTCTGGTGCTGGCAGTCTGTACTAAGGCTGAATGAAAGCAATTTTCTGCCTGGCTTGCCGTGACAGGCGCCAAGCCGCAGCGTCTAATGATTACCTGTCCTTTGGAGTTGAAGCTATGCGTAAGTCCGTTTTACTAGTTGCCTGCTTTACCACCCTGTCGTTGCTGTTGGGTGGCTGCGCCTCGAGTCTGACCGGCGACTCGTACTCCCGTGACGAGGCGCGTCGTGTACAAACCGTTCGCATGGGCACCATTGAATCCCTGCGTCCCGTGAAAATCGAAGGCACCAAGACCCCAATCGGCGGCGCTGCCGGCGCAGTCATCGGCGGCGTTGGCGGCAGCGCCATCGGCGGCGGTCGTGGCAGCATCGTGACCGCAGTGATCGGCGCCGTAGCCGGTGGCCTGCTGGGCTCGGCCACCGAAGAAGGCCTGACCCGCACCCAAGGCGTGGAAATCACCGTTCGCGAAGACGACGGCAGCATGCGTGCCTACGTCCAGGCGGTTGAAGAGAACGAAATCTTCCGCATCGGCGACCGCGTACGCATCATGACGGTAAACGGTACCAGCCGCGTTACGCGTTAAGCGTCAGGTGTAGAAACACAAAACCCCCAACCGGGTGACTGGTTGGGGGTTTTTGGTTTTGGGGGATCGGGTTGCCCAAGCGTTTCGCGATGCGTTATTTCACATAGACAAAAATCCGGGCAAAAAAAACGCCTCAGTAGAGGCGTTTTTTTTTGCAATTCCAGTTTGCGGCTGGAGTTGCGTGCTCACAGGAAACAATGACCTGAACCGAATAGTACTGTCGACCCAAGCATCGCGCAAGATAAGACGATAATCGGCAATCGATACTTCTCGCGTTTCTTTGGTGATTTTTTTGCAAAATTCAGCAACAGACTTTAAAGCGTGGAGCGAGAGATCCGGGCCACGTTCGACACACCTTCGACGCGGACGCTAAGTTAATATTGCTTCCGTTCCACGTTAATTTGTTGCGTGAGTTGGTTGGGTACGCGGGAGAATTCGGACCGACTGCCACGGGCTTGCAACCCGTGCCGGATCCATGCAGTTGGACCATCAACCCGGCCGCCTCACAGGAAACAATGACCTGTATCCGAAGGCTCACATGTTCCGGTAAGTGCGCTGGAGGTAAGGCCCAACTCACGGAGGGCCGAGTATGTCGAAGTTTGCACGACGTACGTGGAACCTCGCAGTGAATGCCCTGCGCTTTTATCATGTGTGGGTATTTCTGCGGGACAGCTTTGATGACCTGTAAGGTTTGAGAAGTGGAGCCGCTTCGGTTTAAGCCGAGGCGGCTTTTTGGTTTTTACACGGCCACGTCAAACCTGAAAGTGCTTCACCATCGTATTCAACTCATGCGCCAGGCTCGCCAGTGATTGCGAAGCCGCCGTCGTTTGAGTCGAGCCTTCTGCCGACTGAACCGACAATTGCTGAATGTTCAGCAAATTGCGATCCACCGCCCTGGCAACATCAGCCTGTTCCGCCGCCGCCGTGGTAATCACCAGGTTGCGGTCGTTGATCTCATCGTTGGCTGCCAGGATATCCGCCAGCGCTTGTTGCGCCAGTTCGGCCAAGCTCAGCGTTTGCTGCGTCATGTTGCTGCTGTCGAGCATGGTATTGACGGTGCTGGCGGTGTTGGTCTGAATGCTGCCGATCATCTGCTCGATTTCTTGAGTCGACTGGGCGGTGCGATGGGCGAGGGCGCGCACTTCGTCGGCAACTACGGCAAACCCCCGGCCAGCCTCACCCGCGCGGGCGGCTTCGATGGCGGCGTTCAGCGCCAACAGGTTGGTTTGCTCGGCGATAGTGCGGATCACATCCAGTACTTTGCCGATCCCTTTGGCTTGTTCGGCGAGGCCGCCGACCTGCCCGGAGCTGAGTTCAACCCCGCGAGTCAGCGCCTGGATTGAATTCAACGCCTCGACCATGCGCTGCTGGCCTTTCAGCGCGATGCTTCGCGACTCCTGCGACAGGTCTGAAGTCGATGCAGCATTGCGCGCGACCTCTTCAATGGCGGTGGTCATTTCGGTAACAGCGGTGGCTGCCTGCTCGATCTCTCCATGCTGTTGCTGCAAGTCGCGGCTACCTTCGGCGGTCACGGCGTTCAACTCTTCGGCCGCAGCGGCCAATTGGCTGGATGAACCGGTGATTTGCCGCAGCGTCTGCACCAGGTTGTTACGCATGGTTTCCTGTGCCCTGAGCAGGCGCGTGGCTTCGTCGTTGCCCGTCGGGTTGATCGGCTGTGTAAGGTCGCCCTTGGCGATGGTTTCCGCCACCCGCACCGCTTCATTGATCGGCCCGGTGATGCTGCGTGTCAGCAGCCACGCCACCAGCACAGTGCCGGCACTCACCAGCAGAATGACGATCGCGATACCGTTCACCGCGTGCTGGTAAGCGCCTTCGGACGTCCGGCCAGCCTGCTCTGCGCCTTTGTTGGCGAGGTCGATCAACTGGTCGAAATTCTTGGTCATCTGCTCATAACTTTCCCGGATGCTGTTGAGAAAGTCGCGGGCGCCGGCCTTATCACCCGAGCGCGAGCGCTTGAGCATTTCGGTGTGGTTCTTCGCGTACCCATCGAGGCTCTGGTTGAACACCTCGAGGCGTGATTTTTCCTCCGGGGTACGCAGTAGCGCTGCGTACTGGCCCAACTGCTCCTTGACGGCTTTCAAGCGACCGGCAGATTTGTCTTCGTAGGTCTGCATATCCGCATCGCTTGAGGACAGAATGTGTGCCATTTCGCCCAGGCGGAAACGGTCGAGCGAAGCATTCGCCAGCGCCAACAACCTCACGCGTTGCATCCAGTTGTTCTGAATGTCAGTGGCCTGGGACTGGACTTCACCAATCTGCTTGAGGGCGAACAGGCCGAGAAACACACTCAGCGACGCAATAGCGGCGAAGCCGATGAAGGCTCTGGCTGCGATTCTTATATTTCTCAGGAACATGGGCTGTCGCTCGGGCTGAAACGCGTTGGGGAGTAAGGACGGGCGGGTATCCCGGGGAGGGAAAGTGAGATCGCCACAACAGATAGTCGGCGGGAGGGGGGAAGTCTTTAGGGCATACCTACGGTGCTGCTGCAAAACAACACCCAACCGTGTAGCCGGTCGGGGTAAGTGTTATGTGAACATCTCGATATCGTCCAGCGCACTCCCTATGACACCTCTAAGGGAGGGCGCTTTTCGCTCCGCCTGCTGCAATGCAGGAGAAACTTTTTCCATATCCAGTGCGCCGAATCGACGGGCTATGTGTCCAATCGCGACGATCGCCGCCGATGCAATCATAGGGTTGTCGTCATCCATATACTTCAAGCAGGTATCTTGAGCCCAGATACCATCTGTTTCATTCAGTCCGATAGAAATCAATGCCGTTGTTGCTTTGTCAGTGTCGCCAGTGGCGAGGTCTCTGATGGCCTCATCGCGGCTCAAGTCTGGGTCGTGATAACGCATGTTTATTTCTCCACTCCTAAAATTTTCCCTTTTCTGTTGGTTTTGTTTGCCTTTATCAGCGCGTTTTTCATGTCTTGGTGAAGTGCGTCCCACGACCTTACATGACCGTGATAGGTGTCATCTGTTGAAAGGTCAATGACCACGAACTCCTTGGTGTGAGGATCGATACCTACTCTGCGAGGTTCAGTTGGCTTTACCTGTATCGAGTCGTTCAGCGCATCCAGACCATTTGCAGGTCTTTTGCTTTTTACGGCGTTTCCCTTCCTGCCGTGGTAGGGCGCATCTTCATACTTCCAGCTTACGACGATATAAAGCGGTTTAACCCCCGAGTCTGCTGGAAATACCAGGATGAAATCCTTGTATTCCGGCGGGTAGATCGGGTCGACGATGATGTTCGCGGCTTTGTCGTTTGCGGGGTACACCCATATGTGCGGTGTGGAGGGTGCGGCCTGCAGTGCCGGTATACCCAGGGTATCGCTGGGGTCAACGGCAGGTGTCCAGACCAGCTCGATGCCGTCTCCCAAGTCCGTAACGTATTGCGTTCCTCGCATCTGAAATTGCACTACATCGACCATTTCCCAGTCGCGATTCTTCCCGGTGTAGAAGGCATATCCTTTGAGTGTGCCGTCGTCTCGTTGCTCTATATGCAAGCGAAACCGTGTTCGCGCTCTCGTCATGGAGCGCAGTTGCTCTTCGGTGTAAAGCGCGCTGTCACCAAGGCTGGAGGGCCAGACCAAAGCAATGAGACCTGCGAGGAATGCTGCGCCTACAGTGCTGGCGCCCACCGTGGCGGTTGCCGCGATACTTTCTGCAGTCGCGGTGCCGCCCAGCGCCAGTGCTCCGAGCCCGGCGGGTAGTGTGCTGCCACTGATTTTGCCAAGAGGCAGCAGGCCTGAATCGTCTACTTCACGCCCCCCCAACAATGCATATTCGCCATAGTCGGCGAGGCGATCCAGGGGCACATAACCGGTTGGGTTGTGATAATCAATGATGGCGTCCGGCAAGTGGCAGGACTTGCTAAACACGCAGCCCGGCATGGGCTGAGGTGTGAGCGGTGGTTTGATCTGAAGACGTGCCTCTTGCGCGACCCGCCGGTTAACCATCTCTCTATGATCTTGTTGATCTGCCGCTTTGTGCGCCGCCAGCTCAGCCTCATTCATCGGTTCCAGTAGGCGATAACCACCGGTGCCGGTCCCGTAGCATCGCCAGACCATTGGCTTATTGTTTTTCATCGTGCCCTCCTGGCGTTCTGCATAACGAACCCCGACGCGAAAGCCGGGACCATGACGTTATTGGAAGCAGGAGAGGGGGGATGTAGGGCGGTTCTGTGAAATGGTAAGGAATGAGCTAAATGAGGGGGGATAGAGCAGGAGCCGATTATCGGCTCCTGCCAAGGGCTCAGGCCTTCTTGCGACTCGCCATCGCCGTCACCGCATAACCAATGCATGCTGCCAGGATAGACCCGGTCAGAATGCCCATGCGGTCTTCGCCCGCAAATTCGCTGACGCCCGGCACAAACGCCAGGGAGCCGACGAACAGGCTCATGGTGAAGCCGATGCCGCACAGGATCGCCACGCCGAACACCTGGCCCCAATTGGCTCCGCTCGGCAACGCTGACAGGCCAGTTTTGACGGCGAGCCAGGTGAGGCCGAATACGCCGACCGTTTTGCCGATCAGCAGGCCGGCAGCGATGCCCATGGGCACGTGGTGGGTAAAGCTCTCTACGCTGACCCCGGTCAGCGACACGCCGGCGTTGGCAAAGGCGAACAGTGGCAGGATGCCGTAAGCCACCCATGGGTGCAGGGCGTGTTCCAGTGTGAGCAGCGGCGACGGTTCGGCGTTCTTGGTGCGCATCGGGATGCAGAACGCCAGCGTCACACCGGCCAACGTGGCGTGTACACCACTTTTGAGCACGCACACCCACAGGATCAGGCCGATGATCAGGTAGGGCCCAAGCTTGATCACGCCCAGGCGGTTCATCGCGATCAAGGCAATCAAGCACGCGCCTGCACCGGCCAGGGCGGCGCCTGAGAGATCGCTGGAATAGAACACCGCGATCACGATGATTGCGCCAAGGTCGTCAATGATGGCGAGGGTCATCAGGAACAGCTTCAGTGACACCGGCACGCGCTTGCCCAGCAAGGCCAACACGCCCAGCGCGAAGGCGATGTCGGTAGCCATGGGAATTGCCCAGCCGGACAGTGCGGCGGGGTAGTCCTTGTTGATCGCCCAGTAGATGAGCGCCGGAACCACCATGCCGCCAATCGCCGCCGCACCGGGCAAGACCACTTGCGAAGGTTTCGACAGGTGGCCGTCGAGCAGCTCGCGTTTGACCTCAAGGCCAATCAGCAGGAAGAACAGGGCCATCAGGCCGTCGTTGATCCACAGTAGCGCGGGTTTGGCGATTTTCACGGCGCCGATTTGCGCAACCACGGGCACGTCGAGAAAGGCGTTGTACAGGTGCGACAACGGTGAATTGTTGATGATCAGCGCCAAGGCCGCAGCGGCGATCAACAGCAGACCGCTGGCGGCTTCCAGTTGGAAGAAACGGGTGAAAGTGCTACGCAGAGGCACGAGATGCTCTCCAATCCAGGTTCAATAGGTGGGTACCCTAACCCGTACCGTTAGTTGTTAAAACAAAAGTTATATTCTTATTTGTTATAAGAGATGAGCAGATAGGGTGCGGCGCCGAAGCCTGGCAATTGTGTGCCTATTTGAGGCGTCACTGTATCTGTGTGCAGTGTAGGAAACCCCCTAAAATTAGGGCTGAAATCTTTAGAGACTCCCTTTATGAATGACCACCGTACCTGGGCCCGCGAAGCCATTCGCATCATCGAAGCGGACTTCCAGCGTAGCGCCGACACTCACCTGATCCCGCTGCCATTGCCGGGTTTGCCGGGTATTGAGTTGTACTTCAAGGATGAGTCCAGTCACCCTACCGGCAGCCTGAAGCACCGGTTGGCGCGGTCGTTGTTCCTGTACGCCCTGTGTAACGGCTGGCTTAAGCCGGGGGCACCGGTGATTGAGGCGTCCAGTGGTTCCACGGCGGTTTCGGAGGCGTACTTTGCACGTTTGCTCGGCCTGCCGTTTATCGCGGTAATGCCGGCCACGACGTCCCAGGCGAAGATCGACCAGATCGCCTTTTACGGCGGCAAGAGCCACTTGGTGAAAGACCCGACGCAGATCTACGCCGAGTCCGAGCGCCTGGCGAAGGAAGGTGGCGGTCATTTCATGGACCAGTTCACCTATGCCGAGCGCGCAACCGACTGGCGAGCGAACAACAACATCGCCGAGTCGATCTTCCAGCAGATGCGTTTCGAGCACTACCCCGAGCCGAGCTGGCTGATTTCCAGCCCTGGCACGGGCGGCACTACGGCGACCCTGGGACGTTATGTGCGCTATCGCCAGCATTGCACGCGCGTGCTGTGTGCCGACGCCGAGCGCTCGGTATTCTTCGACTTTTATCAGACCGGCGATGCCAGCCTGCGTCTGGACTGCGGTTCGCGCATTGAAGGTATCGGTCGGCCACGCGTAGAAGCGTCATTTTTGCCGAACGTGATTGATGCGATGGTCAAAGTCCCGGATGCCCTTTCGCTGGCGGCCATGCATTACCTGGCTGAGCGGCTGGGGCGGCGGGTTGGGGGTTCCAGCGGGACAAACCTGATTGGCGCTCTGATGGCGGCGCAGCAGATGAAAGCGGCGGGAGAGTCGGGGTCGATCGTGGCGATCTTGTGTGATGGGGGCGAGCGGTATGCGACTACCTATTACGATCAGGCGTGGCTCAAGGCGCAAGGCTACGAACTGGATGAGTTGATCGCGGCTGTTGCGGCCAGTGTGGAGCGGGGTGAGCCGTTGCCGGCAACTGTATTGCGCGCCAACATCTGACACCCTGCAAAACCAAATGTGGGAGCTGGCTTGCCTGCGATGGCGGTGGTTCAGTCAATAAACACATTGACTGATACTCCGCTATCGCAGGCAAGCCAGCTCCCACATTTGATAGGGGTCGCCGGTAATAAAGCTGTCAGGCCTCCAGGCCCAACATATCCCGCGCCAACGCTTCGGCAATCCGAATGCCGTCCACACCCGCCGACAAAATCCCACCGGCATACCCTGCGCCTTCACCCGCCGGGAACAGGCCTTTCACGTTCAAGCTCTGCATCGATTCGTTACGGGTAATCCGCAGCGGCGACGACGTACGCGTCTCGATCCCGGTCAACACGGCGTCGTGCAGTGAGTAGCCTTTGATCTGCTTCTCGAACGCCGGCAGCGCTTCACGGATCGCTTCGATGGCGAAGTCCGGCAAGGCCAGGGCCAAGTCTCCCAGCGCCACGCCCGGTTTGTAGGACGGTTCCACACTGCCAATGGCCGTGGACGGTTTGCCGGCGATGAAATCACCCACCAGTTGCGCCGGGGCTTCGTAGTTGCTGCCGCCGAGGATGTAAGCGTGGGACTCCAGGCGCTCCTGCAGCTCGATCCCCGCCAGCGGGCCACCCGGGTAGTCCACCTCGGGCGTGATGCCGACCACGATGCCGGAGTTGGCATTGCGCTCGTTGCGTGAGTACTGGCTCATGCCGTTGGTGACGACGCGGCCTGGCTCGGAGGTCGCGGCAACCACTGT
The DNA here is from genome assembly GCF_002022275.1 of Pseudomonas fluorescens. GTDB lineage: Bacteria > Pseudomonadota > Gammaproteobacteria > Pseudomonadales > Pseudomonadaceae > Aquipseudomonas > Aquipseudomonas fluorescens_AJ. The sequence goes on from NZ_MSDF01000021.1 coordinate 242,421, forward strand.
GCCGCCCGGGCACATGCAGAAACTGTAGACCGAGCGACCGTTCTTGGCGTGGTGCACCAGTTTGTAGTCGGCAGCGCCGAGTTTCGGGTGCCCGGCATACTTGCCCAGGCGCGCGGCGTCGATCAGCGACTGCGGGTGCTCGATACGGAAACCCACCGAGAACGGCTTGGCTTCCATGTACACGCCACGGCCGTGGAGCATGCGGAACGTGTCGCGGGCGCTGTGGCCCAGCGCAAGGATCACGTGTTTGGAGAGGATTTGCTCGCCGCCGTCGACCACTACGCCGTTCAACTGGCCATCTTCGATCAGCACGTCGGTCACGCGCTGTTCGAAACGCACTTCACCGCCGAGGGCGATGATTTGCTGGCGCATGTGTTCCACCACACCGGTCAGACGGAAGGTGCCGATGTGCGGCTTGCTGACGTAGAGGATCTCTTCCGGCGCGCCGGCTTTGACGAACTCGTGCAGCACTTTGCGGCCGTGGAATTTCGGGTCCTTGATCTGGCTGTACAGCTTGCCGTCGGAGAAGGTTCCGGCGCCGCCCTCACCGAATTGCACGTTGGACTCGGGGTTGAGCACGTTTTTGCGCCACAGGCCCCAAGTGTCCTTGGTGCGCTGGCGCACTTCGCGGCCGCGCTCAAGGATGATCGGCTTGAAGCCCATCTGCGCGAGCAGCAGCCCGGCGAAGATGCCGCACGGACCAAACCCCACCACGATCGGCCGTTCGACCAGGCCTTCCGGCGCCTGGCCGACCACTTTGTAGCTGACGTCCGGCGCCGGGTTGACGTTGCGGTCGTCGGCAAACTTGAGCAGCAGGTCGGCTTCGCCTTTTACGTTCAGGTCGACGGTGTAGATGAAGCACAGCTCCGACGACTTTTTACGGGCGTCGTAGCTGCGCTTGAACAGGGTGAAATCGAGCAGGTCATCACTGGCGATGCCCAGGCGCTGCACGATGGCAGGCCGCAGGTCTTCTTCGGGATGGTCGATGGGCAGCTTGAGTTCGGTGATTCGTAACATGACAGGGTCCGGTAGGCGGCGGGCTTTGATGCCGGCTGTTTTGCAAACCGGCGATTATAAGCCCCAAAGGCGGTTTTCCGTCAGGTTAAAACAGCTGGGCGGGCAATCAGTCGTCGCGTGAACCACCAAACGCCGCGCAACCGCGCTGTACCTGGCCGTTGACGCGCAGCTCGGCGGTCATGTGTTGCAGGCTGCCGCTGACCGGGTCGACGCAACGCTGCGGGGCTACCCACAACTCGACGTGCTGGTTGTTGGCTTCCGTCATCAGGTTGAAGCGGCCGTCACCGATTTGCTCTTCCACATACGGCACCGCCAGTGGCGGCTGGCCTTCGCGCTCCAGCACCATGCCCTTGGCCGTGACGTTCATCGCCCAGGCCGGCCTGTGGCCGTTGGCGCGCAGGATCATGCGCTTGAAGTCCGGGTCGTTACAGGCCGAGGTGGAGCGCTCGACGCGGTAGAGCTGTTGCAGGTCCACCGAGCCCTGAGTGCCGGCGGCAACCCCGGAAAACTTGCCGCGCAGGTCGGCAAACAGAGCGCCTTGCTGGCCGGCAAGGGAGGCGGCTTCCTGCAGCACGCTGGTGCCACCGGTGTCGTTGACCACATAGTTACGCTGATCGCCACAAGGCTGGAACAGCAGCTTGCCGCCGACGGCCGTCAATTCACCCTGCATACGGGTCATCCCGACGGTAGAGGGCTTGGCTGGCTCGCTTTCGAAAACCTGGCAAGCGGCGAACAGGGGCAGCAGGGCACATAGAACGAGGGTACGGGCGGCACGCATTTATCGGGTCTCCAAACAAGTGCCGCCACGTTACGCAGGCTGGCGCTGCATCACAAGTGCAGGTCACCGTTTGAACTGCTTGTTCCCCAATGATGGGAAACAGAGCGTTGCTAATCGGGACGTTTCCTACACTCAGTTGTGGAGGTTCGTGGGAGTGTTGACGCCTTTGGATCGGAGACAAAAATGAATATCAGGTGGAGCATCTGGACGCTACTGCTCTGGGCGAATGTTGCCCTTGCAGATGAGCCCGCCCGGCTCGTTTATTCGTCAGCCACAGACTTCACGGAAATTTCCGTGGTACTCAAGAAAGCCGAGAACTCTTCCCCGGCCTTTGTTGACGTGGACGTCTCACTGAGCCCTGAGGCGATGGCAAGAACTAAATCCATCACGCTGCTTGCCTACCAAAAGGACGTTACATTCTACGTCGACGGTTATCGGTTGAGTACGGTCAGGGTTCAAAGCCAACTGGGCGGGGCATTCAGATTTTCTGCCCCGCGCGCGCTGGTGGTGGAATGGTTGTCTCGGTTCTCACGTGAGGCGATTGCCGCTCAACCAACGATGTAAGTCTGACCTGTTTGTAAGCCCTCGACGCTTTTCGCATAAGCCAGTGCCACATCAGCACCCGGTGCCGGTTTGTAACCACGGAAGTACGGCGCATAGCTGCCCATGGCTTCGAGCAGCACGGTCGGGCTCACCGAGTTCACGCGCAGGCCCCGTGGCAGCTCGATCGCCGCCGCTTTGACGAAGGCATCCAGCGCACCATTGACCAGCGCGGCCGATGCGCCGGTGCGGATCGGGTCGCGGTTGAGAATGCCGCTGGTGAAGGTGAACGAGGCGCCGTCATTGGCGTATTCGCGGCCGATCAGCAGCAGGTTGACCTGGCCCATCAGCTTGTCGCGCAGGCCCAGTTCAAAGTCGGTTTCGCTCATGTCACCCAGTGCCACGAAGTTAACACTGCCGGCTGCGCAGACCAGCGCGTCAAACTTGCCGGTCTGTTCGAACAGCGTGCGGATCGAGGCGCTGTCGCTGATGTCCACCTGGAAGTCGCCGCTGCTGCGGCCGATGCTGATCACCTCGTGACGCTGCGCCAGTTCCGCCTTGACCGCTGAGCCGACCGTGCCGCTGGCACCAATCAATAGGATTTTCATCGTGCTGTTTCTCCAGGGGGTAAGTGAGGAGTCAGTCTAGAGTGGCTTTTTAAGCGGATAAACGTGCTAATAGGCAACCTTTGGTTTTCAAATGGAAACAATCCATGAGCGAGATGGATGACCTGGCGGCCTTTGCCGTCCTGATCGAAGCTGGCAGTTTTACCTTGGCCGCCGAGCAGTTGGGTTGCAGCAAGGGCCAGCTATCCAAGCGCATCAGCCAGCTGGAAGCGCAGTTTTCCGTGGTGTTGCTGCACCGCACCACGCGCAAGCTCAGCTTGACTGCTGCCGGAGCGGCGTTGCTGCCCCAGGCCCAGGCGCTTGTAGTACAAGTCGACCGAGCTCGTCAGGCACTGGCGCGGCTCAAGGATGATCTGGCCGGGCCGGTGCGTATGACGGTTCCGGTCTCGTTGGGAGAAACATTCTTTGATGGCTTGTTGCTGGAATTCTCAAAGCAATATCCGCAGGTTCAGATCGAGCTGGAGCTGAACAACAGCTACCGCGATCTGGCGCGTGATGGCTTTGATTTGGGCGTGCGCACGGGGGCTATCGAAAATGAGCGGTTGGTGGCCAAGCCGCTGCTGGCCTGGCACGAAATGACCTGCGCCAGCCCGGCCTATCTTGAGGAACACGGCGAACCTATGACCCCGGCCAACCTCGCCACTCATACCTGCCTGCTCAACAGCCATTACAGCGGGCGCGAGGAATGGCTGTATCACCAGCAGCATGAGCTGTTGCGGGTGCGTGTCAGCGGCACCTTTGCCTCCAACCATTACAACCTGTTGAAAAAGGCCGCGCTGGTAGGCGCCGGTATCGCGCGCTTGCCGTCCTACGTGTTGCCGGCGGAACTGGCTGACGGCCGATTACGCTGGCTCCTTCGTGATTATCAGACGCGAAGCATGCCGATGTACCTGGTTCACCCTTATCAGGGCGGCCTGCCGCGCCGCACCCAGGTACTCGCTGACTATTTGGTGGACTGGTTCAAGCGCAGCGGCGAAGCCCTGGACCGTCTTTAACGGTAGCGGCGGGCGATCAGGTGGTCGATGGACAGGCGGCCCGGGCCCTTGGCGACCAGCAGCAGCAAAATCGCGATCCAGGTGCCATGGGTTGGATAGGCTTCCGGATAAACGAACAACTGAATGGTCAGGGTCATGCCAATCAAGGCCAGGGCCGAAAAACGTGTGGCGAAACCCACCAGGATCAGCACCGGGAAAAAGTGTTCGGCGAACGCGGACAGGTGCGCGGCCACTTCAGGCGAAAGCAACGGCACGTGGTATTCGCTTTGAAACAGCGGCACGGTGGAGGCTGCAAGGCGGGGTACGCCGAGCTGGAAGGTGCCGTTGATCAGGTCGATCGCAAAGCCTTCGACCTTGGTTTGCCCGGACTTCCAGAACACTGCCGCAATGGAAAAACGTGCGAGAAAGGCGATCAGGCTGTAGGGGATTTTCTCGAACAGTGCGATGACCCGGTTGATAGGGTTCGAAAGGGCGGTGCTCATGGCGATTCCTTTTGTTCTGGGTGCAAATGGGTGATGGCGTCGTGGCTGATCAGTAGCGTCAGGCATTGGTTCAGGTCGAATTCGGTAGAGGCTTCGAGGGCGTGAGCCACTGCCATCTCCAGTTCTGCGCCCTGGTTGAGGCTGTTAATAAACGCAACCGAGCCACTGTCGATGGCGAACACCTTGACCGTCAGGCCCTGGCGCAACACCAGTGCACCTTGGGCATGCCACGGGTTCAACGTGGACATGGCACCTTCGGTCTGGTGCGCTGCCCACACCGCCACCACGGCATAAGCGGAGTTCAAGGCGGCAAGCGAGGGATGCAGTTGCAGGCGCAGTTTTCCCAGGTCTGCCTGACCTTGCAGCGCCTGGAGTACAGTCTGTTGGTCCAGCGCAGGGGTATCCGCCGCGTGGTAGGCGCGCACGCGCAGCCGCTCCAGCCGTGCGATATCGGCCAGGTAAGGCACGCTGGCTGCCGGCTCAAAATCCGCGATATACGCCGCGAACGCACTGCCATACTCGCTGATCAACGGGCCGGCAGGCGGGCATGCCTGCACGAACAGGCCAGCCATCGCGCGGAAAAATTCCTCACCCACCAATTGCAACGTCACCGGGTACGCGGCCACTAGTGCGTTGATCAATGAGCTGTGGACGTTATTGCGATACACCGCGAAACGGCTGGCCGGGTCGGCGCCATTGCTGCTGAACATACCTTCAGGGCATGCCTGGTCGGGCGTGAATAGAGCACTGGCAAACGCTGCTTGATGGCTCATGGGTTCACCTGCAACAAATGCCAATCGGCGTGTTGGGCTTCGGCTTGCAGCACACTGAAGGCGGGCACCTGATTATCCCGCTCGATCAGCGTGGCCACCGGGCCGGTGCGGGCGAGTACCTGTTCGTACAACTGCCAGACCGCGTTATCGATAGGCGCGCCGTGGTCGTCAATCAACAGGCGGTCGCCGAGGCTGTCGGTGTCTTCGGCAAAACCGGCCAGATGAATCTCACCCACGGCGCGCAACGGCAGTGCATCGATGTAGGAAAGCGGATCGCGCTGGTGGTTGATGCACGACACATAGACGTTGTTGACGTCCAGCAACAGGCCGCAGCCGGTGCGCCGGATGATCTCGCTGATAAAGTCGGTCTCGTCCAGCGTGGAATGCCGGAACTGCAGGTAAGTCGACGGATTCTCCAGCAACATTGGCCGCTTGAGGGTGCTTTGCACTTGGTCGATGTTTTCGCACACCCGGTTCAGGGTGGCGGCATCGTAGGCCAGTGGCAGCAAGTCGTTGAGAAACACCGGGCCGTGGCTGGACCAGGCCAGGTGTTCGGAAAAAGAGTGGGGTTGATAGCGATCGATCAGCGCGGCCAACCGTGCCAGGTGCTCACGGTTCAACGGGCCTTCGCCGCCGATGGACAGACCCACGCCGTGCAACGACAGCGGGTACTGCTCGCGGATCAAACCCAGGTAGTGATGAAACGGGCCGCCGGCGACCATGTAGTTTTCGGCGTGTACTTCAAAAAAACCGATGTCGGGCGAAGTCTCAAGCACTTCGATGAAGTGCTCGTTCTTCAGCCCCAGCCCGGCCCTGTAAGGGAGGCCGGGCACCTGAGCTGGCGAGACCGTGTGTTGGGGTGAAAGCGTCATCATCAGTACTCAGGTTGCGCAGGGTTTCAGGACTTGGCGGTGAAGGCTTGCAGCTGGCCGAAACCGGTCGGCGAGGTGGCGCTGGTGGTTTTGCCGCAGGTACCGGCCGGGACCAGTTTCCAGGCATTGGCTTGGTCTTTGACTTTCGAGGTGCCGGCGCAGGTGGTGCCGGCGCCTGCAGCGCAATCGTTCTTGCCGGCTTCAGCGACGCCGAAGCATTTGTCCATTTTTGCGTCGTCAGCATGGGCCAGGTTGGACATGGCGGACAGGCTCAAAGCAGAACCGAGGGCCAGGATCAGGGTAGCGGCGGACAGTTTGGTAGTCATGGTGTAGCTCCAGCAGTGGGTTGAGGTATCAGGCGTGTTTGCCTGCTTACTCCACTAGAGGCAGCAGGATGTATTTCGTTACACGGCTGACGAAAATAATTTAAAAAATTTCGCGTCACGCAAAAAAATGTGGGAGCAGGCTTGTGTGGGAGCCGGGCTTGCCCGCGATGCAGTCACCTCGGTGTGTCAGTCACACCGCAGTGATGCCATCGCAGGCAAGCCAGCTCCCACACAAGCCCGCTCCCACATTTTAGATCCGGTTCAGCCAGCAACCGGTTGTTAACCGCCCAGGTACGCCTCGCGAACCTTCGGATCCGTCAGCAATTGCTCGCCCGTCCCCTGCATCACCACCCGGCCGTTTTCCAGCACGTAAGCACGGTCGGCGATTTTCAAGGCCTGGTTGGCGTTTTGTTCCACCAGGAACACCGTCACACCGTCCTTGCGCAGCTGTCCAATGATGTCGAAGATCTGCTGGATGATGATCGGCGCCAGGCCCAGCGACGGTTCGTCGAGCAATAACAGCTTGGGCTTGCTCATCAGCGCGCGGCCGATGGCGAGCATTTGCTGCTCGCCGCCGGACATGGTGCCGCCGCGCTGGCTGAAGCGCTCCTTGAGCCGGGGGAACAGGTGCAGCACCTTGTCCATCTGCTCCTGGAAGTCACCCTTGTCAGTGAAGAACCCGCCCATGGCCAGGTTCTCTTCCACGGTCAGGCGCGAAAACACGCGGCGACCTTCGGGCACCACGGCAATGCTCTTGCGCATGATTTCGGCGGAATGCTTGCCGACCAGCTCTTCACCCATATAACGGATGCTACCGCTGTGGGCCTGGGGCGAACCGCACAAGGTCATCAGCAGGGTGGATTTACCGGCACCGTTGGCGCCGATCAGCGTGACAATTTCACCCTGGCGCACCTCCACGTTGACGCTGTGCAGGGCCTGGATCTTGCCGTAGAAAGTGGAAACGTTTTCGAATTGCAGCATTTTACGCTTCCCCCAAATAGGCTTTGATCACTTCAGGATTGTCGCGGATCTGCTCCGGCGTCCCGTCTGCCAGCGGCGTGCCCTGGTTGATCACCACGATGTGGTCGGAAATGCTCATGACCAGTTTCATGTCGTGCTCGATCAACAGTACCGTGGCGTTGTTTTCTTCACGCAATACGCTGATCAGCGCCTTGAGGTCTTCGGTTTCCTTGGGGTTCAGGCCCGCAGCCGGTTCGTCGAGCATGAGGATCCGCGGGCGGGTCATCATGCAGCGGGCGATTTCCAGGCGACGTTGCTGACCATAGGCCAGGGTGCCGGCAGGGCGGTTGGCGAATTCGGTCAGGTTGACCTTGTCCAGCCAGTACGCCGCATACTCCATGGCCTCGCGCTCGCTTTTGCGGAACGACGGGGTCTTGAACAAACCGGCGAAGAAGTTGGTGTTCAGGTGACGGTGCTGGGCAATCAGCAGGTTTTCGACCGCTGTCATGTCCTTGAACAACCGCACGTTCTGGAAGGTCCGCACCACGCCCTTGCGGGCGATTTCGTGACCAGCCAGGCCCTGGATCGGCTGGCCGTCCAGCAGGATGCTGCCGCCGCTCGGCTTGTAGAAGCCGGTGAGGCAGTTGAACACCGTGGTCTTGCCGGCGCCGTTGGGGCCGATCAGCGCCACAACCTGTTTCTCTTTCACGGTCAGGGCCACGCCGTTGACCGCGAGCAAGCCGCCGAAGCGCATGCTCAAATTTTCGACTTTCAGGATCTCGCGGCTCATTTGCGCAGCTCCATGTGTGGACGTTGCATGGGCAGCAGGCCTTGAGGACGCCAGATCATCATCAGCACCATCATGGCGCCGAACATCAACATGCGGTACTCGCTGAACTCACGCATCATTTCTGGCAACAGGATCATCACGATCGCGGCCAGAATCACACCCAACTGCGAGCCCATGCCACCCAGTACCACGATGGCAAGGATGATCGCCGACTCGATAAAGGTGAATGACTCCGGGGTCACCAAACCTTGGCGAGCGGCGAAGAAGCTGCCGGCAAAACCGGCGAATGTTGCCCCGAGGGTGAAGGCCGAGAGTTTGATGATTGTCGGGTTCATGCCCAATGCACGGCAGGCGATTTCATCTTCGCGCAACGCTTCCCACGCGCGGCCTATCGGCATGCGCAACAGGCGGTTGATCACGAACAAGGCCGCCAGCGCCAGCAACAGCGCCACCAAGTACAGGAACACCACTTTGCTCACCGGGTTGTAGTCGATCCCGAAGTACTCGTGGAACGTCTGCATGCCTTCGGCGGCGGTGCGGTCGAAGGACAATCCGAAGAACGTTGGCTTGGGAATGCTGCTGATGCCGTTGGGGCCGCCGGTGATGTCGGTGAGGTTACGCAGGAACAGCCGGATGATTTCACCGAAGCCCAGGGTCACGATCGCCAGATAGTCACCGCGCAAACGCAGCACCGGGAAGCCCAGCAGGAAGCCAAAGGTGGCCGCCGCCATGCCGGCAAGTGGCAGGCAGATCCAGAAACCCCAGCCCAGGTAATGCGAGAGCAGCGCGTAGGTGTAGGCACCCACGGCGTAGAAGCCCACGTAACCCAGGTCGAGCAGACCGGCCAACCCCACCACAATGTTCAGGCCCAGGCCCAGCAACACGTAGATCAGGATCAGGGTGGCGATGTCGACTGCGCCGCGCGAGCCGAAGAACGGCCAGATCAGCGCGGCCACGATCAGGCCGATGATGATGTAGCGCTGGGTGCGCGGCAGGGTCAGGAATTGGCTGACCTTGGGCGATACCAACGGGCTACGGTTGCCTTTGAACAAGGCAGTGAACTGCTCGGTGAACAACACGCGCAGGAACATCAGCACCGAACACAGGGCGATGATGGTCAAGGTCGTGGGACCGGTGCCATGCACTTCCAGGTTGATCCCGACAATGCTCAGCTTGAGGCCGAGTACCGGAAAGGCCACGGCCCATACCAGCAAGGCGCTGAAAAACGCCGATTTAAGATATCTGCTCATACTTTCTCAACCTCCGGACGGCCCAGAATGCCGGTCGGACGGAACAACAGCACCAGAACCAACAGGCCGAACGCCACGACGTCCTTGTATTGGTCGCCAAACACATCGGCGCCAAAGGCTTCAGCCACACCCAGCACCAGCCCGCCGAGCATCGCGCCCGGAATACTGCCGATGCCGCCCAAGACCGCTGCGGTAAAGGCCTTAAGGCCTACCAGGAAACCGGCGTTGGGGTTGATCACGCCGTACTGCATGCTCAGCAGCACCGCCGCGACGGCGGCCAGTGCGGCACCGATCACGAAGGTCAGGGCGATGATGTTGTTGGTGTTGATGCCCAACAGGTTGGCCATCTTGATGTCTTCGGCGCACGCCCGGCAGGCGCGCCCCAGACGGGAGCGGGAGATGAACAGCGTCAGGCCGAGCATCGCCACCAGGGTGACGACGAATACCAGGACCTGCATGTACGAAATCAGCACTTCTTGTGCGCCACCCGGGCCGAAGGAGAAGCTCCCCGGGATCAGGTTGGGAATGGACTTGTCCTTGGAGTCCTGAGACAGCAGTACGGTGTTCTGCAGGAAAATCGACATGCCGATGGCGGAAATCAGCGGGATCAAACGGTTGCTGCCACGCAAGGGACGGTAGGCAACCCGCTCGATACTGTAGCCGTAGGCACTGGTTACGACGATCGAAGCAAGAAACGCAGCGGTCATCAACAGCGGCAGGGAATGGATACCCAGCATGGCCAGCCCGGCAAGGGCGATGAAGGCCACGTAGGAACCAATCATGTACACCTCGCCATGGGCGAAGTTAATCATTCCAATGATGCCGTAAACCATTGTGTAGCCAATGGCTATCAAGGCATAGGTGCTGCCAACGGTCATGCCGTTAACCAGCGTTTGGAAAAAATGATAGATCTCAGGCATTACAGCGCTCCTAAAAACCCGATACGCATTTCACTGGTGGAGTCATTTCCGGCTCGGTGCCCTGCTCTGTGATCAGGTTGCACGAAGCGTTTGCCAGCGAACCGCTGGTGACGGTTTTAAGATTTTCAGGTGAGCCAGCGCCCGGATCGCGGGTGACAGGCCCATAAACCTCGTAAAACAAAGCCCACTGCTCTCACAGTGGGCTTGTTGGACCAGTAACGCCTGGCTTACTGAGGGGAAACTTCGGTTTTTGGTTTGCCGAAGTGCCATTCGTAGACCACGAATTTAAAGTCCTTCAGGTCGCCCTTGGCGTCAAAGCTCAGGTCGCCGGTAGGGGTCTTGAAAGTGCCTGCGTGGATGGCTGCAGCCACTTTGGCGGTGTCTTCAGACTTCGCAGCAGCAATACCGCCGGCGATGACTTCAACAGCCGAGTAGGCCGGGAACACGAATGGACCGCTTGGGTCCTGCTTTTTCTTGGCGAACTCTTCAACGATTGCCTTGTTGGCAGGGTCGGTGTCGAAGGATTTCGGCAGGGTCACCAGCAGGCCTTCGGACGCGCCTTGGGCGATTTGCGAGATGGAGTCGTTGCCGACACCTTCTGGGCCCATGAACTTGGCTTTCACGCCTTTTTCCTGGGCTTGGCGCAGGATCAGACCCAGCTCAGGGTGGTAGCCGCCGTAGTAGACGAAGTCGACGTTGGCTTGCTTGAGCTTCTGAATCAGCGAGCCGAAGTCTTTGTCGCCAGCGTTAACGCCTTCGAAGAGGGCAACTTTCACGCCTTTCGACTCGAGGGTCTGTTTAACGGCGGTGGCGATACCTTCACCGTACTGCTGTTTGTCGTGGATGACGGCCACGACCTTCGGCTTCACAAAATCGGCAATGTAGTTGCCGGCCGCCGGGCCTTGAGCGCTGTCCAGACCAATGGTGCGGAACACCAGTTTGTAACCACGGGAAGTGATTTCCGGGCTGGTGGCAGCCGGGGTGATCATGATGACGCCTTCGTCTTCATAGATATCGGACGCTGGCTGAGTGGAGCTGGAGCAGAGGTGACCCACCACGAACTTGACGCCGTCGTTGACCACTTTGTTCGCTACGGCAACGGCTTGTTTCGGGTCGCAAGCGTCGTCGTATTCTTTTGCTTCAAGCATTTTACCGTCGACGCCGCCCTTGGCGTTGATGTCGGCGATGGCTTGCTTGGCACCCATGAATTGCATGTCGCCGTATTGCGTCACCGGGCCTGTTTTAGGGCCGGCGATACCGATCTTGATGGTGTCGGCTGCGAACGAATGGCCGGCAACCCCAGCCAGGACCATAGCGGCAAACAGTTTGGAAATCTGCTTAGTAGCCTTATTCATAGTGCTCCACTCTTGCTGTTGTATTTTTTATAGTTCTAGCGGCCTTGTGAGCTGCAGAACCGGATCAGATATCTGGGATATCCCCCCGGCAGTGCTCTGGCAACTGTACCGGTACAGTGTAGAGCGCCGGTTCATCGCTTGAAAAGCTGGCTGCTGGGGGCAAAACCCGGGGATGTCGCTTAAATGAAAGAAAAAGACAGAATTGCGGCGGGGTGATGCCAGAGTTTCGGGCAATCCTTGGCTTTTCTGACACTTTCGTTCGGTGACTCATTTGCAACTGGGTTTTTCCGCAAGAGCCACGACGTTATGATTGCGCCGATTTTTTACTCAGGTGAATTCCCATGACGCAAGAACCTAGCACCCTCTATGCCAAGCTGCTCGGTGAAACCGCCGAAATTTCGTGGAAGGAGCTTGAGCCGTTCTTTGCCAAGGGTGCCCTATTGTGGGTCGACGCCGGGCTGGATTTGATCGAAGCAGCCGAAGGAATGGCGGAGGATAACCGCGAGAAAGTCGCTGCGTGGCTGGCCTCCGGGAGCCTTGGCGAAGTGTCTGCGACGCGGGCGTTGGACCTGGTTGAGCGGGATCCGAGCCTGTGGGCGGTGGTGGTTTCGCCGTGGATTTTGATCCAGGAAAGGGCGGCGTAAGAATGGAATGCACTTAAAAGGTGCGTGATTTTTGCTGTGAGAAGTGTGTAGCCGAGTAACCGCTGGCGCCGTGATGGCACCTTGCCGTAGAGAAAGGTCACAGAAGAGGGTGACGTGCGCGTCACGGGAACAGTTTTGCGTGGGGTGGAATGCTGCCGGAATTGTTTCCGGGTGTGGCAGGGCTGTAGATAGTGCGTGTGTGACTGACCGCTATCGCAGGCAAGCCAGCTCCCACATTCGACTGCATTCCAACAGATAGAATGCAGTGGAATGTGGGAGCTGGCTTGCCTGCGATGAGGGCGACTCGGTCTAGGCGGTTTTCCCGGTATGGTTATTCAACGAAATAACCTTGGTCTTCCCAATCCGGTGGCGATAGATCTCGCGCAGGTACTTGATCGCCTTCTTCACGCAATCCCGTGACAGCCGAATATCGTTGATCGACACAAACTTGTCTTTGTCATTGATCAACTCACGGTACTTCTTCTCGTACATCGGCTTGATCGCATACCAGTTGGTATCCAGGATCTTCGCCGGGTTTTCAAACTCATTGAGCAGCTCATCAATCCGGTCTTCATCAAAATCCTCATGAATGATGAAGTCCAGAATCGAGTTATCCAGCGTGTCATCAAACCGGTACGGGTTACGCGCAAAGCAGCGTTTGATAAACGCCACGATCAACGTCAGAAAATCATCCGACAAACACGGGCTTTTGGCGATCAGTGTGGTGAGCGACAAATTGGCCGACGCGCCAATCACCAGCGCATAACGCTTGAGCGTGGTGTTGGGGAACAGGCTGTTCAAGTGCGTCTTGAGGCGGTTCAGGTCCATGTAGGACAGCTTGTAATCCTTGGGCAGCGACACGATTGACACCACCGACGAGCAGTTCTTGAAGAAGTGCAAATCATGCAACGCCGCCGCGTCATACCCGGAGTTTTTGTACTGTTCCAGGGACGCTTTATAACGCTTGGACTCAATCGGCAACAGGCTGATGCCTTCAATGGCCTGGGTCACTTTATTGAAGTGCGGCAGGTCAATGGAGCGGAAAAACAGGTCATCGATATTCAAGCGCTGCGGCTCTTTATCGAACACCTTGAACTTGTCGTTTGAGGGCGCCGGGGTTTCCGGCACCACGGATTCGGCGTAGGCAATCGCCACCGGCCCGGCCAGGCTCATGAAGAGGTCGTTGGCATCCAGGCGAATGGTTTCGCCGATATCGATGCCGGCGCGTCGGAAGTAGTTCTGGTCGTAGTCGGTGGTAACCGCCTGGGCCGTCAGAATGTTGAAGATCTGCTGCGAGATGTATTGGTTGGCGTGTTTTTCCATGGCATTGACATCAATGTTCTGGATATTGCCGTCATCGCTCTCTTCGGCGTAACGCATGATGTCGTTGGAGATCAGCATCATCGCGTTCCAGGGCCGTATGCGGCCTTTTACGCTGGCTTCACTGCTGTCTTCATTGTCGAAGTTGTACGAGAAGTCCCACTCTTCCGACAGGTATTTGCACAGCAAGCGCCCGGCATTGATGTGCAACGCCTCGGACATTTCGCTGCGGTGGTCGGAGATATTCGGCAGTACGCAGATGCCGCTGGTGAAGATCGGCTCGAACACAAAGGCATGGCCGCTCTTGCTGTCGTGTTCGTCGGCGGGCTTGGTGTCGAACGTTTTGTTCATGTAGGAGTGCTGCTGGGCCAGGCCGAATTCCGAGGCCATGCCCGAGCCGGTGCCGCCGCCGGCGCTGAAAATCGAGAAGTACAGGCGCGACTGGTTGGCCTTGATGCCGCAGGAGTCGATCAGGTACGAGTGGATCATCTTCCAGTCGGGGCTGGAGAAACGCTGGGTGTCTTTATTGAGGATGATCTTGGCCAGGTACTGGCCGAGTATCGGCGCGTTACCGGCGCCTCCGGCATGCACCTCTGAGAGGTCCATGATTTTCATATTGCTGTAGTCGCGCAGGAAGCCGCTTTTTTCGCCCTTGCGCGAGAAACGGATGCGCCCGGCGATGTCCTTGTCCAGGTCGCCGAGCATCACCAGCGGTTCCACCAGGAACACCGGTTTGCTGGCTTTGCCGCCGCCCAGGCGCAGGTTGTTACGGAGCCATTGGGCCGGGCTGTAACCCTTGTCCGGATTTTTGTCTTCGGTGCTGAACTCGTTCAGGTAGAACTTGCGCGCGTTGTACACCAACTCTGCCACATCCAGCGCAATGTTCGACCCGCAACGGCCCAGGCCGATCAGGCACACCGAGGGGAACTCCTGCTCGCTGCGCGGTACGCCGTCGCCTTCCGGTTGGGGCGGGTGCGGGAAGACCATGTCACGCAAGCCGTCGAGGTTGTCGAGGATGCGGTCGGTATTGGTCTCGGTAAAGTACAGGTATTGCTGGGTAGCCAGCGGGCGGGCGCTGCTCAATGACCGTGAACCTGAGGGCTTTTCTGCAGGAACTGCAGGCAATAGATCGGGAACCACGGTGGCAGAGTTATTATTGGAAGTCATTGGGCGCCATGTACCTGAACGGATAGGGCGGTCAGGTTTGCCCCCTGTTTACAAGGGGAAGCCAGGCCGGATTCTGATGAATCGGCCGTTCGTCGGAGTTCTTTAGGTCACTGATGGCAAAATGCCAAATTTTCGGCGTCAGCGAATTGGCCTGACGATTGAAGGTGGGCCGATACGGCCGGGTGCAGGCTCTTTTGGCGACGGGGCATCCTTGCTGCTTTCGACACTGAACGGGTAGAGCGGGTTGCGCATCTGGATGCCTTGCATCACGCCGATGATCTCGCTGGCAGGCACCGCCGGGCTCAGCAGGTAACCCTGAATAAAGTCGCAGTCGTGTTTAAGCAGCAGCTCGAATTGCGCCTGGGTTTCCACGCCCTCAGTGACAACCTGCAGGTGCAGGGTGTGGGCCATGCCAATAATGGCCTGGACGATCTCGATATCGGCGGTGGACTTGGGGATGTCCTGAATAAACGATCGATCGATTTTCAACGTGTTGAGCGGCAGGCGCTTGAGGTAGGCTAGCGATGAGTAGCCGGTGCCGAAGTCATCGATGGCCAGCGACACGCCCAGGGCACGGATTTGCCGCAACAGCGCCAGGGTGCTGCTGATATTGCCCATCAGCGCATTTTCGGTGACTTCCAGTTCGAGCCGGTTGGCGGCAACGCCTGCGAAACGCAGGGCGGCTTCGATTTCATCGGCCAACTCATCCCGCGCCAGGTTGAGCGCCGAGCAGTTCACGGCCATGGTCAGCTCGGTGTAGCCACGGTCAGACAACAGGCTCAAATCGTGACAGGCCTGGCGCAGTACCCAGTGATCGAGGTCGGCAATCAACCCGTTGCTTTCGGCGATGCCGATAAACCGGTCCGGCGCCAGCAGCCCGTGCCGTGGGTGCTGCCAACGCACCAGGGCTTCCAGGCGCGTGACCTTGCCGAGCTTCATGTCGAAGATCGGCTGATAAAACAGCACCAGTTCATTACGCCCACGCAGGGCGGCGCGCAGTTCCTCTTCGAGCTGCAACTCCAGAAAGGCACGGGTTTTCAAGTTGGAGCTGAAGAAGTTCAGGCTGTTACGCCCGGTGTCCTTGGATTGGTACAGCGCCAGGTCTGCAGTTTTCAGCAGTTCTTCGCACGTCAGGCCGTCCTCGGGAAACAGGCTGATACCAATGCTGGTGGTCATCACCATGCGCCGGCCAGCCAGTTCGATCGGTTCTTTCATCTTCTGCATGATGCGCTGGGCCAAGTGCCGCGCTTCATCACGGTGGTGGATGTTGATCAGAATGCAGAATTCATCGCCGCCAAAGCGTGCCACCACGTCGTCATGGCTGCGAACCGAGCCCTTGATATGCCCGGCGAGCACGGTGAGCAATTGGTCGCCGGCGTCATGGCCGAGGCTGTCGTTGATGCGCTTGAAATGGTCGATATCGAGGAAGATCACCGCCAACATGCCCTTGCTGGCAGTTTTTTCTGCGACTTTTTCCGCGAAGAGCTGATTGAAGCCTCGACGGTTGAGCAGGCTGGTCAACGCGTCGTAGTGGGCCACTTGTTGCAGCGAGGCGCGGGCCTGATCCAGTTCGCTGAGCAATGCATTGACCCGGCGCAAGTCGCGTTCCTTGTGCTGCAGTTTTTTGTCCGCCAGCGCGGCGCTGACGCTGCTGCCGATCACCAGCAGGGTAATGACGGCCACCGACAGCCCCAGTTGTATGGGGTTGTTGTCCAGCGGCAGCGCGAGATCAGCGCCGTTGGGCACCAGCATTTGCATGGCGGCCATGCCGGTAAAATGCATGCTCAGGATGCCGGCGCCGAGGACCAGGCTGGCGGCGTATTTAAGCAACTGATGGAACACCCCGGCGCCGTTGCGCAAGTAGCTCGACAGCAATAGCGCGGTCAGGCTGGCGCCAATGGCAATGCCGACTGAGGCCAGGAACAGGTTCGTCTCGAAATACACCTCGGCCTGGGAACGCATGGCCGACATGCCGACGTAGTGCATCAGCGCAATGCCCAGCCCCATCCAGATAGAGGCCAGCAAATACTGATGAAAGCGCAGATGGGCATGACTGAGGGTCTGCATGGCAAACAGCGAGGCAATCAGTGCGATCAGCAGCGAAGCGAACGTCATGATCAGTTCGTAATGAATGGCGATAGGCGCCTGGAAGGCCAACATGCTGATGAAGTGCGTCGACCAGATGCCTCCGGCCAGGCACCCGGCGCCGAGCCAGCGCCAATGGCGACGGGCGGTAGGATCTTCGACATGGCCCACGCGTTCAGCCATGTCCAGCGTGCCGAACCCCGCCGCACACGCGACCAGATAAGCCAGCAGCACCAGGAAAGGGTTATGACTGCAATTGAGTAATAAGTGCCCGGTGTCCGGAAGGTCGGTAAAAAAATGCAAACCAAGCCATTCCATAGCAAGTCCCGTCAAAGTCATTGTGCCGTTGCCTACAGCAACGGCCTACGACATCGAGTATAGAAGCCTCGCGGGATTCGCCATGGATAATGGCATTTTGCTCTCAACGATTTTGGCATGCCTGCCATAGCGTTTAATGCTAAGCGCTGACCGCCAGGTCAAGTTCGAACGGTACCTCCAGCGGCGCCAGGCCAAAGGCGGCGCGGGCGGCGTCGCAATCGACGTTCTGCTCGCCCTGGCTCCAGGACGCATCAAACTCGCGGCAAGGGCTCGAACGCAGCTCATAAATCGAACAGCTGGTGCCTTTGCCCACTTCCCCTTCAAGGCTGCAGCAGCGTGCCGGTTTCTGGTCGGTACCGATCATCGCCACGCGTGTGGGGTTGATCTGCACCACCAGATCATCGGGCACCGTGCCCCCCGATGAGGCGCACTCTCCCCAAAAGAAAGACACACGAAAGTATGAACAGCAGGCACCGCAACTCAGACACGGACTGGCTTCGGACATGGGCGTCATCAATAAGAAAAGTAAGGGGAGGGTGCTACGGAAGGCTCGCCATTCTATCCGGGCCATAGCCATTGGGAAGAGGGGCGCGCACTTATATTTTTCGTAGGGAAAGTCCCATCGTGGCGGGTGAAATTACGCCCTATCAGCTTTACGAATCATTACAGACAACCGCGACGCGCCTGACTATGTTGCAGACACCGGGCAGGATGCATCGGGCATCGCAGCTCTCATAACAATAAAAGAGACGGACCCATGCAGAACTCGACCCAAGCGGCGAATGCCTGGCGCATTCTGTTCCTGCTGTTCCTCGCCAACCTGTTCAACTTTTTCGACCGCACCATTCCGGCGATCATCATTGAGCCCATCCGCATGGAATGGCACCTGAGCGACTTTCAGCTCGGCATCATCGGCACCGCTTTTACCATCGTCTACGCCATCGCCGGGCTGCCGCTCGGGCGCCTGGCCGACACCGGTTCGCGCAGCAAATTGATGGGCTGGGGTCTCTTCGCCTGGAGCGGGCTTACGGCGGTCAACGGCTTTGTCGGCAGTTTCTGGACATTTCTGCTGGTGCGCATGGGCATCGGCATTGGCGAAGCCAGCTACGCGCCCGCCGCCAACTCGCTGATTGGCGACCTGTTCCCGGCGCACCGCCGCGCCCGCGCCATGGGCATCTTCATGCTGGGTTTGCCGCTGGGCCTGTTGCTGGCGTTCTTTACCATCGGTGCAATGGTCAAGGCGTTCGACAGCTGGCGCGCGCCGTTCTTTATCGCCGCCGTGCCGGGCATGATCCTGGCGATCTTCATGTTCTACATCAAAGAGCCCAAGCGCGGCGCGGCGGAAACCGTGCAAGTGTCCCAGGAACGCGTCGACCGCCCGATTCGCCGCGTGCTGGCCGTGCCGACGTTTCTGTGGCTGGTGCTGGCCGGCTTGTGCTTCAACTTTGCGACCTACGCCTGTAACTCGTTTCTGGTGCCGATGCTGCAGCGCTATTTCCTGCTGCCCTTGCAGGACGCGGCGGTGGCCACCGGGGTCATTGTCGGTTTGACCGGTTTGGTGGGCCTGACGCTGGGCGGCTGGATTGCCGACAAGATCCATCAACGGGTTGCGAATGGACGTTTGTTGTTCGCCGCGTGCAGCCTGATCATCTCCACCGTCACCACCGCCTGGGCGTTGCACGCCGGGCGCATCGAGATTGGTGTGTTTGTGGCGTTGTTCAGCGTGGGCTGGCTGTTCGCTTACAACTTCTACACCTGTGTGTACACGGCGATTCAGGACGTGGTCGAGCCGCGCCTGCGGGCCACGGCGATGGCGCTGTTCTTTGCCGGGTTGTATTTACTGGGCGGCGGTATGGGGCCGATTGTGGTGGGGGGCTTGTCGGATCACTTTGCCCATTCGGCGATGTATGCCGATGGGGCTGCGCAGATGACCGAGGCTTACAAGGCGGTGGGGTTGCATGACGCCATGTACCTGATCCCGGTGGCGCTGTTTTTGACCTTGCTGTTTCTGTTTCAGGCGTCGCGGTGTTTTGTGCGCGATGCGAAGAAGATGAAGGATGGGTTAGGGGCAGTGGAGGTGCCGGCTGCGGGTGTTCCGGCTTGAGACCGGGGTGAGGCTATCGCAGGCAAGCCAGCTCCCACATTTTGATGTGTGAACACATTCAACTGTGGGAGCTGGCTTGCCTGCGATGAGGCCCTCAAGGCCCATAAAGAAGGCCCGCATTGCGCGGGCCTTCTTTTTAGCCTGCGACCAGGACTCGAATTGCTTCCAGGCGCAGAGCCGCTTTATCAAGCATGGCCAAGCCTTGCTCGCGCTGATTGCGCAACGCCACCAGCTCGCTGTCACGCACGGTCGGGTTGACCGCTTGCAACGCAGTCAGGCGCGCCAGTTCTTCGTCGGTGTCTGCTGCCAGGCGGCGCTTCGCTTCGGCTACGCGCTCGGCATGCTGCGGGCTGATCTTCTCTTCGCCGGCGTTGATCCGTGGCGTCAACTGGTCGCGCTGGGCCTGGATAAACTTGTTGGCGCTCGCGCGGGGCACGCTTTCCAATTGGTCGTTGAGGGTCACGAATGACACACGGCCCGACAGGTCATTGCCATTGGGATCCAGCAGGCAGCGCAGCGCGGCCGGCGGCAGGTAGCGGCCCAGTTGCAGCGAGCGCGGTGCAACCACTTCGCTGACGTAGAGCAGCTCCAGCAACACCGTGCCTGGTTTCAGCGCCTTGTTCTTGATCAGCGCCACGGCAGTGTTGCCCATGGAACCGGACAGCACCAAATCCATGCCGCCCTGCACCATCGGGTGTTCCCAGGTGATGAACTGCATGTCTTCGCGCGACAGCGCCTGGTTACGGTCGTAGGTGATGGTCACACCTTCGTCGTCGCCGAGGGGGAAGCTGGCGTCGAGCATTTTTTCGCTCGGCTTCAAGATCAGCGCGTTTTCCGAATGGTCTTCGCTGTCGATGCCGAAGGCGTCGAACAGGGTTTCCATGTAGATCGGCAGGGCGAACTGATCGTCTTGCTCGAGGATGTCTTCAACCAGCGCGTCGCCTTCACCGGCGCCGCCGGAGTTGAGCTCCAGCAGGCGGTCGCGGCCGGTGTGCAGCTCTTGCTCCAGACGCTCGCGTTCGGCACGGGCTTCGTCGATCAGGGCTTGCCACTCGCCGTCGTCGGCGTTTTCCAGCAGCGGCAGCAGGCGCGGGCCGAACTGATGCTGCAAGGCGTTGCCGGTCGGGCAGGTATTGAGGAAGGCGTTGAGCGCTTCGTGGTACCACTGGAACAGGCGCTCTTGCGGGCTGGTTTCCAGGTACGGCACGTGCAGTTCGATCACATGTTTCTGGCCGATCCGGTCCAGACGGCCGATCCGCTGTTCCAGCAGGTCGGGGTGGGACGGCAGATCGAACAACACCAAGTGATGGGAGAACTGGAAGTTGCGGCCTTCACTGCCGATTTCCGAACAGATCAGCACCTGGGCGCCGAATTCTTCATCGGCAAAGTAGGCGGCGGCGCGGTCACGCTCGAGGATGTTCATGCCCTCGTGGAACACCGTGGCCGGAATGCCGGAACGCACGCGCAGGGCGTCTTCCAGGTCCATGGCGGTTTCGGCGTGGGCACAGATCACCAGCACTTTGGTGCGCTTGAGCATTTTCAGTTGGTCGATCAGCCACTCGACGCGCGGGTCGAAGCGCCACCAGCGGTTTTCTTCATCCACGTCCGGCTGCGATTGGAAGCTGACTTCCGGGTACAGCTCGGCGTGCTCGCCCAGTGGCAATTCGAGGTATTCGTCCGGGTTCGGCAGCGGGTAGGCGTGCAGTTTACGTTCCGGGAAACCCTGCACGGCGGCGCGGGTGTTGCGAAACAGCACGCGGCCAGTGCCGTGGCGGTCGAGCAGCTCACGCACCAGGCGCGCGCTGGCTTCGGTGTCGCCATCGTTGACGGCGGCGAGCAAGGCTTCGCCTTCGTTGCCGAGGAAACCCTGAATGGTCTTGTGCGCTTTTGGCGACAGGCGGCCTTTGTCCAGCAGCTCCTGCACGGCTTCAGCCACCGGGCGATAGTTCTCGCTCTCGGCGCGGAAGGCGTGCAGGTCGTGGAAGCGGTTTGGGTCGAGCAGGCGCAGGCGCGCGAAGTGGCTGTCCTGACCGAGTTGTTCCGGGGTGGCGGTGAGCAGCAGCACGCCCGGGATCACTTCGGCGAGTTGCTCCACCAGCGAATATTCAGGGCTGGCTTTCTCTTCGTGCCACACCAGGTGGTGCGCTTCGTCGACCACCAGCAAGTCCCAGCCGGCGGCAAACAGCGCGTCCTGGGCCTTCTCGTCGTCCACCAGCCATTCCAGCGCAACCAGCGCGAGCTGGGTGTCTTCGAACGGGTTGGCGGCATCGCTTTCGATAAAGCGTTCTTCGTCGAACAGCGCGACCTGCAGGTTGAAGCGGCGGCGCATTTCCACCAGCCACTGGTGCTGCAGGTTTTCCGGTACCAGGATCAGCACGCGGTTGGCGCGGCCCGACAGCAGTTGGCGATGGATCACCAGGCCGGCTTCGATGGTCTTGCCCAGGCCTACTTCGTCCGCCAGCAAAACCCGTGGCGCGATGCGGTCAGCGACTTCACGGGCAATGTGCAGTTGGTGAGCAATAGGTTGCGCACGCACGCCACCCAGGCCCCACAGCGAAGACTGCAATTGGCGGCTGGTGTGTTCCAGGGTGTGGTAACGCAGCGAGAACCAGGCAAGCGGGTCAATCTGACCGGCGAACAGACGGTCGCTGGCCAGACGGAACTGGATGAAGTTCGAGAGTTGGGTTTCCGGCAGGGTGACCTGCTCGTTCTGCCCATTGAGGCCTTGGTAAACCAGCAAGCCGTCGACGTCGTCGACTTCCTGTACGGTCATTTTCCAGCCTTCAAAATGGGTGATGGAGTCACCCGGCGAAAACCTCACGCGAGTGAGGGGCGCATTCCGTAGCGCATACTGGCGAGTCTCGCCAGTGGCCGGATAGAGCACGGTCAACAAGCGGCCGTCCTGTGCCAGAACGGTGCCTAACCCCAGCTCTGCTTCGCTGTCACTAATCCAGCGTTGCCCCGGTTGATACTGCTGCGCCATGCTGCCTGACTCCCGCCGTGAAAAAGCCGACTATCTTAACGGAACAAGGCCCCCCGCCCAAGGACTCTGACAAAAACTACTCCGTTTGCACGGCAGTTCGGAAGCCCGGTCGACGGGTGGCAGGCACTTGGGAGTGTCGACTCGGTCACAGCTTGGTACGCCTGCGCTCAAGTCAGCGTGCCGGCCGCCGACAGCCTGTTGATCAGGAGAGTAATCATTATGTTGCCACCCATGCTGCCCGTCAGCGTTGTGCCGGTCACGTCACAACTTGACCCGGCGCGTCAGAAGCCGGATATCCCGCCCGTGGTGCCCGTGCAAGCCGGCTCCAACGAAAGCACGATCGACCTGAAAAAGGGTGATTCCGAGCAGTCGACGTTTCTTCTGCGTGAAGAACAACGCCGTCAGCAAGAGCAGCAGAAACGCCGGCGCGAAGCCGACGAAGACCCCGAGCAGCACTTGGCGATTCCCGGCGATGTGCTCAACGCGGACAACACCGTGCCGGTGGTGCCGCTGATTGAAGACGCACCGCGCCAAGGGCTGTGGGTCGATATCGAGGTTTAATCGCGCAATGCCTTCAGGGCCGCCATCAGCGTCTCAATATCGTGTTCGTCGTTGAGTGGGCTGACCGAGATTCGCGCAATGCTGGCCAGGCCTCGCGCCTGCATGTCCAGCGGGGTGTAGGCCACACCGTTGGCGCCGATGTTGATGCGCTGCAATCCCAAACGTCGCTTGAGTTCAAAGGCATCCCAGCCGTTGAGGTTGAAGGCAATCAAGCCCGAGTGAGTCGTGCCCAGTTCATGCAGGCAAATACCCGGAATCTCACGCAAGGCTTCGCGGATTCGCTCACTCAGGTGCAACACACGTTCCCACGTCCGCTCCACCCCCAATCGATTGACCTCTTGCAACGCATTGCCCAACCCTGCCAACAGGGCGTAGGACACTTCGCTGGTCTCAAAGCGTCGGGCGTCGTTGCGCAGGTCAAAACCCTCGGCGGTCCATGGCGCCGAAAACACATCGCGCTGGGCGGGGTTCAAGCGCTGCAGGAAACCCGGGCGCACGTACATCAGCGCCGTGCCGCGGGGCCCGCGCAGGTGTTTGCGCCCGGCTGACTTGAGCACATCGCAGTGCAGTGCCTGCACATCCACCGGCAGTTGGCCAACGGCTTGGCCGGCGTCGATGAAGTAGGGGATGCCGTGACGCCTGGCCACTTCGCCGATGGCCTTGGCCGGGTTGATCAAGCCACTGTTGGCCGGGAGCCACGTGAGGTCGATCAGCTTCACCTGGGCGTCAATCATCGAATCCAGCGCCAGCGGGCAGACTGCGCCGGTTTCATCGCACGGGATGGTTTCAACTCTCGCACCGGCCTGCACCGCCGATTCCATACTCGCCAGGTTGCCGCCCCATTCGTGACGCCCCACCAGAATCCGGTCGCCGGGCTGCCAATGGCCCAAGGCCTGGAATGCCATGCTCCAGGCGGTCGAGCCGCTGCCGGCAAAGGCAATCGAGGAGGCGGGCGCATTGAGCAATTGCCCGGCTGCACGCCGGGCTTTTTCCACCCACACTTCGCCGTGCTCGCCGGCCTCCATCGGGCCGTCGCGGGCTTCGCGTTGCAGTTGGTCGACGATTGCGTCGAGTGTCGCCTGGCTGGGCAGCGAGGCGCCGGCATGGTTGAAGTGCACGATGCCCGACCGGCAGCCCGGCGTTGCGTCGCGCAGCTGCTGGACGTCAAGCGGGCTCACGGCTGCAGCTCGAAAATCGCGTCAACCTCCACGGCAACCCCGGCGGGCAGGCTGGCAACGCCTACAGCGGTGCGCACATGCCGGCCTTTATCGCCGAGGGCGTTGACCACCAGGTCCGACGCACCGTTGGCGACCAGGCTTTGCTGCTTGAAGTCGCCGCTGCTGGCGATAAACACACCCAGGCGCAGAATGCGCACCAGGCGCGACAGGTCATCACCCAACGCGTGGCTCAGTTGCCCCAACAGGCCGAGCGCCGCGAGTTGCGCTGCCTGGGCGCCTTCTTCATCGCTGAGGGATTCGCCCAGTCGGCCTAGATAGGCGGGTTTGCCGTCGACCAAGGGAATTTGCCCGGAGACGAACAATTGGTGCCCGCTGATGACGTAGTTGATGTAATTCGCAGCCGGCTGGCCGGGCGTCGGCAGCGTCAGGCCGAGGGCGTGCACGCGTTGGCGCAGGGAGTTGCTCATGATTCATCCTCTTGGGCTAAGAGGCTTGAGCATGTGGGCGGTAGGGGTGGGCGACAAACGGATAGATCTCACCCGATGCATCGAAAAAACTCACGCGTCGGCGCAGGCTTCCTTTAGCCACTCGCTGAAACATTGGGCGGCTTCACTGATGGGGCCGTGCGGCGCGATCAGCCAATAACCAATATCGCTGCGGTAGGGCGGCCAATCGTAAGCTTCCACCAGGCTGCCCTCCTGGAGCTTGCGCTCGATCAAACGGTGCCGACCCATGGCGATGCCCTGGCCCGCCACGGCGGCTTCGGCCACGATGTTGTAGTCATGCAGCATGACGCGCGGGTGGTTGGCGAGGTCGACCTGGTAGTGCGCAGACCAATCCGTCCACTCGAATGGTCGGTGCGAGGTGGCCATCAATAATGGGCCGTTGTGCAGTTGATTGGCTTTGAAGGCGGGGCTGCACACGGGGGAGATTGCCTCATCCATCAGGCGCGTGGCGTGTACGTCGGGCCAGTCGCCTTTGCCATAGCGGATGGCCAGGTCGACTTCAGCTGCTGCGACGTTCGCCAATTGAATCGCCGGCAGCAACTCCACCTGGATATGCGGGTAGCGCTTGAGAAACCCGGCCAGTCGCGGCGCCAGCCACAGCGTGGCGAACGAGGCGAGCAGCCCGACGCGCAGCACTGTGGTGGCGGGTACTGCTTTTTGGGTGCGGGTCGCGGCGGCAATGGCGTCGAGGGCTGGGCGGATTTCGTTGTAGTAATGCTGGCCTTCGGTGGTCAGATCGATCGCACGTGTTCGTCGGATGAACAGCGGTTTGCCCAGATGCTGTTCGAGTTTGTGCACTTGGTGGCTTAGGGCGCTTTGGGTGACCGACAACTCGTTCGCCGCCTTGATAAAACTCAAGTGCCGCGCCACGGCCTCAAAGGCGCGCAGGGCCAACAGCGGGGGAAGGTCCTTGTGCAGTGCCACCTGAATGCGCCTTTTGGGAGTGAGTGAGGTGACGATTTTGGGCGATGGCCTGCATTTTGTCGCCCGCTGATTCGCCCTCGGCGTTTATGCCTTGTTTAAGGATATGCCTTACAGACGCCTTCACATGGCTGGGGAAATATTCACGTTTTTCTGAAGACGGTAAAACGATGAAACATTACGTGATGGCGAGTTTGCTCGGTGTGGGTTTGGCTGCGCTGTTTTACGGAGGCGTGCACGCGAGCGAGTCGCCACTGGTAGGCGCGTGGCGTCTGGTTGGCTATCAGGTTGAGTCTCAGGACACTCACCAGAAGATTCCAGCCATGGGCGACCGGCCCACCGGGCGTGTGATTTTTACCGCCGATCACCGCGTGGCGTTCGTGTTGACCGGTGAGGGACGACAGGTAGGCACGTCAGATGCGGAAAAGTCAGCGCTGTTGAGCACGCTGATTGCCTACACCGGCATCGAGCGGGTCGACGGTAACCAGTGGTGTACGCTAGTAGACAGCGCCTGGAACCCCGCTTGGGTCGGTACCGAGCAGTGCCGCGACTTTCGCGTCCAGGGTGACACCCTGCAAGTGCTGACGCCTTGGCGGCAAATGCCGAATTGGCCGGGTACCACCCGTTCAATTATTACGTTTGAACGCGATAAATAAGAAAATGGCTGGGTAGGCGCGAGGGTTTTTTGCCCAGGTATTTGCCGTCGGGCGGGGGAGGCCGCATTATTGAGCCATTCCCGCCACGACGTAAGCCAAGCCATGAGTGATGACGACAAGCTGATCGACCTGAGTGCCGAACGCGCCAAGCGTGTGCATGACCTGAATGACAAGCGCCTGAATGAAGTGCGCCAGGCGTTTGAACAAGCGATGCCACTGGGTAAAGTTAAGAAGAAGCCGAAGAACAAACCCAAAAAGCGTTGAAACAACCTGCATCTTTTGATGCAGGTCAGTTATTGCCCTTCTTTACGCCCCGTTGCGGGCGACATTGATCCTCGTCAATTTTCCAATCCGCCTTCTGCTTTAACTTAGCCCTATCGCAACAGGGCACGAGCGGGAGGCCGGTCATGTTTTTCGATAATGTGGTGTTTGCCGGAGTGCTGACGGTCAGCCTCATGGTGGTGTTTTTTGTAGGGTTTGGGATTTTTATCTGGAAGGACGCTAATAAGCGTAAAGAACCGTAAGTCTTTTCGGGTGTATGAGCACGCAAGGCATTTTGGGCGACTTCGGTTGCCCTTTTTTTTTGTGTTTTGTTTGGGTGTATATCCGTTGTTTGGGGTGTGGCTGGTATTGGTTCCGCTCTTACAGCGGGTCACTTTTGGAAAAGAGCCCCAAAAGTAACCAAAAGGGCTCTTGCCCCAACACTCGGCACCTCGCCTAGGCTCGGTGTGCCCTCGCTCCG
>NZ_MSDF01000029.1 GCF_002022275.1 Pseudomonas fluorescens
CGAGCGTGGGCGAGGTGCCGAGTGTTGGGGCAAGAGCCTTTTGGTTACTTTTGGGCTCTTTTCAAAAGTGACCCGCCGTAAGGGCGGAACCAATCTCAGCCATCACCCAAATAACGGATATGCCCCCCACCTACAGATATCCCTCAACCAGCCGTTAACCTCTCAAGTCGCCACTAACAAGAGAGAAAACCCATGCGTCTGAGCCTCAAGGCCAAAGTCCTGTCCCTCGCCGTAGTGCCGGTGTTGCTGTTCGCCGTGGTCATCAGCCTGACCACCGTGTGGATCCTCCAGGGCCAGGCCCGCGCCGAGGTGGATGAAACCCGCCAGCGCCTGCTCAACGACGCCAAAGCCACCCTGCAAAGTTACGTCGAAGTGGCCATGACCACCATCAAACCGCTCTATGACGCCGCCGCCCCCGGCGATACAGGTGCTCGTGCGCAGGTGGTCAAGCTGCTGTCCAACACCAGCTACGGCAAGGACGGCTACTTCTTCGGCTACGACTCCGAAACCATCCGCCTGTTCAAAGGCAACAGCCCCGACGGCGTGGGCAAGAGCTTCAAGGACAACCGCGACCCCAACGGCGTCTACGTCAACCGCGATCTGGTCAAGGTCGGCAAGGACGGTACCCACTACCTGCAATACAGCTCGACCCAACCGGGCCAGACCGAACTGGTGCCCAAACTCGGCTACACCGAATACCTGCCCAAATGGGACATGGTGATCGGCACCTCGGTGAACCTCGATGGCATCGAAGCCCAAGTGGCCGTGGTCGAAGCCAAGGTTGAAAAACGCATGGAAGGCGTGCTGCTGAGCATCCTCGGCGTGGCCGTGGTGGTGTTGTTGGTGATTGCGGCAGTGGGCATGGTGGTGGCCAATACCATCCTGCGGCCTTTGCATTTGATGAAAGCCAACCTCGACGATATCGCGGCGGGCGAGGGCGACTTGACCCGCCGGCTGGCCATCACCAGTCAGGATGAACTGGGCGACCTCGCTGGGGCGTTCAACCGTTTCGTCGACAAAATCCACGGCCTGGTCCGCCAGATCACCGAGATGACCGGCCAACTCACCGGCCTGGTCAGCCAGGTGTCGGATCAGGCCCAGCGCTCCGAGCAGGCCATGGAACGCCAGCGTCACGAAACCGATCAGGTGGCCACTGCGATCAACCAAATGTCGTCCGCCGCCCATGAAGTGGCGCGCAGTGCCCAGGGCGCCGCCGTCGCCGCGCAGCAGACCGACGCTGAAGGCCAGGCCGCCAAGCGTGTGGTGGACGGCAGCATCGCGCAGATCCATGCGCTGGTGAATGACATTCGCAGCAGCGGCGTGTCCCTCGACAGCCTGCAGCAGGATGTGTCGTCGATTGTCAGCGTGCTCGGCGTGATCCGCTCGATTGCCGAGCAAACCAACCTGCTGGCTCTCAATGCCGCTATCGAAGCCGCGCGGGCCGGGGAGGCCGGGCGTGGTTTTGCGGTGGTCGCCGACGAAGTACGCGCCCTGGCCAGCCGCACCCAATCCAGCACCCAGGAAATCCAGGGGATGATCGACCGCCTGCAAAAAGGCACGGTTGCCGCTGTCGATGCCATGCGCCGCTCCAGCGATGCCGGTGACGGCACCTCGGCCAAAGCCAACGAAGCCGGGGCGTCGCTGGACACCATGGCGCAGTTGATCGGCACCATCAATTCGATGAACGCGCAAATTGCCAGCGCCGCCGAAGAACAGACGGCGGTGGCCGAAGAGATCAACCGCAGTGTGCATCAGATTGCTGTGGCGGTGGACAGTGTGGCGGATGAGACCCAGTTGGGTGCGCAGACGTCCCGCAGCCTGGCCGACTTGGGCCAGCGACTGGGGCAATTGGTGGGCCAGTTCCGCATCTGATAAACAACGGAACAGCTGTGGCAACCCCGCTTCTTGTGGCGAGCGGGCTTGCCACAACAGGCCCGCT
>NZ_MSDF01000013.1:0-205231 GCF_002022275.1 Pseudomonas fluorescens
CACTGCTCTACCAACTCCTTCTGGGCTTCGATGAACTGAAGCAACTCGCTGTCGAATCTTGCGTAACTCTTTGTTTACCAAGGAGTTTTCCGTTTCGACTGCGCCGGAAGTGGGGCGAATTATAGACTTCCAGAATCTGCCGTCAACCCCTAATTACGCTTTTGTTGCGGAAAGTGGTTTTTTCGCGATAAGACGCGGGATTCGACGCATCACCGGGGGGATCCGCAATACCAGAAGCAGCGCACCTATAGATGCATAGATAGCCCACTCCTTCAGATCGGCTCGCACAATCCACAACATATGCAGCAAGCCGAGCCCGAGAATCACATAGACCAGACGGTGCAGCTTCTTCCAGCGATTACCAAGCCGACGCTGACTGTAACGATTCGAAGTGACTGCCAGCACTAATAAAGACAGGAAACCCAAGGCGCCTACAATAATGTACGGCCGCTTACGCAGCTCCACACCAAATTGCGACCAATCCAGCCCAAGGATAAATACGCAATACGCCGCCAGGTGCAGAACCACATACGCAAAACACCAAAGACCCAGTTGCCTGCGGACGGCAATCCACCCCGCCCAAGCGCTGAGCTTTTGCAGCGGGGTCATACACAGCGTGATCAGGAGCAAAATCAGCGTCCCCAGCCCCAACCGATCCATCAGCACCTTGCCGGGATCAGGCCCGAGTACGGAACTCCACGCCTCATACAGCCAGAAAAATGGCCATATGGCCGCTGCTATAAAGACGCCAACGCGCCAGATCGGATAGCGCATCAATAGTTCTTCCGCAGATCGAGGCCGGTATAGAGAGAAGCAACCTCATCGGAGTACCCGTTGAACATCTGCGTCTCACGCACGTTGGGGCTGAACAGGCCACTCGGCAGGCGACGCTCACGCGCCTGAGTCCAGCGTGGATGATCAACAGTAGGGTTCACGTTCGCATAGAACCCATATTCATCCGCGGCAATACTCTGCCAAGTAGTTTTCGGCTGTTCACTGACGAGACTGATCCGCACGATGGACTTCACACTCTTGAAGCCATACTTCCAAGGCACCACCAAACGCAACGGCGCGCCGTTCTGGTTAGGCAACTCTCGTCCATACATGCCCACGGCAAGAATCGCCAAAGGGTTCATCGCCTCATCCAGACGCAGACCCTCTACATAAGGCCAGTCGATCAAACCAAAGCTTGAGCGCTGACCCGGCATGGTTTTAGGGTCTTGCAGGGTTTCAAAGCGGATGTACTTGGCTTTGGACGTGGGCTCAACTTGCTTGAGCAAGGCCGAAATCGGGAAACCCATCCACGGAATGACCATCGACCACGCCTCAACACAGCGTAAACGGTAGATCCGCTCTTCCAGCTGATAAGGCTTCATGAAGTCTTCCAGTGCATAACGCCCCGGCTTGCCCACTTCGCCATCAATCACAACAGTCCATGGCTCGGTCTTGAGGGAGCCCGCATTCGTCGCCGGGTCACCTTTGCCTGTGCCGAACTCATAGAAGTTGTTGTAGTGGGTCGCGTCCTTGAACGGAGTGATGGCCTCGTCCTTCACGGTGACAGCCTGCCATTTCGTAGCGGGCAGCTTCTCGGCAAACCATTTCGGCGCGTTACCCGGCTCAACATCGGCATAGCGGGCAGCCTCTTCAGCACTGGCCCAGCGCGGCAAGCTACTGGCTGCAACACCGGCAAGCGCACCACCGAGCAAGCTGCGGCGTGAGAGGTAGAAGGATTCAGGCGTGACGTCCGATTCGTGGCAATCGGACGCTTTGGGCAATTTGATTAACATGGCAACTCCGCAGCATTGGAGGACTGATGCACCAATAGACTGCGGAGTATGGGGGAAATTACATTAAGACAATGTTTTGTCGCGGCGCAGATGCAGCAAATATTGAACCGGCCCCGACGCGGCGTAGATCAGGAACGCCAGCAGCAGAATACGTGGCGGGTCGCTGAACACGACCGCGAACACCAGCACTACCACGAGGATCGCCACGAAAGGCACGCGCCCCTTGAGGTCGAACTCCTTGAAGCTGTTGTACTTGATGTTGCTGACCATCAGCATGCCGGCCGCGGCAACCATCAACGCCACCAGGAACGACATCTTCGAACCCTGGATGCCGTAATCACTGAACGCCCACACAATACCCGCCACTACACCCGCAGCCGCCGGGCTGGCCAGGCCAATGAAGTAACGCTTGTCGGCGGTACCTACCTGAGTATTGAAGCGCGCCAGACGCAAGGCGGCACCCGCGACATAGATGAAGGCGACCATCCAGCCAACCTTGCCCATATCCCCCAGTGCCCAGGCAAACGCCAGCAAGGCCGGCGCAACGCCGAAGGCAACCATGTCCGACAATGAATCGTACTCGGCACCAAAGGCACTTTGGGTATTGGTCATACGCGCAACACGGCCATCAAGTCCGTCGAGCACCATGGCCACAAAAATCGCGATGGCAGCAAAACCGAAGTACTTGCTGGCACTTGCCGCATCACCCGCTGCCAGAGCACTTTGGGCGCTCATGGAGTTGATGATGGAATAGAACCCGGCAAACAGGTTCGCCGTGGTGAACAGGTTGGGCAAAAGATAGATGCCACGATGCCGGACCTTGCGACCTTCCGCGTCATGCCCTTCTTCGACATGTTCATCGATCGGCAGCAGGCTTTCGGCGTCAGAGGCCTGGTTTGGCTCTTCGGGACGTTCGGTCATGGACTTTACCTTGCAACGGTGTGAAAAGAATTCGACAAATACTCGCGGTGCGTGTTCGCCCGCAAACGATGCAGCTTTATACCAGAACCCGCCCCCAAACGAAAAAACGCGGCCTAAGCCGCGTTTTCTGTTGATGCGTACGACTTAGTTTTTGGCTTTGTCGACGATCTTGTTGGCACCGATCCACGGCATCATGGAGCGCAGTTGCTCGCCGATGATTTCGATACCGTGAGCGGCGTTGTTACGACGCTTGGCGGTCATCGAAGGGTAGCCGGTAGCGCCTTCGGTGATGAACATTTTGGCGTATTCGCCGTCCTGAATACGTTTCAGGGCGTTGCGCATGGCCTGACGGGATTCGGCGTTGATCACTTCCGGGCCAGTCACGTACTCGCCGTACTCGGCGTTGTTGGAGATCGAGTAGTTCATGTTGGCGATACCGCCTTCGTACATGAGGTCAACGATCAGCTTCAGTTCGTGCAGGCATTCGAAGTAGGCCATTTCCGGCGCGTAGCCAGCTTCAACCAGGGTTTCGAAACCGGCTTTAACCAGCTCAACGGTACCGCCACACAGAACAGCTTGCTCGCCGAACAGGTCGGTTTCAGTCTCGTCCTTGAAAGTGGTTTCGATGATGCCGGTACGACCGCCACCCACGCCTGCTGCGTAGGACAGTGCAACGTTTTTGGCGTTGCCCGAGGCGTCCTGGTAGATCGCGATCAGGTCAGGAATGCCGCCGCCTTTGACGAACTCGGAACGCACGGTGTGGCCCGGTGCTTTCGGCGCGATCATGATCACGTCGAGGTCGGCACGCGGTACAACCTGGTTGTAGTGAATCGCGAAACCGTGGGAGAAGGCCAGGGTGGCGCCTTTCTTGATGTTCGGCTCGATTTCGTTTTTGTACAGCGCGGACTGGAACTCGTCCGGGGTCAGGATCATGACCAGGTCGGCAGCAGCAACAGCGGAAGCAACGTCAGTCACTTTCAGGCCATGGGCTTCAGCCTTGGCAACAGTGGCCGAGCCTTTACGCAGACCAACAGTCACGTCAACGCCGGAGTCTTTCAGGTTGCAAGCTTGCGCGTGACCCTGGGAGCCGTAGCCGATGATGGCGACTTTCTTGCCCTGGATGATCGACAGGTCACAATCTTTTTCGTAATAAACTTTCATGAGGTTCCTCTATATATCCAGGCCGTGAGGCCATTCACTAATTGGGTTAAATGCTGAGTACTTTGTCGCCACGGGCAATCCCGGTGACACCACTGCGTACAGTTTCCAGAATCGAGGCCGTCCCGATCGACTGGATGAAGCTGTCCAGTTTGTCGCTCGTACCGGTCAGTTGAACGGTATAAACGCTGGCGCTCACATCAACGATCTGCCCGCGATAAATATCGGTAGTGCGCTTGATCTCGGCACGTTGGGCACCCGTGGCCTTGACTTTTACCAGCATCAGCTCGCGCTCGATGTGGGCACTTTCCGACAAGTCGACCAGCTTGACCACTTCGATCAGCTTGTTGAGGTTCTTGGTGATCTGCTCGATCACCTCATCGTGGCCTACAGTGGTCAACGTCAGGCGCGACAGGGTCGGGTCTTCGGTCGGGGCGACGGTCAGGCTTTCGATGTTGTAGTTACGTTGCGAAAACAGGCCGACAACACGAGACAGAGCGCCGGGTTCGTTCTCCAGAAGCAGGGAGATAATATGCCGCATGATTAAGTACGCTCCGTCTTGTTCAGCCACATGTCGCGCATAGAGCCGTCTTTGATCTGCATCGGGTAGACGTGCTCGCTGGTATCCACCTGAATATCCAGGAACACCAGGCGGTCCTTCATGGCGAACGCCTCTTCCATCTTCGGCTTCAGATCTTTCAAATCAGTGATACGCATGCCGACGTGACCGTAGGCTTCAACCAATTTGACGAAATCCGGCAGCGACTCCATGTAGGAATGGGAGTGACGGCTGTTGTAGCTCATGTCCTGCCACTGACGAACCATGCCCAGTACGCCGTTGTTCAGGCAGACGATCTTCACCGGAAGGCCGTACTGCAGGCACGTCGACAGTTCCTGGATGTTCATCTGAATGCTGCCTTCACCGGTGACACACGCCACGTCGGTCTCGGGGAAGCTCAGTTTCACGCCCATGGCCGCAGGAAAACCAAAGCCCATCGTGCCCAGGCCACCGGAGTTGATCCAGCGGTTAGGCTTGTCGAACTTGTAGTACTGCGCAGCAAACATCTGGTGCTGGCCCACGTCGGAGGTCACAAAGGCATCGCCCTTGGTCACTTCGCACAGGGTTTCGATCACGGTTTGTGGCTTGATGATGCTGCCGTCGCCCTTGTCGTAAGGGAACAAGCCGCGATCACCGCGCCATTCGTCGATCTGCTTCCACCAGCTGGCAACCGATTCCTTGTTCGGCGCTTCGCCGATGTCCTTCAGCGCAGCAACCATTTCGGTCAGTACGCTTTCCACTGGCCCCACGATCGGCACGTCGGCCTTGATGGTCTTGGAAATGGACGCCGGGTCGATGTCGATGTGGATGATCTTGGCGTTCGGGCAGAATTTGCTCGGGCCGTTGATCACACGGTCGTCGAACCGCGCGCCCACTGCCAGAATCACGTCGGCGTGGTGCATGGCCAGGTTGGCGGTGTAGCTGCCGTGCATGCCGAGCATGCCGACGAACTGACGGTCCGTACCCGGGAATGCGCCGAGGCCCATCAAGGTATTGGTAACCGGCAGGTTGAGCAGCTTGGCCAGTTCGGTCAACGGTGCAGAACCGCCGCCCAGAATCACGCCGCCACCCGAGTACAGCACAGGACGCTTGGCCGCCAGGAGCATTTCTGCCGCCTTGCGGATTTGCCCCGAGTGCCCACGAACAGCCGGGCTGTAGGAGCGCAGCTTGGCTTTTTTCGGGAAGACGTATTCGAATTTCTCGGCCGGGTTGGTCATGTCTTTCGGGATGTCTACAACGACAGGACCCGGGCGACCGGACTGCGCGAGGTAGAACGCCTTTTTCATGACATCCGGAATTTCCGAGGGATGCTTGATCATGAAGCTGTGTTTCACGATCGGCCGGGAAATACCGATCATGTCGGTTTCCTGGAATGCATCGGTGCCCACCATGGTGCTTGGCACCTGGCCGGAAATGATCACCATCGGGATGGAGTCCATATACGCAGTCGCGATGCCGGTAATGGCATTCGTTGCGCCTGGGCCGGACGTTACCAGTACCACACCGGCTTTACCGGTGGCACGGGCGTAACCGTCAGCCATATGGGTCGCGGCCTGTTCGTGGCGAACCAGGATGTGGGTAACACCGGGTTCCTTGAACAGTGCGTCGTAAACATGCAGCAGAGCACCACCTGGGTACCCGTAGATATAGTCGACGCCTTCGTCACGCAAAAAGCGGACGAGCATCTCACCGCCAGATAAAAGCTCCACGTTGTTCACCTCTAAAACGCCAGAATACCGTCCGTTGAAAACCGACGGGTCTTAATAGGTTTACTTCTCAACAGAGCATGAGCGACGGTGGTCGCCGACTACGTCAGCACTGACTGAGCAAGTATTGGGATCGTCCCAAGTGTTGCGGGCTTTTCCCACCCAGCGCGAGGTAACGCGTTGCGGGTGTTACAGGTCGGCGCGGATGTGCGCCTCATGATCTGCTGAGCGGGCCTGCTTCTGGCAGTCCCGATACAGCGGACTTTGGATTCTTCTGTTTCAGGCCGTTCAAGTCAAGCAATAATTGCGCTTTTTTCCAACTAAGCGCATGAGAACGTAGAAGAAAGGGCTTTGAGGAGGGATAAAACTCGCCTGAATGTCGTCAAGCGGTAGAAATGTGCGCAAGACTGCCGGAAAACCCGGCAGTCAGGCAATTAACGAGCGTCGACGATCAATTGGTCGAACTTTTTCAGCGCATTGCGCAAACCAAGGCTCTCTTGCGGGCGATCGGCGTAGACCATCTCGGCCATCTCCATGATCCCCGACGCATTGGGCAACGGCAGGTCCTGTTCGAGGATCTGCTTCATGCGCACCAGGAAGATCCATTGCAGCCACTGGTGGAAGTCCAGCGTGTCGACCGAAAAAGGCTCAACACTGCTGAGCGCTTCAACGCTGGGGGACACATCGTCCCACCAGCCTTGAACACGCAATTCACGCTCAATCAGCAACAACTGTTCGGCAATCGCGGGAAAGCGCGCATCCATCAGTAAGTAACCTTGCCTTTTTGTCGAGCCTGGGCGGCGCCGGCAGCATCGCCCTGGGCGGCACGTGCATCACCAATCAAAGCCCAGAGGTTGGCTTGCAGGTCAGGACGACCATTGGCCAACGTCAAGCCGCGACGGGCAAATTGCTCGGCCTGCGGAGCATCACCCTGGGCCATGCGCACTTGGGCCAGGCGATACAGCACTTGCGGCTCGCGAGGCGCCACACGCTGGGCGCGCTCAAGGCTCGATGAAGCACCGTTCAAGTCGCCACCGGCCTGCTGTTGCTGGGCCGTGGTGAGCAAGGCGAGTACCGGGCCATCCAGTTGTTCGTCAGCCGACAGACCGCCCGAGTTGGACGACGACGGAATACCGCTCGGCGTCGACGGCATGGTGTAAGTACCCTGGTTGATCGGTGCCGTTTGAATCGGCGTCGAATCAACCGGCCCCGACGTGCTTGGGCCCGGCGTCCACGGCTCGGCACTGATCGGCGCAGACGTGGTTGCACCACCGCCCGGCACCATCACCACCACGCCAGAATCCTGCGGGATGGCTTGGGCCTTGGCAGCCGCGGGACGGGTGGTCACGGTCTGACGGAAACCGCCATTGGCCGAGATACGGTCATTATTCGAAACGTTCGTGCTCGAATCCACCACGGGAATCGAGCCGCGCTGCACGCTGGCGCAACCGTTGAGCAAAGCCAGAGCTGTAATAGCTGGAATCCACCACTTGTTCACTTGAAACCCTCTTTGCTTAGCTTAATTCATCCAGCCCTTGACCCAATCCATCACCGATTCCGCGCTCGCAGGGGCACCGCCACCGCATGCGGGGCCGGCAGCCGGCTCGCTGCCGCGAATATACGGCATCTGCACCGCGCCCGGGCAATTGGCCTCAGAGCCCTGCCCCGTGTGCGGATCAATCCACGCCTGCACGACGTTGTCCGGCAGCGGCATATTAAGCGGCAGCGGGTCGGCTTTGCGCATGAAACTTGTCCACACCTGCAACG
The DNA here is from genome assembly GCF_002022275.1 of Pseudomonas fluorescens. Lineage (GTDB taxonomy): Bacteria > Pseudomonadota > Gammaproteobacteria > Pseudomonadales > Pseudomonadaceae > Aquipseudomonas > Aquipseudomonas fluorescens_AJ. The sequence goes on from NZ_MSDF01000013.1 coordinate 7,899, forward strand.
CGCCGGTCGCACCGGTAAACGGCGTCTTGCCGTTGTCGTCACGGCCCAGCCACACCACCGCCAGCACGTCCTGGCCAAAACCTGCGAACCAGCTGTCTCGCGAGTCGTTACTGGTGCCGGTTTTACCCGCCAGCGTCAGGTTCGCCGGCAGCACGTTATAGACCGAACGCCCGGTGCCCTCGCGCATCACGCGTTGCATGGCGTTCTGGATCAGGTAGATGGAGCCTGCGTCGAAGCGTTGCTGAATCTGGAACGGATAACGCTTGAGCGGCTCACCCTCGGCGGTCAGCACACTGCGAATGCCGCGCATTGGCGTATTGAAGCCACCGTTGGCGATGGTCTGGTACATCGTGGTCACTTCCATCGGCGTCATGGCGCCGGCGCCCAGCAGCATCGATGGGAATGCCGGGAACTCACGGTTGATGCCCAGGCGTCCCAGGGTTTTCAACACGTTCGGCACGCCGACTTCAAGCCCGAGGCGCGACGTGGAAATGTTGTAGGAATGCGCCAGGCCCTGGTACAGGAATATCGTACCGTTGGAACGACGCTCGAAGTTTTTCGGCGTCCACACCTGGCCATCTGCCAACTTGACCGACAACGGGTCATCCGACAGCCAACTGGTGAGGGTGTATTTGCTCGGTTTTTCCAACGCCGTCAGGTAAACCGCCGGCTTGACCAGCGAGCCGATTGGCCGCACCGCGTCCAGCGCACGGTTAAAACCGGCAAAACTGGCCTGGCGACTGCCAATCATGGCCTGGACTTCGCCGGTTTCCGGGTTGGTCACAACCATGGCCGCTTCAACTTCATCCGCACCTTTGCGACCTGTCAGACGCTTGAAGGTGTCATTGACGGACGCTTCGGCTTTCATCTGCAGAATCGGGTCGAAGCTGGTGAAGATCCGCAGGCCTTCTTCGGTCAAGTCTTCGTCGCGATAGTCTTCGCGCAACTGGCGTTTGACCAGGTCGATAAAGCCCGGGAAGGAACTGTCGGCCAGCTTGCCGCGGGTTGTCACACCCAGTGGCATTTTCTTCGCGGCAGCGACTTGTTCGGCCGTGGCCACGCCCTGCTGCTCCAGCACGTCGAGCACCAGGTTGCGGCGCTCCAGCGCACGCTCCGGATTGCGACGCGGGTTGTAATAGGACGGGCCTTTGACCATACCCACCAGCAACGCGACCTGGTGCAGCTTCAACTCGGACAAGGGCTGACCGAAGAAGAACTGACTGGCCAAACCAAAACCGTGCACCGCGCGCTGGCCATCCTGGCCGACGAACACCTCATTGAGGTACGCCTCAAGGATTTCCTGCTTGCTGTAATGCAGCTCCAGCAGCATCGCCATCATGGCTTCGGTGAGCTTTCGGGTCAGGCTGCGTTCGCTGGTCAGGTAGAAGTTCTTGACCAATTGTTGCGTCAGCGTACTGCCGCCCTGCGTCATCTTGCCGCCGGAAGTGTTGACCCAGATGGCGCGGGCAATCGACTTCGGCGAAACGCCCCAATGGCTGTAAAAATCGCGATCTTCTACGGCGACCAGGGTTTCGAGCAGATACGGCGGAACCTGATCCAGTTTGATCAGGATGCGATCTTCCAGGTTTTTCGGGTAAATGCCGCCGATCAGCAGCGGTTCCAGGCGCACGACCGGCAGCTTGGCGCCATTGAGCGACGACAGCTCGGCCACGTAGTCACCCGAGAAGCGCACGCGAACCGGCTGGGCTTTTTCCAGACCTTCATAAAACTGGAAGCCACGGGTATTCAGGTCGACGGTATTGCCGCTGACGGCTGCCGCACCCGGGCCATTGCTGACGGGTTCGCGGCGATAACCCAGGGCGTCAAGCTCGGTAAGGAAGTCTTCCTTGCTCAGCTTCTGGCCGTTGAACAGCTCCAGCGGGCGGGCATATACCTTGGCCGGAATGGTCCAGCGCTTGCCGGAGAATTTTTCCTGGACCACGGCGTCGAGGTACACCGCAAAGCCTGCGAGCACCACAAGGCCCACGAGGCTGAGCTTGAGCGCCCAGCCCAGCCACGGGCGCAGGCCACGGGAAGGAGGTTTTTTACGGGAACGGGGAGATCGGGTTCGAGTCATGGCGGCGGATTATACGCACTTTATCGATGATCAACATGAGCCGGACAGCGGTTTGCACGACCGCTCGTAGCGGCCATAATGCCCGCCATGTTTTCCCCCAGACTTTGAAGGATCGCCCGTGAGCCAGTCCCTGATCGCTGCCCTGCAAAACCCGGCTTTATACCCTCACCCGGTTGAAGCGTTCCAAGTCATCGAAACCCATATTTCCTGGGTGATCCTGACCGGTCCCTATGCTTATAAATTGAAGAAGCCGATGAACTTCGGCTTTCTCAACTTCACCGCCCTGGAAGATCGCGGGCACTTCTGCAACGAGGAGCTGCGCCTCAATCAGCGTCTGACTGAAGATTTGTATCTTGAAGTGTTGCCAATCACCGGCACCGCCGAGGCGCCGCAGTTGGGCGGCGACGGCCCAGTGATCGAGTACGCGCTGAAAATGCGCCAGTTCCCGCAAAGCCAGATGCTCAGCACCTTGCAGGCCAACGGCGAATTGACCAGCGCGCACATCGATGAGATGGCCAGGCAGATCGCGCACTTCCACCTCACCGCGCCCAAAGTCCCGCAAGAACACCCGGCTGGCACCCCGGACGAGGTCATGGCGCCGGTACGCCAGAACTTCGAACAGATCCGCCCATTCCTCAGCGACAAGGCCGACCTGGCACAACTCGAAGCCCTGCAAGCCTGGGCTGAAAGCAGTTTCGAACGCCTCAAGCCGCTGCTCCAACAACGCAAGCTCGACGGTTTCACCCGCGAGTGCCATGGTGATATTCACCTGGGCAACGCCACGCTGATCGATGGCAAGGTCGTGATTTTCGACTGCATCGAATTCAACGAGCCGTTCCGTTTCACCGACGTGTATGCCGACACCGGCTTCCTGGCGATGGACCTTGAGGACCGTGGCCTCAAATCCCTGGCGCGGCGCTTCATCAGCCAATACCTCGAATTGACCGGCGACTATCAAGGCCTGGAAGTGCTGAACTTCTATAAAGCCTACCGTGCACTGGTACGCGCCAAAGTGGCACTGTTCAGCATGCCGAGCGAAGCCAACCCGGTACAACGCGCCACCACCCTGCGCCAGTACCGCAACTACGCCAACCTGGCAGAAAGCTACAGCACTATTCCTTCACGCTTCCTGGCGATTACCCACGGCGTGTCGGCCGTCGGCAAAAGCCACGTTGCGATGCGTCTGGTGGAAGCGCTGGGGGCCGTGCGCCTGCGGTCGGATGTCGAGCGCAAACGTCTGTTTGGCGAACAACAGGTTGAAAACACGCCACAGGCCGGCATCTATGCCGTCGACGCCAGCGCCGCGACTTACGCGCGCCTGAACGAGATCGCCGACACCGTACTGCGCGCCGGCTACCCGGTCGTGCTGGATGCCACCTTCCTCAAACACGAACAGCGCGACGCCGCCGCCAAAATCGCCGAGGCGACGGGCGCGCCGTTCCTGATTCTGGATTGCAATGCACCGCAAGCCGTTATCGCCAGCTGGTTGGCGCAGCGTCAGGCAGACAAAAACGATCCGTCTGACGCGACGCTGAGCATCATTGAAGCGCAGCACGCCAACCGCGACCCGCTGTCCGCCGAAGAACTGCTGCTGAGCAAGCGTGTAGAAACCAACGAAAGCGGCACGCTGGACGCACTGGTGGCTCATATCCGCCAGCGTCTGCCCGGCCTGTAAGAAATATTTCTTGGCCGTGTCACCGATCTACGGTGCACGGCCAAGCAATAGTGGCACTATAATGGCGTCATAATTCCAACAGGAGTCGCCATCATGAGTCAGCCCAAGCTTCTTGATACCCCGCTCTACGCGCTCCTGCATAAGGACGACATCCGCGGCTTCAACGCAGAACGCCCCAAAGACGGCACCATCGACATGCGCGGTGGCGACTTCCGAGGGCTAGACCTGCGTGACCTGAACGCCACGGGCGTGGACTTCACCGACGCCTACTTCCGCTCGGCCGACTTGCGTGGCCTGGATTTGCGCGGCTGCTCACTGGAAGGCGCCAGCCTGGCCCATGCGCAGATCTCCGGTACCTACTTTTCACCCGAATTGACTGCCGACGAGATTCTGATGTCGGTCAATTTCGGTACTCGCCTGCGCTATCGCACTAAATAGCACCGCCTTCAAAACCCCGGCCCGACACCCAGCGAGCCGGGCGTTTCTCGCCTGTTTATCGCCAACTCTCCCGACGCATTCTTATAAGCTTTTCAGCCATTCCTGACCAAAGAACCACGCTTTTCCTACTGAGCGCTACACTCCTTTTCAGGCTTGCCTGGTCACGATACCCACCGCACCATTCGGCCGTCGCAAGGAGGCTTGATGAACGATGAGCTGCAACACCTGAAAAACCTGGGCAAGACGTCGGCGCAGTGGCTGCACGCGGTGGGCATCCACAGCGCGTCCGACTTGCGCCGCCTGGGCGCGGTGGATGCCTACCGAGCCGTGCGCACGCGCGGGTTTCGGGCATCGAAAGTACTGCTGTATGCCATTGAAGGCGCACTGATGGATGTGCACTGGAACGATATACCGACGGAGCGCAAGGAGGCATTGAACCGTCAGCTGGATGCTCTTGGCGCGCGCCAGAAGAATTAACTCGGCAACCAAGCCCCGTATTTTCGGGCGCTGCGCATAAGCGTTTGAAGAAACTCACCGAGCAGGCGAAAACAATTGTTGACTCTCAAATGAGAATCGTTATGATTATCACAACTGGTCGCGAGATCAGCCGATAACTGAAAGACCATTGGTTCGGACTCTCAGATTATCTCCTCATCAGGCTAATCACGGTTATTTGACCCGGCTCTTGCCGGGTCTTTTTTTGCCCGCGAGAAAGCGCCGCTCAGCGCGCAATGATCAACGGATGCCCGCGCTCGGGATGCGGCTGCACCAACACATCCAGACCAAACACAGCCTTGAGCGGCTCCGGCTGAAACACCTTCAACGGTGTATCCAGCGCATGAGGACGCCCGTCTTCCAGCAACAGGATCCGGTCGCAGTAACGCGCTGCCAGGTTCAAGTCATGAAGGATTACCAACACCGCGGCCCCTCGATCTGCAAAGCTGCGTATGGCTTGCAAGGTCGTGTGTTGATGCAAAGGGTCGAGCATCGACGTCGGCTCATCCAGCAGCAATGTCTGCCCCGCCTCACCCGGCCATAACTGCGCCAACACTCGCGCAAGGTGCACACGCTGGCGTTCGCCGCCGGACAACGCGAGGTAGCTGCGACCCCTTAAGTGCCCGACATCGGCAGCCTGCAATGCCGCCTCGATGATTTCATCATCACGCACCCGCCCGGTTTGATGGGGCAAGCGGCCCATGCCGACGACTTCCTCGACGCGGAAAGCAAAATCCAGGGTCGACGTCTGCGGCAATACCGCCAGCCGCTGCGCCCGCTGCGAACCGCTCCAGTCTTTCAACGCAAGCTGATCCAGCCAGACATTCCCCTGATCCGGCTCAAGGTCGCCGCACAGCGCGCCGAGCATGGTACTTTTGCCCGCGCCATTGGGGCCTAGTACTCCGAGTACTTCACCCGGCAAAAGGTCGAGGGTGACATCCGACAGCACCGTTTTACGCCCGCGCCGGATCTGCAACGCTTCCACTCGCAGCATCAGGCACGTCCCCGCAACAACAGATAGAGAAAAAACGGCGCGCCAATAAAGGCCGTCACGATGCCGATCGGCAACTCCGCCGGTGCCAAGGCCAGGCGCGCCACCAAGTCAGCGAACAGCAGCAAACTCGCGCCCGCCAGTACAGACGCAGGCAACAACACGCGATGATCCGGCCCCGCTAGCAGCCGCACCAAATGCGGCACCACCAGCCCGACAAACCCGATCATCCCCGCCGCCGCCACTGCCGCGCCCACGCCCAACGCGGTGCAGAACACCAGCTCGCGCTTGAGTCCTTCAACGTCAATTCCCAGGTGACTGGCCTCCGACTCACCCAGCAACAATGCATTCAGCGCCATGGCCCGGCGTGGCAGCCAAAGCGCGACGCCTGCACTCACCAGCAGCAAAGGCCACAACCGTGAATAACTGGCGCCATTGAGGCTGCCCAGGTTCCAGAAGGTCAGGGTGCGCAACGTCGCGTCATCCGCCAGATAGGTAAACAGCCCCACCGCCGAGCTGGCGAGGGCCGTCAGGGCGATACCGGCAAGCAGCATCGTCGCAACATTGGTCTGCCCGTTACGCCGCCCAAGCCGATAGACCAGTGCGGTAACGCCCAAACCGCCGAGAAATGCACACAGCGACAACAGATAAGGCCCGAACGCATCCGGCAAACCGCCAAAAAACGAACCTCCGACGATAGCGATAGCCGCGCCCAACGCCGCACCGCTGGACACGCCAACCAGTCCCGGGTCGGCCAGCGGGTTGCGAAACAAGCCCTGCATCGCCACCCCCGACAACGCCAGCACGCCGCCGACGGCTAGGCCCAGCAACGTACGCGGCAGGCGAATCTGCCCCAGGATCAACTCGGCCTGCTCCAGCCCCCGAGCCTCAATCGGCACGCCTATCAGGCGCAAGGCGGCCTTGAGCGTATCCATCAGCGGCAGACTGACCGGCCCCAGCGCCAACGACAACCAGATCGCCACTACGCACAGCAGCGTCAGCCCGATAAACAGCGTTTTCGGTTTAACAGACGTGGTCATGGGGCAGGTTTAGCCTGGGACGGGTAAAACCCGGCGGACAGTGTGACCAGGCTTTGCGGCAGGCGCGGCCCAAGCCCACCGACCAGCAACGTCGGGTCCAGCTCAAACACCCGCCCGTTCTTCGCGGCCGGCGTGGAAGCCAGAATCGGGTTTTCCTTGAACAGGGCTGCCCGCGCCGCGTCGCCCGTCAATGCACGATCGGCAAATACCAATACATCAGGGCTCAAACCTGCCAGCGACTCCACCGAAAACGGTTTGTAACCGGTGTGGGTAGCCAGGTTATGCCCGCCCGCCTGCTGCAACAGCCAATCGGCGGCGGTGTCTTTGCCAGCAATCAACGGCTTGCCACCGGCATGCCCCAGCAGCAACAACACGCCCGGCGCTTTTTGCGTGGCCTGGGCCTTGGCGACCCAGTTCTTTTGCTGCGCCAGCACCTGTTCATATCCGGCAAACAATTCGTTGGCCTTTGCTTCATTACCGAGCAACTTGCCCAAGTGCTGAAGGTTGCCTTTCAAGGTCGGCAAATCCGCCTGCGCCGAGAACATTTCCACTTGCACGCCCGCGCCACGGATCTGCGCCAACACCGGCGGCGGGCCCATTTCCTCAGTACCGACCAGCACCTGCGGGCGCAGGCTGAGGATGCCTTCAGCCGACAACTGCCGCTGATAACCAATGCTTGGCAACGCCTTGAGCGACTCGGGATGCTGGCTGGTGGTGTCGACCCCCACCAATTTCGACTCCCCGCCCAGCGCCGTCACCCATTCCGACAACGCCCCACCGGCACTCACCCAGCGTTGAGGCAGTTCAGAGGCCTGGGCCGCGTGGTTGACCAGCAGTGAGGCAACAAGCGCAATAGCGCTGGTACTCAGGCGCATAACAGGGTTTCCTTCCGAGGGCGGGGCCGCTCAAGCACTCACCGATGTGACAGATGGAACCTGCCTGGCATCGTACTGAGCGCCCGGTCAGCGATGGGCGAAGCGGGCATTTGATAATTGTTTGCATTTGAACGTCAAGGCACTTAAGGATTGATATGAAGTTTCTCTGCCCCTCCGATACCCTCGCGCCAGACAGCAGCCGCGGTTTCGAGATCGACGGTTGCAAGCTCTTGGCCGTGCGTCGAGAAGGCGTGGCCTACTTCTATATCAACCGTTGCCCCCATCGCGGCATCCCGCTGGAATGGCAGCCCGACCAGTTCCTTGACGCCAGCGCCAGCCTGATCCAGTGCGCCACCCATGGCGCGCTGTTTCTGATCGAAAGCGGGGAATGCATTGCCGGCCCATGCGCAGGCCAAAGCCTCATCGCCCTGCCCGGCCGCGAAGACGAACAGGGGCTGTGGGTGGAACTCTAGTCGCCCATCACGACTTCCAATCGACGGTCGACGAAAATTTCCTCCGGCGTTACGCGCACACCGTAGGCCAACACTTCCACACCCGCCGCCTTGGCTTCACGCAAGGCGGCGGCGTATCCGGCGTCGATTTCCACCGCCGGGCGCACCGCCTCGATACCCGACAGGTTCACGCAATACAGCTGCACCGCCCGCACACCGTCGCGCGCCAAGTGCGCCAACTCGCGCAAATGTTTGGCGCCGCGCTGGGTCACCGCGTCGGGAAACGCCGCCACCGCCGAGCCGTCGAAACCCAAAGTCACACTCTTGACCTCCACATACGCCGCGCCGTGGGGGTAATCCAGGCGAAAGTCGATGCGGCTTTTTTCCTGGCCATAGGGCACTTCGCGCTTAAGCGCCGTAAAACCGTTGAGCTCGGTTATCACTCCGGCGCGTAACGCTTCCTCGACCAGTTGATTGGCGCGCGCGGTGTTGACGCACGCGAGTCGGCCTTGCGGCGTCTCGGCAATTTCCCAGGTGCCTGGCAGCTTGCGCTTGGGGTCATCGGAACGGCTGAACCAGACCTGACCGCCTTCCACCATGCAGTTGAGCATCGACCCTGTGTTCGGGCAGTGAATGGTCAGCAATTCGCCGGTAACGGTTTCGATATCGGTGAGAAAACGCTTGTAACGGCGAATCAGCCGCGCTTCTTCAAGGGGGGGATGAAAACGCATCAGGCTTGCCAACTCCGCAAACCACGGGCGATGCGTTCCACCGCCTGCTGTAGCCGGTCGATATTTTGCGTGTAGGCAAAGCGCACATGGTGGCCCGCCTGAAAGCGCCCGAAATCCAGCCCGGGCGTAAAGGCCACGTGTTCGGTTTCGAGGAAGTGCTGGCAGAACGCGAAGGCATCACCGCCGAACGCGCTGATATCCGCGTACAAATAGAACGCACCTTCGGGCTCCACCGCGATGCCGAAACCCAGCTCGCGCAAGGCCGGCAACAGGAAGTCACGACGACGACCGAATTCGGCGCGGCGCTCTTCGAGAATACTCAGGGTTTGCGGGGTAAAACAGGCCAACGCGGCGTACTGAGCCATGCTCGGCGCGCTGATATAGAGGTTTTGCGCCAACTTCTCCAATTCGCCCACGGCGGCAGGTGGCGCGATCAGCCAACCCAGGCGCCAGCCGGTCATGCCGAAATACTTCGAAAAACTATTTAAGACGAAGGCATCGTCGTCGACTTCCAGCACGCTCGCGGCATCGGTGCCATAAGTGAGGCCGTGATAAATCTCGTCAACTACCATGTGGCCATTACGCGCCTTGATTGCGCTCGACAACCCGGCTAACTCATCACGCGTGAGGAGGGTGCCGGTGGGGTTGGCCGGGGACGCGACCAGCGCGCCCACGCTGTCTTCGTTCCAGTGCCTGGCCACCAGGTCGGCGGTCAACTGATAGCGCACGTCCGGGCCGACCGGCACCAGTTGCGCCGCGCCCTCCACCAGCCGCAGGAAGTGGCGATTGCAGGGGTAGCCCGGGTCAGCCAACAGCCAATGTTTGCCCGGATCGACCAGCAGGCTGCTCGCCAACAGCAAGGCGCCAGAGCCTCCGGGGGTGATCAGGATGCGCTCGGGATCCACGTTCAGGCCGTAACGCTGCTGATAAAACCCACTGATGGCCTCACGCAACTCGGGCAAGCCGCGGGCCGCGGTGTAGCGAGTCTTGCCATTGGCCAGCGCCGCCTGGCCCGCCTGAATGATCGGCTCGGCCGTGGTGAAATCCGGCTCGCCGATTTCCAGGTGGATCACGTCATGGCCGGCCGCTTGAAGCTCATTGGCGCGCGCCAGCAACGCCATGACATGAAAAGGTTCGATGGCGCGACTGCGCGCACTGTAGGGCTGGGCCATTAGCCTTCCTTAAGCATGAGGACAAAATCAGGATTCTACCGAACCCGCGCGGTAAAACATGTTCTATTGCCTGCCCGGCCACTCAAGCGGCCCGGGCAAGCGCGCGCAAAACGACTAAAATCAACACTCGAGGCGTTTCATGTCCAGCCATGGCGGGCTGTTGCAGTTTGCAACCCCGGCATGATGGCCCCTCGACAACCGGGAGTGGCGCACCCCGAATCTATCTGGTAAGTTCGCCCGCTTGCAGCCGCAGGGCCGGCAGGTGTCGGTGACGTTGCAATCCTGCGCAATGGATTAGAAGAGTGAGAGGCGGTCTATTCATGTCCACCCAAGCAAAGCAACAGCAGCAGAGCCTCAGTGGCTTCACACCTTACGTCGAAGCGAAGGGTGAGGAGTACATGGGCAAGCCCATGCGCCAGCACTTCACCAAGATCCTGCAAAAGTGGAAGCAGGACTTGATGCAGGAAGTCGACCGTACGGTTGACCACATGAAGGACGAAGCCGCCAACTTCCCGGACCCGGCAGACCGTGCCAGCCAGGAAGAGGAATTCGCCCTCGAACTGCGCGCCCGTGATCGTGAACGCAAGCTGATCAAGAAAATCGACAAAACGCTGCAACTGATTGAAGACGAAGAATACGGCTGGTGCGAATCCTGCGGCGTCGAGATCGGTATCCGTCGCCTGGAAGCCCGCCCAACCGCGGACCTCTGCGTAGACTGCAAGACCTTGGCTGAAATCAAGGAAAAACAGGTCGGCAAGTAATCCCTGCCTATCTGACCGAATGGGGCGTGCAAACGCCCCATTTTTGTTTCTGGCGTTTACCGATTTTCCAGTAGTATCCGGCCCATGACAGCCTCTACCTATATCGGGCGTTTCGCCCCCACGCCCAGCGGCCATTTGCATTTCGGCTCGCTGGTTGCCGCCCTCGCCTCCTACCTCGATGCCCGCGCCAACAATGGCTGCTGGCTAATGCGCATGGAAGACCTCGACCCACCCCGCGAAGAACCTGGTGCCCAGGCGGCGATCCTGCACGCCCTGGAAAGCTATGGCTTCGAGTGGGATGGCGAACTGGTCCGACAAAGCGAGCGGCATGAGGCCTACGCAAAAGTGCTGAACGACCTGTTCAACCACGGCCTGGCCTACGCCTGCACCTGTTCGCGCAAACAACTGGAGCCGTACAACGGGGTTTACCCCGGCCTGTGCCGCAATGCCGGTCACGATCAGCAGGATGCGGCCATTCGTTTGCGTGTTCCGGAGCTTGAGTACCACTTTACCGACCGCGTGCAAGGCGAATTCCGACAACACTTGGGGCGCGACTCAGGCGATTTTGTCATTCGTCGGCGCGATGGCCTCTATGCCTATCAGCTCGCCGTGGTGCTCGACGACGCCTGGCAAGGCGTCACCGATATCGTGCGCGGCGCCGACCTGCTCGACTCCACGCCGCGCCATCTGTATTTGCAAGAGCTGCTGGGCCTGCGCCAACCGCGCTACCTGCATGTGCCGCTGATCATCCAGCCGGACGGTAACAAGTTGGGCAAGTCCTACCGTTCCCCACCGCTGACACCTGACCAGGCCACGCCTTTGCTATTGAGAGCCTTGCGCGCCCTCGGCCAGCAGCCCGGTGATGAACTGCTATACGCCAGCCCGCGAGAACTGCTGGATTGGGGCATCGGGCACTGGGATGCCGGCAAGATCCCGCGCACACTCACGCTGGCCGAAGCGCAATTGAGCTGAAGGCGCTTGCAGCTTCGCCGCCATCCGTTACCATCGCCGCAGTTTTTTAATCAGAGGCCAACATGTACATCTATCGATTGGTCCTGCTGCTGGTCGTCGGGATCTACCTGTTTTCCCCCGCCATCATGGATTGGTGGATCGACGCCACGGGCGCCTGGTACCGCCCGTATCTGCTGTGGCTGATATTGATCGTCGTGACCTTCATCCTGCAGAGCCAAAAAGATGCCGATGAGCTTTAGCCTCACCCAGATGCTGCTGATCAGCGCCGCCTACCTGGCGGCGTTGTTCGGCGTCGCCTGGATCAGTGAGCGCGGAATGATTCCGCGGGCGATCATTCGCCATCCGTTGACCTACACCTTGTCCCTCGGCGTTTATGCCAGCGCATGGGCGTTTTACGGCACGGTGGGCCTGGCCTACCAGTACGGTTATGGTTTTCTGTCCAGCTACCTGGGTGTTTCCGGGGCTTTTCTGCTGGCGCCGGTGCTGCTGTATCCGATCCTGAAAATCACCCGCACCTATCAACTGTCATCCCTGGCGGACTTGTTTGCCTTCCGCTTTCGCAGCACCTGGGCCGGCGCGCTGACCACCATCTTCATGCTGATCGGCGTGCTGCCCTTGCTGGCGCTGCAAATCCAGGCCGTGGCCGACTCCATCAGCATCCTGACCCGAGAGCCCGTGCAGCATCGCGTGGCCCTGGCGTTTTGCGCACTGATCACCCTGTTCACTATTTTCTTCGGCTCGCGCCATATCGCCACCCGTGAAAAACACGAAGGCCTGGTATTCGCGATTGCCTTTGAATCGGTGATCAAACTGATCGCCATCGGTGGCGTCGGCCTGTATGCGCTGTACGGCGTGTTCGACGGTCCACAACAACTTGAGCTGTGGCTGCTGCAAAACCAGACCGCCCTCGCCGCATTGCACACGCCACTGCAAGAAGGCCCCTGGCGTACCTTGCTGCTGGTGTTCTTCGCTTCGGCGATTGTGATGCCGCACATGTACCACATGACCTTCACTGAAAACCTCAACCCGCGCTCGCTGGTCAGCGCCAGCTGGGGCTTGCCGCTGTTCCTGTTGTTGATGAGCCTGGCGGTGCCGCTGATCCTGTGGGCAGGCCTGAAGCTCGGCGCCACCACTAACCCTGAATATTTCACCCTCGGCATCGGCATTGCCGCCAACAGCCCGGCCCTGGCGATGCTGGCCTATGTCGGCGGGCTGTCGGCAGCCAGCGGGTTGATCATCGTGACCACCCTGGCCCTGTCGGGCATGGCACTCAACCACTTGGTGCTGCCGCTGTACCAGCCGCCGGCCGAGGGCAATATCTACCGCTGGCTGAAATGGACCCGCCGCGCGCTGATCGTTGCGATCATCATGGCCGGTTACGGTTTCTATCTGTTGTTGGGCGCCGGGCAAGACCTGGCCAACCTTGGCATCGTCGCATTTGTCGCCACGTTGCAGTTCCTGCCGGGCGTGTTGTCGGTGCTGTACTGGCCGACGGCCAATCGCCGTGGCTTTATCGCAGGGTTGCTGGCAGGGATTCTGGTGTGGATTGTCACCATGCTGTTGCCGCTGGTCGGCAACCTGCAAGGGTTCTACATCCCGCTGCTGAACATGATCTACGTGCTGGACGACACCAGCTGGCACATGGCGGCGATCGCGTCCCTGGCCGCCAACGTGTTGATGTTCACCCTGATCTCGCTGTTCACCAACGCCAGCCCGGAAGAAACCAGCGCCGCTGAAGCTTGCGCGGTGGACAACGTGCGCCGCCCGCAACGCCGCGAATTGCATGCGGCCTCGCCTCAGGAATTCGCCACGCAACTGGCCAAGCCTCTAGGTGCAAAAGCCGCGCAAAAGGAAGTCGAACAAGCGCTGCGCGACCTTTACCTGCCCTTTGACGAGCGCCGCCCTTATGCGTTGCGTCGCCTGCGTGACCGTATCGAGGCCAACCTGTCCGGCCTGATGGGGCCAAGTGTGTCCCAGGACATGGTGGAAACCTTCCTGCCCTATAAGGCTGGCGGCGAAAACTATGTGACCGAAGATATCCACTTCATCGAGAGCCGGCTGGAGGATTACCACTCACGCCTCACCGGCCTCGCCGCCGAACTCGACGCCCTGCGCCGCTACCACCGCCAAACCCTGCAGGAATTACCGATGGGCGTGTGCTCCCTGGCCAAGGATCAAGAGATCCTGATGTGGAACAAGGCCATGGAAGAACTCACCGGCATCGCCGCGCAGCGGGTGGTGGGTTCGCGCCTGAACACCCTGGGCGACCCGTGGAAAGAACTGTTGCAAGGTTTTATCAACCTGCCCGACGAGCATTTGCACAAACAACATTTGGCCCTCGATGGCCAGACCCGCTGGCTCAACCTGCACAAAGCCGCCATCGACGAGCCACTGGCCCCCGGTAACAGCGGCCTGGTGCTGCTGGTGGAAGACCTGACCGAAACCCAGATGCTCGAAGACAAGCTGGTGCACTCCGAGCGACTGGCAAGCATTGGCCGCCTGGCAGCGGGTGTGGCCCATGAAATCGGCAATCCGATCACCGGTATCGCCTGCCTCGCGCAAAACCTGCGGGAAGAGCGCGAAGAGGACGGCGAAATCACCGAAATCAGCGGGCAGATCCTCGAGCAGACCAAGCGCGTTTCGCGCATCGTGCAGTCGCTGATGAGCTTTGCCCACGCGGGCGCCCATCAGAATCAGGACGAAGCAGTGTGCCTGGCCGAAGTGGCGCAGGATGCCATTGGGCTGCTGGCGTTGAACCGGCGCAATTTCGAAGTACAGTTCTTCAACCTGTGCGACCCGGACCATTGGGTGGACGGCGACTCACAACGCCTGGCCCAGGTATTGATCAACCTGCTGTCCAACTCCCGCGACGCAACGCCCGCCGGCGGCGCGGTACGGGTCAAGACCGAGGCTTTCGAGCACACGGTCGACCTGATTGTTGAGGATGAAGGCAGCGGCATTCCACAGAACATCATGGACCGATTGTTCGAACCCTTCTTCACCACCAAGGATCCGGGTGAAGGTACCGGTCTGGGCCTTGCACTGGTCTATTCCATCGTTGAAGAGCATTATGGACAAATCACCATCGACAGCCCGGCTGACACCGAAAGCCAACGCGGCACCCGTATTCGGGTGACCTTGCCGCGTCATGTCGAAGCGACGTCCGCTGTGAACTGAGACCGTCGAGAGAATTGAATCAATGCCGCACATTTTGATCGTCGAAGACGAAACAATTATCCGCTCTGCCTTGCGTCGCCTGCTTGAACGGAATCAGTACCAAGTCAGCGAAGCCGGCTCGGTGCAGGAAGCCCAAGAGCGATTCAGCATTCCCACGTTCGACCTGATTGTCAGTGACTTGCGCCTGCCTGGCGCACCCGGCACCGAGCTGATCAAGCTTGGCCAGGGCACTCCGGTGCTGATCATGACCAGCTACGCCAGCCTGCGCTCGGCCGTGGACTCGATGAAGATGGGCGCGGTGGACTACATCGCCAAGCCTTTCGACCACGACGAGATGCTCCAGGCCGTGGCGCGCATCCTGCGTGACCGTCAGTCGGCCGGCACTGCGCCTGCCGAGCAGCGTCCTGCCGGCAAGGCCGCCGACAAGCCGGGCGCTGACAACAGCAATGGCGAGATCGGCATCATCGGCTCCTGCCCGCCGATGCAGGACCTGTACAGCAAGATCCGCAAGGTCGCACCGACTGACTCCAATGTGTTGATCCAGGGCGAGTCCGGCACCGGTAAAGAACTGGTGGCCCGTGCCCTGCACAACCTGTCCAAGCGCGCCAAGGCACCGATGATTTCGGTGAACTGCGCGGCCATCCCTGAATCCCTGATCGAGTCCGAGCTGTTCGGCCACGAGAAAGGCGCGTTTACCGGTGCCAGCGCCGGGCGTGCGGGTTTGGTGGAAGCCGCAGACGGTGGCACCTTGTTCCTCGACGAAATCGGCGAGCTGCCTCTGGAAGCCCAGGCGCGGTTGCTGCGCGTGCTTCAGGAAGGCGAGATTCGCCGTGTCGGCTCGGTGCAGTCGCAAAAGGTCGATGTGCGCCTGATCGCGGCCACCCACCGGGACTTGAAGAGCCTGGCCAAGATCGGCCAGTTCCGTGAAGACTTGTATTACCGCTTGCACGTGATCGCCCTCAAGTTGCCTGCCCTGCGTGAGCGTGGCGCTGACGTCAACGAGATCGCGAGCGCGTTCCTGCTGCGCCAGAGCGCGCGTATCAACCGCACCGACCTGAAATTTGCCCCGGACGCCGAGCAAGCCATTCGGCATTACTCGTGGCCAGGTAACGTGCGCGAGCTTGAGAATGCGGTTGAACGTGCGGTCATTCTGTCGGAGAGCCCGGAGATTTCCGCCGAGCTGCTGGGTATCGACATTGAGCTGAGCGATCTGGACGACGATGACTTCATTGGCCTGGCCCCACAGCAGGGCGGCGGTAGCAATACCAGCCATGAGCCGACGGAAGATTTGTCACTGGAAGATTACTTCCAGCATTTCGTCCTGGAGCATCAGGACCACATGACCGAAACCGAGCTGGCTCGCAAGCTGGGCGTGAGCCGTAAATGCCTGTGGGAACGGCGTCAGCGCCTGGGCATTCCACGGCGCAAGACCGGGGTTGCCAGCGAGAGTTGAGGGTGCGCCCCCACAGGTAACTCCCCCAGATGTGAAAAAACTGTTACCGCGCAATTTTCGCGTAACAAAAGCCGGGGCTTACGGTAACGAAGCCCCGGCTTTTTTTCGCCTTGCGAAAAGCCGAAAACCCTCCAAACCCCCGCTTTTGCTGGTCGGCACAAAAGTTGGCACGCACCCTGCTATATGCTTAGTACAAAAACAATAACAAGCTTTGTACCAGACAATAAAAATAAGACGAATCGACTCACGCATAACAAAAACAACACGGCGGAGGCGCAGCTAACTGATTCTTTTGGAGAGGCGTTGCATTTGGGGCTTGCCCCGCAACCAGGCCGAGAACAACAAAAACTGCCCTAAGGCAGAGCCTGAACTGGTTGGATCGTAGATCAGCAACACAGCGACCAAAGCAATCCGTTTGCTCTTGGCTCCCGATTGGGAGTGTCATGAAGGTGAAGCTTCATGGCGAGGGCGATCAACAAAAACAAGAAGCCCGCAATTAATAATAAAAAAAGAGCACGCAACTACTTCTGGGGGAGCTTCGGCTCCCCTTGTAGTTTCTGCGATTTGGCAACAACAATTCATCGTTTTAAGCTTATGGCGCAAGGCCTGCAGCTTGTTCCTACACCATCCCCTGACTAAATGCTAGAATCCCCGCCCATCATGCGGTCATTCTTCGTTATGGCCGAACATTCCTTCAAACAGTGCATCCCATGCTGAAGAAGTTGTTCCAGTCATTCCGTTCCCCCTTGCGTCGTACGCAACACATTCGCAGCACGCCTGAAGTGCTTAACAGCAATCAGCATTCATTGCAGCGCGCTCAATTCAGCCGTTATGCGGTGAACATCGTCGAACGTTTGCAGAACGCCGGCTACCAGGCTTATCTGGTGGGCGGCTGTGTACGTGACATGCTGCTCAACATTACGCCGAAGGATTTCGACGTCGCCACCAGTGCCACGCCTGAGCAAGTGCGTGCC
This sequence comes from Pseudomonas fluorescens, assembly GCF_002022275.1. GTDB lineage: Bacteria > Pseudomonadota > Gammaproteobacteria > Pseudomonadales > Pseudomonadaceae > Aquipseudomonas > Aquipseudomonas fluorescens_AJ. The sequence continues at coordinate 25,182 of NZ_MSDF01000013.1, forward strand.
GAATTCCGCAACGCGCGGATCATCGGCCGTCGCTTCAAGCTGGTACACATTCACTTTGGTCGCGAAATCATCGAGGTCGCGACCTTCCGCGCCGGCCATCCGCAAAACGATGAAGAGGAAGACACCAATCAGTCTTCCCGCAACGAGAGCGGCCGCATCCTGCGTGACAACGTTTACGGCACCCTGGAAGAAGACGCGCAACGCCGCGACTTCACCATCAACGCCTTGTATTACGACCCGGTCAGCGAGCGCATCCTCGACTACGCCAATGGCGTACACGATATTCGCAACAACCTGATTCGTCTTATCGGCGACCCGACGCAGCGCTACCAGGAAGACCCGGTGCGCATGCTGCGAGCCGTGCGGTTTGCCGCCAAGCTGAATTTCGGCATCGAGAAGCACACCGCCGCACCGATCCGCGAGCTGGCACCGATGCTGCGGGAAATCCCGTCGGCACGCCTGTTCGAAGAAGTGCTCAAGCTGTTCCTCTCGGGCTACGCCGCCGATACCTTCGAAATGCTCGTCGACCTGCAGTTGTTCGACCCCCTGTTCCCGGCCAGCGCCGAGGCACTGGAATACAACCCGACGTACACCCACACCCTGATCAGCGAAGCGTTGATCAATACCGACCTGCGCATCAAACAGAACAAACCGGTGACCCCGGCGTTCTTGTTTGCCGCCCTGTTGTGGCCAGCCCTGCCAAAACGCGTACTGCGCCTGCAAGACCGCGGCATGCCGCCGATTCCGGCCATGCAGGAAGCAGCGCACGAGCTGATCGCCGAACAGTGCCAGCGCATCGCCATTCCAAAACGCTTCACGATGCCGATTCGCGAGATCTGGGACATGCAGGAGCGCCTACCACGCCGCAGCGGCAAACGCGCCGACCTGCTGCTGGACAACCCGCGCTTCCGTGCCGGCTACGACTTCCTGCTGCTGCGCGAAAGCGCCGGCGAGCAGACCGACGGCCTGGGCGAGTGGTGGACCGATTACCAGGACGCCAATGACAGCCAGCGCCGCGACATGATTCGCGACCTCGGCAGCAAAGGTGATGGCGAAAGTGCCGGCCCGAAAAAACGTCGTCGCAGCTCCGGCAGCAAGCGTAAGCGCAGCGCCGATGCCTCGGGCGCAGTGGGCGAGTAAACGTGGAACGTATCTACATCGGCATGGGCAGCAACCTGGCTGCCCCGGACAGGCAATTGCGCAAGGCCGTCGAGGCGCTGGCGCAATTGCCGGGCACCACCCTCACCGGGGTGTCTGCGTTTTATCAAAGTGACTCCCTGCTCCCCGGCCAGCCGCGTTACACCAACGCGGTGGCGGCACTGGACAGCAGCCTGGCGCCACTCGACCTGCTGGATGCGCTGCAAGCCATTGAGAACGATCAGGGCCGCGAACGCCTGGAGCGCTGGGGGCCACGTACTCTGGACCTGGATATCCTGCTGTTTGGCGATCGCCTGATCGACGAGCCGCGCCTCAAGGTGCCGCACTATCAAATGCACCTGCGGGCGTTTGTGCTTTATCCCCTTGCAGAACTGGCGCCTGCCAGCCTGAAATTGCCCAACGGCCAGACGCTCAGCGAACAGTTGGACGCGTGCCCGTTTGTCGGCCTGGAACGCCTGCCCATTGCCTGACGCAATTCCCCTGTGGGAGCGGGCTTGCCCGCGATAGCATCACCCCGGTTTGCCTGATAGACCGAGTCGCCGGCATCGCAGGCAAGCCAGCTCCCACAGATGAATAATCCTGTCGTGAATAGCTGATCAAATACGGCTGAATCGCATCAGTAACAGCGGTAACACCCCCCTCGTAACAATGCGGTAACACATCCAATTGACTTCCCTCGTCCTCATCACGACTATAGGCGTCCCGCTGCCGCCAACCCGGCGCTAAAGGGCGCAATCCAGGCCTTATAAGCACTGCTATCAAGACGGTGCGCCTGTATAAACGAAGACTCACGCGCGTTACTCGCTGTTTCCAAGCGCCTGAACGAGGACCCTTTAAATGCCAGACATTACCCTGACCACCTTGCAGAGCCTCAAGCTCAAAGGTGAAAAAATCACCATGCTGACCTGCTACGACGCCACTTTCGCCCACGCCAGTTGCCAGGCCGGTGTCGAAGTGTTGCTGGTAGGCGACTCCCTGGGCATGGTTCTTCAAGGGAATGACAGCACCCTGCCTGTTACCACGGATGAACTCGCTTACCACACCGCCAGCGTCAAGCGCGGCAACGACGGCGCGTTCATCATTGCTGACCTGCCGTTCATGGGTTATGCCACCCTCGAACAGACTTTCCAGAACGCCGGCAAGCTGATGCAAGCCGGTGCGCACATGATCAAGGTCGAAGGCGCCGTGTGGCTGGCCGAGTCGATCCGCTTGCTGGCTGAGCGCGGCGTACCCGTGTGTGTACACATGGGCCTGACCCCGCAATCGGTGAACATCCTCGGCGGCTACAAGGTTCAAGGCCGCAACGAAGCCCAGGCGCGTCAGATGCGTGCCGATGCCATCGCCCTGGAACAAGCCGGTGCAGCGATGATTCTGCTGGAATGCGTGCCGAGCGAGCTGGCGGCCGAAATCACCCAAGCGGTCAAAGTGCCGGTGATTGGCATTGGTGCAGGTGCAGACACCGACGGTCAAGTGCTGGTGGTCCATGACATGCTCGGCCTGTCGCTGACCGGGCGCGCACCGAAATTCGTCAAGAACTTCATGGCAGGCCAGGACAGCATCCAGGCCGCGTTGAGCGCTTACGTCACTGAAGTCAAAGCCGTGACCTTCCCTGGCGCTGAACACGGATTTTCTGCATGAACACGGTAAAAACCCTACGTGAACTGCGGGCTGCCGTGACGCACGCCCGCAGCGCCGGCAAGCGTATTGGCTTTGTGCCCACCATGGGCAACCTGCACAGCGGTCATGCCACCCTGGTGACCAAGGCTGCCCAGCAATCGGACTTCGTGGTGGCGAGCATCTTCGTCAACCCGCTGCAATTCGGCGCCGGTGAAGACCTGGACAAATACCCGCGCACCCTGGCGGCCGACCAGGAAAAACTCCTGCAAGCCGGTTGCAACCTGTTGTTTGCGCCCACTGTCGATGAAATGTACCCCGGCGGCATGACCGGCCAGACCCGTGTCACGGTCCCGCAACTGTCCGAAGGCCTGTGCGGCGCCAGCCGTCCCGGGCACTTCGAAGGTGTGGCCACGGTGGTCAGCAAGCTGTTCAACATGGTCCAGCCGGACATGGCCGTATTTGGCCAGAAGGACTACCAGCAACTGGCGGTGATTCGCGCCATGGTGCATGACCTGAACATGCCGATCCAGATCATCGGCGAGCCGACCGTGCGTGCCGACGACGGCCTCGCGCTGTCATCGCGCAACGGTTACCTCACCGAGGAACAGCGCGCCATTGCGCCGGTGCTGTACCGCAGCCTCAGCCAGATAGCAGGCGCCATCAAAGGTGGCGAGCATGACTTCGCCAAGCTGCGCGCCGAGCACATCCAACACATCGAAGCCGCCGGCTTGCGCATGGACTATCTGGAAGTGCGCCAAGGCGTGCACCTGCGCCCGGCTACGGCCGAGGATCGTGATGTAGTGATTCTGGTGGCCGCCTACCTGGGCGCAACCCGCCTGATCGACAACCTGCACCTGAACCTGGCCTGACCATTCCCGCCTTTTGCTGCTTTAAAACAGCGCGCTTGTTGCCCCGCCTGCTGTGCCGGTATAAAAAAGTACCGGCTACAGCGCAGACAAAGCCAAGACATATCGACACGCTAGGTTTAATGTAATTGCCCTGCGCTATGGTTAGCGCTGTCTGGAACCCAGCCCTTGATGAAAGACTGGACGTTCCGGACTTTAAAGTGTCCTAAAGGCAGTCCCCGTAATAAAAGGAAACCCGCAGCGATGGCGTACTACCGCACTCCTCATGACGTTACCGCTCTGCCCGCCTGGCAAGCGCTCGATCAACACCGCCAAGCCATGCAGGATTTCAGCATGCGCGAAGCCTTTAATGCCGACCCCCAGCGCTTTTCCCAATTCACGTTGAGCAGCTGCGGGCTTTTCCTCGATTACTCGAAAAACCTGATCACCAGCGAAACCCGCGATTTGCTCGTGGGCCTCGCCAACGAAGTCGGGCTTAAAGACGCGATCAACTCGCTGTACGCCGGCGAGCCGGTCAACTCGTCCGAAGGCCGCCCTGCCCTGCACACCGCCTTGCGTCGCCCGGTGGGTGACAAGCTGTCGGTGAACGGCGTGAACATCATGCCGGACGTGCACAAGGTGCTGAACCAGATCACTGACCTGGTTGGCCGCATCCACGACGGCCTGTGGCGCGGCTACACCGAGAAGCCGATCACCGACGTGGTGAACATCGGCATCGGTGGCTCCTTCCTCGGCCCGGAGCTGGTCTCCGAAGCGCTGTTGTCCTACGCCCACAAAGGCGTGCGCTGCCACTACCTGGCGAATATCGACGGCAGTGAGTTCCACGAGCTGACCATGAAACTGCGCGCCGAGACCACGCTGTTCATCGTCTCGTCGAAATCGTTCAACACCCTCGAAACCCTGAAAAACGCCCAGGCCGCCCGCGCCTGGTACCTGGCCCAGGGTGGCTCGGAAGCCGAGCTGTACCGTCATTTCATCGCCGTATCGAGTAACAACGCGGCGGCTGTGGCCTTCGGTATCCGCGAAGAAAACATTTTCCCGATGTGGGACTGGGTCGGTGGCCGTTACTCGCTGTGGTCGGCCATCGGTTTGCCGATTGCCCTCGCGATCGGCATGTCCAACTTCAAGGAACTGCTGTCCGGTGCCTACACCATGGACCAGCATTTCCAGAACGCCCCGTTCGAACAGAACATGCCGGTGCTGCTGGGCCTGCTGGGCGTGTGGTATGGCAACTTCTGGGGCGCGCAGAGCCACGCGATCCTGCCGTACGACCACTACCTGCGTAACATCACCAAACACTTGCAACAGCTGGACATGGAATCCAACGGCAAGAGCGTGCGCCAGGACGGTACACCCGTGTCCACCGACACCGGGCCAGTGATCTGGGGCGGCGTGGGCTGCAACGGTCAGCACGCCTACCACCAATTGCTGCACCAAGGGACCCAACTGATCCCGGCCGACTTTATTGTGCCGATCGTCAGCTTCAACCCGGTGTCCGACCACCACCAGTGGCTGTACGCCAACTGCCTGTCGCAAAGCCAGGCGCTGATGCTCGGCAAGACCCGCAGCGAAGCCGAAGCCGAGCTGCGCGAGAAGGGCATGGCGGAAGCCGAGGTGCAAAAGCTCGCGCCGCACAAGGTGATCCCGGGCAACCGTCCGAGCAACACCATTGTGGTTGAACGCATCAGCCCGCGTCGCCTGGGTGCACTGGTTGCGATGTATGAACACAAAGTGTTTGTGCAGAGCGTGATCTGGGGCATCAACGCCTTCGACCAATGGGGCGTGGAGCTGGGCAAGGAGCTGGGCAAAGGCGTGTACAACCGCCTGACCGGCGCCGAAGAAACCTTGGCTGACGATGCGTCGACCCAGGGCCTGATCAACTACTTCCGCGGTCGTCACCGCGGCTGAAGCCGGTAGCTCAAGGCCAACGTCCGTTTGGACGTTGGCCTTGAACCCTCCCCCCACTGCGTGCATCTTTATGACTTGTCGCCCACACAAGAATAAGGACCGCTCATGTTCGATATCAGCACTTTCCCCACCGCCGACGCCGTGCGCCGGGCTGCGCAACTCAGCCAAGAGGACTACAGGCGCCTCTATCGCCAGTCCATCGAACAACCCGACACCTTCTGGGCCGAACAAGCCAAGCATTTTCTGGACTGGATAAAACCCTGGCACACGGTCCAACACTCGGACATCACCACAGGCGCCGCCGAATGGTTTGCCGGTGGTCAGCTTAACGTCAGCTACAACTGCATCGATCGTCATCTGGCAAAGCGTGCTGACCAGCCGGCCTTTATCTGGGAAGGCGATGATCCTTCAACATCTTCCAAAATCTCCTACCGCCAACTTCATCAAAACGTCAGCCGCCTGGCCAACGTGCTGAAAAGCCGTGGCGTGAAGAAAGGCGATCGCGTGTGCATCTACATGCCGATGATCCCGGAGGCTGCCTACGCGATGCTGGCCTGCACACGGATTGGCGCGGTGCATTCGGTGGTGTTTGGTGGCTTCTCCCCGGACGCCTTGCGCGATCGCATTCTCGACGCCGACTGCCGCACCGTGATCACTGCCGATGAAGGCGTGCGCGGCGGCAAGCCGGTGGCGTTGAAACAGAATGTCGACAAGGCGCTGGCCAGTTGCCCGAACGTCAGCACTGTTGTGGTGGTTGAGCGCACGGGCGCCAAGGTGAACTGGAGCGAAGGCCGCGACCTCAAGTATCAACAGGTCGTGGACGCCGCCAGCGACGACTGCCCGCCCGAGCCGATGGACGCCGAAGACCCGCTGTTTATCCTCTACACCTCCGGCAGCACCGGCAAACCCAAGGGCGTGCTGCACACCACCGGCGGTTACCTGCTGCAGGCGGCGATGACCTTCAAGTACGTGCTCGACTACCGTGACGGTGAAGTGTTCTGGTGCACCGCTGACGTGGGCTGGGTCACCGGCCACAGCTACATCGTTTACGGCCCGCTGGCCAATGGCGCCACCTCGCTCATGTTCGAAGGCGTGCCGAGCTACCCGGACAGCTCGCGCTTCTGGCAGGTCATCGATAAACATCAGGTGAATATTTTCTACACCGCGCCCACCGCTTTGCGTGCCTTGATGCGCGAAGGTCACGGCCCGCTGGAGAACACCTCCCGCGCCAGCCTGCGCTTGCTCGGCAGCGTCGGCGAGCCGATCAACCCGGAAGCCTGGGACTGGTACTTCAACGCGGTGGGCGAACAGCGCTGCCCGATTGTGGACACCTGGTGGCAGACCGAAACCGGCGGCATCATGCTCAGCCCCTTGGTCAGCGCCCAGCGCATCAAACCCGGCTGCGCGACCCAGCCCATGTTTGGCGTACAGCCCGTGTTGCTGGATGAACAAGGCAAAGTGCTGGAGGGCGCCGGCAGCGGCGTGCTGGCGATCAAGGCCAGCTGGCCGGGACAGATTCGCAGCGTGTATGGCGACCCGCAACGGATGATCGACACCTATTTCAAACCCTACCCCGGCTACTACTTCACCGGGGATGGCGCACGCCGCGATGAAGACGGCGACTACTGGATCACCGGGCGTATTGATGACGTGATCAACGTGTCCGGCCACCGCATCGGCACCGCCGAAGTGGAAAGCGCCCTGGTGCTGCACGATCAGGTCGCCGAAGCTGCCGTGGTCGGTTACCCCCATGACGTCAAAGGCCAGGGTATTTACGCCTTCGTCACGCCCATGAACGGCGTCGAACCCAGCGATGAACTGAAAAAACACCTGTTGGACTTGGTCAGCAAGGAAATCGGCAGCTTTGCCAAGCCGGAACTGATCCAATGGGCGCCGGCCCTGCCGAAAACCCGCTCGGGCAAAATCATGCGGCGGATTTTGCGCAAGATCGCCTGCAACGAACTGGACAGCCTGGGCGATACCTCGACCCTGGCTGACCCGAGCGTGGTAGACGGCCTGATCGACAAACGCCTGAACCGATAGGAAACCCCGCGTCGCCATGGAATTTATCCGCAGCCGTATCGAAACCCAGCTGATGAGCCTGACCGGCTTGTCGCTGGGCCAGCTGGACCTGGAAAACCCCAAGGGCGACCCGGGCCTGTTCGGGCCGGATTCGGTCAGTTGGAAAGTCCATGGCGACTTCAGCAGCATGCTCATTGGCGGCATCAGTGCCTTGATGCTGCAAGCCTTGCACCCGCTCGCCCTGGCCGGCGTGTGGGACCACTCGAACTTTCGCCAGGACATGCTCGGGCGCTTGCGGCGCACCTCGCAGTTTATTTCCGGCACCACTTTCGGTTCGCGCAAAGATGCCGAGTGGCTGATCGAAAAGGTGCGCACCATTCACCTGCAAGTGGTTGGCCATGCGCCGGATGGCCGACCGTATGCGGCGAGTGATCCGGAGCTGCTGACGTGGGTGCATGTAGCGGAAGTCAGCAATTTTCTCGCTGCCCATCTGCGCTATTGCAACCCGTACCTCTCGGGCCGGGATCAGGACCGTTATTACAGCGAAATCGCGTTGGTCGCTGAGCAGTTGGGCGCGCGGCATGTTCCGCGTTCAAGGCAGGAAATTTCGGATTATCTGGCGCGTATTCGTCCGCAACTGTTGTGCGACGTCCGTAGCCGCGAGGTGTTGCGCCTGCTGCTCGAGGCGCCCGCACCCAGCACGTTGGCCAAGCCCTTTGGCAGTTTGATGATGAGGGCCGGGATTGACCTGCTGCCCGACTGGGCCAGCGCCATGCTCGAACAATACCAAAGCCCGCTGCAGCGCCAATTGATCCGCGCCGGGGTCAAACGCAGCGCGCCGCTGCTGCGTTGGGCGATGCGTAATGGTTCGGTGCAACGCGCCCACCGACGGATGGGGTTGATGTAGACGGTCGCCCATAGCTGTTAAACTCCGCGCCCCGATTTACTTACCAAGGCGCGCTCCATGTCTCCCCTGAATCAGGCGCTGCGCGCCGCCCTCGATCATCGCCAGGATTTGATCAACGAGCTGCACGCCCAAGGCACCGACTGCTACCGGCTGTTCCATGGCAGCCAGGAAGGCGCCGGCGGCCTGACCATCGACCGCTACGGCCCGCAGTTGCTGGTGCAGAGCTTTCACCAATCGCTGGAAACGGCGGATTTACTGGACCTGCATCAACTGATCAACCAGTTCATCGGCCTGGAATTGTTGCTGGTGTACAACGACCGTTCCCGCGGCAACTCGCGTATCGACCGTGACGACACGGTGTACCGCGCCGAACCTGCGGCGCTGGAAGACCTGGTCGGCCATGAGTGGGGCCTCAACTACCGGGTACGCGGGCGGCATGCCGGGCAAGACCCGCTGCTGTTTCTCGACCTGCGCAACACACGCGGCTGGGTCAAGGAGCACAGCGCCGGCAAAAGTGTACTCAACCTGTTTGCCTACACCTGCGGCGTCGGCCTGAGCGCGGCAGCCGGTGGCGCCAGCGAGGTGTGCAACCTGGACTTCGCCGAGGGCAACCTGGCCGTCGGCCGTGAAAACGGCTTGCTGAACCCGCAATTGCCGGTCATGGAGTTCGTGCAATCGGACTACTTCCCGGCGATTCGCCAATTGGCGGGCCTGCCGATCACCCAGCGCCGTGGCCAAAAGCTGCCAAGCTATCCACGCCTTGAGCAGCGCCAATATGACCTGGTATTGCTCGACCCGCCTGCCTGGGCCAAGAGTGCCTTCGGCACCGTCGACTTGCTGCGCGATTATCAGAGCCTGCTCAAGCCAGCGCTGCTCACCACCGCCGACAATGGGGTGCTGATCTGTTGCAACAATCTGGCAAAAGTAGGCATGGATGACTGGCGCGAACAGGTGCTGCGTTGCGCCGAGAAAGCCGGGCGCCCGGTGCGCGATTGGCAAATCATGACGCCGGGGGCGGACTTCCCTTCTCAGGACCAACAGCCACCGTTGAAGACCCTGATCCTGCAACTGTAGGACTTGTCTCGAAAGGCCGGGTTCTTCGGAACCGAAAACCCGTGCCATACTCCAAGGCACTCTCGTTCGACATAGATGGCGTCACCCATGCCCAAAGGATTGATTCGCGCCATCGGCGCCTTGTTGACTGCGCTTGCCCTGTACAGCTTGCTGGGCTTTCTGATTTTGCCCGGCATCGCCCTTCGCATTGCCAACCAACAGTTGGCCAATTACGCCACCACACCTGCGCGCATTGAGCGGATCGAGCTCAACCCATTCAGCCTGGAAGTGACGGTGTGGGGCCTGAAAATCGGCGACCCCGGCAAGGAGCAAGTGGGTTTTGAGCGCCTCTATGCCAACCTGCAGATCGACAGCCTCTGGACCCGTGCGCTGCACCTCGCCGACGTACAACTGGATCAGCCGAAAACCGAGGTGCTGTTCGACAAATCCGGCCAACTGAACCTCGCGCAACTGTTCAAGCTGCCGCCCAGTGAGCCGACCCCGGCCGACCCGAATGCCAAGCCGTTCCCGCTGCGCATCGACAGCATCAAGCTGGCCGGCGGTTATGTGCACTTCCAGGATCTGCGCCCCAGCGAACCCATCGAATTTCTTTACGACAAGCTCGACTTCGAGCTGAAAAACCTCAGCACCTTGCCCGAAGACAACGCCGACATGACCCTGGTGGCCGCTGGCCCTGCCGGTGGGCAGATCGACTGGAAAGGCAATTTCAGCCTGGTACCGATCACGTCCGAGGGCACGCTGAAAGTCACCGACGGCAAGATGAAAGCCTGGTGGCCCTATGTACGCGACGCCCTGCCGCTGGTACTTGAAGACGGTGTGCTGAATTTCAGCACCGACTATAAATTCAGCCTGGCCAAAGAAACCGAGCTGAACCTGACCAATACCGCCGCCAGCATCGCGCCCTTCGCCATCAAGGCGCCGGATGGCCGCCCCCTGGTGCGCCTGGAACGGCTGGACGTCAGCGAAACCACCGTGGACCTTGCCAAGCAGCAGGTAGTGATCGGCAAGATTCGCAGCAACAAGCTGGAAACCTGGGCCGCCCGCGAAGCCGACGGCCAGTTGGACTGGCAGAAACTGTTCGCCAGCCAGCCGAGCAAATCGGCCAAGACTCCAGAGCCGGCTACCGCCCCCGCCACTGCTGACTCGCCGAAAGCGCAACCCGCGGCACCGAGTAAGCCTTGGCAAGTGCTGCTCAAGGATGTGCAACTGCGCAACTATCAGGTGCACCTGGCCGACCGTCAGGCCAAACCCGCCGTGGCACTGGAACTGGGCCCATTGAACGTCGACGTGCAGAACTTCGACAGCCTCAACGGCAGCCCCTTTACCCTGAAAGTCGATACCGGCCTGGGCAAGCAGGGCAAGATTCAGGCAACCGGCGAAGTTAACCTCAACCCGGTCAGCGCCAAACTCAAAGTGAACACCCAGGACATCGACCTGCGCGTCGCTCAGTCCTATATCAGCCCCTTTATTCGCCTGGAACTGCGCAGCGGCATGCTCGGCAGCAACCTCGATGTAAACCTCAAAAGCACCGAACCCCTGGCGCTGCAGGTGACCGGCCGTGCTCAGGTCGACCAGTTACATACGCTGGACACGCTCAAGACCCGCGACTTCCTCAAATGGCAGCGCCTGGTGCTGGAAGGCGTGAACTATCAGCATGGCGACAGCCTGTCGATCGACAAGGTCAACCTGCTGCAGCCGTATGCGCGTTTCATGATCAACGACGACCGCACCACCAATATCGACGACCTGCTGATTCCGCAACCCGCAGACAGTGGCGCCAAGTCGGCAGCCAAGCCAGCGGCGAGCAAAGACAAGCCCTTGGGCATTCATATCGGGCAGATAGCGATCAACGACGGCTCGGCCAACTTTGCCGACTTCAGCCTGACACCCAACTTCGCCACCGCCATTCAACAGCTCAACGGGCAGATCGGCACCATTGACAGTCGCCAGGCAAAACCCGCCAGTGTCGACATCAAGGGCAAGGTGGATCGCTATGCGCCAGTGACCATCAAAGGCAGCGTGAACCCGTTCGATCCGATGGCCGCCCTGGATATCGCCACCAGCTTCAAGCGGGTCGAGCTGACAAACTTGACGCCGTATTCGGGCAAATTTGCCGGCTTCCGTATCCGCAAGGGGCGTCTCAACCTCGACCTGCATTACGTGATTATCAAGGGTCAGCTGAAAGCCGAAAACAAAGTGGTGGTTGAGCAGTTGCAACTGGGTGAGAAAGTCGACAGCGCCGATGCACTCGACTTGCCGATTCGCCTGGCGATTGCGTTGCTCAAAGACAGCGACGGCAAGATCTCCATCGAACTGCCGGTGACGGGTGACCTGAACAACCCGCAATTCAGCGTCATGCCGATTGTCTGGCAGACCCTGCGCAATTTGGTGGTGCGCGCAGCCACGGCGCCGTTCAAGTTTATTGGCGGGCTCGTGACCGGGGGAGGTTCGGAAGATCTGGGTACCGTGTCCTTCGCCGCGGGGTCCAGCGACCTGAGCAAAGACGCCGAAGGCGCTCTGAACACCCTGGCGAAGGCGTTGAAAGAGCGACCTACCCTGCGCCTGGAAATCGAAGGCACGGCGGCGGCCAGCAGCGATGGCCCGTTTATCGCCGCAGAACGCCTCGAACGTGAATACCAATACAACTATTACAAAATTCTTCAGCGCCGTGGCGACAAGGTGCCGGCCCAAGCGTCGTTGCTCGTGGTACCTGAGAAGGAAAAAGCACCCTTGCTGGAAGGCATCTACCGCACCCGCCTGAAACAACAGCCCCCGGCAGAGTGGAAGGATCTGAACAGCGATGATCGCACTGCGAAGCTGCGTGATGGGTTGATCAAGTTCTGGGGGGCCAGTGACGTTTTGCTGCGTCAACTGGGTCAGGACCGCGCCAGCGGTATCAAGGATTACCTGGTGGACAAAGGGCAGCTGGAGGATGACCGGGTGTACTTCATTGATGCCAACCTGGGGCAGGCGGAGAAGGATGGTCGGGTGGTGACACCGATGCATCTGGATGCGGAGTGACGCCTGAGCGGCACCTGTCCAAATGTGTGAGCTGGCTTGTGTGGGAGCTGGCTTGCCTGCGAAAGCATCACCGCAGTTAGTCTGGCAGACCGAGGTGCCTGTATCGCAGGCAAGCCAGCTCCCACATTGAATCTCCATCTGCCCGGCAAATGTATTCCAACCCACAATAGAACAGGCCCCGACACAAGTGCCGGGGCCTGTAATGACCACATCCGTGTGGTCGGTCGCATGAACTCCAGAGGTGCATTGGGTGGATATCTAGCTCACCCTAAGCCGCCGCCGTCTCGTTCAGACGAATTCTTCAGCGTTACTGTGCTTTCAGGCCATCAGCCGATACAGCTTTAACGCCTTTGATTTTCTTGGTGATGTTCACCGCGGTGGTTTTCTGAGCTTCGGTTACAGCAACCGAAGACGACAGGGACACTACACCTTTGTTGGTTTCGACTTTGATGTCGGTACCAGGAATGCCTTTTTCGGTTACCAGATCAGCCTTCACTTTGGTGGTGATCCAGGTGTCGGAGGTCGCATCCTTGGATTTGTCGATGTTGTCAGCTTTAACTGCGCCACCGGCCAGCAGGCCATCAGCGGAAACAGCAGTTACGCCTTTGATTTTTTTGGTGATCGCTACGGCGGTCGCCTTCTGCGAGTCAGAGATAGCAACTGTAGAGGACAGGGAAACCACACCTTTGTTGGTTTCAACCTTGATGTCCGAACCAGGAATGCCTTTCTCGGTCAGCAGGTCGGATTTAACTTTGGTGGTGATCCAAGTATCCGAAACGCTTTCCTTAGCCTTGGTAGCTTCACCAGCCGCCAGAGTCATAGGGGCTTGGGAAGTCTGAGCAAAGGCTACGTTAGCACCCATGGCCAGAGTCAGAGCGGTAGCAGTAGCGAGAGCGAACTTCTTCATACGAGTAACTCCTGTTTTATTAAAAGTCTGCAGCGTGTGTACCTGAATGCTGCAGCGTTAACAGGGATATTGCAGGTGCTGTGCCAATTTCATAAACACAGTTTTATCCTTATAAAACAACAACTTATAAATTAAGCGGATTTTCGGAATCGTGCAACTTGCATGAAGGCCATCGTGCCTGCATGCAACTTGCGGCTTTTGTAGCTGGCTAAACGCCTGATTTCTCTTCACTTTCCTGCGCCCATAAAAAAAGGACCCCGAAGGGTCCTCTCTTTCAGCGTACAGCGTGCGGGTGATTAAACGCCCGAAGCCTTGGCTGCTGCTACGTCCTTGATGGACAGCTTGATACGGCCGCGGTTGTCCACGTCCAGTACCAGCACTTCCACTTCCTGGCCTTCTTTCAGAATGTCGGTGACTTTCTCAACGCGAGCGTCGCTCAGCATGGAGATGTGCACCAGACCGTCTTTGCCTGGCAGGATGTTGACGAATGCGCCGAAGTCGACGATGCGCTCAACTTTACCGACGTAGATCTTGCCGATCTCGGCTTCAGCGGTGATGCCCAGAACGCGCTGACGCGCAGCTTCTGCAGCTTCCTTGGTTTCGCCGAAGATCTTGATCGAGCCGTCGTCTTCGATGTCGATCGACGCCTTGGTCTCTTCACAGATCGCACGGATGGTCGCGCCGCCTTTACCGATAACATCACGGATTTTGTCGGTGTCGATTTTCATCGCGATCATGGTCGGAGCATTTTCCGACAGTTCAGTGCGGGACTGACCAATGATCTGGTTCATCTGACCGAGGATGTTCAGGCGCGCTTCCAGGGCTTGGCCCAGAGCGATCTCCATGATTTCTTCGGTGATGCCCTTGATCTTGATGTCCATCTGCAGCGCGGTAACACCTTTCGAGGTACCGGCTACTTTGAAGTCCATGTCGCCCAGGTGGTCTTCGTCACCCAGGATGTCGGTCAGGATGGCGAACTTTTCGCCTTCTTTAACCAGGCCCATGGCGATACCGGCAACCGGCGCCTTCATCGGCACACCGGCGTCCATCAGTGCCAGGGAAGCTCCGCAAACGGAAGCCATGGAGCTGGAACCGTTGGACTCGGTGATTTCCGACACAACACGGATGGTGTACGGGAACACGTCAGCGGCAGGCAGCATCGCGGCAACCGAACGACGAGCCAGACGGCCGTGGCCGATTTCGCGACGACCAGCGCCACCCATGCGACCACACTCACCTACCGAGAACGGAGGGAAGTTGTAGTGCAGCATGAACGGGTCTTTTTTCTCGCCTTCCAGGGTGTCCAGCAGTTGTGCGTCACGGGCAGTACCCAGGGTCGCGACTACCAGAGCCTGAGTTTCACCACGGGTGAACAGCGCCGAACCGTGAGTCTTAGGCAGAACGCCAACTTCGATGTTCAGTGGGCGCACAGTGCGAGTGTCGCGACCGTCGATACGTGGCTTGCCGTTAACGATGTTTTCGCGAACGGTGCGGTATTCGATTTCACCGAAGGCAGCTTTGACGTCGCTGGAGGAAGGCTGGCCTTCTTCACCGGACAGCTTGGCCACAACCTGATCCTTCAGCTCGCCCAGGCGAGCGTAACGGTCGGCCTTGACGGTGATGGTGTAGGCGTCGGAGATCGCAGCGCCGAACTCGGAGCGGATAGCGCCCAGCAGTTCAGTCGCTTCAGCTTTTGGAGCCCAGGCCCAGGTAGGCTTGGCAGCTTCGGCAGCCAGTTCTTTAACAGCGTTGATCACGACCTGGAACTCGTCGTGAGCAAACAGTACCGCGCCCAGCATCTGGTCTTCGGTCAGCTCTTTGGCTTCCGATTCAACCATCAATACGGCTTCCGAGGTACCGGCAACGACCATGTCCAGGCTCGATGCTTTCTGTTGCTCGTAAGTCGGGTTCAGCAGGTAGCCGGTGCTTTCGTGGAAAGCAACGCGAGCTGCGCCGATCGGGCCATCAAAAGGAATGCCGGAGATAGCCAGGGCAGCCGAAGTACCGATCATCGCAGCGATGTCCGGATCGGTTTTCTTGCTGGTGGAAACGACGGTGCAGACAACCTGCACTTCGTTCATGAAGCCTTCCGGGAACAGCGGACGGATCGGACGGTCGATCAGTCGGGAAGTCAGGGTTTCTTTCTCGGAAGGACGGCCTTCACGCTTGAAGAAACCGCCAGGGATCTTACCGGCAGCGTAAGTTTTTTCCTGGTAGTGAACGGAAAGAGGGAAGAAGCCTTTGCTTGGGTCAGCGGTCTTGGCGCCAACAATGGTCACCAGTACGGTGACGTCATCATCAACGGTAACCAGCACTGCGCCGGAGGCTTGACGGGCGATACGGCCTGTCTCGAGGGTAACGGTCGACTGACCGAACTGAAATTTTTTGATAACCGGGTTCACGGTGTCCTACCTTCTTTGTGGCTCTTGGGGAACTTGTCTTCTTGCGAAATTCTTGGGCAATGCCGGGAATCGGCCCGACGCTCGTCCAGGGTAAAACGTGTATCCAGATAAAACTTGAGGCTGGGAGCCTGCCATGGGCCAGCGGGAATCCCACTGACACACGGCAGACAACCAACCTCTAGCGCAATCGCTTATTAGCGACGCAGACCCAGGCGACCGATCAGAGTCTGATAACGACCCAGATCCTTGCCTTTCAGGTAGTCCAGCAGCTTACGGCGCTGGTTTACCATGCGGATCAGACCACGACGGGAGTGGTGATCTTTACCGTTGGCCTTGAAGTGACCTTGCAGCTTGTTGATGTTGTGGGTCAGCAGTGCAACTTGCACTTCTGGCGAACCAGTGTCACCAACAGCTTGCTGATAGTCAGTTACGATTTGTGCTTTTTCTTGAACGTCGAGAGCCATGAGGCAATCCTTTTTTCAGGAAACCACCCAAAGGGCAGTTTCAACAGGCCAGGGACAAATCCCTGTATCTAAAAATGAGTGTTGACCGTGCCTGTTAACAGCCACACTCGTTCGGTCATTCCGACCGAATCAGTCGACGCGGCGCTATACGCCCGTCTTCGCTCACTTCACCGATACCGATAAAGCGACCGTTGTGATCCTGTACCCGCACCATGCCGAACTTCGGGGCATCCGGGGCACGTACCGGCTGGCCGTTAAGCCAGTAGAACGCGCTGTGCTCCGAGAAGTGCAGCAATGGCCAATCCAGCAAACCGCTGTCCGATGGCATCAGGAAGCGGTCAACCGCTTCATTGCCGCCTTCGGCGTGTACGGCTTCCAACTCTTCCAGCGTGACCGTCTGGGCCAGGGTGAAAGGTCCGGCTTGAGTACGTCGCAACTCTGCAACGTATGCACCACAGCCCAGTTGCTCACCGATATCTTCCACCAGGGTACGAATATAGGTGCCTTTGCTGCAGTCCACCGACAATCGAGCGGTGTCGCCCTCACTGGCGAGCAATTCAAGCCGCGCAATAGTAACAGAACGCGGTTCACGCTCCACTACTTCGCCCGCACGTGCCAGCTTGTAAAGAGGCTGGCCATCACGCTTGAGCGCCGAGTACATCGGCGGTATCTGACTGATTTGCCCACGAAAAGAGGGTAAAACGGCTTCTATATCAGCACGACCAACGGTCACATCGCGAACCTGCAAAACATCACCTTCGGCGTCCGCCGTGGTGGTGGTCTTGCCCAATTGCATCAGGGTTTCGTAACCCTTGTCGGAATCGAGCAGGTATTGCGAGAACTTGGTGGCCTCGCCAAAGCACAACGGCAGGACGCCGGTAGCCAGTGGATCGAGGCTGCCGGTGTGCCCTGCCTTCTCGGCGTTGAGCAGCCAGCGAACCTTCTGCAACGCGGCATTGGAGGTAAAGCCAATGGGCTTGTCGAGCAGAATGATGCCGCTGACATTACGACGGATACGTTTGACCTGAGCCACCGCTTACTCCTTGGCGTCTTCAGGTGTGGACGGGTGCTGGTTGTCTTCAGCCACGGCGCGTTCGATCAGTGCCGACAGGTGTGCACCTCGCACAACGCTTTCGTCATAGTGGAAGTGCAACTGGGGAACACTGCGCAGCTTCATTTCGCGGGCCAACTGCATGCGCAGGAAACCTGCCGCCGAGTTGAGCACCTTGATGCTTTGCGCGATTTCTTCGCTGTTGTCCTGCCCCATCACGGTGATGAAGATCTTGGCGTGACCCACGTCACGACTCACTTCAACGGCGGTAATAGTCACCAGGCCAACACGAGGATCTTTGACTTCGCGACGGATCAGTTGGGCCAGCTCGCGCTGCATCTGATCGCCGATACGCTGGGTACGGCTGTATTCTTTTGCCATGTCTTGTTACCTGTTACTGCCGCACGGTGAAACCCGTGGGGTCTGAAAGCGGCAAACGCCCGGCCTGACAAAAGCCAGACCGGGCGTTGCGTTTAGAGTCCTGACACGGCGCGGGGCATTTGCATGCCCACACGCTGTGTGGCTCCTGAAGTGCGCGAGTTAGAGGCTGCGAGCAACCTGAACCTTCTCGTAAACTTCGATCTTGTCGCCAGCCTTGACGTCGTTGTAGCTCTTGACGCCGATACCGCATTCCATGCCGGCACGTACTTCGGAAGCGTCATCCTTGAAGCGGCGCAGGGATTCCAGCTCGCCTTCGAAGATAACGATGTCTTCGCGCAGTACACGGATTGGACGGTTACGGTGCACAACACCTTCGATAACCATGCAACCGGCGATCGCGCCGAATTTCGGCGAGCGGAACACGTCACGCACCTCGGCCACACCCAGGATATTCTCCCGAACGTCGCTGCCAAGCATGCCGGTAAGGGCTTTCTTGACGTCTTCGATGATGTCGTAAATGACGTTGTAGTAACGCATGTCCAGGCCTTCCTGCTCGACGATCTTCCGTGCGCCAGCATCGGCACGCACGTTGAAGCCGAACAGTACAGCGTTGGAAGCCAGTGCCAGGTTGGCGTCGGACTCGGTGATACCACCGACACCGCCACCGACAACACGCACTTGCACTTCGTCGTTACCCAGGCCGTTCAAGGCGCCGTTCAACGCTTCGAGGGAACCACGTACGTCAGATTTGAGGACGATGTTAAGCGTCTTCTTCTCTGCCTGGCCCATGTTCTCGAAGATGTTTTCCAGCTTGCCAGCATGAGCGCGAGCCAGTTTGACTTCGCGGAACTTGCCTTGACGGAACAGAGCCACTTCACGGGCTTTCTTCTCGTCCGACAGCACGCTCATCTCGTCGCCAGCGTCCGGAGTACCGTCCAGGCCGAGGATCTCGACAGGGATGGAAGGACCGGCTTCCTTGATTGGCTTGCCGTTCTCGTCAAGCATGGCACGTACACGGCCATAGTTCGAACCGACCAGCACCATGTCGCCTTGGCGCAGGGTACCGTCTTGAACCAGAACGGTTGCAACCGGGCCACGACCTTTGTCGAGACGCGACTCAACCACAACACCACGACCTGGGGCCGACGGGGTTGCTTTCAGTTCGAGTACTTCAGCTTGCAGCAGAACGGCTTCGAGCAGTTCGTCTACACCAGTACCGACTTTCGCCGACACCGAGACGAATGGCGTATCACCGCCCCACTCTTCGGAGGTGACGCCGTGAACCGACAGTTCGCTACGGATGCGATCAAGATCAGCGCCCGGCTTGTCGATTTTGTTCACTGCAACAACCAGTGGAACACCAGCGGCCTTGGCGTGCTGGACAGCTTCAATGGTCTGCGGCATCACGCCGTCGTCCGCTGCAACTACCAGAATCACGATGTCAGTCGCCTTGGCACCACGGGCACGCATTGCGGTAAACGCGGCGTGGCCAGGGGTATCGAGGAAGGTGACCATGCCGCGTTCGGTTTCAACGTGGTACGCACCGATGTGCTGAGTAATACCGCCGGCTTCGCCAGCAGCTACCTTGGCACGACGGATGTAGTCGAGCAGCGACGTTTTACCATGGTCAACGTGGCCCATTACGGTCACAACTGGCGCACGAGAGAACGTCTCACCTTCAAACTTCAGGGACTCGGCCAGGGAATCTTCCAGAGCGGTGTCGCTGACCAGGGTCACTTTGTGGCCCAGTTCTTCGGCTACCAGCTGAGCAGTTTCCTGATCAAGCACCTGGTTGATGGTCGCTGGGGTACCCAGTTTGAACATGAACTTGATGATTTCAGCTGCCTTGACCGACATCTGATTGGCCAGATCGCCAACAGAGATGGTCTCGCCGATCTGCACATCACGCACGACAGGGCCGGTTGGGCTCTGGAAACCGTGGGCGTTGCGTTTTTTCAGCTTGGCCTTGCCGCGACCACCACGACGGAAGCTATCGCTTTCTTCGTCGGTAGTACGTGGGGCAACGCGTGGAGCAGGCGCTTTCTCTTTAACCGAAGCACGATGCGGAGCGTTTTTACGCTCGCCATCGCCGCTACCGCCACCACCGCGACGATTGTTATCGTCAGCACGTGGCTTGTCCGGACGACGAGGTTCGTCGCGTTTACGGGCGTCAGCTGCAGGAGCAGGAGCAGCGGCAACCGGAGCGGCCTCACGCACAGCTTCAACAGGCGCGCTAGGCGCAGCGACGGCTTCAGAAGCAGCAGTTTGCGTTGTTGCAGGCTGGCTCCGCGCTTCTTCTTCGGCGCGACGCTTGGCTTCTTCTTCAGCCTTCTGACGAGCAGCATTTTCTACTGCGCGACGTTCTTCCAGTTCGCGTTTGCGCTCGGCTTCGATTTCTTCCGGGCTGCGCTGTACGAAGACTTTCTTCTTGCGTACTTCAACGCTGATGCTTTTGCTACCCGCAACACGCAGGGTGCTGGTGGTTTTGCGCTGCAATGTAATCTTGCGCGGTTCTTCCACTTTCGCCTTGTGGCTGCTCTTCAAGTGAGTCAGCAAAGACTGCTTCTCACTGTCGCTCACACCTTCATCGGCGGCGGTGTGCGGCAGACCTGCCTCACGCATCTGCTGCAACAGGCGCTCTACCGGTGTTTTGACCTCATCGGCCAGTTGTTTCACCGTGACTTGCGTCATGCACTTCTCTCCTCAGGCCGCGCCTAGTTACTCGAACCAATGGGCTCGGGCGGCCATGATCAACTTGCCGGCACGATCATCGTCAATGCCGTCGATGTCGAGCAGATCGTCAATAGACTGCTCGGCCAGGTCTTCGCGGGTAATTACGCCGCGCACCGCCAGTTCCATCGCCAAATCCTTGTCCATACCCTCAAGCGAGAGCAGGTCTTCGGCCGGATGGGCGTCTGCCAGCTTTTCCTCAGTAGCGATGGCTTTAGTCAACAAACGATCCTTGGCCCGAGCGCGAAGCTCGTTGACGGTGTCTTCGTCAAAGCCGTCGATGTTGAGCATTTCTTCCAACGGTACGTAGGCAATCTCTTCCAGGCTGGTGAAGCCTTCATCTACCAGCACCTGCGCCAGGTCTTCGTCGACTTCCAGCTCGTCGATGAAGTTGCGCAGGATGTCACCGGTTTCAGCTTGCTGCTTAGCCTGGATGTCCGATTCGGTCATCACGTTCAGGGTCCAGCCGGTCAGTTGGCTGGCCAGACGCACGTTCTGACCACCACGACCAATGGCCTGAGCCAGATTGTCTGCGCCAACGGCGATGTCCATTGCATGGGCATCTTCGTCAACGATAATTGCCGCCACTTCAGCCGGCGACATGGCGTTGATCACGAACTGCGCCGGGTTGTCGTCCCACAGGACGATATCCACACGCTCACCGCCCAATTCGCCAGACACTGCCTGGACGCGCGAACCGCGCATGCCAATGCAAGCGCCTTGCGGGTCGATGCGTTTGTCTTTGGAGCGGACCGCGATCTTGGCGCGCGAACCCGGGTCGCGGGACGCAGCCATGACTTCGATCAGGCCTTCAGCGATTTCCGGCACTTCGATACGGAACAGCTCGATCAGCATTTCCGGCGCAGTACGCGACAGGATCAACTGAGGGCCGCGGTTCTCGGTGCGGATTTCCTTGAGCAGCGCACGCAAACGCACGCCAACACGGAAGGTTTCGCGAGAAATGATGTCTTCGCGGGCCAGCAACGCTTCGGCGTTGTTGCCCAGGTCAACGATCACGTTGTCGCGGGTGACTTTTTTCACGGTGCCGGAGATGATTTCACCCAGACGTTCGCGATAGGCGTCAACGACTTGAGCGCGTTCAGCTTCGCGAACCTTCTGCACGATGACCTGCTTGGCGGTCTGTGCAGCAATACGGCCGAACTCGATCGACTCGATCTTTTCTTCGACAACATCACCGACGTTGGCGCCCGGGTGCGTTTCGGCAACCTTGCTCGGCCAGGTTTCGATGGCCGGATCATCAAGATCGGCTTCTTCGACGACCGTCCAGCGACGGAAAGTCTCATAGGCACCGGTGTGGCGGTTGATTTCCACACGCAGATCAACTTCGTCTTCAAAACGCTTTTTGGTAGCAGTGGCCAGGGCCAGCTCCAGCGCTTCAAAAATCACGTTTGCCGGTACGCCCTTTTCATTGGATACCGACTCAACAACCAGCAGTACTTCTTTGCTCATCGTACGCCTCGCCTTTCGCAAGCCATTGGATCCGCGGGATCCGCGTCTCAGTCAAAACTGGGAATAATGTTGGCCTTGTCGATCATATCGATCGGCAACAGGAACTCATGGTCTTCTACCTGCACCACGACATCCTGTTCTTCTACACCGCGCAGAAGGCCCTGAAAGTTGCGTCGCCCTTCGAACGGGGATCGCAGCTTGATCTTCACTTGTTCACCGGCAAATTTTGCAAACTGATCAATAGTGAACAGTGGGCGTTCCATGCCTGGCGAGGAAACTTCGAGGGTGTATTCAACGGAGATTGGATCTTCAACATCCAGGACACCGCTGATCTGACGGCTGACAATGGCACAATCGTCCACCAGCACGCCGCCCTCTTTATCGATATAAACGCGCAACATTGAGTGGCGACCTTGAGCCGAAAACTCAATACCCCAGCATTCATAGCCTAGGGCCACGACCACCGGGGCCAGCAAGGCCTGCAACTCTTCTAGCTTGCTCGACACCTGAACCCCCTCGTGCATGTATGTGCATGCTGTGCAAAATAAAAAAATGGGCGAAACGCCCATCCTTGAAACGCCGTCGAACAGCGGCGTTGAAAGTGTCCAGCTAACAAAAAGCCCCTTAAAAGGGGCTCCGTAAAACTGGTTGCGGGGGCCGGATTTGAACCGACGACCTTCGGGTTATGAGCCCGACGAGCTACCAGACTGCTCCACCCCGCGACAAAGCTGGGGCGGAAGTATACGACCGATCCCTTACAGGGTCAATGTAACCTTCCACCTACAAGAAAGCCCGCAACAGCGGGCTCTCCTGATAATTGGTACCGAGAAGGGGACTCGAACCCCTACACCCTATGGGCACAACCACCTCAAGGTTGCGTGTCTACCAATTCCACCACCTCGGCAATACAGCGCTTACAACCCTTCTTACTTCTGCTCTTGAGCTGGAGGTACGTCAGTCGCTGGAGTAGCCGACTTTTGCTCTTGAAGCACCGGGACATCATCAGAAGCCGGTTTTGCTTTTGGTACTTCCAACACCGCTGGGTTTGGCAAACCTACTTGAGTCAGCACATGAGCTTTCTCTTTAGCAAAGTAACCTAACCCTAAGCTGGTTATGAAGAAACCTGCGGCAAGTATAGCAGTAAACTTACTAAGAAAGGTAGAGGAACCTTGGCTTCCGAACACAGTATTTGAAGCACCTGCACCGAAAGACGCACCAGCATCCGCACCTTTACCCTGTTGCAACAAAACCAGGGCAACTACGCCCAGGGCAGCCAACAGATGAAAAACGACTACGACTGTTTCCAGCATTTTTTCAGTTTCCCGCGGCGCGACAAATCGCACCGAACTCATCTGCATTCAGGGAAGCTCCACCAATGAGCCCCCCATCGATATCCGGCATGCCGAACAGTTCGACCGCATTGGCCGCCTTCACGCTGCCGCCGTATAGAAGCCGCACACCTTGTGCGACCTCAGAATTCTCTGCCGCCAACTGAGCGCGAATGGCTGCGTGCACATCCTGCGCCTGTTGCGGTGTAGCAGTCAGCCCGGTACCAATGGCCCAGACCGGCTCGTAAGCAATTACTGCCTTTGCAAACGCACCAACACCCAGCTCCTCGATGATGCTGCCCAGCTGACGCGAGACAACTTCAAGGGTTTTGCCGGCTTCCCGCTGCTCAAGGGTTTCCCCTATGCACAACACGGGAATCAGGCCACAAGCCTGTGCCGCTGCGAATTTGCGATTGAGTGTCCCATCACGCTCGCCCATCATCTGACGACGCTCGGAGTGCCCGACAAGCACATAGGAACAACCCGCATCTACCAACTGACTCGGCGAAATCTCACCGGTCAACGCACCTTGCATCGGCTCCACCGCAGAGTTCTGCGCGCCGACCTGGATCGACTTGCCTTTCAAGCCATCAACCACTTGGTTGATATGCAAGCAAGGCGGGAACACTGCAACATCAACACCGCTCGGCAAGGCCAAGTGACGAAGGCCATTGATCAGCTCAGCGACACTGGCGCGGGTACCGTGCATCTTCCAGTTACCAGCTACCATAGTGCGACGCATGCTGTACCTCGTCGGTCAAAGTGGGCGCAGATGTTACCCAACCACATCATCACTGGCAAGCCGAATTCAGGAGCAAACTTCAGTTACCAGTTTTGCCAGGTGTTCGGCATGACCACGAACCTGCATTTCGTCATCACCTTCGACCATGACGCGCACCAATGGCTCTGTGCCGGACTTGCGTAACAACACGCGACCACGCCCCGCCATTGCCAGGGTCACGCGCTCGCAGGCTTCTTTGACAGCCGGGTGATCAATCGGGTTTTCGCCGCCGGCAAACCGCACATTGAGCAGTACCTGCGGGCACTTACGCAGCGCCTGGCGCGCCTGAGCAAGGCTTTCACTACGACGACGCAGTGAGAGCAACACCTGCAGCGCCGCGATAATCGCATCACCCGTGGTGGTGTGCTGGAAGCACACGATATGCCCGGAGTTTTCACCACCCACCTGCCAGTTACGCTCCAGCAGGTCGGCGATCACATACCGGTCGCCCACGTTCGCGCGAACGAAAGGAATGCCCAGATCGGCCAGAGCCAACTCCAGTCCCAGGTTACTCATCAGCGTGCCGACGACGCCGCCTTGCAGTTTGTCACGCTCATGCAGGTCGCGAGCGATGATGAACAACAGGTCATCCCCATCCACCACGGCCCCCGTGTGATCCACCATCAGGACGCGATCGCCGTCACCGTCGAAAGCAATGCCCAGGTCCGCATGTTCAGCCAGGACAGCGGCTTGCAGCTGCTCCATGTGGGTGGAGCCGCAGTTATCATTGATATTCAAACCATTCGGCTGCGCCGACAGCACTGTCACATCGGCGCCGAGTTCTTTGAACACACTCGGAGCGACTTTGTAGGTCGCGCCATGAGCACAGTCGACAACAATCTTCAGCCCGGCGAAATTGGTACTGGTCGGGACGCTGCTTTTGCAAAATTCGATGTAACGGCCAGACGCGTCGTTGATACGCGACACTTTACCCAGCTTACTGGACTCAACCACCGTCATCGGCGCATCCAGCAACTCTTCGATCATCAGCTCGATTTCGTCCGGCAGCTTGGTGCCCTGACCCGAGAAGAATTTAATGCCGTTGTCATCATGGGGGTTGTGCGAAGCACTGATCACAATACCGGCTTCAGCGTGAAACGTACGCGTCAGGTAGGCGATTGCAGGCGTAGGCATCGGGCCCAGCAACATCACATCAGCACCGGCCGCGGACAAGCCCGCCTCCAGTGCGGACTCGAACATGTACCCGGAAATTCGGGTGTCCTTGCCCACCAGGATGCGGCACGCGCCCATGCTACGGAACGCCATACCTGCCGCCCAACCCAGTTTCAGCATGAAATCAGGAGTGATTGGAAACTCGCCAACCCGACCACGGATACCGTCGGTGCCAAAGTATTTTTTAGTCATAAGTGCTCCATCATTCTTATTCGGCAGATTCTACAGCTGCGATCATGCGAACTACATCAACGGTCTGCGCAACGTCATGCACACGCAAAATACGTGCACCCTTTGTCACCGCGAGCGCGGCCAGCGCGAGACCACCGTACAGCCGCTCACCCACAGGGCGATTCAAGGCCAGCCCTATCATGCTCTTGCGCGAAACCCCGACCAACAGGGGCCGACCAAGGGCATGTAAAGCCTCCATATGTTTGAACAAGCTCAAATTGTGTTGCAGAGTCTTGGCAAAGCCAAAACCGGGATCAAGGACGATTCGCTCGGGCGCAATGCCCACCGCAGCACATTGAGCGATCCGCTCGGCGAGAAACCCGCTCACCTCACCCACGAGATCGTCGTAGTGCGGGCTATCCTGCATATTGCCAGGCTCTCCCAACATGTGCATCAAACAGACCGGCAGGCCGGTAGCCGCAGCAGCATCGAGCGCGCCATCGCGCTGCAGGGAGCGCACATCATTGATCAAACCCGCACCGAGACGCGCCGTTTCGCGCATTACCGCCGGAGTGGAGGTATCCACTGAAATGATCACGTCCAACTCGCGCGCGATTAGCTCGACTATCGGCGCAACCCGTTCCAACTCCTCCAGAGGAGAGACAACGCGAGCACCTGGCCGGGTCGATTCACCACCGACATCGATCAAGGTCGCGCCCGCCAGCACCATCGCTTCGGCATGACGCAGCGCGGCATCCTGCTGGCTGAAGCGGCCACCATCGGAAAAGGAGTCAGGGGTTACATTAAGAATGCCCATCACGTGCGTATGGGCCAAATCAAGAACCCGATTGCCGCAAGGCAACCGGGTGGAGGACAACACAGAAGTCATTTCAAACCTTAGATGTCAGCTGCCGGGCCGCCAATCGGGGTTTCAGGACGCTCATTCTGAACAACAGGCGGAGTGCCTGAAGTACCCGAGCCACCTTCCCAATCGCGTGGCTCACGCGGTGCGCGACCAGCCATGATGTCGTCGATCTGGTCGGCATCAATGGTCTCGTACTTCATCAGCGCATCAGCCATGGCGTCCAGCTTGTCGCGGTTGTCAGTCAGGATCTGCTTGGCCGTGCCGTAGCACTGATCAATGATGCTGCGCACTTCGGAGTCGATCAGCTTGGCTGTCTCACCGGAGAAGCTGGCACTTTGACCGCCGCCGCCACGCCCCAGGAACACTTCGCCTTCATCCTCGGCATACATCAACGGACCAAGTTTTTCCGACAAGCCCCACTTGGTGACCATGTTCCGCGCAATCTGGCTGGCACGCATGATGTCGTTCGAAGCGCCGGTGGTCACACCGTCGAAACCGAGGGTCATCTCTTCAGCAATACGGCCGCCGTACAGCGAGCAGATCTGGCTGATCAGCGCCCGTTTGGAGAGGCTGTAGCGATCCTCTTCCGGCAGGAACATGGTGACGCCCAGCGCACGACCACGCGGAATGATCGACACTTTGTAAACCGGGTCATGCTCAGGCACGACGCGGCCCACAATGGCGTGGCCAGCTTCGTGATAAGCCGTGTTCTGCTTCTCTTTCTCGGACATGACCATGGATTTGCGCTCGGCACCCATCATGATCTTGTCTTTTGCCAGCTCGAACTCCTTCATTTCAACGATGCGCTTGCCGGTACGGGCCGCGAACAACGAAGCCTCGTTGACCAGGTTGGCCAGGTCAGCACCGGAGAAGCCAGGCGTACCACGGGCAATCACGGCAGGAGCCACATCGTCGCCCATTGGCACTTTGCGCATGTGCACTTTCAGGATCTGCTCACGACCACGGATGTCCGGAAGCCCTACAACAACCTGACGGTCGAAACGGCCTGGACGCAGCAACGCAGGGTCCAGCACGTCCGGACGGTTAGTTGCAGCAATGACGATGATGCCGTCATTCATTTCAAAGCCGTCCATCTCTACCAGCAACTGGTTGAGGGTCTGCTCACGCTCGTCATGACCGCCGCCCATGCCAGCGCCACGATGGCGGCCGACGGCGTCGATTTCATCGATGAAGATGATGCATGGCGCATGTTTCTTGGCTTGCTCGAACATGTCGCGAACACGGCTGGCACCGACACCAACGAACATTTCCACGAAGTCAGAACCGGAAATGGTGAAGAACGGCACCTTGGCTTCGCCGGCAATCGCCTTGGCCAGCAAGGTTTTACCGGTACCCGGAGGACCGACCATCAGCACACCGCGAGGAATTCGGCCGCCCAGACGCTGGAACTTGCCCGGATCACGCAGGAACTCGACCAGTTCGCCAACTTCCTCCTTGGCTTCGTCGCAACCTGCAACGTCAGCCAACGTGGTTTTCACCTGATCCTCGGAGAGCAGGCGCGCCTTGCTCTTGCCGAAGCTCATCGGACCGCCCTTGCCCCCCGCACCACCTTGCATCTGGCGCATGAAGAACATGAACACGGCGATGATCACCAGGATCGGGAAGCTCGCGACCAAAAGCTGGGTCCAGATGCTCTGCTGTTCAGGCTGCTTGCCTTCAACGACCACGTGGTTATCCACCAGATCGCCGATCAGACCGTTGTCCTGAATTGCCGGACGAATGGTCTTGAAGCTGTCGCCATCGTTGCGTTTGCCGGTAATCACGTAGCCATCAACCGCTACGCGCTCGACCTTGCCATCCTTAACTTGCTGGATGAAGTCGGAATAGTTGAGGGTCTGCGGCTCGTTAGGGCTGGAGAAGTTGTTCATCACCGTCACCAGGACAGCCGCGATGATCAACCACAGGATCAGATTCTTTGCCATATCGTTCAATTAACTACCCTCTGAAGCAAGCTCCGCTACTGGCGCGCGCTTCGCATGATATTCACCGGCCTAACTTACTACATTACCTACAACTCTGGCAGGCGCCGTCTGTAACCCTTTGTGAAACTTTGACTACACAATATTCGTAGAGCTTCGTGACGAAAGCGATATAAAAAAACCTATCGCCCGCTTCGAATTCCTCAAAAGCGCTCTTCACTGCTCGCTGCGCCTTCAGCGCCGCGAAAGCCGCGGCACAGCAGGTACTGCTCCCGAGACCTGTCCCGGGAAGAGTCAGGCTTGCGCGTTTGCACCTTATCGAACAACTTGCGGATGTTCTTGTGGTACTCGTCAAAACCTTCGCCCTGGAAGACTTTCACCAGAAAATCACCACCAGGACGCAAAACCCGACCCGCCAAATCCAGCGCCAGCTCACAGAGGAACATTGCGCGCGGCATATCAACGGCCGGTAATCCACTCATATTGGGGGCCATGTCGGAAATCACAAGGTCTACCTGCGAATTTCCCACGGCCTCAAGGATCTGGGCAAGCACGGTGTCCTGGGTGAAGTCACCATGAACAAAGGTCACATCCGGGATACTGTCCATTTCCAGGATGTCGGAAGCGATCAAGCGGCCCTGCCCACCAATCAGACGACTGGTCACCTGGGACCAACCACCGGGGGCCGCACCCAGATCAATAACGCTCATGCCAGGACGGATCAACTTGTCCTTGTCCTGGATCTCCAGCAGCTTGTAACTGGCCCGGGAACGGTAGCCGTCCTTTTGCGCCTTTTTGACGTAAGGGTCGTTGAAATGTTCTTGTAGCCACTTAAGACTGGTTTTGGAACGGGCCACGGGCCACCTCGAAAAATAAAACGGGTCGTGATTAACTGGGCGGTCCCGGACTCGCTCGGGTAAACTGGCCGCCGCTTTTTACAAGATCAGACGCAGGGGTCAGATTATGCCGCTCACTCAAGAGCAGAAGAAACAGTACAAATCCATTGGCCACCATCTGAAACCAGTTCTGATTGTGGCAGACAACGGTTTGACTGAAGGTGTGTTAGCCGAATTCGAACGCGCACTGAACGATCACGAACTGATCAAGATCAAGGTCAACATCCTTGACCGTGAGGCGCGCCTGGCTGCCGTTGCAGAATTGTGCAAGGCAGGCAAAGCGGACCTGGTTCAGGTCATCGGCAAGATGGCGCTGCTGTATCGCAAGAACTTCAGCGTCAACAAGCAACTGTCGAACGTACACCGCTTCAAGTAACAAGGGTCACGGGCGTGCTTCGCGCGCCCCGCCACTCCACCCGGGCGCCGGCTGTAGAACCAGCACCAGACCGGAGAACCCTAGCACAAGATAGCTGAATAGCTGCCAGCGCAACGCTTCCGGCAGCCACACATGCACCACGCAAAACATTGCGCATGCATACAGCGCCATCAACAGCAGTTGGCCGCGAATATCCCTCAACAAACTCCCCAAGCCTTCGGCCTTGACCAGCACCAGCACCTGGAGCACTACGCACGCCGCTGCAAATCCCACCAGCAACGCACTGAGCAAACCATCGATCTCATCGATCAGCAACGGTGCCAGGCCAATCAGGCCCAGCGCCGGTAAAACGCCAATGTGCAACAGCCACAGGCCGCCCACCCAGAGCATCTGAGCGAGCTGCCACAGCATGGCGCCCGCACGAAGCGGGCGCCGCCTTTCAGACGTGACGTACTTCAACAATCTCATACTCGATCACGCCGCCGGGCGTCTTCACAGCCACCACATCACCCTCTTCCTTGGCAATCAAGGCACGGGCCAGTGGCGAACCGACGGAGATTTTACCGAGTTTGAAGTCAGCTTCGTCTTCGCCCACGATGTGGTAGACAACGCGCTCATCGGTCTCGACGTTGGCGATTTCCACGGTGGTGCCGAAAATCACTTTGCCGGTGTGCGGGATGGACGTGACATCAATGATGACCTGGTTCTGAATCCGGCCTTCGATGTCACGAATCCGCGCCTCGACCATACCCTGCTGCTCGCGAGCAGCGTGGTATTCGGCGTTTTCCTTCAAGTCACCCAGCTCGCGGGCCGTACCGATGTCCTGGCTCAGCTTCGGACGGACGACCTTGGTCAGATGGGTGTGCTCCTCTTCCAGGGCCTTGGCGCCCTGGACCGTCATTGGGTATTTGATCATGCCTTCAATCCTGCGTGTAGATCCTGCAAGCGACGCACGGTCTTTTCCGGACCGAACTTGAGCGCTTCACAGATGGCTTCGCCAGCAGCAATGGTGGTGGTGCAGTAGATCTTGTGCTGCAAGGCGTTACGACGAATGGAGTACGAATCCGCGATCGACTGGCGACCTTCGGTGGTGTTGATGATCAGGGTGACTTCGTCATTCTTGATCATGTCGACCACATGCGGACGGCCTTCCGTCACCTTGTTCACGCGACGCACTTTCAGGCCGGCAGCTTCGATCAGCTTGGCGGTCCCGGCGGTGGCCACGACTTCAAAACCCAAGTTGATCAGATCACGGGCCACGCCTGCAACCAATGGCTTGTCATCGTCACGCACGCTGATGAACGCGGTACCGCCGGTCGGCAGCACTTCACTGGCACCCATCTGGGCCTTGGCGAATGCTTCACCGAAGGTGTCGCCCACGCCCATCACTTCGCCGGTGGACTTCATTTCCGGACCCAGGATCGGGTCCACGCCAGGGAATTTGGCGAATGGGAACACCGCCTCTTTCACGCTGTAGAAGTTCGGAATGATTTCCTTGGTGAAGCCGATTTCTTTCAAGGTCTTACCGGCCATCACGCGGGCCGCGATCATGGCCAGGGACACACCGATGCACTTGGAAACAAATGGCACGGTACGCGAGGCGCGCGGGTTGACTTCGATGACGTAGATGTCTTCGCCTTGCAGCGCCAACTGAACGTTCATCAGGCCGACCACGCCCAGTTCCAGGGCCATTTTCTTGACCTGTTCGCGCATCTCGTCCTGGATGTGCGCCGGCAGCGAGTAAGGCGGCAGCGAGCACGCGGAGTCACCGGAGTGAACACCCGCCTGCTCGATGTGCTGCATGATCGCGCCGATCACCACGTCGGTACCGTCGCAGACTGCGTCCACATCCATTTCGATGGCGCAGTTGAGGAAGTGATCCAGCAGCACCGGGCTGTCGTTGGATACTTTCACCGCGTCACGCAGGTAACGCTTGAGCTCTTCTTCTTCGTAGACGATTTCCATCGCGCGGCCGCCCAATACGTAGGACGGACGCACCACCAGCGGGTAGCCGATCTTGCTGGCGGCACGGATGGCTTCGTCTTCGCTGCGCACGGTGGCGTTTGGCGGCTGACGCAAGTTCAGGCGCTCAACCATTTGCTGGAAGCGCTCACGATCTTCGGCACGGTCGATGGCATCCGGGCTGGTGCCGATGATCGGCACGCCGGCGGCTTCCAGTGCACGAGCCAGTTTCAACGGGGTTTGGCCGCCGTACTGAACGATCACGCCTTTAGGCTTCTCGACGCGGCAGATTTCCAGCACGTCTTCCAGGGTTACCGGCTCGAAGTACAGACGATCGGAGGTATCGTAGTCAGTGGAAACGGTTTCCGGGTTGCAGTTGACCATGATGGTCTCGTACCCGTCTTCGCGCAGAGCGAGGGCGGCGTGTACGCAGCAGTAGTCGAACTCGATGCCTTGGCCGATACGGTTCGGACCGCCGCCCAGAATCATGATCTTGTCGCGACCGGACGGAGCAGCTTCGCACTCTTCCTCATATGTCGAGTACATGTAGGCGGTGTCGGTAGCGAATTCAGCGGCGCACGTATCAACACGTTTGTAGACCGGGAAGATGTCGAGCTTGTGGCGGTGAGTCCGCAGGTTCTTCTCGGTCACACCCAGCAGTTTGGCCAGGCGCTGGTCGGAGAAACCTTTGCGCTTGAGGCGGAACATCAGGTCGCGGTCGATAGAGGACAGACCAAGGGTCTTGACCTTCTCTTCTTCCTTGATCAGGTCTTCGATCTGCACCAGGAACCACGGGTCGATCATGTTCATGCCGAAGATGTCTTCGACCGACAGTCCGGCGCGGAAGGCGTCAGCCACGTACCAGATACGCTCGGCGCCCGGCACGGTCAGCTCACGCTTGAGGATGCTCATGCTTTCCGGGTTGCTCAGGTCGAGCTTCTCGTCCAGACCACAAACGCCCACTTCCAGGCCACGCAGGGCTTTCTGCAGGGATTCCTGGAAAGTCCGGCCGATGGCCATGACTTCACCCACCGACTTCATTTGAGTGGTCAGGCGTGCGTCGGCTTTCGGGAATTTCTCGAAAGCGAAACGTGGCAGCTTGGTGACGACGTAGTCGATCGACGGTTCGAAGGACGCCGGCGTTGCGCCGCCGGTGATTTCGTTCTGCAGCTCGTCCAGGGTATAGCCGATCGCCAGCTTGGCGGCGATACGCGCAATCGGGAAACCGGTGGCTTTCGAGGCCAGCGCCGAGGAACGGGATACCCGCGGGTTCATCTCGATGACCACCATGCGACCCGTGTCCGGGCAGATGCCGAACTGGACGTTGGAGCCGCCGGTTTCCACGCCGATCTCGCGCAATACCGCCAGGGAGGCGTTACGCATGATCTGGTATTCCTTGTCCGTCAGGGTCTGCGCCGGCGCAACAGTGATCGAGTCACCGGTGTGCACGCCCATCGGGTCAAAGTTTTCGATGGAGCAGACGATGATGCAGTTGTCCTTCTTATCGCGGACAACCTCCATCTCATACTCTTTCCAGCCGATCAGGGATTCGTCAATCAACAGCTCTTTGGTCGGCGACAGGTCCAGGCCACGGGCGCAGATTTCTTCGAACTCTTCACGGTTGTAAGCAATACCGCCACCGGTGCCGCCCATGGTGAAGGACGGACGAATGATGCACGGGAAGCCCAGCTTCTCGAGCACTGCATTGGCTTCTTCCATGGTGTGGGCGATGCCCGAGCGCGGGCAATCAAGGCCGATGGACTTCATGGCCTTGTCGAAACGCGAACGGTCTTCAGCCTTGTCGATGGTGTCGGCATTGGCGCCGATCATTTCTACGCCGAATTTCTCCAGGACACCTTCGCGCTCCAGGTCCAGGGCGCAGTTCAGTGCAGTCTGGCCGCCCATGGTTGGCAGCAGTGCGTCCGGGCGCTCTTTCTCGATGATCTTGGCAACGGTCTGCCACTTGATCGGCTCGATGTAGGTGGCGTCGGCCATGTCCGGGTCGGTCATGATGGTGGCCGGGTTGGAGTTCACCAGGATGACGCGGTAACCCTCCTCGCGCAGGGCTTTACAGGCCTGGGCGCCGGAGTAGTCGAATTCGCAGGCCTGGCCGATCACGATCGGGCCAGCGCCGAGAATCAGGATGCTTTTTATGTCTGTACGTTTTGGCATGGGTTTGTCACTCAAATCCGCAGGTCAGTCGGCAAGCCGTCTTGAACAATCCTTGAAGTGCCTGCGGGGGCCACCGAAGTTCGGGGCCGCCCGCAAGCCGCTCAGTCAGCGTCGCTTGGCCATCTCATTGATGAAACGGTCGAACAGCGGCGCTACGTCGTTCGGGCCCGGGCTGGCTTCAGGGTGGCCCTGGAAGCTGAACGCGCTCTTGTCGGTGCGCTCGATGCCTTGCAGGGAACCGTCGAACAGCGACTTGTGGATAGCCCGGACGTTAGCCGGCAAGGTCGCTTCGTCCACCGCAAAACCGTGGTTCTGGCTGGTGATCATCACAATGCCAGTGTCCAGGTCTTGCACAGGGTGGTTGGCACCGTGGTGACCGTGACCCATTTTCAGGGTCTTGGCACCGGAGGCCAAGGCCAGCAGCTGGTGACCAAGGCAGATACCGAAGACTGGAATCTCGGTTTCCAGTACTTCCTTGATCGCCTGGATGGCGTAGTCGCAAGGCTCAGGGTCACCCGGGCCGTTGGACAGGAACACGCCATCCGGCTGCAGGGCCAGCACGTCGCTTGCCGGGGTTTGCGCCGGCACCACGGTCACGCGGCAACCGCGCTCGACCAGCATGCGCAGAATGTTGTATTTGACGCCGTAGTCGTAGGCCACGACGTGGTAAGGCAGGTCAGCGGCCTCGATCGTTGCATGACTGTCGGTCTTCAAGTCCCAGACAGTGGAGCGCCACTCGTACTTCTCTTTGACGCTGACAACTTTCGCCAGGTCCATGCCTTTCAGGCCAGGGAAGCCTTGGGCTGCGGCAATCGCCGCCTCTTCGGAAATATTGTCATCGACCATGATGCAGCCGTTCTGCGAGCCTTTTTCACGCAGGATGCGTGTCAGGCGGCGCGTATCGATACCGGCGATTGCCACAACGTTGTTGGCTTTCAGGTAATCGGACAGCGACATCGTGTTACGCCAGTTGCTCGCAACCAGTGGCAGGTCACGAATCACCAGGCCCGCCGACCAGACACGATCAGACTCGACATCTTCCGGTGTAGTACCGGTGTTGCCGATGTGCGGATAGGTCAGGGTAACGATCTGTTGGGCGTAGGAAGGATCGGTAAGGATTTCCTGATAGCCGGTCATGGCGGTGTTAAACACCACCTCTCCAACGGTTTGACCGTCGGCTCCAATGGCTTCGCCGCGAAAAATGCTGCCATCAGCAAGGGCGAGTATGGCTGGCTTAGTCAAGAAGACCTCCCGTAAATAAAGCCTGAAAGGGCGATCGCAGGTGTAAAAAAGCGGAGTGACGTATGGACACGTCACTCCGCTTATTCACTGAATTATTCTGCGCGCTTTTAGTGAACACACTAAAGCTGTAGCTTACAGAAAAAGGCTTTTTTGGTCCACCGCTAATGAGCCTAAAAGGCAGGGGAATGCGACAGGACGTCGCTTAGCGGGTAAAAACGGGGCCAAAGCATAAGCTTGAGCCCCCTTTTTAGCTACTGATTAGTGCAGGTCCAGCACATCGCGCATGTCGTACAGGCCAGGCTCGCGACCGTCGAGCCAGAGCGCTGCACGTACCGCACCCTTGGCAAATGTCATGCGGCTGGACGCTTTGTGCGTGATCTCCAGGCGCTCGCCTTCAGAGGCGAACAGCACGGTGTGATCACCTACCACGTCACCACCGCGCACGGTCGCAAAACCGATGGTGTCACGCGCACGTTCGCCGGTATGACCTTCACGACCGTAAACGGCCACTTTCGACAGGTCACGCCCCAGCGCATCGGCAATCGCCTCACCCATGCGCAGCGCAGTCCCCGACGGCGCATCAATCTTGTGGCGATGATGGGTCTCGATGATCTCGATATCCGCCTCATCCCCCAACACGCGCGCCGCCAGATCCAGAAGTTTCAGCGACAGGTTTACACCGACGCTGAAGTTGGCAGCGAAGACGACAGGAATATCCTTGCCCGCCTCCACCAGCAACTGCTTCTGCTCAGCACTCAAACCCGTGGTACCGATCACCATGGCCTTGCCTGCCTTGCGGCAGAACGCGAGGTTTTTCAGCATCACGTCCGGCAAGGTGAAGTCGATCAGTACGTCGAACTCATCAGCTACCTGCTCGAGACTGCCCGACAGCGAAACTCCGATACGGCCCAGAGACGCCAGCTCACCAGCATCCGCACCGATCAGCGAGCTGCCCGGACGAACGATCGCGGCAGTCAACCCGGAAGCCGGCGAACGCTGCTGCACCGCCTCAACCAGGTTCTTGCCCATGCGCCCTGCAGCGCCCATCACGGCTATACGTCGCATACTCATTCCTTACAGGTCGCCGAAGAAGCGCTTAACACCGTCAAAAAAACCAGTGGATTTCGGCGAGTGAGAGTCATCACCTTCCAGCGAGCTGCGGAACTCTTCGAGCAGTTCACGCTGACGACGGCCGAGGTTGACCGGTGTTTCCACCGCCACACGGCACATCAAGTCGCCTGCACCACCACCGCGCACCGGCGCAACGCCTTTGCCACGGATACGGAACTGCTTGCCGGTCTGCGTGCCTTCCGGGATCTTGAGTTTGACCCGACCGTCCAGCGTCGGAATCTCCATCTCGCCACCCAACGCCGCATCGACAAAGCTGATCGGCACTTCACAGAACAGATGCTTGCCGTCGCGCTGGAAGATCGAGTGCTCGCGCACGTTGATCACCACGTACAGGTCGCCGGTAGGGCCGCCCTGAGTCCCCGTCTCGCCTTCACCCGAGAGGCGAATGCGATCACCGGTATCCACGCCCGCAGGCACTTTCACCGACAGGGTTTTGTACTCTTCTACGCGGCCTTCTCCGTGGCAGGAATCGCACGGATCGGAAATGATCTTGCCCTGGCCATGGCAGCGCGGGCAGGTTTGCTGCACCGAGAAGAAGCCCTGCTGCATGCGCACCTGGCCGATACCGCCACAGGTCGGGCAGGTGATCGGCGAGGAGCCTTTCTTGGCACCCGAGCCGTCGCACGGCTTGCAGTTGACCAGCGTCGGCACGCGGATATTGACGCTGGTACCGCGAACGGCCTCTTCCAGATTCAACTCCAGGGTGTAACGCAAGTCGCTGCCGCGTTGAGCACCACCACGCTGACCACCACGGCCACCGCCGAAGAAGTCGCTGAATACGTCGCCGAAAATGTCGGAGAAGTTCTGACCGCCAAAACCGGCACCGCCGCCGCCCATGCTCGGGTCAACGCCGGCATGGCCATACTGGTCGTAGGCCGCGCGCTTGTTGGGATCACTCAGGCATTCGTAGGCTTCGTTCGCCTCTTTGAACATCTCTTCGGATTCTTTGCTATCCGGATTACGGTCCGGGTGATGCTTCATCGCCAGGCGACGGTAGGCCTTTTTCAGGTCCGCCTCGCTGGAGCTGCGCTCCACACCCAATACTTCGTAATAGTCACGCTTTGCCATAAGTCTTTGCACTCTTAAGGACGTTCGGCCAGACCCTCCTGAGCCTTGCCAAACTCGTTGAGCCCCAATACAGGCCCGGACCCAACTCACGTCAATTCAACGATCCTGGTCATTACTGCTTTTAGCCAGGCACCCGGCCAAAAATGCGGTATTTACTGCTCGGAACGCAGGAGCATTCCCGATCACACCGCCAACATCCGAACGCTGTCGCATGCTGTAAAAATTCGCATACCCCAGACACGCCAACGCGGGAGCAAGCTCCCGCGCGGCGACATCCTACCAGTCACCGCTGGACAGCGGTCAACCGGGCGACCAACTTACTTCTGGTCTTTGACTTCTTCGAACTCGGCATCGACAACGTCGTCGTGCTTGGCTTCAGGCTCTGCGTGTTGTGCAGCGCCATCAGCTGGCTGACCTTGTTCGGCGTACATTTTCTGTGCGACCGGCGCGGAAACCTTCGACAGCTCCTCAACCTTGGCATCAATGGCAGCCTTGTCGTCGCCTTTGATGGCAGCTTCCAGAGCAACCACAGCAGCTTCGATAGCGGTTTTCTCTTCAGCAGTCACTTTGTCGCCCGCTTCGGAGACCATTTTACGCGTCGAGTGAACCAGTGCGTCGCCCTGGTTGCGAGCGCCAGCCAGCTCGGCAAACTTGGCATCCGCATCAGCGTTGGCTTCAGCATCACGAATCATCTGTTGAATTTCTTCATCAGACAGGCCGGAGTTGGCCTTGATGGTGATCTTCTGCTCTTTGCCAGTCGCCTTGTCTTTCGCGCCGACGTGCAGGATGCCGTTGGCGTCGATGTCGAAGGTCACTTCGATTTGTGGCACGCCACGTGGTGCTGGTGGAATCTCGGCCAGGTCGAACTTGCCCAGGGACTTGTTCTGAGCCGCTTGCTTACGCTCACCTTGCAGCACGTGAATGGTCACAGCGCCCTGGTTGTCATCGGCAGTCGAGAACACTTGCGATTTCTTGGTAGGAATCGTGGTGTTTTTCTCGATCAGCGCTGTCATCACGCCACCCATGGTTTCGATACCCAGGGTCAGCGGGCTAACGTCCAGCAGCAGCACATCTTTCACGTCGCCGGCCAATACCGCGCCCTGGATGGCAGCACCCATGGCAACCGCTTCGTCCGGGTTCACGTCTTTACGGGCTTCTTTACCGAAGAATTCGGTCACCAGCTTCTGAACCAGTGGCATACGGGTCTGACCGCCGACCAGGATCACGTCGTTGATCGAGCCAACGTCAATACCGGAGTCTTTCAGCGCAATGCGGCAAGGCTCGATGGTGCGTTGAACCAGGTCTTCAACCAGCGCTTCCAGCTTGGAACGCGAGATTTTCACGTTCAAGTGCTTAGGACCGGTGGCGTCTGCAGTGATGTACGGCAGGTTCACGTCGGTCGACTGAGCGGAAGACAGCTCGATTTTGGCTTTCTCGGCAGCTTCTTTCAGGCGCTGCATGGCCAGCGGGTCACCCTTAAGGTTCATGCCGCTTTCTTTCTTGAATTCGTCAACGAGGTAGTCGATCAGACGAATGTCAAAGTCTTCACCGCCCAGGAACGTGTCACCGTTGGTGGCCAACACTTCGAACTGGTGCTCGCCGTCAACTTCAGCGATTTCGATCACGGACACGTCGAACGTACCGCCACCCAGGTCATAAACGATCACGGTGTGGTCGCCTTTGGCCTTGTCCATACCGTAAGCCAGAGCAGCAGCGGTAGGCTCGTTGATGATACGTTTTACGTCCAGACCCGCGATGCGGCCGGCGTCTTTGGTCGCCTGGCGCTGGCTGTCGTTGAAGTAGGCCGGAACGGTGATCACCGCTTCAGTCACGGTTTCGCCAAGGTAGTCTTCGGCGGTTTTCTTCATCTTTTTCAAGATTTCAGCCGAAATTTGTGGCGGCGACATTTTCTGGCCGTTTACTTCAACCCAGGCGTCACCGTTGTCAGCCTTGGCGATTTTGTAAGGGACCATCTTGATGTCTTTCTGTACGACTTCTTCGTCGAACTTACGACCGATCAGACGCTTTACCGCGTACAGAGTGTTGTGCGGGTTGGTGACAGCCTGACGCTTGGCCGACTGACCGACTAGGATTTCACCGTCGTTGGCGTAAGCAACGATCGACGGCGTGGTGCGCGCGCCTTCAGCGTTTTCAATAACTTTGGCAACGCCGTTTTCCAGTACGGAGACGCAGGAGTTGGTGGTCCCTAGGTCGATACCGATAATTTTGCCCATGATTTACTCTCCCGAAACTTTAATTTGGTTGCCGCAGCAGTGGTGGCTAACTGCGGTAGCACTTAAACGCTTGACTTATAGATGGGGCCGTTACGACTGATTTCAAGCCTGCTCATCAATAGAAGGTGCAACAGGTGCAGGAGCCTTGCTCACAACAACCATTGCCGGGCGCAACAGGCGACCGTTGAGCTGGTAGCCCTTCTGGAACACTTTCAACACGCTGTTAGGCTCAAGGTCATGGCTTTCCTGCATGGCCATCGCCTGATGATGCTCAGCGTTAAACGGTTCGCCGCCTTGCGGATCGATGGCTTCCAGCTGATAACGCTTCAGGGTGTCCTGGAACATTTTCAGGGTCAGTTCGATCCCTTCGCGCATTGGGCGGATGTTTTCGTCGTCCGGGTTGGACAACTCAAGGCCACGCTCCAGGCTGTCGATGATCGGCAGCAGATCACCGGCGAATTTTTCCAGCGCGAATTTGTGAGCCTTCTCTACATCCTGCTCGGCGCGGCGGCGGACGTTCTGCAGATCGGCGGCAACACGCAACGATTGATCCTGCGCAGCGGCCAACTGCTCTTCGAGCACTTGCACGCGAGTCGCCAGTTCATCACCGGCAGCCGAATTGGCGTCTGGAGTTTGCGTATCCTGCGTCTGTTCGTCAGCCATAGATTTCTCCTTTCAAAATCATGCGCGAACTCAACTCGCGCTTCTGTTCCGGTATATGGGGCCACAATTTTCAGGTTCAAGGGCGCAAGCGTTACCAAAAGTCTTTCCAGTGATGCGGATCAATTCATGATCGCTCATTCCTCTTTGCGCTAAGTAGCACGGCATATCGAGCAAATCGAGCTAAGCGCCAGGATTGTCAGCTCGGAGCAAAACACTGTATAAATAACCAGACATTAAGCCTGGGAGCGGCCGTCATGCTCGTGCACCTGTCCGTA
Organism: Pseudomonas fluorescens; assembly: GCF_002022275.1. Lineage (GTDB taxonomy): Bacteria > Pseudomonadota > Gammaproteobacteria > Pseudomonadales > Pseudomonadaceae > Aquipseudomonas > Aquipseudomonas fluorescens_AJ. The sequence continues at coordinate 65,437 of NZ_MSDF01000013.1, forward strand.
CATAACTACGCAATCGTTGAACATCTGGATCTGGAACTGGATCGCGGGATGAGCGTAATCACAGGCGAGACCGGCGCCGGCAAGTCGATCATGCTCGACGCCTTGGGCTTGACCCTGGGCGACCGCGCCGACAGCGGCGTGGTGCGCCCCGGCGCAGACAAGGCCGACATCCTGGCCACCTTTGACCTCGCGGATATTCCCGAAGCCGAAACCTGGCTGGCCGAGCGCGACCTTAATAATGAAGGCCCGTGCATCCTGCGCCGGGTCATCACAGCCGAAGGGCGCTCGCGCGGCTATATCAATGGCACGCCCTGCCCACTCGGTGATTTGAAAGCCCTGGGCGAATTGCTGATTGATATCCACAGCCAACATGAACACCAATCCCTGCTGAAAACTGACACCCACCGTCGCCTGCTCGATGAATACGCCGGTGCCACCGACCTTGCCCGCCAGGTGCAGCTCGCTGCCCAACGCTGGCGCCAGACACGCCTGGAACTGGAGCGCCTTTCCAATTCCGGCGACGAGCAACGCGCCCGCCATCAGTTGCTCAGCTACCAGCTTGAAGAGCTGGAAAGTCTTGGCCTTGGCGAAACGGAACTGGAGCAACTGGAGCAGGAACACAAAAACCTCACCAACGCCGAAACCCTGCTGGGTATTTGTCGTCAGGTGGTAGAGCAATGCAGCGAAAGTGATTCAGGGAATGTCCTTAACGCACTGACGGCGAGCCTGAACCGACTGTCCAGCGTGAACAGCGGATCTGGCTCCCTGAGCGAAGCGACAACCCTGCTGACCAGTGCACAAATCCAGGTAGAAGAAGCCGTCGGCGAGTTGAACCGCTTCCTGGGTCACTTCGATGCCGACCCGTCGCGCCTGCAGGAAATAGAAGAACGCCTGGATACTATTTATACATTGGCCCGCAAACACCGCATCCAGCCCACTGAAGTGGCGACGATGCAGCAAAAGCTGCTGGATGAAATCGAAACACTGAACGCCAATGACGAATCCATCGAGCGCCTCGGCGAAGAACTCGCCTCTTTTGCCCGCCACTATCAAGAGAAGGCACGCGAGCTGAGCGACCTGCGCCACCAGGCCGCCACAGGTTTGGCCAACGCCGTGGAGCTGGAAATTCAGCGATTGGGCATGCCAGGCGGGCGTTTCACCATTGAGCTGCGCACCAACGCCAGCAACGAACTGCAACCCCACGGGCTTGAGCAGGTGGAGCTATTAGTGAGCGCCAACCCTGGGCAACCGCTCAAGGCACTGGCTAAAGTGGCGTCTGGCGGTGAGCTGTCGCGGATCAGCCTGGCGATCCAGGTCATCACTGCACAAACCTCGCGGGTGCCGACACTGGTATTTGACGAAGTAGACGTAGGGATTGGCGGGCCGACGGCCGAGATCGTTGGCCAGCTGTTGCGCCGACTTGGGGATAGAGGCCAGGTATTGACTGTGACTCACCTGCCGCAAGTGGCCGCCCAAGGGCATCAGCACTTGTTTGTGCATAAGGTGCGCGGGAACGATGCAACGCACACAGCCGTGTCGAAACTGAACAAATCAGAACGCGTGGAAGAAGTTGCGCGGATGCTGGGGGGGATCGATCTAACCAAGGAGTCCCTGGCTCACGCGAAGAAAATGGTCGTGGCAGCCAAGGCTTAAGCCGGCATTTTCCTCTCTATAGAAAGCACGAAGGCGACCCAAGGGTCGCCTTCCATCGTTTCGCAGAGCACATCTGCGACGATTTTTACTTTTTCTTACGGATGTACAACACCAGGTTATGGTCTACCAAATCGAAGCCATGCTCCTCAGCAATCTTGTGCTGCAGCGCTTCAATTTCCGGGCTGGTGAACTCGATAACCTCATTGGTATCCAGATCAACCATGTGGTCGTGATGACCGCCGTCAGCCAATTCGAACACTGCATGACCGCCGTCGAAATTATGACGAACCACCAGCCCTGCGGCTTCAAACTGGGTCAGCACACGGTAAACCGTGGCCAGGCCAACGTCCTCGTTAGACTCCATCAGTGCCTTGTAAACATCCTCGGCACTCATGTGGCGCTGCTCAGCAGAATCGAGCATTTGTAGAATCTTGACTCGTGGCAGAGTCACTTTAAGACCGGCTTTGCGTAGTTCGCTATTTTCAACCATGGTTAGCTTTCTCGCGGATGCTGCTTCGCAGCTTCTCTTAATACGGGTATGATCGGCGTTTACGTTGTCCCAGCCAAGATAGTGGAAGTCGCCCACCGATGCAAAACACCAAGCTCTTGCTAACCAGTTTCACCTTTGTGGGACTGCTCGCACTCGCCGGTTGTTCATTCCCCGGGGTTTACAAAATCGACATCCAGCAGGGCAATGTCGTCACGCAGGACATGATAGACCAGTTACGCCCCGGAATGACCCGACGGCAAGTACGGTTTATCATGGGTAACCCCCTGCTGACCGACACTTTCCATGCCGATCGCTGGGATTATCTCTACAGCATCCAGCCTGGTGGCGGTGAACGCCAGCAGGAGCGCGTCAGCGTCATTTTTAATGGCAATGACCAGCTTGTCAGCCTGTCCGGTGACTTCATGCCCGGCGTCAGCCGTGATGAAGCCCTGCTCGGCAAAGACAACGGCACTAACGTGACCGCGCCTGCGCAGGAAGCCGAGAAGCCGAAGTCTGAAGTACCGGCCAAGCCAGGCTCCTTGCTGGATACCATCCAGAAAGATGTCGATGGCGTGCAAGCCGTCCCCGTCCCGACGCCTCAGCCTCTGGACACCAGCCCGCAGTAATTTTGCGGCGCTCAATAAAAAGCCCGGCATGCCGGGCTTTTTGTTGCCTGTCGATTACCAAGTCTATGAATCCTGCTTCCTGGCCATCGCCGCCTTCGCCGCGCGCAGCCGGCGCACTTCTTTTGGGTCAGCCAGCAAAGGTCGATAAATCTCGATGCGGTCGCCCGATTGCACTTCACGCACCTCAGGGTCCGCGACCGCCTTACCGAATATGCCCAGTGGGCACTCAGCCAGCGACAGCTGTGGAAATTGCATTGCGATTCCAGATGCCTGCACGGCAGCTCTCACGCTCGTGCCCGAGGGCACCGCCACCGCCAACAATACCTGGCGATCTTCAGCGGCATACACCACTTCGACCTCAACCATGCAGTTGCTTGGCTCGCTGGCAAAATGCATCCACCAGGGTATTCGCCGCCTGATTGAACAAAGGCCCCAAGGTCGCCCGCACAATCGGCCCCGCATACTCGAATGACAAATCCAGGCTGATCTTGCAGGCCTTCTCCGTCAACGCCTTGAACACCCACACACCGTGCAGTTGAGTGAACGGCCCTTCTTCCAGATTCATTTCAATGGATTTTCCGGGCACCAGAATATTGCGCGTCACAAAATGCTGACTCAGCCCCGCCTTGGCCACCCCAACACTGGCAACCATGTGCTCGTCACTGCTCTCCAGCACCTCGGCGGCGGAACACCACGGCAGAAATTCCGGGTAACGCGCCACGTCGTTGACCAGGTCATAGAGCGCCTGCGCCGGATAAGGCAATAAAGCCGAACGTTGAATATGCGTCGTCATGTGAGCGTTACTTCCACTGCTGAGGCAAACATCGCGAAAGAACAGCCCGATCCGCGAGAGAAAAAAACCAAAGAACTGCCCGTATTGTCCGGGATTCGCTCAACACGCTCAAGCACGCAGGTTGACCGTAGCCGACACGCTCGCAACTCCCTATAATGCCGCCCCTATGGCTAAACAAAAGAAACACCCCACAGGGACCATCGCGCAAAACAAAAAGGCGCGACACGATTACTTCATCGAACATCGGTTCGAGGCTGGTCTGGTCCTGGCCGGCTGGGAAGTAAAAAGTCTGCGCGCCAGCAAGCTGCAACTGGTCGACAGCTACGTCCTGCTCAAGGATGGCGAGGCATGGCTGCTGGGCAGTCATATCACCCCGCTGACCACCGCGAGCACCCACGTGATTGCCGACCCGGTGCGCACGCGCAAACTGTTGCTCAATGCGCGCGAACTGGAAAAGCTCGCCGCCGCCGTACAGCAGAAAGGCTACGCCTGCATCTGCCTGTCCTGGTACTGGAGCAAGCACCTGGTCAAGTGCGAGATCGCGCTGGGCAAGGGCAAGAAGGAATACGACAAGCGCGACACCGAGCGCGAACGCGACTCCAATCGCGAGCTGCACCGCGCCGTGCGCAACAAGGGCAAGGAAGACTAACCCTTGCAGCGATGTAGCCCTGGGCCAATCACCCGGGGCTACATGCCTTTACGCCGTTCCCGCTGAACCTCCTGACGCACCTCCTCCAGCACTTCCTGCACATACAGCAGGTGACGTGTTGAGACTTCCCGCGCCTGCTCGGCCCACCCCTCGATAATCGCCAAGTACAGATCCCGATGCTGACCGATCAGCATGTCGCAGGCCTACGGGTTCACCGGTATGCTGGTGCACTAAAGACCCGCACGTAACAGAGTAAGAATCGACGCCGCACAACGCGTCCGGCGTCTGCTATTTCTGGAGGACCGATGGGCCTGCCTGCTGCTTTTCTGAGCGACGTCGCACAACTGATTCCGAAAAATCGTCGCTTCGACGATCCACTCTCCACCCTCGCTTTCGGCACCGACGCCAGCTTTTACCGACTGATCCCACAATTGGTGATCCGCGTGGAGTCGGAAGACGAAGTGGTTGCAGTGCTGCAACTGGCTCAGCGTGACCATGTGCCGGTGACCTTCCGCGCAGCAGGCACCAGCTTGTCCGGCCAAGCCATCAGCGACTCGGTGCTGATCGTGCTCGGCGACAATTGGAATGGCCGCGAAATTCGCGGGCAAGGCACGCAGATCCGCCTGCAACCCGGCGTGATCGGCGCCCAGGCGAATGCGTGGCTGGCACCGTTCGGACGCAAGATCGGGCCGGACCCGGCGTCGATCAACGCGTGCAAAATCGGTGGCATCGTCGCCAACAACGCCAGCGGCATGTGCTGCGGTACGGCGCAGAACACCTACCACACCCTGGCAGGCATTCGCCTAGTATTGGCAGACGGCAGCTGCCTGGACACCGAAGACGCCGCCAGCATCACAGCCTTTCGTGAAAGCCACGGCGCATTGCTGGAACACCTGGCAACACTCGGCCGCGAGACGCGGGCAAATGCTGAATTAGCTGCAAAGATCCGCCACAAATACCGTCTGAAAAATACCACCGGCCTGTCACTCGATGCCCTGGTGGATTTTGATGAGCCGCTGGATATCCTCAGCCACTTGCTGGTGGGTTCCGAAGGCACCCTGGGCTTTATCAGTGCAGTGACTTACGACACGGTGATCGACCACCCGAACAAAGCCTCGGCGTTGATTGTGTTCCCGGATGTCGAAACCTGCTGCAACGCGGTCACCGTGCTGAAAACCCAACCGGTCTCAGCCGTTGAGCTGCTTGACCGACGCAGCCTGCGCTCGGTGCAGAACAAACCGGGCATGCCCGCTTTCGTACAGCAGTTATCGGAAAATGCCTGCGCGATGCTGATCGAATCGCGCGCCGCGTCGACGTCATTGCTGCAGGAGCAGTTGGCGCTGATCATGACGGCCCTGGCGCCCTTCCCTGTGGAAAAACAGGTCGACTTCACCCAAGACCCCGTGGAAAACGCCCGCCTGTGGGCGATCCGCAAAGACACCTTCCCCGCCGTCGGCGCCGTGCGTAAAACCGGCACCACGGTGATCATCGAAGACGTGACCTTCCCGGTCGAACAACTGGCCATCGGCGTAAACCGCTTGATCGAGCTGTTCGACAAACATCACTACGACGAAGCAATCCTTTTCGGACACGCCCTGGAAGGCAATCTGCACTTCGTCTTCACCCAAGGCTTCAACAGCAGCGAAGAAGTCGCACGCTATCAGGCGTTCATGGACGACGTGGCACACCTGGTGGCCGTGGAGTTCGGCGGCTCGTTGAAAGCCGAGCACGGCACCGGCCGCAATATGGCGCCCTTTGTTGAGCTGGAATGGGGCAGCGATGCCTATCAGTTGATGTGGCAGCTCAAACGCCTGCTCGACCCGAACGGCATTCTCAACCCCGACGTGGTGCTCAGCGACGACCCGCAAATTCACCTCAAACACCTCAAACCGCTGCCCGCCGCTGACGAGCTTGTGGACAAGTGCATCGAATGCGGTTTCTGCGAACCGGTCTGCCCATCGAAAGGCCTGACCTTGAGCCCGCGCCAACGCATCGTGATCTGGCGCGATATCCAGGCGAAGAAACGCGCAGGCATCGACACCACCGAACTGGAGGCGGCCTACCACTACCAAGGCATCGACACCTGCGCCGCTACCGGGCTGTGCGCCCAACGCTGCCCTGTCGGCATTAATACCGGCGACCTGGTGAAAAAGCTGCGCAGCCGTGACGCAGACCGTACGAAAACAGCCGATTGGCTCGCCAGCCATTTCGCCACTGCGCTGCAAGGTGCGCGCTTTACCCTGCACGTCGCCAATGGCGCACGCATGCTGCTGGGCGCGCCGCGTCTGGCGAAGCTCTCGGCGAAAATCACGCAGCTGTCCAAGGGGCAAATCCCTCAATGGACAGACGCCATGCCGCAGCCGGAAAAAGCCATTCGCTTCAGCCCGGCCGTCGATGACGAGCGCCCGCGCGTGGTCTACCTGGCGGCCTGTGTCTCACGCGCCATGGGCCCGGCAGCGGGAGATAAAGAGCAGACGTCGCTGTACGACAAAACCCGCAGCCTGCTGGAAAAAGCCGGTTACCAAGTCGTCTTCCCAGACAACCAGGACAACCTCTGCTGCGGCCAGCCTTTCGCCTCCAAAGGCTACGCCGAGCAAGCCGAACACAAACGCCAGGAGCTGATCGGCGCGCTGCTCCACGCCAGCCGTGGCGGCCTCGACCCCATCTACTGCGACACCAGCCCCTGCACCCTGCGGCTACTGCAAGACCTCGGCGAAACGCGCCTCGACCTTTACGACCCGGTACGCTTCATCCGCACGCACCTGATGGACCGCCTCGACTTCACCCCGCAGGAAGCGCCCATCGCCGTGCACGTCACCTGCAGCACCCAGCATTTGGGCGAAAGCCAGGCGCTGATCGACCTCGCCCGGCGCTGTTCCAACACCGTGGTGATTCCGGAAGGCATCCATTGCTGCGGCTTTGCGGGCGACAAAGGCTTCACCACACCGGAGCTCAACGCCCACTCACTGCGCACCCTCAAGGACGCAGTGCAATATTGCAGTGAAGGCATTTCCACCAGCCGCACCTGCGAGATCGGCTTGAGCCAGCATGGCGGCATCGACTACCACGGGCTGGTGTACCTCGTGGACCGCGTCACCCAGGCCCGCGTGCATTAAACCTGCAAACAAACAGAACCCCTGCGCGCCGGCGTAGTCATCTACATAGGCCTCGGCGCACGAGGCTCAACAGTGATGTCGCTGGCAGCCTGTGAAACGCCAGCAGCGTCGAGCCCTATTTCGCAAGGAGATACCCTATGAAGCGTTCCGCTCTTGCTGGCTTGTTCATTACCGCTGCGATGCTGGCCTCCCCTGTTTTTGCTGCCGGCGACACCGATCTGTGCAAGATCAACCTCGACAAAATCAACAACGGCAAAGCCCTCCTCGCCACCGACACCAGTGGCAAAAGTGGTGAAATCGACACCGCCGTCTCCCAAGCCAAAGCCGCTCACGCCGCTGGCGATGACAAGAAGTGCATCGAGATCACCTCCAAGGCCATTCAAGACCTGCAGAACAGTGAGAAAGGCGGCCAGTAAACCGGACGCCGTCTCAAGGCCAACCTTCGGGTTGGCCTTCTCGGACCGTTTGGCGTACACTGCACAGGCTTGTCACTCACTAAGAAACAACGAGTTACAAGCACGGGGCCGTTTAGGATTCGACGCCGGTCGCGAAACTTTAGGTGCATGCCGAGTTGGTAACAGAACTCGTAAATCCACTGTTGCAACTTCTTATAGTTGCCAATGACGAAAACTACGGCCAGGAATTCGCTCTCGCTGCGTAAGCAGCCTTAGCCCTGAGCTTCTGGTACCTTCGGGTCCAGCAATCACCAGGGGATGTCTGTAAACCCAAAGTGATTGTCATATAGAACAGAATCGCCGTGCAGTACGTTGTGGACGAAGCGGCTAAAACTTACACAACTCGCCCAAAGCACCCTGCCCTTCGGGTCGCTGAGGGTTAACTTAATAGAAACGGCTACGCATGTAGTACCGACAGCGGAGTACTGGCGGACGGGGGTTCAAATCCCCCCGGCTCCACCACTTCATCATCTAAAGACGTCCACGGACGTCTTTTTTTGTGCCTGAAATCCAGTGAATACGGGGGTTTCAGCTCTTTTGGGGGCTTTGGAGGATTTCTGAGTTCCAGCCGTTTTAGTATCCCAGGTGGTATCCCGGACTACCAGATGCTATTTTCAGGATACCAAAACGGTGCTGGAGGTAGCCCCCATGCCTACTAACGCAACCCGCCTCTCCGATCGCCAGCTCAAGGCAGTCAAGGCAACTGGTAAAGACTTCGTCCTCAGCGACGGCGATGGCTTGCAGCTTCGAGTACGCGCGAGCGGCTCGATGATGTGGAATTTCAATTACCGCGAGCCGTTGACCAGAAGCCGTATCAACATGGCGCTTGGTCCATACCCCGACCTCTCGTTAGCCAACGCCCGCAAGAAAGCCGCAGAGGCGCGTGAGCTGCTTGCTTTGGGCACTGATCCCAAAACCCAGCGTGATGAGGTAAGGCAAGCCAAACTTGCTGAGACTGAACACACATTCGAGAAGGTGGCCACCGCTTGGTTCGAGCTGAAGAAAGACTCCGTAACCAAAGCCTACGCCGAAGACATTTGGAGATCGCTGACGCTCCATGTTTTCCCAAGCATGAAAACAACGCCGCTCTCTCAAATCACTGCTCCGATGGTTATCAAGATCCTTCGCCCAATCGAGGCCAAAGGAAGCCTCGAAACCGTCAAACGATTGAGCCAACGACTCAACGAGATCATGACCTACGGGGTCAACTCCGGGCTGATATTTGCGAACCCCCTCAATGGAATTCGGGCCGTGTTCAAGAAACCCAAAAAAGAGAACATGGCTGCGCTACCACCTGAGGAGCTTCCCGAGCTCATGATGGAAATCGCGAATGCCAGCATCAAGCGCACGACCCGCTGCCTGATCGAATGGCAGTTGCACACGATGACCCGCCCTGCCGAAGCAGCCACCACACGATGGGCAGATATCGACTTCGACAAGCGCATATGGACCATTCCGCCAGAGCGCATGAAAAAACGTCGGCCGCACACAATCCCTCTTACCGATCAGGCAGTTTCGTTACTAGAGACGCTCAAGCAACTCAGCGGTAACAGAGAGTACGTGTTCCCCTCAGATAGAAATCCCCGCACCCATGCCAATAGCCAGACCGCCAACATGGCGTTGAAGCGCATGGGCTTTCAGGACCGCTTAGTCAGCCACGGCTTGCGCTCGATGGCGAGCACCATCCTGAATGAGCATGGCTGGGATCCCGAGCTGATCGAGGTCGCGCTGGCGCATGTCGACAAGGACGAAGTTCGTAGCGCCTACAACCGGGCGGATTACATCGAACGTCGGCGCCCGATGATGGCTTGGTGGAGTGAACATATCCAGAAGGCGGCCACCGGCAGCCTGTCGGCATCGGCTATCCATCAAACCAGAGATCGCAACGTCGTACCGATTCGCTGAACATCCAACGAGTACGCGCCACCGGCTACGATCCGTGTCGTGTAGTAGGGCGAAAGGAGTGACGACAGTTGCCAGATCTCTGGTATGCCTACGCTTTTTCAGCCAAGCCCCTGAGTATGGGAAGGCTCCGCATTCCCATACTCAGGGGCTCACGCTTAAAGGTCTATCAGGCAACCACGATTTTTGCCTTTATACGACGGATCAACCCTGCTGTTAAGGCGTAGTAGTAGACGGTAGCTGGAGCTGAGCATCGCAGGTAGTGCTCCAGAAACCATCTCACGTGCTTTTCTCTCCAGGACCAGGGAGTCGCGCAACCCCAGCGCTCACGAATCACCTCGTGCATCCTTTCTGCTTGCCTGATGTGCCGCTGCCGCGTGGCATGTGCACCTTTGAGCACGGGGCGCAGAAACAACGCTATGTCGAACTCGGACGTCATCGCCGACCTCCGATGTAGGCACTCACCACATCGATGCGGTTATGTCCCAATTCGTGGCTGATCTGCTGTCGTGCACGCTGATCAAGCTCTCGATCTTCTCGATGAACACGACCGCCATTGACGGGTGTATTCAAGCCAGTCAGTTGCTCATAACGCTCACAGGCGTAAGCCGCCCGCAGCTCATGAAAGCCTTTCAATCCATGCTCATGCAAGATGTCCCGTGCCGGTCGCACAACTGCCCGAATAAAGTCTTTGTAGCTTTCGTCGGGCGCCAACAAATTCCGGCTGCCATTGGGTAAGGTCGCGCTGGCCCAATCCAGGGCATCGCGAACTTGATCCGTTACCGTAATCCAGCGCGGTGCCGAGGCCCCTGATCGACCGCCTTTGGTGCCATCCTGGATGTTGATCTTGCCCAGTTGCCGAACCTCACGTTGCAGTCGTGGCAGATCGGCCAGGATCGCTTCGCGCAGGCGCATACCAGTCTCACGGGCGAGGAGCACAATGGCACTCACCCTCGATTGCTGACGATCTGACAGTGCCCGCGCGATCAACTCGACCTGCGCACGGTCTTGGCCTTGCGGAGCCTCACTACGCACGCTTGAGCGCTGCAGGCCAAGCGCCTTACTCGGACTCGGGATTTTGACGTACTGATCACCGCGCAGCGCGGCCATCGTTCGGTTCACGCTGGACAGTCGGTTCTGCGCGGTGGCAATGCCGACGTTGCCCTGATCAACCTGCTCCCGCACGTGGACGGCGTACCGCATGAGGATCTCGCGGTCTATCTGGCGCGCGTCGTTGACCCTCGGCCCTTCATCAGATCGACACCAATGCACGAACGCCTGCCAGCGATCACTATGGGCTTTGACGGTAGCAAAATGGCCGTCCCCAAACAGGTCTTTCAGGGCTTGCGGTCCGGCATAGCCGAGCTGGCGACCGAAGCCGAAATTGCGCCCCGTTCGCTTACCGACCCGAGCCATTTTTCTGTTCCTGATCGACTGCCGCGAGATCATGCAAAAGGGCTCGCCAGTGCGCACTTACAATCGCGAACTGAGCCCAATCAGTCGGGCGAAAACACAGCGTGTTGTCGGTGACGTAAAGATGCGCGCCCTGCTCTTCCAACCATTGGATAATGGCGGTCGTAGAGGTGATAGTTCTATGGAGGGTGGCGACACCGGCGACACCGGCGACAACCCTTGCCTTGCCTGCCTTTGAGCGTGGCGACAAAGTGGCGACAGTACCGGCGACAAATCGCACTTTCGGCTCCTTTTCGCGTTGAGCCAGATGGTTGCGCAGCGCTTCATCAAGATTGAACATGACGCACCTCGAAGGTGTGGCCGTCGGAGATCAACCACTGATGATCAATCAACTCGACCAGCAGCTTTGCGGCATGACGACTGCTCTTGCGGGCAAAGCGGGGACCGTTGCGATTCACATCTCGAATACTGAAGCGCTTCCAATCCTTGACCTGCAGCCAGCGCAACAGCCGGTCCGCCTCTTCTTTTACCCTGCACACCGGCTCCTGCTCGGTCAGGCGCTGGATCTCGGTGAGGTAGTAGCCGACTAAGGCCGAGGCCCGCTGGATATGGTCGACCTCCACGACACTGCTCTCCTCCACAACGGCCAAAATACCGGCGACGCGCAAAAGGTTGTCGGCGGCCTTCGAACCGCTGGGCCGCACGCTGGCCAGCTCGCCAAACTCACCCAGCTGAGCCTCGATAGCATCATGCAAATCAATCCAGCGACGGCGGGCCAACGGGCTGAGGGTCAGGGATGACAACTGCAGAGCACCGTCAGCGGAAAGTGACCAGGGCTGACGAAACAGGGCTGAAAGGCGGTGGTGATAGCGCGTTAGGGCAGCGTCATTGGACAAGTCGACAGCCTGGTAGCTGCGTTGTCCAGCCAGGCTAGTGGGCCAGGTCATCAGGCAGCGGCCGAGAATGCCTTGCCCCTGCAGCAACGGGTCACTGAGCAACTGCATGGCTAGATACGGTTGCAGCATCAGGTGCAGGCTCAAGCGTCGGTCGTAGGCTCGCAGGCTTTCGCCAGCCATGGAGCGCGCACGATCAATCGGGCTACCGTCCCAGAGCGACGACAAGGTCGTGACCGCTTTCAAACGATTGTCCCTATTCATGGTGCTGCTGCCGAGGAATTGTCCGCCCTCGTCACAGAACAAACCCATGCTGGGCAGGTCATGACAGAGCCCCTTTATCAGGGCCTCGATAGTCGGGTCCGTGGTGATCAGCCTAGGGGCTGAGGGCTCCGCTTCGAGCGGCGCCCCGTTCGCGGACTCAGGATCAGCAGGATTGATACGCTGCGCCTGCCGCTGTGCGGCACGGTGCCGTGCAAGCTGTTCGCGATAACGCTGCCACTGCTCACGCTCCCATTGCCGTGCCGGCAGCAATGCACATCGGTCTGCCGCCGTTTTACGATCCCCCGACGCTGCCACCGTGATCAGGTACAGCGACAGGGGATAATTTCTCCCGTCGAGCTGTAAGCCCGCATGACCTTGAGTGGCTAGGGCCGACGCGGCCAACACCGATTGCGCGGCCAGTGCTTGGGGCACGCCGATGACCTCGGCCATGCGTTCCACCGCAGGCCCAAGAATCCCGCCCAGTGCCTGCACCGGATAAGGCTGGGCCACGGCATTCGACTCAAACAGCGGTCGAGGTGGTCGTGGTAGTTCAAGCTTCGGATCTAACTGCTGCATGGCCCTCTCCTCGTTCATTGCCGGTTGTCCTCACGTAGTCCCGCCACGGCTGTTGAGTGTTATCAGGGATCAAGGCCCCTGCGGCCTGTGAGGTGCTCACTGACGCGGAACGAACGGCTCCTTACGACCGGGAGCAAGGGCATGACCCCATGAATCTGGCCTCCTTAGACGCATCCGAAGATGCGGGCGGGTGGAGGCTGTGCCGACTGACGAGTTCGGCACCTAGAGATCCTGAGCGAGAGAAGGCAACAACATCGAAACCTGGGGCATGCCTGACTGTCATTCAGGTGCAGCCTTTCAATAGGCTGCGGCACCGGTGCCTGTGTCGTTGCGGATGGCGACGAATCGGATTTGTCAGGCCGATTGTCACGCGGAGAGTTGCGGCAATGCCCTGTACGACGTGGCTTGCAGCAGTGGTACGAGCGCCCGTCTCTTTCCAGGAGAAAGAGACGGGCGCGATCTGGCGCAGCGAAGTGCGCCGAGAGGTGAGGTTGCTGCAGTGCAGCGAGGAAGGTCCATCGTCTGTCGCAGTGGACAGATAAGTGGAGTAGGCATCCATCACTCTTGGGGAGTGACCGTGCGAGCCGCCGGATGCTAATCGCACTTTGGGAGAACCACCACGCAAGTGGCGTAGCCTTGAAGGTTCTGGCTACCTGGGCTGGTGCTGTCAACGACAGCGATCCGTGCGCCAATTTTTATACCCACTCGAAATGGCGGTCAAGCATCACTGCCAAAGCGCTCAGAAAGTGGCGACTGTCGCCAATTTTGTCGCCATGCTCCAGGCCACGTTCTACGTGGGTTGTCGCCGGCGTCGCCGCTGTCGCCACACCTACATCCATGCCCAACGAAAAGATTCGCACATACACTGAAATGGCGCTGCGTTTGATAAAGGTTGCAGGGAATTACTGACGGGGGAAAGCAAGCGTGGCGTTCGTCAAATTTGAAAATAGGAGGGTGGAACTCCGCGGCTTCGAGAAAAAGCGAGTGAACCCTCCGATCGGCGCGATCAAAGATCGCTTGATCGGAGGGTTTGGCGGAAAAAAGCAAATCTCAAACGTCAATTACAGACTCAGGCATCAAAGCGGGTTGATTGAGAAGTGACGGCCTCACGTCGCATGATAAGCGTCTGCTGCAACCGCAGCAGAAAACCTGCTTCAAATGCTTCTTGGGGATCACCTGGACGATGATGCTTTCGGTTTTGCGCCAGTGCCCACCACAGCGGCAATGATGAACCATCGAGCCAGGTCTCAGCACACCGAACGCCGTCCTCAATCATCGGGCGGAATTCATTGCCCCATGGTGTTCGGATACCTGGACCGCCTTCTGCGGAAGGGACAGAGACGTACTCACCAATCTGTTGATGAACGCGCTGAGCAGGGATACCCGACAGATATCGGAATGCCTTGTCGAATAGCACTGCCGCGTCATCCAACAGCTCTACCGCCAGCTCAACGTCTTGCGGAAAATGAAGCAGAATACTCTGTGCTCCATTAAGCCGAAGAGTGGCAGCCTGCCGTAGTTTAATCGCGGCATCTTCAGGGGTAAGCAACGCGGTATCGATGCTGCTGGGTTTGGGGAGGCCGATGAGGAGCGAGAGATCAAACATCACGGAATCCTCCGAGATAGTTTGCGGTACTAAAAAAACGGCCAGGGCGGCGCACGAGCTTAAAAGGGGGACAGGTCATTTTCCTTATCTCCTCGGACAGTTAAGGAGCCGTCCACCCAGCCGTTCTGACACGAAATGGGTGGCGGACCGTACGGGGGTCAGAAACCGGCGTCCGAGGGAACCGGCCAGGCCGAAGCCTGCCCCGCACGGACCGCCATAGAAAAGCAGCAGCTAAGCCTCTGTAAGCACTTAATCGCTGGCTATGGCGCTATGCGCCTCGAACAATGCAGGTTCTGACACCCGGCCACGGGATTGACCGCGACAGAGCAAAGCGTAAATGTGAAGCCACGACAACACAAGCATGAGTGTCAATAAGTGTAGCATTCAGATGAAAGCGTCCGGCACAACTAGCGGTTGTCGTTATCTAGCGGCTTTTGCGGGCACGATAGAATGCAGCGTCTTCTCCTAAACCCCATCACCCTGACAGGATCGGAAACGACATACATGACATCCTTTCGAAAAAATGATTTTGCTGAAGAGTCGACGAAAAAAGAAATGCGTTGGGCACTATTCGGGGAGCCTGAGACTCCGCAGAGCCCCGTGGGGTTTTAGATCATAGGACAGCCCTCAACGCAGGCGACAGGATAGTACCCGACGACCTGTTGATTAACGCATTGAGCGGTAGGACGCTCTTACATATCGGAATGCCACGCACGCACACCCTTGCCAATCAGGAACATTGTTCCTAAAATGATATTAAGTTTACGCAGTGGCACACACAATGACGGAGCAGGACGATATGAGCGTCAAAAAAACAGTCAAGCCTGCTGAAACACTTCTGGATTTCGAGATTTTCTATAACGGAGAGCTATTTCAAACAGTCAAGTTTTCCAGCTTCCGTAAATGCAACAACTGGCGCGAAAAGAACCTGGAAACACCATTCCTCTATGTGATTAAAACGCCAAATTGCAATCGTGAAAATTGCATCGAGATGTCCAAGCGCTACTTCACGACCAAACATCGTGTGTACCCAGACATTTTTGAACGGCCAGAGTGGGATGTCGTTACTGACGCCGAAGTCCAAATGCGAGCAGAACAGAACATCGTCTTAGAGGCTCGTGAACGTACGGGGGTGAATATTTCTGTCCAAGTCGGCGGCGGCAAATATGATGTGACTGTTGTTCACTACGACAAGCCGATGCGTGATCGCGTGGAGATTATCAAGGGCGATATGAGCCGCGAAGAGGCTTACGAATTTATTCGTGACTACCGCGTCGATGCAAGTGCGAGCGTAATGAAATCGACCGACGAGGTGGAACCCTTGACTGAAATGAATCAAGACGAGCGCCAGCAACTGGTTCTGAATACATTACTGAATGTCATCAAGCCAAAAAACACTGGCTGGAGAGAAATTAGCAAAGCCATAGAAGATCTTAATATCATCGAATCCGATGGCTGGCTGGAAGTGCGCGACATAATCCAATACCTATTGGATCAAGGTCGCATCGCTCGACCTGAGTTCGATCCGCACGCGGATGACGAGTATTACTTTGCAACTACCTAGAACGCAGCAGCCATTGAGGAGAACAGAAGTAAAGCTCGCTGAAATCTACTGATAAAGAGGAATACCTTATTGAGGAGCCTTAGCGTGCATCCCGAATACCGAAATGAAGATAAGCACCCTCAAAGACCGGACGCTTCCTTACACAATCCTTCACCAGTCTATCTACGTGAACTTCTGGAGATCGCGCGCGTCACCCAAGAAGCAGCAGCGACCGCACTAGGTATCACTGATCGAGTTATGCGTTACTACTTGAGCGATCAAGAGTCAGCTACCTATCGACCAGCTCCGTATGCAGTCCAGTATGCACTTGAGCAACTGGCAGCACATGCAGCCAAGGAACGAAGTGCTAATCATATCTGAGCCTTGGAGGAGCCGCCAAGCAGATCCTCCAGTGCGGCACTTAATCTGAAGCCGAGGCTGCTCGGATGAAAATACTCGACACAAGCATGTGCGCTACTACCCCTCCCTCACAGCCATAAACTCACTCTTAATATGTTTCCCACTGGCCGATCCCAGGACGGTGCTCGCTACTGCCAGTGCGGATGAGAATACAGTGAAGAGTGCGCTGCCCATCGTAGCCGATGATGACGTTGTCACCTTCTTGCGCTTGATCCATTACTTCATTTTTTTGGAAGTAGAGACGATGCTCGGAGCGAGTAGGGTGGTCCTCACGAGCATCGTACCAAGTAACATTAGCTTGAGCGCCGATGTTTTCCCCTCTCACAGAGAAGTGGACATTCAACTCTGACCGATTGGTTCCTAGCACGTCCTTGAGCGCAGCCACGCCATTAAACTCATGCTGGTTTGAACGCTCTGGGCGGGCCTCCACCGCAGAAAGGGTCTTGATACAAGCGGGGTTCAGCACAATAGGTCGATTCGACATCGCATTCCAATCCTTCTGAAATTCAAATATTGGGGGGTAATCACCGAGGCTCACCATAGCAACCGCCTGGAGACTCTGCCCTTACCATATGATGCCAAATCGACAGCATTTCAAGAGGGAGTGCTGGAAAATCGCTGCCGACTGACTGCGGATGCGTAACAAAAAATTTTTCATGCCTAGGACAGGCCGACAATTGGATCGCAATGAAGCCGGAGACCGCAGTATAAAAACACAATTCGAAGGATTAAATAGGGTATAGAATTCAATTAAAATCTTATATTTTTCATATAGATAAAACAAAAATACTCCGCGAGAGCGGAATAGATCACTATTCAAAATGCTCGCCAATGCGCGTAGCGATGCTCACAGCATGAGTTGGCCAGATAAGTGGCGCAAATTAGGGCAATCAAGGGCATGTACTCGACGTAGTTTCTTCCCGGCCTTTCGAGATCGGCTCGGGAAAACCGCGACCTACCCACTTGAGACCTACGAGTTAGCCCTAACTCAATACGAACGCGGGGAGAGGGAAAGCGCCCACCCCAAATACTTTTTTTCGAAAAGCGAAGGCCATCAATGATAGCTTGATAGAAATATGCAACCTTGCCAGAAGATCACGGATACAAAACGATAGGCACAATCACCTCGCCCAATATCGTCAGCGTCAACCTCCATTCTTCGACCAACTCAGTTGACATACGCTATTACCTGCCTCTCAAATAAAACAGCTATTTCATTAATGGACTCGCCTCCAGCCTGATTTGATTTTTATTCTAACGACGTCAGCTTCTTGTTCGTCTTGTTGGGGGACATTTGTACGCACCACACGAATTTTGTAAGTGCTCGAAGCCACACCCTTGGATATTTCCAGCTCCTCGCCTTCTTTAGCCCCAATTTCACGAAAGTATTTAGTCATGTAGGTAATGCGATACTCATTCCGGGTTCCGCCGACATCATGTAACTTATTATTGTAGTAAACGAATCGAAACTTTCGCAGAGTCCCCATTTCGTCTTCACAATCGATCCATGCATCGGGATTCTTGACAGTCGCATCCAACGGAGGCAGAAAAGTTAGCAGCTCTCCTTCCGATTTCGGAATGAGAATGCCACCCTGATGCCCCCCGGTCGAGCCAACGTCATTTGCGCTAAGTGTCTTGCTAAAGGTTCTATGAGTCATATTCTTCCTGGAGTTATTTCTAGGGCTCGCTTCAAGTCGGCCGCATCTCTGGACGAAACAGGGACACTTTCATTTGCCAATTCACTTTTCCAAAGTGATCTATCAATCATCACTTCCTCTACTGTACCCTTGTAGAAAAGACGATAGATGGTTACTGGGTGTGTCTGTCCACGACGGTGGGCCCTCGCACTTGCCTGGGCCTCCAATGCAGGGTTCCACACTGGAGTGAAATGGATTACAACTGTGGCTGCGGTGATATTCAACCCGGCACCTGCGGCTTTAGGGTTCAATACCAAACATCCCGGCCCGTCATGATTTGAAAAATCGTCAATTATCGCCTGGCGGTCTTGCTGAGGAGTCGAACCATTAATCGCTCCCCAATATGTGCTGGGGAGGCTCTGGACCGCCTCCATCAAGAGTCCCCCGACCCGATTGAAGAGCGCAAACACAATGACCTTTCGTCCATTACAGAATGCCTCACGAAGCAGGCTCACAACACGCTCCATTTTGGGAGTCATGAGAGGACACCCAGTTGAGCGGAGCACGCTCGCCTCTTCGCCCTCGTCGTCACCTTCTTCATCTTTCCGCAGCCAAGGATGCGCACAAACTAATTGCAGTTGGAGCGTTGCAACCAAAGCTCCCGCCACAGGGTACTTAGCCAAGGTAGCCGCACGTACCATGGAATAATGGCCGGCGAGCAAATCATCCAGCTCTAACGGAATATCGATATTAATTCGCGCGGGAAGGTCACCTGCCACGTCCACCACTCTGCGTTTGAGAATGATCGGATCCGTAAAGTGCCCAATAGCTTGTGCCGATTCGAGGCTGTCCGAGTAGGCTGCTTCAAATTCCCGTCTCGAACCCAACAAACCTGGTATCGCAAAATCTGCTAGTGACCACAGATCCAATAGACTGTTTTCAACCGGAGTGCCAGTCATAGGAATGGTTCGCCGGCGCGGGATCGATACGACTGCACTTCTACGATTCGAGTCCGGGTTCTTGATGGCTTGTGCCTCATCGCAGATTACCCATGACCATTCAAACGATGAAAAGATTGAAATGTCATTAACCATCGTGTCGTAGGTCGTAATGACCACACTTGTCCGTTGGAGCTCTCGGTAAATTCCAGCTCTATTGGCCCCCCGATGAACCATCACTGTCATCCCGGCCGCGAAGCGCTCAAATTCACGCACCCAGTTGGCAATCAAGCTGGTCGGGCAAATTATCAAGGCAGGAGCATCGGTTTTCGGCGGCTCCATCAGCAACAACGCAATGATCTGTAGTGTTTTCCCTAGCCCCATTTCGTCGGCTAAGATCAATCCGCCGGTATGTTTAATGGTGTTCCACATCCAACTGACGCCGCGCGATTGGTACGGAAAAAGGGTAGCTGTCAGCCCCTGAATAGTCATTTCGCCATCTAGGTCCTCAGCAGCGACTCTACCAGCCTGAAGAAACCCCTCTTCGACCTCGACCTGCATACTTGCATCCACGCCGCGGATAAGGCTGATTGCTTGGCTATAGGTAAGCCTATCAGGAGAACAGCCATTCAGCATTTTTTCGAAAAGGATGACTGCATCTCGCGGCAAAGGCCGAATCGTCGTACCGTCCATGACCCATGCATGGCGATTGCTGGGCGCGAGATGCACATAGCGATTTCCTCTCAGCAAGCGGACCCCACCAAGTCGCGCAACAATCCAGTCCCCAGCCCGGCCGATGATCATTACTGGGTCGATCAATCGCTCCGAAAGCATCAAGCCTTCGGGTATGTTCTGTCGCAGCGACTCATAAATCTCTGGGAACTCGGCAGGCTCAGTCATTGCAGCCACTCCTCAACCGCTTTAAATCCTCAATATCCCAAGGAATTGGGCGCTTCGTATGAAGCGCTCGATGACAGGATGGACAAAGTGGAACTAGATCGGTACGTGGATCATAAGAGCGAGGTTCAATAAGCGAAGCAAGCGGCTCAAGATGGTGTACTTCAATTATCGCCCCCGCCTCCCCGTAGACCCGTCGGGGCTCGAGTCCGCAAACGATACAACGTTCTCCGTGAATGCGGATACACAAGAGCCTGTTGCGCGGGTTTCGCTCCCTTCGCTTCACGACTGACTGAAGAATAGCGCCTTCAAATGCGGGAATTTCATCATTGACCTCCTCCTCAATAACGTCATATCCGATGAGCTCGGCCATTGCGGCCATCATCGGTACTATCACGTCGCGACAGATGGCGATGATCGCAACGTCATCGTGTGGATGGTCCTGATTCCGGATTAGTGCAGTCATCCGGAAAGAGCCAGACGTAACAGCCCAGTCGGCGAGGTTTTGGCCAGCGATTTCCACCGCAATATCTGACCGGATCGAGGCGACAAGAGCACGCGCCAACTGCACATCCTCCGAAGCTGCCCTTCGGATTTGTCCGATTATCTCTCCTGAGAAGCTACCAAACGACAGACCGACGCTGTGCCCTTTCAAGCCGTAAGGCTTAAGCTCGGCAACCGGTCCGTGCTTCTGGTCAAGATCTCCGAACCATATACGCAGGCCCGATCGCAGTCCGCTGACGTCGACTGCGGCAGCGATCGCAGCCCCGGTTCCCTCTTCCAGCTCCTTTAAAATCAGATCCTTCTTCCCTACGATCATTCTGCGTCTTCATCCTCAATCATCAAGTCAGCAGGGTCAGGATCAGGAACATTGCGCAGGAGCTTGCGCAGGTTGTTCGATATCTCGCTGCGGATGTCCTCGAAGATCGGTTCCAGCTCTTCGTTCGTATTGTTTTGCTCTGCTGCGGCAAATGCCCATAGAAGCAGGTCCATACCCTCTACCGCGTAACCGTTGGCAGCGGCACGCTTATATATCTTCTGGTAGAAATCATGATGTTTGTTCAGCAGTACCGCCGGCATGTGGCCGCTATCGCCTGCGCTACGCAGGGCAGGCTGCCATAGCTCACCAGTATTGATGTCTTCGACCGCATCGACATATACCGTGTCCGCGCTCACATTGCTTTGGACAGTAAGCTTGAGCTTGATCTTCGAACCCATGTTGTTGGAGATGACTGCCGACTGGGCAGCAGGATCGACGGATGTCACCTGAGCCTTACTGGCACTGCCTGTATCCGCAATGTTCTTGTTCGCACTGGTGTGGTCGATTTGACGAACATTTGTCTGCTCACGAGTTTGCCTTCGAGCACGCTTCCCAGCTTCCCGGTAGATTGGCTGCAGTAGATCACGCAGACCATCCTCTAGGTCGGGGTGGAAAAGAATCCGGGATTTCTTTACGTCGATCCGGAACGCATCATCAAGCTCGTGGCCGAAGTCGAACTCGATCCGCAGCAGCGAAGTGTGCGGTTCAGGAGCTCCGAAGACTTCCATCCAGCTGCCATCTTGAATCAAGCGCCCCTCTCGATACACGTAGAAACCCTGAGCGCGGTTGGAGATCCGCGCATGGGCTTTTTCCTCATCTTTGGTCATGTCGCTGCGATGGGGCAGGATCCACGCCCGAATATTCGCGATCTCTTCCGAGCCGTCGGGCATTTCCACTAGCAGCTTCTGCTTTGTCTCGGCAAGGACCTGTTCTGAGCGGGAGGGATAGAAGGGATTCCAAGGATCGACAGGGATTTGATTAACGAAAATGGATACGTTGCGCTCCCTATCGTCAGCCGAGTCGACGAACCGGTGGTAAACGAGCGAAAGATGTTTGACTAGGCTTTCTGCCAGCCGCTTGATCGCAGCCTGTTCCTTAGCCGAGCCAGGCTCATAATCCTTCGTCAGGATCCTGTCACAGTTCTCCCAGATCAAGAGCGTTCCCTTGTCACCGCAGAGTTCTTCAAACATCTCCTGTTCGTCTGAGGTAACTGGCTCCTTGAGCATTTCCCACTTTTTCTGCTTGGCAACATACTCGAGATCCCAAGCAAGCTTTGCGAGTTCCTGGTCCGGACTCTTGCGGGAAATCAGAGTGTACTTGAGACATACGGAGCTTGACGCCGTCTTCAGACCAAGCCCGAACTTGCCAAGGCTCTCAGGATTCTCGCGTTCGGGAGCCCCGTAGCGCATGGCCCGATGGATGCCCTGCGCATCCATACCTTCGCCGTTGTCGCCGAAATAGACAAACTTTCGGCCGTCTTCACGGAGAGTGATCTCGACATTGATCTGCCCCGCCTTCGCGGCAATCGAATTGTCGATGATGTCCGCAGCCGCAGTCCTAACGTTGTAGCCAGTATCCCTAAGACCAAAAATCAAACGTGGAGCATCGGGCTCGTTGATCAAATCGTTCACATCGAAATCCTTTTATCATGGGCTTCTACCGTCTAGTCCGGCGAGTTTCTGCACCAAGCGAAAATTCAGGCCAGTATAATTGTACTCTGACGCTGCAGGACAACTCGCTCAATCGGCTTTTAATGAACATCCGTTCCAGCAAGCCTAGTCCGATGTCGCAACCATTTTTTTTAGGAGGGTGCCTGATCGGACGATAGCAGGCTAAGTTTCCGCTCCAGCCGGTCCAATGTGTCCGGTTCCTTCTTCAATTGACACTCCCAGATAATCAGAACATTCCAGCCGGCAGCCTCAAGGCTATTGATGTTGGCGAGGTCCCTTGCGACATTTTTCTGGAATTTTTCCTTCCAAAACTCTGGCCTCGTCTTCGGGATCGTTGAGTAAGGGCAGCCCGGGTGACGGTGCCAGAAGCAGCCATGGACAAAGATGCAGACCTTCAGACGTGGGATCACGATGTCTGGCTTGCCGGCTAGGTCCTTACGATGGATGCGATAACGGTAACCTCGACCGTGCAAAAAGCGCCTGACTACCATTTCTGGCACAGTGTCCTTGCCGCGAATGGCGGACATCATCCTAGAACGAGTTGCAGTGTCTACAGTGTCCATATCTGAACCGTAACCGTGAAAGATCTCTGTTCGGTAACTCTCGCTTTGCGAGGTTCAAGAAACATGCCGACAAGCTAGCAGCTGAGCTGGATTCGGTAATAGCTTGGATCATGTACCAGAACGGCAAACAAAATCTGCCACCGCAAAGCACTGTACATGCACACAGCCAAGCCATAATTTCAAGTCGTTTTTTGCTCCTGCAAGCTAATTTAGAAAACGCTTCACATTAGCTGCCATAGGGATATTATAGTGATATTTCGTCACAGATTTGACCCAGAAGAGCTCATATGAATTTCGTTGACAATGAACAAAACGCTTATGGAGATGCACCGAGCTTATTGGCGAATCGTCCCGCTAATCATGCCGACAACGACCTAACGTTGTTAAAGAAGCTGCTCGACATCTACGACCAAGGCTTTTTGGCTGAGACCCTCAACGAAGCCAGTCCTGGGCACTGGTGTCGCGAGACGATCAACCGCTGGCACAAGGGTAAGGCATCTCCGAAACTCTCCTACGTCGAGCACGCGCGCCTCAGTGAGCTGCTACCTCGAAAGGTCGAAGGCAAGCGCACATTCACTTTCATCGATTTGTTTGCCGGGATCGGCGGTATTCGAAAGGGCTTCGAGGCGATCGGCGGCGAGTGCCTGTTCACCTCCGAATGGAACAAGTACGCAGTTCGGACCTACAAAGCCAACCATTATTGCGACCCAGCTCGCCATCGCTTCAACTTGGATATCAGGTCCGTGACACTATCCGATCGGCCTGACGTCAGCGAGGACGAGGCATATCGCAATATTGATATTGAAATACCAGATCATGATGTGTTGCTGGCAGGTTTTCCTTGCCAGCCTTTCTCCTTGGCAGGCGTTTCTAAAAAGAATTCGTTAGGTCGCAAGCATGGGTTTGAATGCGAAACTCAAGGCACGCTCTTCTTCGATGTTGCCAGAATCATAGCGGCCAAGCGGCCAGCAGCGTTTTTGCTCGAAAACGTGAAAAATCTTAAGAGTCACGACAAGGGCAACACATTCCGGATCATCTGCGAGACGCTGGACGAGCTCGGCTACGAAGTGGCTGATGTAAACGCACCTAAGGGTGCCGATCCGAAGGTGATTGATGCCATGAAATTTCTGCCTCAGCACCGCGAGCGGATCGTACTGGTAGGCTTCAGACGCGATTTAAATGTCCATGAGGGCTTCACTCTCAAAGACATAGTCAAGCACCAGCCAGCACAACGGCCTTCGTTCGGCGATCTTCTAGACGAGGACGTCGACAGCAAGTACATCCTCACGCCCAAGCTGTGGGAGTATCTCTATAAGTACGCTCAGAAACACAAGGAGAAGGGTAACGGCTTCGGGTTCGGCCTGACTGGCCCCAACAGTGTGGCGCGTACGCTGTCCGCCCGCTACCACAAGGATGGCTCCGAAATTCTTGTTGATCGCGGATTCTCGGAAAAACTTGAATTTCATGGCGAACTTAATCATATGAATAGGCCGCGCCGCCTTACTCCTCATGAATGTGCCCGCTTGATGGGGTTTGACAAACCGGGCGAGAGCAGCTTCGTGATTCCTGTCTCTGACACCCAAGCTTACCGTCAATTCGGCAACTCCGTAGCAGTGCCTGTTTTCGAAGCGGTCGCGCGAATAATGAAAGACCGTATCTTAGCGGCCAAGGCAAAAGCACAAGATGCGGAAAGACCGAAACTTGAAATTGCGCCTCCGGGATAACGGTCGCCACCTACAAATTTATTTCGTCCACGATAGAAATCTGTGGACCTCTATCAACGGGTAGGCAGTTAACAAATAATAATCGTAAACCATGGCTGCCGAGCAAAATTGTCAATTCGATTACGAGCGGCGGGTCATGGCATTGCCATCTGAAGTATTCCAATTGGTATTCCAATCAAAATACAGCTCGAATATTTTTTAAAATAATCAATAGCATAACAGACCGATTCAGATTACCCCGGCCCACCAATTCGAAGCATCGACAGAACCCGCCTAGTGCGGGTTTTGTTGTTTCTGAGGGTTGGAAAGCCCAGCCGGCGGGCCTTCGGATTTTTCCTTCAAGATGTCGCGCCGTTGGTGAACTGGCGTAGCCCCCACCACAACGCTAACGTTCCCCCCGTCGCTGCTCATCAGCG
The DNA here is from genome assembly GCF_002022275.1 of Pseudomonas fluorescens. GTDB lineage: Bacteria > Pseudomonadota > Gammaproteobacteria > Pseudomonadales > Pseudomonadaceae > Aquipseudomonas > Aquipseudomonas fluorescens_AJ. The sequence goes on from NZ_MSDF01000013.1 coordinate 90,501, forward strand.
ACCGGCTTTGACAGGCCGAAAAGTGTAACCTTTCACACCCCATGATTTAACGGCATGCTTCACGCATCCCGCCTCGTTCATGGCGGCTGTGCGTGGGGCATCTTCGGGTGCGCCGGGTTCCTACACTTCCGGTCTGTCAACCCGCGTACAGCTGCCACCCAATCCTGTTTGACAGCAGAGAGGCGGCAGCTCCTTAAACAGTGTGGGAGCTTCATCATGAAAAAAATCACCCCCAATCCTCCAGCGAGCCTTTTCACGGTCACTCAAGACATCGAACCTGAAACTCTACTGATTCAAGCCAGCGAAACCCTTGCCTCGCTGAACGCTATCACCACTGACCTGGCTTTCGAACTCGAAGGCGAAAACCGTCAGAAGCTTTTGGGTAGCCAACAATTAATCGTGCTGGGTGAATTACTGATCGAGCGGGTATTGGCTGTACTGCACCCCGCAACAGACACGTCACCGTCCCCGCAGTAGCAAAAATCAAAAGGCCGAGTCGCTTTACAGCAACTCGGTCCTAGAAAGTTCAGCGCTCAACGCACTTTTGCTCACTCGAAACAAAACGGGACTGACCTTGTAGGATCTCGTGCAGGCCGCCATCCGGCAGGATTGCAGCGCGATCACCCTAGAGGCCGGCACTACGGTTTGGCATTCCCACCCCTAGAAACACCAAAAAAACGCAGCCGCTCACCCCCCCCGCTGTTGCGCCACAAGGGCATTATCCAACTCCATCTGCATCAACTGCCCAATAGTCTGCCCAACCCTCTGCACCGCCATCTCAATCTTCCGCGTCGGCGGATGAGCAAAGTTCAGCCGAATACAATTTCGGTACTTCCCCGCCGCCGAGAAAATATTGCCGTTGGCCACCTGCACGTCCTGAGCTTCCAACAGCCGATTAAGGGCGTAGGTGTCAAATTCGCCGGGCAGTTCGACCCACAGGGTAAAGCCACCCTGGGGCTGGCTGACGCGGGTGCCCGCCGGGAAGTAGCGGTTGACCCACTCACTCATCAGGTCGCCGTTGCGCTTGTATTGTTTGCGCATGCGGCGCAGGTGCAGCATGTAGTTGCCCTTGGCGATGAATTCGGCCACTGCCAGTTGCGGCTGGGTGACGGTGGCGCCGGAGCCGATGTATTTCATGTGCAGCACTTGGGGCAAATAGCGCCCCGGAGCGATCCAGCCGACGCGAAGGCCTGGGGCTACGGTTTTGGAAAATGAACTGCAGAGCACCACCCGGTTGTCTTCATCGAAGGACTTGAGTGAGCGCGGCCGTGGGTAGCGGTGCGACAGGTCACCGTAGATGTCGTCTTCAATGATGGGCACGTCGAAGCGCTGGGCCATGCGGATCAGCTTGAGTTTTCGCTCGTCGGGCATGATGTAGCCCATGGGGTTGTTACAGTTGGCGGTCAACTGGATCACTTTGATCGGCCACTGCTCCAGTGCCATTTCCAGGGCTTCCAGGTTGATGCCGGTGACGGGGTCGGTGGGGATTTCCAGCGCCTTGAGATCGGCCGCCTTGAGGATCTGCATCATCCCGTGATAGCTCGGCGAGGCGATCGCCACGATGTCGCCGGGCGAGCAAATCGCGCGGATCGCGGTGGACAGGGCTTCCTGGCAGCCGCTGGTGATAATCAGGTCAGCCGGGGCCAGGCGACAGCCCGAATCGATGGACAGCCGGGCGATCTGTTCGCGCAGGGCCAATACACCCTGGATGTGGTTGTATTGCAGGCTCGCGTTGTCACTGCGCCGGCTGATACGGGCCATCGCGGTCAGCAGCGGTTTGAGGGTCGGTACGCTGATGTCCGGCATGCCGCATCCCAGCTGGACAACCTCGGTGCTTTGATCGAAGCGCATCAGTTCCTGGACCATGTCCCACTGGGAAATGTCCACCGGCCGCAGGATGGGCCGGCCCATCTGCGGCAACGGCGCCACGCGCCGATCCGACGGCACGAAATAGCCCGATTTGGGGCGCGGTATCGCCAACCCCGAACATTCCAATACACGGTAGGCCTGTTGCACGGTGGTCAGGCTGACGCCGTGCTCATGGCTGAGGGTGCGTACAGACGGCAAGCGCTCGCCAGGCCCGTAAAGGCCTTGCTCGATGCGGCTGCTGATGAATTCGGCGAGGTTCAGATAAAGGGTCATGGGTCTGACTGTAGCTGCTCATCTGATACTTAAGAAGTTACAGATCGGTCTTTTTTTGAAAAAAATTCAGCCTAAAAACCCGATCTGTATCTAAAAGATTGAACTCTCCTGTATCTGCAATACACACCGTCGCCTTGGGATGATAAGCCCCAGAACGGTGCACACGACCTTGGAAACGGTAGACGCTAAATCGTAACTCGTCACAGTACACACACAATTTTAAGAAATGCCCTACACGACAGACACCTGAATAAATAACAAGCCAGGTGTTTGAACCTGCCCGGCGAATGCCAAGAGGACCAAGCGCAATGACGGCAAGGATGACGCTCACACCGCAAATGGCCGAGTACGAACAGAAATTTACCGATGCCGGTGAAGTTCGATGGTTGCCCTATTTGATGTATTTCCACCCGACCAACCATTCTTCATCCGTGGTCAATACAGATTCGTCCGGCTTCCGTTATTCCGAGTCATTGGGCACCAGTTATTCGGTGGTCGATGCCAGCAAGAATAATGGCCCGGTGCGCGTGCTGGCGGGCAGCTCCACCGTGTTCGGCATTGGCGCCAGCGCCGACAGCTGGACCCTGGCCTCGCGTCTGACGCACAACGATTCCCGTGGCGCGCGCTGGATCAATTTCGGCGGTCGCAGTTTCAATTCCACTCAAGAGCTGGTGCTGTTCACCCTGAACCGGCACCACCTGCCCAAGGTGGATGAAATCGTACTGTTTTCCGGGTTCAACAACCTTGGCCTGGCGCGTCAGCCCCAAGCCTCCCGGGGCGAGCACGGGGCGTTTTTCAACTGCAATCAGTTTTTCGATGCCTTGGCGCCGCAACAGCCGGCCGCCAGCACGTGGAGCCTGTCGAATCTGTTCGGCAAGTCTCAGGAGCCTGAGCAACCCGAGCCGCCGTCGATGCAGGAACAGATTGACTACGCCGCCAGGCTGACCCTGCAGCACCTGGATATCTGGCGCGCCCTGGCCGCGGACATGGGCGCGAAACTCACGTTCATCCTGCAACCCCTGGCCGGCTGGGTCCGCAAGACCGGCAGCCGCGAGGAAGAGCAACTGTTTGCCGAACTCGACCAGCTCGGCAATTTCACCGAGGCGTATGGCGACATCCTGCAAACCTCGGTGCGCGAAACCTATGCCCAGCGCCTGCGCGAAGGGGCACAGGACATGGGGGTGAAGTTTGTCGACATCACGCCATTGCTGGCCGAGGCACTGGAGCCACAGGACTGGCAGTTCGTCGACCGTATCCACTTCACCGATGCCGGCAACGACCGGGTTTCAAAACTAATTCTCGATGTCACCCGCTAAAGGACTTGCACATGAAATCCATCAAAAAGTTTTTTCAGCGCCTGTTTGGAAAAAAGAAGAAAAAGCCTGACTCCTCCATTTACCCGATGTTCTGACGCAGCACTGGAAGGTAATGGCTATGGATGGTTCGGTTTTAACGCGGATGCCCGCAGATGACAGGTGGCGCGAACTCTACCGTCTGGCGCTCGACCCTGAATGTTTCCTGGATGCGGAGTATCTCGACACTCTGTTGGGTGACAACCGCGAGACGGCGCCATTGCCGCTGCTCTCCCGGCAGATCGACGCGTGGCAACTGGAACAGGCTTCGGCGTATGCCGGTGCCGCGGCCGCCGCCGTCGAACAGCACAACGCCCACGCCTTTGCCCAGGCGTTGGCCGTCTACTCGGCACCGATGGCCTCGGTGCTGGGCTGCTGGCTGCAGGGCATGAGCGCGCCCGGCGTATTTGAAGACCCCGCACAGTTGCGCTTGATGCAACTGTTTGCCCATGACGTGGGCGTCGGCTACCCGAACGCCTCCCGCGCCCATCACTTCAACGCGCTGCTGGGCCAGTTACAGTTGACGGCATACGCCTTGGCCCCGGCGCAACTGGCGACCCTGCCCGACCTGAATGACGACGCGTTCGAACTGCCCGCACTGTTGCTGGCCCTGAGCCGGCGCAGCGATGCCTTTGGCGATGAGCTGTGCGGTGTCGATTGGGCCCTGCGCGCCGTAGGCTTGTGCCCGGGCTGGGCAGCCATGGGGCAGCTTGAGGGGCTGGCGCTGAAGCTGGGTCGGCTGGACCTGAGCGCCTCCTTCCCCGGCCTGGAGCCGGCTTCGTTGCGCCATATCAGCCAGTGGGTTGCGCACCGGATCATCGAACAGGGCGAAGACCGCCAAGCCCGTCTACTGCGCGGCGCCAACTGGCTGTTCGGCGCACTGCAACGCTGGAATGCGCGGCTGTATAACGCCTCGCTGACCGCCACCTCGCCGCAGCAGGCCATCGCGCATTTGATGCAGCGCCTGGCCCGGGTTGGCGCGGTGTATCACCAGAATTACCTGATCGAAGGCCGCAGCCTGGCGCTGTGGCTTGAAGACGCGCAGCACGACCCGTTGCCCCTGCTGGATGTGCTGTCGCGCAGCCGTCTGATCGTGCCTGGCAACTCGAAAAAAAGCTTGCTGGTCACCAGCCTGGTAGCGCCGACCGGGCGCATGTTCCGCATCTTCAGCGAGGCTGACTTAAACGTGATTCGCCAGTGGATCGATTGGTTGCCCCAGGCTGCCAATACGGTGCAACTGCCGCGCCAGCCGATCGACAGCCGCGCCATGGTGGCCCGCCCGAGTACCGCCAGCACGGCCGACACAGGGCACTGGCCGCAGAACCTGCGCGAGGCCTATTTTGTCTTGCAGGGGCGCGCGCTGCAGCCAACCACCCTGACGTTCGCCCATGCCTATGTGAGCCGTTGGCTGGAGCAGTCGCGCCAATCGCTGAAAACCTCCGGGCGCCAATTGCCCGAGCAGTGGGGCCCCCACGTGCTGCGCGCCTGGTTGCTGGACAAGCATGACCAGAACGGCCGGCAGTTCGATGACAGCGACCCGGCGCAAATGCCGAGCCGTGAAGAAATCGTCGAGTCGACCCTGCAACTGGCGCCTCTCACGCTGATCGACGGCGCGTGGCTGCAAGGGTTTACCGACGTGGGGCTGGCGTCTTCCCATGTGGGTTACACCCTGTTCCAGACCTATTGGGACGAATTGGGCAACGGCATCGAGGCGCTCAACCACCCGAAGATCTACCGCGATGGCCTGCGGGAAATGGATTTCGAACTGGCCCCCACCGGTAGCCGTGAATTCTCCGAAGACCCGCGCCTGTATGAGGAGTCCTTCGGACTGCCGGTGTATTGGCTGTGCCTGGGCAAATTGCCCGTGACGTTCATGCCTGAAGTCCTCGGCATGAACCTGGCGATGGAGTTGTCCGGCGTGGGCGGCAGTTATCGCTCGGCGCGACGCTTTTTACGGCACTACGGCTTCAGCACAGCGTTTGTCGATCTGCACAACACCATCGATAACGTGTCCACCGGGCACTCGGCCTGGGCGGCCGATGCGATTGACGCCTACATGCGCGCATTCACCAGCGCCGAGCAGCTCGCCGCGCAATGGCAACGCGTGCGGGTGGGCTATGAGTCGCTGGCGCCGATGCCGGGCAAGTGGACCTCGCTGTTGCGTCGATTGGGCCTCTCATCCGCAGGCAACGTACTCCCGCGTCCGGCACGCAGAACGGCTTCAAAAAGCTATCTGCATCACTTGCCGATCACGCGGGAAGTACTGCTGGAAACCCACGAACAATAACGCCACGAGGAGCAATTATGTCTTTGGTAGAAGTGCATAACGAATGGGACCCCCTCGAGGAAATGATCGTGGGCAATGCCCGTGGCGCGCGCGTGCCTCGGCCGGACAAAGGCCTGTTCGCCCTCGACTACAGCGAACACCACGACTCGCCCCAGGAGATTCCGTCAGGCCCTTATCCCGAGCAGCTGGTTGAAGAGGCTCAGGAAGACCTGGACGCCTTTGCCGCCTTCCTGGTCGGCCATGGGGTAACCGTGCGCCGGCCCAGGGAGACCTATCATGCCGCGCTGTTCGGCACCGCCGACTGGAAAACCGACGGCGAATACAACTACTGCCCAAGGGATGTCCTGCTGCCGGTTGGAAAGACCATCATTGAAGCGCCGATGGCCTTGCGCAGCCGTTACTTCGAACCTTTTGCCTACCGCGAACACCTGCACGCGTACTTCGCCAGCGGCGCCAACTGGATTTCCGCGCCCAAGCCGGAACTGCCGGACAGCACCTACCGGGTCAACCCGCGTGAAGGTTCGATCATCGCCAACGATGAGCCGATTTTCGATGCCGCCAACGTCCTTCGCATGGGCCGCGACATTCTTTACCTGGTGTCGCGCAGCGGTAATCGCCAGGGTTACGAGTGGCTCAAGCGCGTGCTCGGTGATCAATATCGGGTGCACGCCCTCAGCGGGTTCTACGACGGTACGCACCTGGACACCACCATCACCCTGGTACGCCCGGGGCTGGTGGTATTGAACCCCGAGCGCATCGGCAAGGACCAGGTGCCGCAGGTGTTCAAGGGTTGGGACATCATCTGGGCTCCCGACATGGTCGACACCGGCTACTGCTGGTCGTACCCGCGTGCGTCGATCTGGCAAGGCATGAACTTCATCATGGTCAACCCGTCGCTGGCGGTGATCAATGACCAGCAGGTCCCGCTGATTCGCGCGCTGGAAAAACACGGCATCGATGTGGCGCCGCTGAAGATGCGCCATGCGCGCAGTTTGAGCGGCGGCTTCCATTGTGTGTCCGTCGACATTCGTCGACGCGGCACGCTGGAAGATTACCGTTGAGCAGGGCGTGACCATGCAGGTACTGGATTACTACTCGATTGTGCTGTTCGTGATCGCCACGTGCGTCACGCCAGGGCCGAACAACGTGATGTTGATGTCGTCCGGCGCCAATTTCGGCATGGGCCGCACCTTGCGCCATGTGGCCGGTATCAACATCGGTTTTCCGCTGATGGTGGTGGCGGTCGGGCTGGGGGCCGGGGCGGTGTTCCGGCAGTACCCGCGCCTACATGACGGCTTGCAGGTGATCGGCGCGCTGTACCTGTTGTTCCTGGCGTACCAGATAGCCAGTGCGCCCACCACTGACCTGGGTGACAAATCCGGCAAGCCTTTGGGGTTCACCGCTGCGGCGTTGTTCCAGTGGGTCAACCCGAAGGCCTGGGTGATGGCGGTGGGCGCGGTGCTGGCCTACACCTCGCCCTCTGGTTCGTACACGGTGCAGGTGTTCCTGATTGCCCTGTTGTTTTTTGTATTCGGTTCACCGTGCTCCATGGTCTGGGTGTTTTTCGGGCAATACCTGCGGCGATTCCTGACCCAACCGCAACGTTTGAAGGCGTTCAATATCAGCATGAGCCTGGTGCTCGTGATCTCCTTGATCCCGGTTTTACGAAGCCTGCCATTTTCCCAATGGTGGTCTTGAAACGCAGAGAAAGGTTGCCAAGACGTCAGCATGTCGATTGGCGCAGGCAACTCCACGGATTGGCATGATGCGATGAGGATGCACAGTTAAATGGCTATTTATGTTTTAGGGATTTCTGCCTTCTACCACGACAGTGCTGCCGCCCTGGTCAAGGACGGTGTGCCCGTCGCCGCCGCCCAGGAAGAGCGCTTCACCCGCGTGCGCCACGACCCCGCGTTCCCGGCCCAGGCCATTGCCTATTGCCTGGACGCCGAGGGCATCACCCTGGATGACCTGCAAGCAGTGGTTTACTACGAAGACCCCCAGGAAAAATTCTCACGGGTGATTTCGTCGTTTGCCAGCGGCGGCATCGGCGGCGCGCGTACGTTCATCAATGCGATGCCGGAGTGGATTCGCTGGAAGTGGAACGTGCTCAAGTTTGTCGACGAGCAATTGGAGACCCTGAACCGGGGCAAGGCGCCGCGCACCCAGGCCTCCCAGCATCACCGTTCCCACGCGGCGGCGGCGTTTTACCCGTCACCGTTCGAAAACGCGGCGGTGTTGTGCATCGACGGCATCGGCGAGTGGCATTCGACCACCATCTGGCACGGCAAGGGTTCGAGCCTTGAGCTGAAAAACTCGATTTCCTACCCCCACTCCGTGGGCTTGCTGTATTCGGCCATGACCTACTATTGCGGGTTCAAGGTCGACTCCGGCGAATACAAGCTGATGGGCCTGGCGCCGTATGGCCAGCCGATCTATGCCGACAAGATTCGCGACGAGCTGATCAATATCCGCGAGGACGGCTCGTTCACCCTGAACATGAAGTACTTCGAATACCTGCGCGGTGAGCGCATGGTGGGCGAGGCCTTTGAGACGCTGTTCGGCGGGCCGATCCGCCAGCCCGAAAGCCCGATCTCACAGCGCGAGTGCGACTTGGCGGCGTCGATCCAGAAAGTCACTGAGGAAGTGGTGCTGGGCCTGGCCACTGCCGCGGTCAAGCAGACCGGCGAGCGCAACCTGTGCCTGGCCGGTGGCGTGGCCTTGAATTGCGTGGCCAACGGCGTGCTCAGCCGCTCGGGGCGTTTCGATTCGATCTGGATCCAGCCGGCAGCCGGCGATGCCGGTTGTGCCCTGGGGGCGGCGTTGGACTTTGCGGTCAAGCACAGCGGTCGCCCGCACCTGGAGGGCAACAAGTCCGATGCCATGAGCGGCAGCCTGCTTGGGCCGGGCTTTGGCGACGAAGAAATCGCCCGGTTTCTGCTGGAAAACCAATACCCCTTTACCCGCTATGACGACGCCGGGCTGTATGACCAAGTCGCCAGTCGCCTGGCCGAGGGCGCCGTGGTGGGCTGGTTCCAGGGGCGCATGGAGTTTGGCCCCAGGGCCCTGGGCGCGCGTTCGATTCTCGGCGATGCGCGCAACCCCGAGATGCAGCGCACCATGAACCTGAAAATCAAATACCGCGAGTCGTTCCGCCCGTTTGCCCCGGCCGTACTGGCCGAGGACGCCGGCAACTATTTCGATATCTGCGAAAAAAGCCCGTACATGCTGATGGTCGCGCCGGTCACCGACTCGATCAAATCCCGGCAGTCACTCCAGGAAGGCGGCCCGCAGCGGAGCTTGGGCAGCATCAACAATATTCGCTCGCAGTTGCCGGCGGTGACCCACGTAGACCTGTCGGCACGGGTGCAAACGGTAACCGAGGAAGACAACGCGCCCTTCACCTACCTGCTGCGCAGTTTCAAGGAGCGCACGGGGTGCTCGGTGCTGGTCAACACCTCGTTCAACGTGCGTGGCGAACCGATTGTGTGCAAGCCGGAGGAAGCGTACGCCTGCTTCATGCGCACGGAAATGGACGTGCTGGTCCTCGGCCGTTACGTGCTGGAGCGCCCCGGGCAGCCTGCCTTCGTCGAGGCCGTCGACTGGCGCAGCGAGATCCCGCTGGATTGATCCTGACCCTTAACCTTTTGGAGCTTATACCGTGCTGAGATTTCTTGCGTTTCTGATGTTTATCGTCGTGCTGCTGCCCATCGGCCTGACGCGTTCGGTCTTTCACTCTTCCCGTTTCGGACGGCGCTTTCACCAGGCCCCGACGGCTTGGGATCACTCCGTGAGTCACCTGTAACGCCAACCGCCCGAGGAACCGCGCGCATGTCAAAAGTAATCTACAAAAACCTCAACACCTCACCGATCCTGGCGGTCGGCGGGGCCGGGGTGTGGCTTGAGGACGCAACGGGCAAACGCTACCTCGACACCTGCGGCGGTGTCGCGGTGTCGAGCCTGGGCCATGGCCACCCGCGTATCGCCGCGGCATTCGAACGCGAAGCAAAGAAACTGGCCTGGGCCCATGCGGGCAGCTTCACCACCGCCGCCGCCGAGGAACTGGCCGAACGCCTGGTGACAGCCAGCGGCGGCCTGGCACGTGCGCAATTTTTATCCGGCGGCTCGGAGGTGATGGAGCTGGCGATGAAAATCGCTTACCAGTACCAATGCGAGCGCGGCTTGCCCGACAAGTCGGTGTTCATTTCCCGCCGACAGAGCTACCACGGCAGCACCTTGGGCACCTTGAGCATCTCCGGCAACCCTCAGCGCCAGTCGGTGTTTGGCCGACTGTTTACGCCGGCCGAGTTTGTCTCGCCGTGCTACGCCTACCGTGATCAGCGGCCCGACGAAAGCGACGAGCAGTACACCACGCGCCTGGCCGATGAACTGGACGCCAGAATTCGTAGTCTGGGCCGTGAAAACGTCGCGGCGTTCTTTGCCGAGACCGTGGTGGGTTCCACCAACGGTGCGGTGCCTGCGGTGCCCGGTTACTTTCGCAAGATCAAGGCGGTGTGCGAGCGTCACGATGTGCTGCTGATCCTCGATGAGGTGATGGCCGGCATGGGGCGTACCGGGCAACTGTTCGCTTATGCCGACGACGGCATCGTGCCGGACATGGTCACCGTCGGCAAAGGCCTGGCGGCGGGCTACATGCCGATCTCGGCGCTGTTGATCAGTGAACAGGTGCATTCGGTAATGGCCGGTGGTTCAGGTGTGTTGGGCAACGGCCAGACCCATGTCAACCATCCGCTCGCCTGCGCCATTGCCCTGGAAGTGCAGCAAGTGATTGCCGAAGAGAACCTGCTGGCGCAAGTGCGCCAGCGCGGTGAGCAACTGCGCAGCTGGCTCAGGGAAAGCCTGGCGGACCTGGATATCGTCGGCGATGTGCGCGGGCGCGGGCTGTTCGTGGGCGTCGAGTTTGTCGAAAGCCGTGCCACCAAGGCGCCCTTCAAGGGCGGCGGCGCGTATGCCGCGGCCCTCAAGCAAGAGGCGCTGCGGCAAGGCCTGCTGATCTATCCCGGCAGCGGCACGGTGCAGGGCACACAAGGCAATCACGTGCTGTTTGCACCGCCGTTTATCACCAGCGAAGACGAGCTGGGGCAAATGGTCGAGCGCTTCAACGCCGTGGTCAGGGCTGTCGCGTACTAGCGATCGAGCGGGTTCACCGGGGGACGGTCGATGTCCCCCGTATTACTTGGAAATGGAGACGTGAAGATGCAGACAATCGAGCCATGCAAGGACAAGGTCCTGCTGTCGGTATGCACCATGGACTGGTGTGATCACGGCGTGGAATTTGCCAAGACCGTATTCTCCAACCTTGAGGTGTTTTGCTGGGACCCGGGCGATCCTTATCCTTACCACCTGGATAATTGGGAAGGCGACTGGATCATCTCCTACCGTGGCGACTTCATTTTCCCGCAGAGCATCTACAAGAATGCCCGCAAAGGCGCGATCAACCTGCACCCCGCGCCGCCCAAGTACCGGGGCCTGGGCAGCCAGCATTACGCGATCTACTACAACGATGAAACCTACGGCTCGACCTGCCATCACCTGGCCCCTTCGGTGGACAGCGGGCAGATCATCAATGTGGCGCGCTTCAACGTCGCACCCGCCGAGACCGCCTCATCGCTGCGCCTGCATGTAGGCGCTTATTGCCTGCAGCAGTTTATCCACTTGCTCACCGACTACATCCTGCAGGGGCGGCCGCTGCCGGTCTCGCCAGAGAATTGGGGCGAGCGTCTGTACAAGCAATCGGAACTCAAGCCCTGGATGGAGAAGATTCGCGCCCAGGAGCCGGATCATCGTTGCTTCAAGTAGCTTTTTTTGGCCGTCACTTCATGCCGCTGGTGGCGTGAAGTGCTCACTGCGCGCTGGCGCGACGGGTATGAGTGCACCTATGTTTGAGTTTTCAAGTTTTGCAGCGGCGCTGGGGGTCTACGTGATCGGCACCGCCAGCCCTGGCCCGGGTAACCTGGCGATCGCCAACACCTCCTTGAACTACGGGCGTACACCGGGCCTGGCGTTGGCGGCGGGGGTTATTTCCGGGTCGTTGTGCTGGGGCGCGATGACCGCTGCCGGTGTATCGGCGCTGTTGATGTCCAATACCCAGATCATTCTGTGGTTAAAGGTGTTTGGCGCCTGCTATCTGTTCTTCCTTGCGTGGAAATCGGTGCGCAGTGCGCTGGCGCATAACGCCACGACGGTGACCAAGGTGCGGGCAAAGCAGACGCGCAACCTGGGCTTCTATTTGCAGGGGTTGGGCATCCACCTGACCAACCCCAAGGCGGCCTTGACGTGGTTCACCGTGACCACCGTGGGCCTGAGCGTCAATGCGCCGGCCTGGGCCAGTTTCGTGCTGGTGGCGGCCTGTGCGTTATTGGGTTTCCTGATTTTCTGCACCTACGCTTTGGCGTTTTCCGCCCATTCGGCAGAACCGTTTTTCACCCGGACCCGCAAGTCCTTCGGGCTGATTTGCGCAGCGTTCTACTCGATGGTTGCCATTGGCTTTCTCAGTTCGTTGTTCTGACTCCAACTACAAGTGGCCACAGTGCACCTGCCCCCCCGCGCTGTCTGGGGGGCGGGTAAGGCGCGAAGGCCCGTTTCCAGGAAAAACCCATGTCCTTGTCGTTTGATTTGATGCTGGCGTTTGCATTGTTTGCGTTTGTCACCTCCGTCACCCCAGGCCCCAATAACGCCATGCTGTTGGCCTCGGGCGTCAATTTCGGCTTCCAACGCACCATCCCGCACATCCTGGGTATCAGCTCCGGGTTCCTGGTGCTGGTATTGGCGGTGGGGCTTGGGCTGGGTGCGGCCTTTACCGCCTATCCGGTGCTCTACACCGTCCTGCGCTACGCGGGCGCGGCTTACTTGCTGTACCTGGCGTGGAACATCGCCCGTTCGGGCCCGGCGTCCGAAGACACCGAAGGTAAAGGCAAACCCCTGGGGTTCTGGGGCGCGGCGGCGTTTCAGTGGGTCAACCCCAAGGCGTGGGTCATGGCGATTGGTGCGATCAGCACCTACACACCCTTGCAGGGCTACACGATGAACGTAGTGATCATCGCTACGGTGTTCGCCCTGATCAACGCGCCGAGCGTGGGGGTATGGGCGGGGTTCGGCAGCGTGTTGCGCAACGTGCTGCGCAACCCGCGCTGGTTGCGCGTGTTCAACTTCGGCATGGCGGCGTTGCTGGTGATTTCGCTGTATCCGCTGTTGCAGCACACGAGCTGACCCCCGAGCCGTGGCGGTCTTTTAACTACCGTGCGCCGATTCGAAGCATCGACAAAACCCGCCAGGTGCGGGTTTTGTTGCTTTTGGGGGAAAGTCCGGCCTAGGATTTTTCCGTCAAGATGTCGCGCCTTCGGTGAACGGGTTGGAATCGCGCCACACTTCCCATTACCCTGACAGCCTCTATCAGACAACCGGAAGTCCGATACCCGTGCTCAAGCCCCTCGCTGCCATCGCGCTCGTCTGCGCGCCTTTGTTCGCCTGCGCTGCCGACCTGGCCGGCGTCTGGACCGGCACACTCGGCAAGTCCGCCATCACCGCCTGCTTCAACGGCGCCCATGGTTCCAACGGCAGTTATTACTACCAACGCATCCTCACCCCCATCCAGTTGACCCAAGCCAACGCCAGCGAGCCATGGGCCGAAGAAGGCAACACCGGCTTCTGGCACCTGGATGAACCTCAAGGCGACACGCTGACGGGTACCTGGAGCAAGACGCTTGGCGGCAAAAGCCTGGCATTGACGCTCAAGCGTGCAGATTCGGACAGCTGTGCCAGCGACACCTATAACAACCCGCTCGAGGCCGTGCCGCCGCCGGTCACGGTCGAGAAGAAAACCTTCGGCGACCACGCCTACCAAGTGAACACCCAGGGTGGGCAAGTCACGTTGAAACTTGAGGGCGAAGGGCCCGCGATCGAGCGCATCAACCGTGACCTCGCGCGGCTGGCGGTCAGCCCGGAAGGCCAGACCGACTTCTATCGTGAACGGCGCAACGCGCTGGACCAAAGCGGCGGCACGTCGACCAGTGAGATCACGGTGGAGCCGTTCTACTGGTCCTCTCAATGGATCACTGTGCGCTTCTACCGCTGGACCGCCGGTTACGGTCGCGGCGGCATCAGTTGGGGCTTGCACAGCTGGAACCTGCAAACCGGCGAAAGCGTTGACCCGTGGAGCTGGCTGGGCGGGCGTGAGGAATGGGACAACCCTTACTCCGGCCAGATCAAGTTACCGCACGCATTCAGCACCTGGCTGGCCACGCAAACCACCCCCGACGAGGGCTGCCCGGCGGTCACCAGCTATTCCACCTTCGACCTGAGCTTCAACACAACCGGCCTGCAACTCTCAACGCCGGCCACGGGCGACGGTTGTGACAACGAGCTGAGCTTCACCTGGGAGCAATTGGAGCCCGTGCTGACCGCGCAAGGCAAAGCCGCACTGCCAAGCCTGAAGCTGCCCTGAAACGGGCCTTACAAAAAACTGACACTCGTTCATGAAATATTCAGAAATGCTGACAGATACTAACCGATCGTCACGGCCGCTCCCCCGAGCGGTCCCTTGCCTCGGTAGCCAGATCCATGACGCGTCCCGCTTCTCTGCTGCTCCTTCTCGCCGGTCTGTTGTTCTTTTTCGCCCTGGGTGGCCATGAGCTGCAAGGCTCCACCGAAGCTCGCGTCGCCGGGATTGCCATGGCCATGCACCTGGACAATGACTGGGTGATCCCGCGCCTGTTTCGTGAACCCTTCCTGGAAAAACCGCCTCTGAGCCTATGGCTGGACGCCAGCGCCATTCGCCTGTTTGGCGGCACGACCTGGGCAGTGCGCCTCGCGTCGGCGTTTGCCGGGTTGTTCAGCGTGATGCTGTTTTACGGGATGCTGCGCAAGTTCGGGCGGCCGAAGAACATGGCGTTCTGCGCCGCGCTGATCCTGGCGACCATGGCCAGTTACTGGGGCAATGTGCGCGGCGTGGGTGAAGACTCGTTGCTGAGCCTGGGCGTGACCGCTGCACTGCTGGGGTTTTACCAGGCAGTGCGCCCCGACCGCCAAGGCTCCAGTGCCTGGGCATGGGCGTTGTTCACGGCCGGAATGGTCATCGCCACCCTGAGCAAAGGCGTGCTGGGCCTGGCGATGCCGGGCATTGTGATTTTTGTGTACCTGGCCAGCACCAGCGTGATGGACAAACGTGTGCGCATCGGTGACTGGCTCAAGCCCGCGCTGTTCACACTGTTGGCGCTGATTCCGCTGCTGATCTGGCTGGGTTTCCTGTTCCAGCGTGGCGGGATGCAGTCAGTGGCCGAGGTGCTGTGGACCAACAGCGTCGGGCGCTTCAGCGGCTCGTTTGTCGAGGCCGGCCATTACGAGCCCTTCTACTACTACATCGCCAAACTGCCCGAGGCATTCCTGCCGTGGAACATCCTGGTGTACCTGGGCCTGTGGCACTTTCGCAAAAGCCTGGTGCGCAACCGCTACCGCCTGTTCTTCAGCGTATGGCTGGTGGCGCAGTTCACCCTGCTGACCCTGGCATCGAGCAAACGCATTGTTTACCTGATGGCCCTTACACCCGCCGCCGCCGTGCTCGCCGCGGAATATGCCGGGGTGCTTCTGGAGTGGACGAAAACCCACAAACCAGCGCTGTATCGCCATCACCGCAGCGTGATCGCTGGCGTTTTCACTTTGGCCATCGCCTGTTACCTGGCGGCAGCGTTCTGGTTTGCGCCGAAAGCAGACAAACGCCAGTCGTTCGTGCCGGTCATCAGCGCGGTGCAGAAACTTCAAGCCGAAGGCAAAGACGTGGTGTTGTTCCAGCCCAACGAACGCATCGCCGGGGCCAGCGTGTTCTACCTGCAGGCCTACTTGCCGATCCTGCAGACCGAAGCCGAATTGCGCAGCTACCTTACGGCCAAGCCTGGCAACGTGGCGCTGCTGGACCGCACGGAGCAACTGAGCGAGAAGGTGACGGTGATCAAGGAAATGTCGATCAACCGCCAGCCTTACTTCTTCGTCGAGCAGTAAGGCTGACGCGGTGCATCAGTGCTTGGTGAGTTTGTCCAGGTAACCCATGGCGAACGCCGAGATCACGAAGGTCATGTGGATGATCACGTACCACATCAAATGCTGCGGATCGACGTTCTTGTCGTCCATGAAGATGCGCAGCAAGTGGATGGACGAGATCGCCACAATCGACGCCGCAACCTTCATCTTCAGCGATGAAGAGTCCATGGTGCCCAGCCAGTTGAGCTTTTCCTTGTTGTCATCGATATCCAGCTGCGAGACGAAGTTCTCGTAGCCGGAGATCATCACCATCACCAGCAAACCGCCCACCAGCGCCATGTCGATCAGCGACAGCAGCAGCAAAATCACGTCGGCTTCCAGCATGGTGAACACGTTGGGAATGACGTGGATGATTTCCTGGAAAAACTTCAACGCCAGAATCAGCAGGCCCAGGGAAAGCCCCAGGTAGATCGGCGCCAACAGCCAGCGTGAGGCGTACATCGTATTTTCGATAAAGCGTTCCATCAGATCCCACACAGCTTTGCTAAAAATGGCCGCGAGTATACCAGCCGCTCACAAACACCTGTCGCCGCGAGAAAACTGACCTGAGCGGCATCTGTAAGCGGATTTTTCTGCTAGTGTCGAGCCCTTCAAATCGGCTCGATGACGTCGAACAGGAAAAACTCAGATGATGGATGTGCGATCCCATTTGGCCACTATCGGCCTGGGTGCGGTGTTGCTGATGAGCGGCGGCTGCTCCCCCAAAGAAGAGCAGAAGCAAGCCACCCTCGAAGAGAAAACTGCCACGTTCGAGCAGTCGCTGGACAGCATCCAGGACCCCAAACTGCGCGACGCTATCGCCGACCTCGGCGGCTCGCTGCTGTTGCTTGAGCGCGCCCGCGTCAAGCTTGCCGACAAGCCCATCGAAGCCGAATACGGCGAAGACACCCTGGCGCTGCTCAAGCACTACCCCACGCCCCAAGCCCTGGTCGACACCTACATCAATGGCCTGTTCGTGCTGCGCAAAGCCTCGCACTCCGACTACCTGACCGACTTGCAGCCGGTCTTCCCGTTTAACTTCAACACCCCGGACCAGTTTCCCTTCCCCCACGGCCTGGAATGGCAGTCGGTGACCTTGAGCAACAATAAAGTCATCCCCTTCCAGCCGGAATGGTCGGAAACCGACCCCGGCATCCAGCTCAGCCCCAGCAGCTCCAACCTCACCAACCCCGATGACCTGACGATCACTTACCCGTTCATTGACGGCATCGAGACTGAAAACAAGAGCCAGCCGCAGCCGGTCAGCCTTAAAGGCGCGGTGGAAGTGGTTGCGCCGGGCAAGGTGCTGACCTTCGACCTGACGAAAAAAGACGTCGGCCACAAACGCACCGAAGGCAACATCACCCTCAACCTGCTGCTGCTTGAGAAAAACTACGCCGAGATCGAGCTGACCAACAGCGCACCGCTGGCGCCGGAAGTCGGCGACGAATCGCCGAACCCGTTGCTGGTGCAAGCCCGAGACAGCACCGGGCAATTCCTCACCCGCGCGGGCTCAATCAACGAAAATGCCGCGCAAGTGGCGTTTTACGAGAAGCAACTGGCCGAGATGCAGAAGCAAAAAGCCTGGTCGGACGCATTTGAAAAGCAGCTGACCGACGAGCGAAAAGCCTTCGAACACAAGCAGAGCAGCCATTACGCCAAGGTATATTTCAACGGCGTGATCGACAATCTGCAGGTCAACGTTCTCGACTTCTCCACCGCCACGCTCACACGCAAAGACCTCGACCTGCCGGTACAACGCTTCGACAAGAACAGCCTGCAAAATACCGTGCAACCCCTGCCGATGCCGGTCACGGTGTATGACGACGGCATCGCCAGCTGGCTCAAAGACGCGGCGATGACCGAGGATCAGCTGAAAAAAAGCGTCACCATCAGCCAGTCGACCGAAGACGCCAGTGCCGCGAAAGTCGTGTTTGACCACCCTTTCACCTTCAACGACGACCTGGTCGGTGCCGAGCGCAACAACAGCGACGCGCCCATCACCTTCTTCACGGCGGACGACAAGGGTGAACGTGGCGAGCCGATCGAATTGCCCACTCAAGCCTTTGAGATGAACGCGGGCAGCGGCACGCTGACGTATGACCTCAACTTGTTCCCGGAAACCCCGGCGTTTGTAGTGGGTTCGGTACCGTTGTTCCTGGCCACCATCGACAAGGCCACGATTGACGTCACCAAGCTGCCCAAAGGCCTGTCGCTGAAGGACAACGCGCTGATCGTCGACCAGAAGGAATTCCCCTCCGACAGTTGGCGCTTCTACGCCAAGGACGCCAGCGGCAACTACCTCAAGGAAATCCTCGGGGTCAGCCACCGCGCCGAGGAATACGGCACCGCCTTGTTTGACGTGCATTACTTCTACGGCCAGCCGACCGCGCTGGAAAGCTACCAGCGCACCGACCTGGACACCGTGCAATATGGTTTCGAGGTCAAGCTGGACAAGCCCGAGAGCAAGTAACCCTCAGTGGTGGGCCACCGCTCGTTCCCACGCTCTGCGTGGGAATGCATCCCGTGACGCTCCGCATCACATACTCAGGCTTCAGCCCTGTGGCGACAGCGGGACGCGGAGCGTCCGGGGCGGCATTCCCACGCTGAGCGTGGGAATGATCTCAGTGGCGGGTGTCGCTGGCTGTCTGGTTCCGGCCACCATTAAGCTGCCGCAGATGGGCCTGCAGGTGCAGGCACCAGATCTGCGGGTCGTCTGCCAGCTCATAGCCATGCAGCGTCAGGCTGTCGACGATGGACCCCAGAATGGTTTCTGCCACAAAAGGCCCATGGAACGGGCCTTGAGACTTGATGGTGGACGGCTGTTCGCCGGTCATTCCGGCGGCAAACAACAAGGTCCACATCCCGTTATCCCCGGCGAGAGGACGAATGGAGCATTCGATACGGGTGACCAGGCCCAGGCATTGGCGGGTAAGGCAAAGGTTGCGCGGCATGGCGGCGACCCTCGGTAGATCGGTGTTCAACCTCAGCGCAAGGCCGAGGCTGTTTCTATCCAGCGACTCCTGTGGATATCCCTTGAACTGAGAATAGAAGAAAACCGCGACAAACCAAGGTTGTAGGGACCAACGGGCGTTGGTCCCTGAAATGGGAGTCAATTTTGTGACGATGACCCAAAATACACTGCCGATCCAATGTGGGAGCTGGCTTGCCTGCGATGACTGACTCAAGGCCGACATCTTTGCTGGCAGGCCCACCGCTATCGCAGCGATGCGGCGACCCGACAAGCCAGCTCCCACACTCACCGCGCTGTCAGGTGGGTTTGGCTTCCGCCAACGCCTGCTGCGCCAACTCCTTCTCCGCCTCCTTCAAATCTTCCTCGCTGATCATCTCGGCAATCGCGCGCAAGCGCTCTACCACGCGCGCATTCACGGTGCCTTCAGGGAATTGCCCTTCCTCGTCCGGCTCACCGGCCGGCTCGCCCACCAACAGGCTCAGCGCCTCGTCCGCCTGACGCACCGCATAGATATGGAACTGCCCGGCCCGCACAGCCTGCAGCACCTTCTCGTCGAGCATCAGCGTGGCAACGTTGGCCTGGGGAATGATCGCCCCTTGCTCCCCGGTCAACCCGCGCGCTTCGCAGAGGCGGAAGAAGCCTTCGATTTTCTCGTTGACCCCGCCCACCGCCTGCACTTCGCCAAACTGGTTGATCGAGCCGGTGATGGCAAAGCACTGCTTGAGCGGCGTTTTCGACAGCGCCGAGATCAAGGTGCACGCCTCGCCAAGAGACGCACTGTCGCCGTCCACGTAACCGTAGGACTGCTCCAGCGCGATACTCGCCGAGATCGCCAACGGAAATTCCTGGGCATACCGGCTGCCCAGGTAACCGGTGAGGATCATCACGCCCTTGGAGTGGATCGGCTGGCCGAGGTTAACCTCGCGCTCAATATCCACAATGCCGCTGCCGCCCGGGTACACCGTGGCGGAAATCCGCGCAGGCACGCCGAAGGCCGAATCACCGACCTCCAGCACCGTCAACCCGTTGCACTTGCCCACGGCGGCACCGGCGGTATCAATCAGAATCACGCCCGCGAGCATGTCATCCAGAATCCGCGCAGAAACACGCCCGGTGCGCGTGGCCTTGGCCTTGAGCGCGCGCTCGATGTGCCCGGCATCGGTCATCTCGTCGCCCGCCAAGTGGCGAATGAAGTCCGCCTCGCTGACCAACTGGAACAAGTCACCAATGCGCGCCGACAAACGGCCCTGATGCTCCGCCAACCGTGCGCTGTAGGTGGCCAACCGCGCCACCGCGTCCGAGGTCAGCGGCGCCATGCCTTCTTCCGATGTACGGGTTTTGAGCAACTGGGCGAACTGCTCCAGGCTCTCGTCGACCATCGGGATGTCTTCGTCGAAGTCCACCAGTACGCGGAACATCTCCTGGAAATCCGGATCGGCGTCCTGCAACGCGTAGTAGAGCTGGCGCGAGCCAATGATGATGACTTTGACCTGCAACGGGATCATTTGCGGGTTGAGGGTCACGGTCGCCAGGCGGCCCATCTCGCCCAGCGGCGATTCCATCTTCAGCTTGCGCGACTGCAACGAACGCTTGAGCGCGTCCCACACAAACGGCTCGCTGAGCATTTTTTCGGCTTCAAGGATCAGGAAACCGCCGTTGGCGCGATGCAACGCACCCGGGCGCAACTGGCGATACGTGGTGTAAAGCGCGCCTTGGTCAGTGCTGTATTCGATGCGGCCGAACAGGTTGTCGTAGGTCGGGTGCGGTTCAAACACCACCGGCGCACCGCCGTTGACCGGGTGGCCCACCACCAGGCTTGGGCAGTATTGCTCTTCGAGCAGCTTGCGCGCCTGGGCGTCGGTCTTGGCGTCGTCGACAAACTGCTCGACCACGGATTTGAGCAAGTACACCTGCATGGCCTGCAGATAACCGCAGACTGCCGCGTTTTCTGCGTACTTTTCCGACAACGGCGAGAGCAATGGCTGCAGGGCCAGGGTGATGGTCTCTTCGTTGAACTGACGCATCTGGTTGTTCGATTCGCGCTTCCACTGCGGCAGGCTGGCCAGTTCTTCGTTGAGGCGTTCTTCCAGCTCGGAAATATCCGAGTGGAAACGCTCGCGATCGGCTTCCGGCAACTGCGAGAACTCGGCCTCGTCCAGCGCCTTGCCGTCGAGCATCGGGGTGAAGGCGATGTTGGTGCTGTCGCGGTACAGCGCCACGTCTTTTTCCAGGGCCAGGCGCTCGATCACGTCCAGGGCCTTGTCGTAACGCTGGTTGAAAGCGCGGTCGATGGCGCTTTTACGCTGTTGGTAGGTGGGGTGTTCGAACACCGCCGGGAACGTGGCGACAAGGTTGTCGATCAAGCCGTTGATGTCATTGATGAACGCCGCAGCGCCGCCCGCTGGCAGCTCCAGTGCACGCGGTTCGCGCGGCTCATCGAAATTGTTCACATAAACCCAGTCCGCCGGGGTCTGCAGGCGTTTGCCTTCGGCCTTCAGGTAGCGTTTGACGAACGAAAAGCGGCCGGTACCGGGCTCGCCCATGACAAACACGTTGTAACCGGGGCGTGGCATGGCCACACCGAACTGCAACGCTTCAACCGCGCGTTCCTGGCCAAGCACACCGCGAAAGGGCTCCAAATCATTGGTGGTCGAGAAGCTGAACTGTTCAGCGGAAAAAGGACGAGTCAGCGCTTCGGGCGCTAAACGCAAGCTGGCAGCAACAGGATCAGGCATCGGGCTTCCTTACATCAGGCGGGGCAGATGTCGGCATTCTGGCTCCCGGTTGCGCGCTCTGGCAAGGCACGCTTTGGGGAAAGCATAGACGGGGGAGCCGTCCTACAAAAAAATCGCGTTAACTCTGATTGTTTTATAAAAAATAACGGAACCCCGGGATCGTGCCTAAACTCCAAACTGCGCGGGTTGGACTAATAACTGGCCCCTAGGGCGCTGCGACGCGCCTGAACCCTTGTCCATTGGTTTGCACACAAAGAGAACAAAGCTATGAAACGGATCCTTCTTGGTACTCTCTTCACCGTCGTCTCCCTCAATGCAATGGCAGAAGCACCAGGTGGCCCGAACTGCGGTTGGGGCAACATGTTGTTCGAAGGCCAGCGCGGCACTCCGGCTCACTTCCTGGCCTCCACCACCAACGGCACCTCGGGTAACGCCACTTTCGGCATGACCTCGGGCACCAACGGTTGCAGCACCAACAGCGCCCTGACCTACGGCGGCAAGTCCTGGATTGCCATGAATGGCATGATGAACGAGCTGTCTGAAGACATGGCTAAAGGCAACGGCGAAGCACTGACCACCTACGCGGTGGTACTGGGCGTTGCACCGGAAGATCGCGAGCACTTCGCGGCCGTGACCCACGAGCACTTCCAGCAGATCTTCAGCAAAGCTGACGTGACCGCTGACGACGTGCACAACAACACCCTGGCTGTACTGAAAAGCGATACCCGTCTGGCGAAATACGCAACCCAGGCTTAAGCTCGACCCGCCCGCGCCTTTCGAGGCGCGGGTCTTGTTTTTGGACCCGCCTCCCCTTTGGGTCTCACTTTTCCCGACTTAAGTTGCCCTTATGCTCAAACGCTTTGCCTGGCTGGCACTCTTCGCCTGCGCCCCGCTGTACGCGGCCCCGCATATTGATGATCAACGTTTGCAGCAACTGGCTAACGACCCGTTCTGGCTGTCTTTGGGCCATTACGAAGCCGGCAAAATCAGTGGCTGGCGCAGTTATGTCAGCGACAAGAAATTTTTCCTCGCCGCCGATGGCGCGCACCACCCGGACGCTGAACTCAAGGCCACCGTTGAAGCGCTGTATGCGCCGGCGAGCCTGGGTGAAAAACATGTCCAATGCGTTTATCCCGCACGCACCCGCTGGCTCAAGGCTCAGTTGAACCTGACCGACCTGCCTGCACTGGAGTGCAAGGAGTTCACGCAGTGGTTCAAGGACGTCGCGCCCCACAGCGCGGTGATGATATTCCCGGCGGCCTACCTGAACAGCCCGTCATCGATGTTCGGCCACACCCTGCTGCGTATCGACCAGGCAGACGTGCAGAAAGACAAGACCGCGCTGCTCAGCTATGCGATCAACTTCGGCGCCTACATCGAAGGTTCGGACAACAGCATTCTCTACGCCTGGAAAGGCCTGATGGGCGGCTACCCCGGCCTGTTTGCCCTGGTGCCGTATCAGGAAAAACTCTCGGAATACCGTAGCCTCGAGAACCGCGACCTGTGGGAATACCGCCTGAACCTCACTGAGGTCGAGACCAAACGCATGGTCGAGCACGTGTGGGAGCTCAAGCAGATCCAGTTCGATTACTTCTTCTTCGACGAAAACTGCTCCTACCGCCTGCTCGAACTGCTGCAAGTGGCGCGGCCCGGCCTGCGCCTGACCGAACAATTCCCACTGACGGCCATTCCAACCGACACCGTCAAAGCGGTGAAAGACGCCGGTTTGGTTGAAAAGATTGATTATCGCCCCTCCCGTGAGCGCGAGTTGCTGGAGCGCGCCAAACCGTTGAACAGCGATGAGCAGCAATGGGTGCTGAAGGTCAGCGACGACACTAAGCAGTTGCAAGACCCGGCGTTCAAAGCCATCGCCAAAGACCGCCAGGCACTGATCATCGACGCCGCCTATCGCCTCGGCCGCTACCGCGCCAACGGCCTGGAGCGCGACCCCGCACGCTCCCAGCGCAGCTTCGAACTGCTGCGCGCGATCAACCAGAACCCGCCGCCAGACCTTCAAATTGAACGCCCCGGCCTGCCGGAAAACGGCCACGAGTCGCGCACCTGGCAAGCCGGCATCGGCACCCGAGGCAGTAAAACCTTCGGCGAATACGGCCTGCGCATGGCCTACCACGATCTCAACGACAACGCCGAAGGCTTCCCGCTGGGCGCGCAGATTGAAATCCTGCAGATGAAACTGCGCCAGTACGAAGGCAACCACTGGCAACTGCAGCAACTGGATTTGGCCACCATCCGCTCCCTGACTCCGCGTAACGCGCTGTTGCAGCCGTGGTCCTGGCAAGTCACCGGTGGCCTTGAGCGCGTGCCCGGCAAGCACGACGACGAAACCCTCGTCGCCCACGTCAACGGCGGCGCCGGCGGCACCTGGCAACTGACCGACGACATGCTCGGCTTCGCCCTCGGCACCGTGCGCGTGGAACACAACAACGACTTCAGCGAAGCCATCTCCCCGGCGGCCGGGTTCAACACCGGCGTGC
This sequence comes from Pseudomonas fluorescens, assembly GCF_002022275.1. GTDB lineage: Bacteria > Pseudomonadota > Gammaproteobacteria > Pseudomonadales > Pseudomonadaceae > Aquipseudomonas > Aquipseudomonas fluorescens_AJ. The sequence continues at coordinate 114,518 of NZ_MSDF01000013.1, forward strand.
TGTGGAAAAACCCGCTGGGCAATTTGAGTCTTGAGGCTAAAGGCGATTTCTTCACCAATGGCGAAGTGCGACGTAGCCTGAGCCTGAATCAGCAGTGGGAATTGTCGCGCAACCTGGGCCTGCGCCTGAGTGCCCAGCGTGAATACAGCCATCTGTCGACGCCGGTGAATGAAGTGATGCTGGAAGTGAAGTGGTATCACTACTGACTGAAGCCTGGCGAAGATCAAAAGTGTGGGAGCGGGCTTGCCCGCGATAGCGGTGTGTCAGTCACTGAATACTTGGCTGACACACCGCCATCGCAGGCAAGCCAGCTCCCACACTTATTTGTGCCAGACATGAACTCTGCGCCCGCCGCAGTTCAAAGGTGGGAGCGGGCTTGCTCGCGAAGGCGCTGGGTCAGGCAATGATGTATTGACTGACCCAGCGCCTTCGCGAGCAAGCCCGCTCCCACATTTGCCTCGCGTATATTCAGACACACCGTATTGCCACACCCAATCAGGAGATCCTTGGACATGGCCGTTAACTGCACCACCCTTGAAGAAGTCCGCGCAAACATCGACCACCTCGACCAGCAAATCGTCACCCTGCTGGCCGAGCGCGGCCACTACGTCTCCCAGGCAGCGCGCTTCAAAAAAGACACCGATGGCGTCAAGGCGCCGCAACGGGTTGAACAGGTGATCGCCAAGGTGCGGGGTTTATCCGAGGCGGTGGGCGCCAACCCTGAGGTTACCGAACAGGTCTATCGCGCAATGATTGCGGCATTTATCCAGCAGGAATTGGCCGAGCATGCCGCATTGACGAACAACCAGACGACATAACCTCCCTTGTGGCGAGCAGGCTCGCCACAAATGATGCTGTGTCAGCCATTAGGTGCCGGGGGTTATCGCCTGAGTCAGGTCATCTACCACTGCTTTACCCATCTCGCACAGGTAATGCGCAGCCCATGCGTATTGTTCGCCGCGCACATCCATGGCGGCTTCCATGGCGAGTTTCTTGGAGTAAAAAAGCAGGGTGGAAGCGTGTTCCAGGGCTTCATCAATCGGCATGCCCGAGTTGACGCGGAACAGCGGCTTTTCGTTTTCACCATAGTCGCCAAAGGTGACGACGCCGAGGGTGGTGATTGAGGACAGGGGTGGATCGGGGACGACTTTAGACATGGTGTACCTACTAAGTGAGATTAAGGACCACCACAGCACGTCGCTAAACATAAAGGGGTGGCAGCTGTACGCAGGTTAGCGAACCGGTCACTTAGAAACCCGGCAGATCCGAAGATCTCCCGCGCACAGCCGCCATAACACGATGTCGAAAGGCTTAAAAACCGCCTGCCAAATGTGTAAAGAGGATGAGTCTCAGTGGTTAGGGTCGCTAAACCCGGTCGCTGTTTTCACAGCGAAGCCAGGAGACTAGTGACCCAAACCCTAAGTCGCAATAGGCCAGAGAGTCTCTAGGAAACGTCCTGCAATTTAAAGAGAATCGTCGTTGATGGCCCTTTAACCCAACACATTTCTCACCCCCCTTTCACACCGCCCCCACAACTCTCTGACTAGACTTCCCCCATCAGCCGTGAAACGGCCAGGGAGTACGCCATGTGGCGGTCTGCGGTACTGCTGTGCGCTGTAGTGGGGTTGGCCGGTTGCCAATCCACCCATCAGGATTTACTGGCCAAAGGTTACCCACCGGCCTTCGCCGACGGCTTTGACGACGGTTGCAGCAGTGGTCGCCAGGCCGCAGGCGTGATCAGCGGGGAGTTTCGCAAGAACGTGCCGCGTTATCTGAAGGACCGCGTATACGCCGAAGGTTGGGAGGATGGCTTTCGCCAGTGCAAGGCGATGCGTGAGAACGAGGAGTTGCGTGACTACAAGGACAATCACTGGGACGACCGTGAGCGCGCCTGGCAGCAGGAGAAGGACCGCGACGCGGCAAGGGCCTATCGCTCGCAATAGGTCGCTTTCAGACATCCATCGAAACTAAAGCGCGGCGAACATGGCCCTAACTCCATAGAGGGAGAATGTCATGAGCCGTGCTTTTGTAAATGAAGACAATGCTGCCGCCCAGGCTGATCAGCCGGTGGAGCGTCAGGTCAGCGAGCAGCCCAACCGCGTGACTGCGCAAGGCTTGGCGCAATTACAGGCCAAGGTGGCGCAGTTACAGCAGGCATACAGCGTCGAATCGGCCAAGGAGGATAAACAGCGTCAGGCTGATCTTGAGCGGGATTTACGTTACTTCAACCAACGTGTGCAGAGCGCGCAGGTCGTGGCTGCGGCTACGTCCACCGATAAAGTGCAGATCGGCAGTTGGGTGACCTTTGCCAATGAGCAGGACGAACAGCAGCGCATTCAATTGGTCGGTGAAGATCAGGCTGATGCCAACGCAGGCCTGATCAACTGGGGTTCACCGTTGGGTCGTGCCTTGCTCGGGGCCCAGGTGGGCGACGAGGTGCTGTGGAAGCGCCCGGTCGGCGATCAGGTGATTGAAGTGTTGCGTGTGGAGCCTGAGGCTTGGCCGCAGCCTTGAGACTGCATCGCAGGCAAGCCAGCTCCCACCTTGACCGCATTAGTCAGGATGACACCGATCAACTGTGGGAGCTGGCTTGCCTGCGATGAACCCACCACGGTCTCCCTGAAAAAACCCCAAAAAAAACGGAGCCCGAAGGCTCCGCTTTTTCAAACAACCAGCCCGAATCAGGCCAGTTTCTTGTGTCGCACACGGTGCGGCTGAGCAGCAGCATCGCCCAAGCGCTTTTTACGGTCTGCTTCGTACTCGGTGTAGTTACCTTCGAAGAACACGGCTTGCGAGTCATCTTCGTACGCCAGGATGTGGGTCGCGACGCGGTCAAGGAACCACCGATCGTGAGAGATCACAATGGCGGCGCCCGGGAAGTCCAGCAGGGCTTCTTCCAGCGAACGCAGGGTTTCAACGTCGAGGTCGTTTGACGGTTCGTCGAGCAGCAACACGTTGCCGCCTTCTTTCAAGGTCAGGGCCAGGTGCAAGCGACCGCGCTCACCACCGGACAGGTCCTTGACGAACTTCTGCTGGTCGCCGCCCTTGAAGTTGAAACGGCCGACGTAGGTACGCGACGGGATTTCATAGTTGCCGATGCGGATCTGGTCGGAACCGTCAGAAATCTGCTGGAACACGGTTTTGCTGCCGTCCAGGTCTTCACGGCTCTGATCAACGCACGCAAGCTGCACGGTTTCGCCGACTTCGATGCTGCCCGAATCCGGTGTTTCCTTGCCCATCAGCATGCGGAACAGCGTGGATTTACCCGCACCGTTACCACCGATAACGCCGACGATTGCGCCTTTTGGCATCGAGAACGACAGGTTGTCGATCAACACGCGGTCGCCGTAGCCTTTGGAAACGTTTTTGAATTCGATGACCTTGTCACCCAGGCGCGGGCCGGCCGGGATGTAGATCTCGTTGGTTTCGCTGCGCTTCTGGAATTCCTGCGATTGCATTTCTTCGAAGCGTTGCAGACGAGCCTTGGATTTGGACTGGCGGGCCTTGGCGCCTTTGCGCACCCACTCAAGCTCTTCCTTCATGGCTTTTTCGTGGGCCGATTGCTGCTTGGATTCGGCGGCCAGACGGTCGGACTTGGCTTCCAGCCAACCGGAGTAGTTGCCCTCGTAAGGGATACCGGCGCCACGGTCGAGCTCGAGGATCCAGCCGGCCACGTTGTCCAGGAAGTACCGGTCGTGCGTGATCGCAACCACGGTGCCCGGGAAATCGTGAAGGAAATGTTCCAGCCAGGCGACGGAATCGGCGTCCAGGTGGTTGGTCGGTTCGTCGAGCAGCAGCATGTCGGGGGCCGACAGCAGCAGGCGGCACAGTGCCACACGGCGCTTTTCACCACCGGACAGGAATTCGACCTTGGCGTCCCACGCCGGCAGGCGCAGCGCGTCGGCGGCAACTTCCAGCTGGCGCTCCAGGTTGTGGCCGTCGCCGGCTTGCAGGATGGCTTCGAGCTTGGCTTGTTCGGCGGCCAGTTTGTCGAAGTCGGCGTCTTCTTCAGCGTAAGCCGCGTAGACCTCGTCCAGGCGCGCCTGGGCGTTCTTGATCACGGCGACGGCTTCTTCAACCACTTCGCGCACGGTCTTGGTCGGGTCCAGGATCGGCTCTTGCGGCAGGTAGCCGATGTTCAGTTCGGGCATCGGGCGGGCTTCGCCTTCGAACTCGGTGTCGACACCGGCCATGATTTTCAACAGTGTGGATTTACCCGAACCGTTGAGGCCGAGCACGCCGATCTTGGCGCCCGGGAAGAAAGACAGCGAAATGTTTTTCAGGATTTCCCGCTTCGGCGGAACAATTTTTCCCAGCCGATGCATGGTGAAGACGTATTGAGCCATGGTGAACCTAGCGTCAGTGACGGATGAATTAAGCGGGCGAAGCCCGTGCCAGGCCATGCGCGGCGCGGGCCTTTGACTATCATCAATGCCAGCGTGCGGAAAAAGCCTGATTGTCTGGGGCTGGAACGCCCTCGCGTAACCGGCAAAGCTACCTGAATGCGCTTGGGCAGTCCAGCCAGGCGGGGCTGGCACTTTGCCACAACACAAGGCATGCTAGCCGCCCTTCGGGCGTCCGGCTTATAGTGCACGTCGCGCGCCAGTCCAGCCAAACCGCAGGATCACAGCTTGTCCAAAGTCACGCCGCCAACTCCCCTGCGCGCCGCTCATCTAGCGCCGGGAGCGCCCCTGCACGGCACCCTTAAGGGCGCATTGGCGACGCTTGTCCTGATGCTGCTCGCCTTATTGTTCTGGCAACTGCTCGACCAACTGCAGCAAAACCAGAAGAACCAGCAGCAATACACCATCAATTACAGCGCCGACCTGGCTGAGCAAATCAGCTTGAACATGGCCCTGAGCGCAAAAATTGCGCTGAACCTGTTACCGATGGTCCAGCCGCCACGCGACGACGAACAGCAACAGGCCCTGATGCGCACCTTGCAGCGTTCGCTGCCTGAGTTGCGCAGCGTCGCCCTGCTCGCCCCCAGCGGCGCACTGATCAATGACAGCGCCAAAGACAGCAACGACGCCGCTTGGCTTGCAGAACTGGTGCAGCGCAGCCACTCGCAACCTTATTACCTGAGCAACGACAACGACGGCACCATTATTTACCTGTTGCTGCACCAACCCAGCGGCGGCTCAAGAATGTACTGGGCGCTGCGCCTGGCGCCCAACTACCTGGCCAACCTCACCCGTCAGGATGGCCAGGGTTCGCGCCCGATGTGGGCCATCGAAAATCGCCTGAACCACCGCGTGGTCAGCCGTGACAGCGGCATGCCGGCGCAATGGGCGACGGCATTGACCCCGGACGAACTGAATAAAAGCGTGCTGGTCACGCCCTTGAGTAAAAGCGACTGGCAACTGCGCGGTTTGTTTGACCGCAGCGCGGTGCTGGAGCAATTGCTGCCCGCGTTTATTGGCAAATGCCTGCTGGGCCTGGCCTTTTCCCTGATCCCGGTGATCGTGCTGCTGAACATGCGCCGCCGTCAGCGTCAGGTGAACGAAGGCCGGCGACGCTATCAGGATATTTTTGAAGGCACCGGCGTGGCCCTGTGCGTGCTCGACCTGTCGGGGCTGAAGGCGTTCTTCGCCAAGACAAAAATGCAGACCCGCGAACAACTGCATGAGTGGTTACACGCCAGCGCCGAGGAGCGGCGACACCTGCTCAAGGAATTGCGCGTCACGGAGGTCAACCAGGTGGCGGTGCGCCTGCTGAATGTCAGTTCATGTGATGAGGCGTGGGAACGCCTGATCGATGATTGCCCGCGCAACGCGACCGCCATCGGCTACCAGGTGCTGGAAGCGGTGCTGACCCAGCAGAAACAACTGGAGCTGGAAATCCAGCTCAACGACGTGGCGGGCAACGACCAATACCTGTGGCTGGTGATGCGCTTGCCGGAGCAGCAGGACGACTTCAAGGCGGTGATTCTGAGCATCAGCGACATCACCAGCCGCAAGCTGATCGAGCTGTCGCTGGTGGAGCGCGAGAGTTTCTGGTCGGACGTGGTGCGCACAGTGCCCGACCACCTGTATGTGCAGGACGTGATCAGCCAGCGGATGATTTTCAGCAACCACCATTTGGGCCACACCCTGGGCTACAACAAGGCCGAACTGCAGCAAATGGGCGAGTACTTCTGGGAAATCCTGCTGCACCCCGAAGACGCCGAGTATTACCACGACCTGCGCCAGCGGCAGCGCGAGGTCGGCTATTCAGCCCAGTTGCAGTGCCAGTTGCGTTTTCGCCATCGCAATAACCAATGGCGGCGCTTCGATATCCGCGAACAAGCGCTGGCCCGCGACAAGACGGCGGTGATCACGCGGATCATCGGCGTGGCCAAGGACATTACCGACCAGATCGAAGCCAGCGAATCCTTGCGCGACAGCGAGCAGCGCTACCGCATGCTGGCTGAAAGCATCAGCGACGTGATCTGCTCCACCGACAGCCAACTGGCCCTCAACTACATCAGCCCTTCGGTGAATGCCGTGCTGGGTTATGACGTGGACTGGGTGTTCAAGAACGGCTGGCAGTCGATCATTGCCAACCCGCAACAACTGACCGGCATTTACAGCCTGGTGGAACAAGTCAGCCGCGCGCTGGGCGACCCGGCGGCACTGAACAGGCTGCGCGACGACGTGCAGACCCAACTCTTTTTGTTCGACTGCCTGCGTGCCGATGGCCGTAAGGTGCCGATCGAGCTGCGCCTGGTGCTGGTGTGGGATGAGCACGGCGCGTTCGAGGGCATCCTTGGCGTGGGCCGCGATATCAGCCAGCAACGCCGCGCCGAGAAAGACCTGCGCATGGCCGCCACGGTGTTCGAGCATTCCACGTCGGCGATCCTGATCACCGACCCCGCCGGTTACATCGTGCAGGCCAACGAGGCGTTCAGCCGGGTCAGCGGCTATGCCGTGGCGGACGTCCTCGACCAGTTGCCCAACATGCTCACAGTGGATGAGCAGCAAGAAGCCCATCTGCGTTATGTGCTCAAGCAATTGCACCAGCACAGCACCTGGGAAGGCGAAGTGTGGCTCAAGCGCCGCAATGGCGAGCACTACCCGGCCTGGGTCGGCATTACCGCCGTGTTCGACGACGAAGGTGACCTGGCCAGCTACGTGTGCTTTTTCAGTGATATCAGCGAGCGCAAGGCCAGCGAGCAGCGCATCCACCGCCTGGCGTACTACGACGCCCTGACCCACCTGCCCAACCGCACGCTGTTCCAGGACCGCCTGCACACCGCTTTGCAGTCGGCCGAGCGGCAGAAGTCGTGGGTGGTGCTGATGTTCCTCGACCTCGACCGCTTCAAGCCGATCAACGATTCCCTGGGCCACGCCGCCGGCGACCGTATGCTCAAGGAAATGGCCACGCGCCTGCTCGGCTGCGTCGCCGAAGATGACACCGTGGCGCGCATGGGCGGCGACGAATTCACGTTGCTGCTGCAACCGCGTGTGAGCCGTGAAATGGCGCTGAACCGCGCCATTCACGTGGCCGAGCAGATTCTGGCCAGCCTGGTAAAGCCGTTTGTGCTGGAAGGCCGTGAGTTCTTTGTGACGGCCAGTATCGGGATCGCCTTGAGCCCGCAGGACGGTAACGAACTGAGCCAGTTGATGAAGAACGCCGACACGGCGATGTACCACGCCAAGGAGCGCGGCAAGAACAACTTCCAGTTCTACCAGGCCGACATGAACGCCAGCGCCCTGGAGCGTCTGGAGCTGGAAAGCGACCTGCGCCACGCGCTGGATCAGAACGAATTCGTGCTGTACTACCAGCCGCAGTTCAGCGGCGACGGTAAACGTTTGACCGGCGCCGAAGCCTTGCTGCGCTGGCGCCACCCACGCCGCGGCCTGGTGCCACCGGGGGATTTCATTCCGGTGCTGGAAGAGTTGGGGCTGGTGGTGGATGTGGGCGATTGGGTGCTCGCCGAGGCCTGTCGTCAGCTCAAGACCTGGCACCAGAACAAAGTGCGTGTGCCGAAAGTCTCGGTGAACATTTCGGCGCGGCAGTTCTCCGACGGGCAATTGGGCGAGCGCATCGCCACCATCCTCAAGGACACCGGCCTGCCGCCGGCGTGCCTGGAGCTGGAGTTGACCGAAAGTATCCTGATGCGCGAAGTCAACGAAGCCATGCAGATCCTCGACAGCCTGAAAAACCTGGGCCTGAGCATTGCGGTAGATGATTTCGGGACGGGTTACTCGTCGCTGAACTACCTCAAGCAGTTCCCGATCGATGTGTTGAAAATCGACCGAACCTTCGTTGATGGCCTGCCGTCCGGCGAACAGGACGCGCAGATCGCCCGGGCCATTATCGCCATGGCCCACAGCCTCAACCTGGCGGTGATCGCCGAGGGCGTGGAAACCCATGAGCAGCTGGATTTCCTGCGTGAGCACGGGTGCGACGAGGTGCAGGGGTATCTGTTTGGGCGGCCGATGCCGGCGAACCGGTTTGAGGCGCAGTTCAGTAATGATGCGCTGTTCATGTTCGACTGAGATGTTGCAGTGGGGCTGATGGCCTCATCGCAGGCAAGCCAGCTCCCACATTTTGAATGTGTGAATCCGATCAAAGTGTGGGAGCTGGCTTGCCTGCGATGGGGCCAGTCAAGGCGCCGCTCATCCCTAAGTGAATCCCTCTTGTCCGCGACATGATGTCCTTTCATATGCCATCTAAAACCCATTGGGTTAGAATGCCCTCCTTTTCTGCCCCCGATCCTTGAGGACCGCCATGTTCAGCCGTGATTTGACTATTGCCAAGTACGACGCCGATCTCTTCGCTGCCATGCAGCAAGAAGCCGTGCGCCAGGAAGAGCACATTGAACTGATCGCTTCGGAAAACTACACCAGCCCCGCCGTCATGGAGGCTCAAGGTTCGGTTCTGACCAACAAGTACGCCGAAGGCTACCCAGGCAAGCGCTACTACGGTGGTTGCGAGTACGTCGACGTGGTTGAGCAACTGGCCATCGACCGTGCAAAAGAACTGTTCGGCGCCGATTACGCCAACGTCCAGCCGCACGCCGGTTCCCAAGCCAACAGCGCGGTGTACCTGGCCCTGCTGCAAGGCGGCGACACCATCCTGGGCATGAGCCTGGCCCACGGCGGTCACCTGACCCACGGCGCCAGCGTTTCTTCCTCCGGCAAGCTGTACAACGCCGTTCAGTACGGTATCGACGCCAACGGCCTGATCGACTACGACGAAGTCGAGCGTCTGGCGGTTGAGCACAAGCCGAAAATGATCGTGGCCGGTTTCTCTGCCTACTCGCAGATCCTCGATTTCCCACGCTTCCGCGAAATCGCTGACAAGGTCGGCGCCTACCTGTTCGTCGACATGGCTCACGTAGCCGGTCTGGTCGCTGCGGGCGTCTACCCGAACCCGGTGCCTTTCGCTGACGTGGTCACCACCACTACGCACAAAACCCTGCGCGGCCCACGTGGCGGCCTGATCCTGGCGCGCGCCAATGCCGAGATCGAGAAGAAGCTGAACTCCGCCGTATTCCCGGGCGCCCAGGGTGGCCCGCTGGAGCACGTGATCGCCGCTAAAGCGATCTGTTTCAAGGAAGCGCTGCAGCCTGAGTTCAAGACTTACCAGCAACAAGTGGTGAAGAACGCCAAGGCCATGGCCGAGGTGTTTATCGCACGCGGTTTTGACGTAGTGTCTGGCGGTACCGAGAACCACCTGTTCCTGCTGTCGCTGATCAAGCAGGACATTTCCGGTAAAGATGCTGACGCCGCACTGGGCAAAGCCTTCATCACCGTGAACAAGAACTCCGTGCCGAACGACCCACGTTCGCCGTTCGTCACCTCCGGCCTGCGCTTCGGCACTCCGGCTGTGACCACTCGCGGTTTCAAGGAAGCAGAGTGCAAGGAACTGGCCGGCTGGATCTGCGACATCTTGGCTGACCTGTCCAACGAAGCCGTGATCGACGCGGTGCGTGAGAAGGTCAAGGCCATCTGCAAAAAACTGCCGGTATACGGCGCTTGATTGCAGTTGCTTGAATAAAGAGCCCGGCTGAAAAGCCGGGTTTTTTTATGGCCAATTGAAACACGGTCCAATGTGGGAGCTGGCTTGCCTGCGATAGCGGCTTGTCAGTTGATACAGCTGTGGCTGATACACCGCTATCGCAGGCAAGCCAGCTCCCACAGTTTGAATGCATTGCAAGTCAGGGTTGGTAGACCCGGGCAAAGCCTTCGCGAATCTTGTCTTCCGGCAACTCATCGGCAATAAACACAATCACACTCTCCCGCGCCTCGCCCTCGGCCCACTCGGTATCCCAATCGAACCCGTAGAGCTTGAGCACGCCCTGGAACACCATGCGCCGGTCTTCCCCGGCGATGTTCAGCACGCCTTTGTAGCGCAGCAATTGCTTGCCGTGATCCTCCAGCAGTTCGTTCATGAACTCACTGAGGCGGTCGATATCCAGCGGCTGGTCGGTGCGCAGCACCAGGCTGGAAATACGGTCTATGGACGGCGCAGCGCTGACCGGGCGCAAACTCATGCCGGCATTCAAGTTGAAGCCGCGTACGTCGAGCAGTTCGGCCAGGTCGATAGCGCCGTGGTCGACCACACGAATCGGCGCGCGGCGGTTGATGCGCGTCAGGCGCTGGCTGAGCGCGTCGAAGGTGGCTTCGTCCACCAGGTCGCGCTTGCTCACCAGCAAGCGGTCGGCAAAGCCGATCTGGGCCTGGGCGATGGTCTGAGTCAGATGCTGCTCAGCGTGGGCGGCGTCCACCAGCGTGATGATGCCGTCGAGGATGTAGCGCTCGCGCAGTTCTTCGTCGATGAAAAAGGTCTGGGCGACCGGCGCCGGGTCGGCCAGGCCGGTGCACTCGATCACCAGACGGTCGAAGGCGATCTCGCCGCTGTCCAGGCGTTCGAGCAGCAGGTAGAGGGCTTTGGTCAGGTCGGTGTGGATGGTGCAGCACACGCAGCCGTTGGACAGGGTCATGACCTGCACCGGCTCGGCGCCCAACAGCTGGGTGTCGATACCGGCGTCACTGAATTCGTTTTCGATCACGGCGATTTTCAAGCCGTGCTCGGCCTTGAGCAGATGGCGCAGCAAGGTGGTTTTGCCCGCGCCGAGGAAGCCGCTGAGGATGGTGACGGGGATGGGAGAGGACAAAAATATTCTCCTGATTACTGAAGGAACACAAAACAAATGTGGGAGCAAACCTCTGTGGGAGCCGGGCTTGCCCGCGATAGCATCACCTCGGTGTAACAGTTACACCGAGGTGATGCTATCGCAGGCAAGCCAGCTCCCACAGAGGCCAGCTCCCACATGGGATCACCGCCAGCCCGAGCTACAGGGCTAGCAGCATTTAGGCCCACCCTTGCCACCGTAACGGGCTTCCTGGCGTTCCCGGAAGAACGCTTTGTAGTCCATCATCGGTTTGTCCGGGTGTTTGGTTTGCATATGCTCGACGTACGTATCGTAGTCGGGCATGCCGACCATCAGGCGCGCGGCCTGACCGAGGTATTTACCGAGGCGACTGATGTCATTGAACATGATTGCAATCCTCTATCACGCGTCCGGCACAGCCTGGAACGGGGCTTCTTTATCCGTACGTTCTTTGTTGCCCCAGGCGGCGACGCCGACCTTGAGCGCATAGAACAGGATGCTGAACACCACGAACAGGAACAGCGCGGTCAGCGTTGCGTTGGTGTAGGCGTTCCAGATCACGTGTTGCATCTGGTCGATGTTCTTGGCCGGCGCGAGGATCTGGCCGTTGGCCAGGGCATCGCTGTACTTCTTGGCCAGCGACAGGAAGCCGATCGCCGGGTTGGCGTCGAACAGCTTGATGAAGCCCGCCGTCACGGTGCAGATCAGCAGCCAGACCGCCGGCAGCATGGTTACCCAGATGTAGCGCTGGCGTTTCATTTTGATCAGCACAACGGTGGCGAGCATCAGCGCGATACCGGCCAGCATCTGGTTGGAGATACCGAACAGCGGCCACAAGGTGTTGATGCCGCCCAGCGGGTCGATCACGCCTTGGTACAGGAGGTAGCCCCACATTGCCACGCAACCTGCGGTCGCAATCAGGTTGGCCGTCCACGACTCCGTTCGCTTGAGCGAAGGCACGAAGGAGCCGAGCAAATCCTGGAGCATGAAGCGTCCGGCTCGAGTGCCGGCGTCAACCGCCGTGAGGATGAACAGCGCTTCAAACAGGATCGCAAAGTGGTACCAGAACGCCATGGTGTTTTCACCCGGCAGCACACTGTGCAGAATCTGCGCGATACCCACTGCCAACGTCGGCGCACCGCCGGCACGCGCCAGGATCGTGGTTTCGCCGATGTCATGGGCCACTGCGGTCAGCGCTTCCGGAGTGATTGCAAAGCCCCAGCTGCTGACGGTTTGCGCAACGGTTACCACGTCAGCGCCGACCACCGCGGCCGGGCTGTTCATGGCGAAGTACACGCCTGGCTCAATCACCGACGCGGCAACCATCGCCATAATGGCCACGAACGATTCCATCAGCATCGCGCCGTAACCGATGTAGCGCGAGTTGACTTCGTTATCCAGCAGCTTGGGCGTGGTGCCCGAGGAGATCAGCGCGTGGAAACCCGAGACCGCGCCACAGGCGATGGTGATGAACAGGAACGGGAACAAGCCGCCCTTCCACACCGGGCCGGTGCCGTCGACGAACTGGGTCAGGGCCGGCATTTTCAGCTCTGGCATGGTGACCAGGATGCCGATCGCCAGAGCAATGATGGTGCCGATTTTCAGGAACGTAGAGAGGTAGTCGCGCGGTGCGAGGATCAGCCACACCGGCAGTACCGCAGCGACGAAGCCATAGCCCACCAGCATCCAGGTGATCTGGATGCCGGTGAAGGAGAAGGCCTTGGCCCAGACCGGGTCAGCGGCAATCTGCCCGCCCAGCCAGATCGAACCCAGCAGCAACAGCACGCCGATCACCGAGATTTCGCCGATGCGGCCCGGGCGGATGTAGCGCATGTACACGCCCATGAACATCGCGATCGGGATGGTCGCCATCACGGTGAAGATGCCCCATGGGCTCTCGGCCAGGGCCTTGACCACGATCAGCGCCAGCACCGCGAGGATGATGATCATGATCAGGAAGCAGCCAAACAGCGCGATGGTCCCCGGGATGCGGCCCATCTCTTCGCGAACCATGTCCCCCAGGGAGCGGCCGTTGCGACGGGTGGACAGGAACAGGACCATGAAGTCCTGCACCGCACCCGCCAGCACCACGCCGGCAATCAGCCAGAGCGTGCCGGGCAGGTAGCCCATTTGCGCCGCCAGCACCGGGCCGACCAGGGGGCCTGCACCGGCAATCGCCGCAAAGTGGTGACCGAAAAGGATGTGTTTGTTGGTCGGCACATAGTCCAGACCGTCATTGTTGAGCACTGCGGGGGTGGCCCGCCGTGGATCGAGCTGCATCACATGGTTAGCGATGAACAGACTGTAGTAACGGTACGCAACCAGGTAGATGGCCACTGCAGCGACCACAATCCACAAGGCGTTGATCGCCTCGCCGCGGCGCAAGGCCACTACGCCCAGGGCGCACGCTCCTACGATTGCCAGCACCAGCCAGGGTAGGTGGCGTAGCAGGCTATTATTATTTTTCATTTTTATATTCCAGCCAGGGTGGACAGAAAGGACAGCCAGCCCGAGTTTAGCGCTGTTGGCTTTAAAGGCCACCCCCCTACGTTGGTCTAGAGCCTTGCAATTGCAAAAAAAGCAGAAATAAAAGCCGGGTGATGGCGCAAGGCTACAATCCTTCTATCCACAGAGGGTTTAACCATGACCGAGCAACCGTCTGATCGCCGCCGTTTTCGGCGAATCGCCTTTGATGCCAGGACGACTATTGCCCAGGACACCTGGAATTGGCCGGTGCAACTGGTCGATGTGTCGCTGCGGGGGTTGTTGGTAGAGCGCCCCGACGACTGGCGCGGTAATGGCAAGCGGCTATTTACCGTGGATATCCGGCTGGATCCACAGGCGCATATAAAGATGCAGGTGAAGCTGGCCCATGACGATCACGGGCAGCTGGGGTTTGTGTGTGAACACATTGATCTGGAGTCGATCAGCCATTTGCGGCGGTTGATCGAATTGAACCTGGGGGATCAGGCTGAGCTTGAACGAGAGCTCGGTGCGTTGCTGGAGCTCTAGCAGTCAACACAGTTCAAATGTGGGGCTTGTGTGGGAGCCGGGCTTGCCCGCGATGCAGACACCTTGGTGCATCAGGTAGTGCGAGGTGATGCTATCGCAGGCAAGCCAGCTCCCACACAAGCCCGCTCTCACAGGGGTTTTGCGGTGTTGCTGATTACTCGAACAGTGCATCCAGCGCCTGTTCCAGGCGCGTCACCCCGATGATCTTGATTCCCGGCGGCGATTCCTTCGGCATGTTGCCCTTGGGCACGATCGCGCGTTTAAAGCCGTGCTTGGCGGCTTCCTTCAAACGCTCCTGACCACTCGGCACCGGGCGCACTTCGCCCGACAGGCCGACTTCGCCAAACACCAGCAAGTCATGGGGCAGCGGTTTATTGCGCAGGCTGGACATCACCGCCGCCATCAACGCCAGGTCAGAGGCGGTTTCCAGCACCTTGACCCCACCGACCACGTTGAGGAACACGTCCTGATCATGCGTCGGAATGCCGCCGTGACGGTGCAGCACCGCGAGTAGCATGGCCAAACGGTTCTGATCCAGGCCCAGGGTGACGCGACGCGGGTTGGCCAAATGACTGTCATCCACCAGCGCCTGCACTTCCACCAGCATTGGCCGGGTGCCTTCCCACGTTGCCATCACCACGCTGCCCGGGACTTCTTCCTGAGCGCGCGTGAGAAAAATCGCCGATGGGTTGGAGACTTCTTTCAGGCCTCGATCCGTCATGGCGAACACACCCAGCTCGTTCACCGCGCCGAAACGGTTTTTCACCGCGCGCAACAAGCGCAAGCGGCCGTCGGATTCGCCCTCGAAATACAGCACGGTGTCGACCATGTGCTCAAGCACGCGCGGCCCGGCCAATGCGCCTTCTTTGGTGACGTGGCCGACCAGAAAGATCGCCGTGCCGCTCTGTTTGGCGTAACGCACCAGCAACGCCGCACTTTCGCGTACCTGGGACACGCCACCCGGGGCCGATTGCAGTTGCTCGGTGAAAATGGTCTGGATCGAGTCGATCACCATGACCTTGGGTTTTTCGATGCGCGCCGTGGCGATGATGCTTTCGATGCAGGTTTCGGTCATCACCCGCAACTGATCCTGGGGCAAGCCCAGGCGACGGGCGCGCATGGCCACTTGTTGCTGGGATTCTTCCCCGGTGACGTACAGCGCCGGCATGCGGCTGGCAATGCTGCACAGGGTTTGCAGCAGGATCGTGGATTTACCGATGCCGGGGTCACCGCCGATCAGCACCACCGAGCCGTCCACCAGGCCGCCGCCGAGCACACGGTCCAGTTCACCGGAAGCGGTGGAGAAACGCGGGATTTCTTCGACGCTGACCTCGGCCAGGGTCTTGATCTGCGCCTGCTGCCCGGTCCAGCCGGCGCGGCCGGTGGGGGCTGCGGCGCCACCGCTTTCAATCATGGTTTCAGTCAGCGTGTTCCACGCACCGCACTCGGTGCATTGGCCGGCCCACTTGGGAAAGGTCGCGCCGCACTCCGTGCAGCCGTACATGCGCTTGGCCTTTGCCATTTGAGAACCTCCAACCGAAAAACCGCGATGATAGCTCAGCGCGGCGCCGGGGTCCGGATTTCACCACTGGCCAATCGTGAAGCGCTGTTGCCAATCGGGTCTTCGGCGTTGAGGTCGGCGCCTTTGGCCTTAAGTTCATCAAGCAGCTCGACGCGCTTGAACAGCCCGGCGTACATGGCGGCCGTTTGCCCGGCGCCGTTGCGTTGGTCGGGGTTGCAGCTGGTTGCCAGCAGACGCTGGGCGATTTTCAGCTCGCCCTTGAAGATCGCGCCCATCAGCGCGGTGTTACCGCGTTTGTCCTGCACACAGGCATCGGCGCCCGCGCTGAGCAACCGCTCCACAAAGGGCCCCTGGCCGTGGTAGGCGGCGAGGATCAGCGCGGTGTAACCCTTGTCGTCCGTGGTGTTGAGGCTGTAACCGGATTCGATGAAGGTGTTGAGCATGTCGACATCGCCCCGGCGGGCGGCGTCGAAATAGTAGTCCTGCAACTGCGCCTTGAGCGCCACCGGGTCGGGGGACTCGGCGTGGGCGACAAAGGCGAGCATGACCATCAATAAACCAATAGAAATTCGCATGGGTGTTCTCCTCACAGAGGTCGGCGCCCGATTCAGGACGCCGACCGGAACAGACATTAGTCAGTCAGTTTTTCTGCCAGCGCTTTTACGCGCGCCAGATCACCCTTGGCCACTTTGGTGACGCCGGTGCCGTACTCGGGGTCTGCCTTGTAGAGGAACGACAGGATGATGTGCTTGCTCTCATCATCGGTGGTCGCCAGTGAGCCGCCGAAGTTGTCGATCAAGTCCTGACGCTCTTTCTTGTTCAAAGAGCGATACAGATCACCGGCCTGCTTGAAGTTCTGCTCACGCTGGATCTTCGCTTGCTGGGTGCTACCCGACAGCGCCGACTGGCTGTAGCGCGCCGTCTGCGGCTCTTCCCGCGGCAACAGGCGGCTTGGCTGGTAGTTCACGCCGGTGGTGGTTTTGCCCGAATTCATGGCGCCGTCCTGGTTACCGTTGTTGACGGTCACACGAGGGGCGTTGATCGGCAGTTGCAGGGCGTTAGGGCCCAGGCGGTACATCTGCGTGTCGGCGTAGGAGAACACGCGACCTTGCAGCAGGCGGTCTTCCGACGGCTCGATGCCCGGTACGAGGTTGGCCGGGGCCATGGCGACTTGCTCGGTTTCCTGGAACACGTTCGCCGGGTTGCGGTTCAGCACCATCTGCCCGACTTTGCGCTCCGGTACATTTGGCCAGATCTTGGTAGCGTCCAAGGGATCGAAATCAAACTTGGCCAGGTCCTCAGGTTTCAGCACTTGCACATACAAGTCCCACTTGGGGAAATCGCCCTTGTTGATATGCGTCACCAAGTCATTGCTCATATGGCTGTAGTCACGCCCTTGCACTTCGACAACTTGCTTGGGGTCAAGATTCTTGATGCCTTGCAGGCTCTTCCAGTGGAACTTGACGTAGTGCACTTCGCCTTTGGCGTTAATCAACTTGTAGGCATGTACGCCATTGCCGTCCATTTCACGGTAACTGGCGGGAGTGCCGGAGTCCGAGTACAACTCGGTCAATGTACGGGTGGACTCTGGAACATGGGAGAAGAAGTCGAAACGGCGCGAGTCGTCGTCCAGGTTAGTGCGCGGGTCGGGTTTAAACGCGTGAACCATGTCCGGGAACTTGATGGCGTCACGAATAAAGAACGTCGGGAAGTTATTCCCCACCAAATCCCAGTTGCCTTCGGCGGTGTAGAACTTGGTGGCGAAGCCGCGTGGGTCACGCAGGGTTTCCGGCGAGTGGTTGCCGTGGACCACGGCAGAGAAGCGCACAAACACCGGGGTGGCTTCGCCGGCGGCGAAGACTTTGGCTTTGGTCAGGTCGCTGAGGTTGTCAGTGACCGTAAAGGTGCCATGGGCGCCAGTGCCACGGGCGTGCACAACGCGCTCCGGGATGCGCTCGCGGTCAAAACGTTGCAGCTTCTGGATAAGCTGTACGTCTTGCAGCAACACCGGGCCATTGGCACCGGCGGTTTGCGAGTTCTGGTTATCACCCACGGCGGCGCCGTTATCGCGGGTCAGGTTGGCGGCTTGCACAGAGAGGGACAGCAGGCTGGCGGTGACCAGTGCCAGCGCGTGACGCGCGGACACGGGCCTACGGCTCATAGGGGTATTCATCGAGGTTTCCTCTGGTTTTTTTATGCACATTCATTCGTGCTTGCCAGAGGCTAGTGACCTGCGGGTCATAAGATAAATAGAAAAGCCGTACCGGCACGATTAAGAAAATAGTGTGGTAACCCGCTGAAATGGCGCGTATTTCGCGCGCGATTGGTGGCACTTTGCAAACTATTTGCGATTTAATGTGTCGATAAAAACTGACAGTGTTAACGGTTGTGTCGAGCAAGCCCTCTACGGCTGACTTACACTGACCTCCACCCTTCTCATCTGTAACAAGGAATAACTTATGGGCGTGATCAGTGAGTTCAAGGCCTTCGCGGTCAAAGGCAATGTGGTCGATATGGCCGTCGGTATCATCATCGGCGCGGCTTTCGGGAAGATTGTTTCCTCCTTCGTAGGCGATGTGGTGATGCCACCCATCGGTCTGCTGATCGGTGGCGTGGACTTCGGGGACCTGGCGATAACGCTCAAGGCAGCGCAGGGCGACGTTCCGGCGGTAGTCCTGGCGTATGGCAAGTTCATTCAGAGCGTGATTGATTTCGTGATTGTCGCGTTTGCAATCTTCATGGGCGTGAAGGCCATCAACCGTCTCAAGCGCGAAGAGGCCGTAGCGCCGAGCCTGCCGCCGACTCCGACCAAAGAAGAGCTGCTGCTGGGTGAGATCCGTGATCTGCTCAAGGCACAGAACGACAAGCCGCTTTAATCAAAACCGGCTGGTAAAAAAGGTGCCTGAATGAAGCTAATGCTGATCAGTTAGAGTTGGCACAGCTCGGCCACAAGAGCTGTGCAAATCCTTAGCTGATCGGCATTAGCCTGAATGGAGCGCCTTTTTTATTACCAGTAGTTTTCTACCGCCACCTGACCGGGACGGCGGCTCAAGCTCAGGTTCATATCGCGCTGCTTGAGCAACTGGCGCGTGTCATCGACCATCTGCGGGTTGCCGCAAATCAGTACGCGCGAATGTTCCGGGGTCAACTCAACACCCGCAGCGCGTTCCAACTCGCCATTCTCGATCAGCGTGGTGATGCGCCCGTTCAGCGCACCCGGATGCTGTTCGCGGGTGACGATGGGGACATAGGTGAACTTGTGAGCGTACTCGGCCAGGTATTCACGCTCGCCCAGCTCATTGATCAGCGACTGGTAAGCCAGCTCCTTCGCTTCCCGCGCACTGTAGACCAGCACGATGCGCTCGAATTTTTCCCAGACCTCGAAGTCCTGCAGGATCGACAAAAAAGGCGCCACCCCGGTGCCGGTGCCCAACAGCCATAAATCACGCCCGTCCACAAAACGGTTCAAGGTCAGGTAGCCCGTGGCCTGGCGCTCCACCAGCAAAGTATCACCGACCTGCAAACGGCTCAGTTCGCTGGTGAATTCGCCGCCTGGAACGACGATGGAAAAGAAGTCCAGATGCTCGTCAAACGGTGAAGACACAATGGAATAGGCACGCCATACCGTGCTGCCGTCTGCCTTGGTCACGCCCAGGCGCACGAATTGGCCGGCGGTAAACCGGAAGCCAGGGTCGCGGGTGGTGCGCAAGGTAAACAGGCTGGGGGTCAGCGATTGCACGTCGAGCAGGGTCTGGCGGGTAAATTTTTCAGCACTGGCCGTCATGGGGGGCTCCGTTTTGCACAGGCTTCTAGTGTCCCTCAAAGGAGCGCGCGCAAACACCGTTGATTTGTACTGGCATTGCAGCGTCAGGCACGTTCCCGGTCAGGTTGAGCAGGTTTATTGAAATTTAAAAAGCTGCCACCGACAGCCACTGTGCGTTTTCGCCAGACTAATTATTTGGCTATTAATATACGGACATTCGGCTGTTAGATGATGCAGTGCATGTAACCGCTATCACTTTGGCATTATTCATAACCCATTAAGATCAATGAGGTTTCCGTCACTACTCGGACAACTTACACAACACACTATTTTTTGTACAAGCCTATCCAAAGTTGACTCTCATCGAGACCAATATATTTTTCACATCGATACGTAGGCAATGTCCTACACTCATTTTCGTGTCGCTTCGGGGGATCAGGACGTACCCAAGTCACGGAGAAAATCATGGAGAGTTACCGATGGTCAACTGGCGTAATAAACGGATCCCTAAACTGGAGGGTGAGCCCAAGGTCATCACGGTTTTTGAAATGGTCATCAACAAAACCCATCAGCTCGGTTTCGAACACTGTGCTTTCAAGATGAGTTCTCAATCACCTAATAATCAGACTGAACCGATCGATTTCAACAACTACCCCCAAGAGTGGAACGCACTTTATAAAAAAGCGCATTTCTTCGAGGTAGACCCGGTTGTAGCTCATTGCAAGGCCAGCCTCTTTCCTATCCTCTGGGATGAAAAAGCCTTCACCACCGCGCCCAACCTGTGGGACCTGGCTAAGTCTTTCGGTGTGCACCTGGGCTGGACTCAAGCGATGCATGACTTCCGGGGAGTCTTCAGCATGTTCACGCTGTGCCGCAGTAACGGCGTCGTCAGCCCGCAGGAACTCTACGAAAAGGCGGGCGAGGTGTTGTGGCTCTGCCATGCGATGCACGCCGTGTTGGCACAGCACTTCGCGGACCCGCCCAGCATCGACCAGCCGCCCCGGTTAACGCCGCGAGAAATGCAGATTCTGAGATGGTCGGCGCTGGGCAAGACAGCAGACGAAGTGGGCAGCATCATGTCAATCACCCCACGAACTGTCGGCTTTCACATGGGCCGGATCATGCAGAAGCTGGGGGTCAGCAGCAAGATTGCCGCCGTTTTGCGCGCATCAAAAGCGGGGCTGCTTGACTGACCGACAAACACCGCATGTAATCGCGCCGAAAAAAAAGTAACATTTACGGCCAATTCTGAGTGTTGAAGCAGCCCTGTTAGCGCCGCCTCGCAGTTCACTCAGACGGTTCGGCCGGCGCCCCCCCCTCCCGAACACCCATCGATGACCCAGAGCCTCCCCCGCCATGCCCCTGCTTGACAGCCCCTTCGCCCAGCTCGATCTGATCCGCCAGCCAGAGCAACACAATGATCCGCTGCAAGCGTTCGATGCCGCCGATGAGTACCTGCTCAGCCATCTGGCGAGCCAGCAGCCGAACGCCACCACTCGCGTGCTGGTGCTCAATGACAGCTTCGGTGCCTTGGCGGCAAGCCTGGAAGGCAACGTGCAGGTGACGTCCAGCGGCGATTCGTTTCTCGCCGCCCAAGGCCTGGAGAAAAACCTCACACGCAACGCCAAAGCCTTTGATGCCGTGGCCTTCATCCCGGCGAACCGGGTGCCCACCGGGCCCTTCGACCGGGTGCTGATCCGCGTACCGAAAACCCTGGCCCTGCTTGAAGAACAGCTGATTCGCTTGCAGGGGCAACTGGCGCCCGGTGCTGAGGTGATCGCAGGCGCCATGGTCAAGCACTTGCCACGGGCGGCGGGCGAGTTGCTGGAGCGTTATATCGGCCCGATGCAGGCCTCGCTTGCGGTCAAAAAAGCGCGATTGCTGATCGCCACCGTTGCAGATCGCCCTGCCGCCGTCTCGCCCTACCCCACCCGCTACAGCCTCGACGCACCCGCCATTGAGTTGCTTAACCACGCCAACGTGTTCTGCCGCGAAGGCCTGGATATCGGCACCCGCGCCTTCCTGCCGCACCTGCCAACAAACCTTGGCACTGCCCGCGTGGCGGACCTGGGTTGCGGCAACGGCGTATTGGCAATTGCCAGCGCGCTGCAAAACCCGGGCGCGCACTACACGCTGGTGGATGAGTCGTTTATGGCCGTGCAATCGGCCGCCGAGAACTGGCAGGCCGCATTGGGTGATCGCGACGTCGTGCTGCGCGCCGATGATGGCCTGGCCGGCCAAGAGCCGCAGTCACTGGACGTGGTGCTGTGCAACCCGCCGTTCCATCAGCAACAGGTGGTGGGCGACTTTCTGGCCTGGCGCATGTTCCAGCAGGCACGCGAAAGCCTGGTGGTGGGTGGCGCCTTGTACATCGTCGGCAATCGTCACTTGGGTTACCACACCAAGCTGGCGCGGTTATTCCGGGGTGTCGAGCAAGTCGCCACCACGCCAAAGTTTGTGATTCTCAAAGCGCGCAAATAAAAAACCCCGCCTTTCTTGCAAAAGGCAGGGTTGAAAGCCGGGCCGCAAGGCCCGGATCGGGATGTCAGTGCGTGGTCAGGCCCGCCGCATTCATGAACATGCGCATCAGGCTGGCCACCACGAACAGGGCCAGCACACTGCCGGTCCAGATCATCGCCAGCCACCCCAAGCGCCGCCACAACGGCTGCTTCTCGGCCTTTTCGATCTCTTTCAACGTAGGTTTGCCGGACATGGAACGACCCTCCTAGTGATAACCGTCTTCGTGGGTGACCTTGCCACGGAACACGTAGTAGCTCCAGAAGGTGTAACCCAGGATGAACGGGATGATAAACAGCGTGCCCACCAGCATGAAGCCCTGGCTTTGCGGCGGCGCGGCGGCGTCCCAGATCGAAACCGACGGCGGAATGATGTTCGGCCACAGGCTGATCCCAAGGCCGCTGTAGCCAAGGAAGATCAGCACCAGCGTCAGCAAAAACGGGGTGTAGTGCGCATTACGCGCTACGGCGCGGATCAAGCCGTACATGGTCACCAGCACCAGGATCGGCACCGGCAGGAACCAGAACAGGTTCGGCAGGGTGAACCAGCGCGAAGCAATTTCCGGGTGCGCCAGCGGCGTCCACAGGCTGACGATACCAATCACCGCCAACACCACGAAGGCCAAAGGCCGCGCCAGGTTGTGCATCTGCTCCTGCAACTTGCCTTCGGTCTTCATGATCAGCCAGGTGCAGCCGAGCAAGGCATAGGCAACCACCAGCGCCACACCGCAGAACATTGTGAACGGCGTGGCCCAGTCCAGCGAACCACCGGCGAATTGGCGATTGACCACGGGGATGCCGTCGATAAACGCGCCCAGCGCCACGCCCTGGAAGAACGTCGCCGCCAGTGAGCCGCCGATAAACGCCTTGTCCCACAGATGGCGCTTGTCGTCCTTGGCCTTGAAGCGGAACTCAAAGGCCACGCCCCGGAAGATCAGCCCGATCAGCATCAGGATCAGCGGCAGGTACAGCGCCGACAAGACCACCGAATAAGCCAGCGGGAACGCGCCAAACAGCGCAGCGCCGCCGAGTACCAGCCAGGTTTCGTTGCCGTCCCACACGGGCGCGACCGTATTCATCATTACATCGCGGTCGACCTTGCCCGGGATAAACGGAAAGAGAATTCCGATACCCAGATCAAAGCCATCCATGACCACGTACATCATGATGCCGAAGATGATGATCACGGCCCAGATCAGCGGAAGATCAATACCCATCTCAATGCCCCTTGTGCTGGATGTCGTCGTGATCATTGTCGGTGCCGTCATCGGCAGCAGACAACGGACGCGCCGGTGTACGCTTCTGGCCAGGCCCACCGTGGGTTGGCTCAGTCACGTCATGGGCGACAGGGCCTTTGCGCACCAGGCGCATCATGTAACCCAACCCTGCACCAAACAGTGCGAAGTACACCACCACGAACAGCACCAGCGTGATTGTCATCTGCGCCAGGCTGTGCCCGGAAGAGGCATCCGCCGTGCGCATCAACCCGTAGACCACCCACGGCTGACGGCCGATTTCGGTGGTGAACCAACCGGCGAGAATCGCGATCAGGCCGGACGGGCCCATCCACAGCGCCAGGTAGAGGAACGGCTTGGACGTGTACATCTTGTCGCCCCGGCGCAGCCACAGGCTGAACAAACCGGTGAAGATCATCAGGAAGCCCAGGCCGACCATGACCCGGAACGACCAGAACACAATGGTCGAGTTGGGGCGGTCCTCAGGCGGGAAGTCCTTGAGCGCCGGCACCTGCTTGTCCAGGGAGTGGGTCAGGATCAGGCTTCCCAGGTACGGAATTTCGACCGCGTATTTGGTTTTCTCGGCCTTCATGTCGGGCCAACCAAACAGGATCAGCGGCGTCGGTTCGCTACCCACGTTTTCCCAGTGGCCTTCAATCGCGGCGATTTTCGCCGGTTGGTGCTTGAGGGTATTGAGGCCGTGGAAGTCGCCGATGACCGCCTGGATAGGCGCGACGATCAGGGCCATCCACATCGCCATCGAGAGCATGGTGCGGATCGCCGGGCTGTCCTTGCCGCGCAGCAAATGCCAGGCCGCCGAGGAGCCGACGAAGAACGCGGTCGCCACAAAGGCCGCCGTGGCCATGTGCATCAGGCGGTAAGGGAATGACGGGTTGAAGATCACCGCCAACCAGTCGGTAGGAATCACCCGGCCGTCGATGATTTCAAAGCCCTGTGGCGTTTGCATCCAGCTGTTGGACGCCAGAATCCAGAAGGTCGAGATCAACGTGCCGACGGCCACCATCACCGTGGCAAAAAAGTGCAGCTTGCGCCCCACCTTGTTCCAGCCAAACAGCATCACCCCGAGGAAACCGGCCTCCAGGAAGAAGGCCGTGAGCACTTCGTACGTCAGCAGCGGCCCGGTGACGGCGCCGGCGAAGTCCGAGAAACGGCTCCAGTTGGTGCCGAACTGATAGGCCATGACCAAACCGGAAACCACGCCCATGCCGAAGTTGACGGCAAAGATCTTTGACCAGAAATGGTAGAGGTCACGGTAGGTGTCGTTGTGGGTCTTGAGCCACAAGCCTTCCAGCACCGCGAGGTAACTGGCCAGGCCGATGGTGATCGCCGGGAACAGGATGTGGAAAGAGATGGTGAACGCGAATTGAATTCGGGCGAGATCTAGCGCCTCCAAACCGAACATATGTCTTCCTCTGTCAGGTAATACCGGCTGCGGGCTGGGAGCCTGCACCCACTGCCCCCACGGATATGGAGTGTGGCGAATTCAAATTCGTTTCTTTTTTAACCAGCCACGTGGGGAATCTGGCCTTTTGGGCCGCCAGAACAATCCCGGGGCCGGTTTTGATCTGGATCAAGCATTGCTCAAAGAGTAGTCCCATTTTGGCGGCAGGACTGTGTGGTCTTTTGCCGCGTGACAGGCTGACTCAGTCGCCGGCTCATAAATCAAAAGCTGGCAACTATTTGTTACAGGTTGATGCTAATCTCGCGGTTCCCTCCCGTTCTGACCAGAATTTCTGATGCCTAGTGAACCCGTGTTGCTGCTGCGTCACCACCGCCCTTTCATCGCGTTCTGGCTGGCGCGCATCTTCACCGCCAGCGGCTTCCAGATGCTCACCGTGGCGATCGGCTGGAACCTTTACCAACTGACCGGCAACGTGCTGGACCTGGGCCTTGTCGGCCTGGTGGAGTTCATCCCGCGCGTGCTGTTCATGCTGCACACCGGGCATGTGGCGGATCGCTATGATCGGCGCAAGGTCGCCGCCATCTGCCAGACCGTGCAGGCGTTGATTGCCCTGACACTGGCCATCGGCGGCCTGACCGGCAACGTGACGCGTGAAATGATCTTCATCCTGGCCTTTCTGCTCGGCGCCGCGCGTTCGTTTGAAATGCCCACGACCCAGGCGCTGCTGCCGAGCATCGTGCCGACCGTGTTGTTCCCGCGCGCGGTGGCGTCATCGCAATCGGCGCAGCAACTGGCCACCATCGTTGCGCCCGCACTCGGCGGATTGCTCTATGCCTTTGGCAGCGTGTGGGTCTACGGCCCAACCGTGGCGCTGTACCTGATCGCCTGCGTGCTGACCCTCAACCTGCCGGCGCGTCAAACGCCGCTGAACAAAGCCAAGGCGACCCTGGATTCGCTGCTGGCCGGCATTCGCTTTATCCGCAGCCGCCCGGACATTCTCGGCGCCATCTCCCTTGACCTGTTCGCCGTGCTACTGGGCGGCGCCACCGCGTTGCTGCCGGTGTTTGCCAAGGACATTCTGCTGACCGACGCCTGGGGCCTGGGCCTGCTGCGCTCGGCACCGGCGGTGGGCGCGTTGCTGATGTCGTTATGGCTGGCGCGGTTCGCGGTGGACCGCCACGTTGGCCGGGTGATGTTCACCGCCGTCGGCGTGTTTGGCGTGGCAACCATTGCCTTCGGCCTGTCGACCTCGTTCCTGTTTTCCTTAGGCGTACTGGTGGTGCTGGGCGCAGCGGACATGATCAGCATGGTGATCCGCGCGTCCTTCGTGCAGTTGGAGACGCCGGATGAAATGCGCGGGCGAGTCAGTGCGGTCAACGGCCTGTTTATTGGCGCGTCGAATCAGCTGGGTGAGTTTGAGTCCGGGATTACCGCGCATTGGTTCGGCACCGTGCCCGCCGTGGTCATGGGCGGGATTGGTACGTTGGTGGTGACCGGGGTGTGGATAAAACTCTTCCCCAGCCTGGCCAACCGCGACCGGATGCATATGCCGGTGGAAGAAGCAAAGGTTTAAACCCCGCCGCCGCCTCATGTTGGAATGCAGTCAATGTGGGAGCTGGCTTGCCTGCGATGGCGGTGTGTCAGATGGCTAAATTATCTCTGATACACCGCTATCGCAGGCAAGCCAGCTCCCACAGTTGACCCCCAGTGACTGGAAGACCGGGTTACAGCACCTTGTCCAGGGTGATCGGGAAGTCCCGCACCCGCTTCCCCGTGGCGTGATAAACCGCATTCGCCACCGCTGCCGCCACGCCGACAATCCCAATCTCGCCGACACCCTTGGAACCCAGGGCATTGACGATCTCGTCGTGCTCTTCGACAAACACCACATCAATCTCGCCAATATCGGCATTCACCGGGATGTGATACTCGGCCAGGCTGTGGTTCATATAGCGCCCCAGTTGATGGTCGATCTGGGTTTCTTCGTGCAAGGCCATGCCAATTCCCCACACCACCCCGCCGAGAATCTGGCTGCGGGCCATCTTCGGGTTGACCACGCGCCCGGCGGCAATCGCACTGACGACGCGGCTGACTTTGATGGTGCCCAGGTCTTCATCCACGCGAACTTCGACAAACACCGCCGAGTGCGTGGCCGTGGCGTAGGCCTCACGCTTTTTGTCAGGCTCGCTGTCTACCTGCACTTCCAGCGCGGCTTCGCCACTGTCCTTGACCAACTGTGCCAACGACACACTCACGTCACCACTGTGCAGTTGGCCGTCTTCAAAACGCACCGATTCGGCGTCCTTGAATACCGGGTAAGTCTGGCGGGCGATGGTCAGCAGTTTGGCGGTCAACGCTTCGCAGGCTTGCTGCACAGCGGTGCCGACGGACGACACGGTAAACGAGCCGCCTTGCAACGGCGCGGTGGGCAATGAGGAATCGCCGAGTAGGAAAACCACGTCTTCCACCGCCACACCACTCGCCTGCGCCGCAATCTGGGTCATGACCGTGTAAGTGCCGGTGCCGATATCCGTTGTAGCGCTGCTGACGGTGAGCTTGCCGTGCGCATCAATACGCGCCTTGGCGCTGGCTTTCATCTGCAAGGCCTCCCACACGCCACCCGCCATGCCCCAACCGATCAACTGGTTGCCTTCGCGCATGCTGCGCGGTTCCGGGTTGCGCTGGCTCCAGCCGAAACGCTCGGCGCCTTCGCTATAGCACTCGCGCAAGGCTTTGCTCGACCAGGGTTTGTCTTCGGTCTGGTTGCGCTCGGCGTAGTTGATCAGGCGCAGTTGCACTGGGTCCATGCCCAGGGCGCAGGCCAGTTCGTCCATGGCGCATTCCAGGCCGATTACGCCCAGCGCGGCGCCGGGTGCGCGCATGTCCAACGGCGTGTACACGTCCAGCGGCACCAGCTTGTAGGTCAGTTGCACGTTGTCACACTGATAGAGCATGCCGCTCCACTCGACCACGTGCTCGCTGAAGTCTTCGAAGCGCGAGGTCTGGCCAATCGCGGTGTGCCCCAACGCCAGCAAACGCCCATTGGCCGCTGCGCCCATCTGCAAACGCTGCAAAGTGCGCGGGCGGTAGCCGAAGGTGAACATTTGCTGGCGCGTCAGGGTCACCCGCACCGAACGCTTGAGCGCCAGTGATGCCATCACCGCCAGCGGCAGTTGGTACTGCGGACGCAGACCGGAGCCGAACGCGCCGCCGACAAACGCGGCAAAAATCCGCACCTGGCTTTTATCCAGGCCGAAGACTTTTTGCACATAGGCCTGGCAGTTCTGCGGGCCTTGGGTCTTGTCGTGGATATGCAGCGTGCCGTCGGGCTGATACAGCACGGTGCTGGCGTGGGGTTCCATGGGGTTGTGGTGTTCGATGGGGGTGCTGTAGTGCGCGTCGAGGCTGACGGCGGCAGCGGTCCATTCGGCCTGAAAGTTGCCGCGTGGCTTGGGCGGCGTTTGGGGCGACGGGTGCGCCTGTTCCTGCATCGCCAGCAAGTCGGTTTCGAAGGCTTCGCTTTCGTACTCGATTTCCACCAGTGAGCCGGCATGCCGCGCCAGTTCAAGGTTGTCGGCAATCACCAACGCCAGGGGCTGGCCGCTGTAGAGCACACGGTCGTTGTACAGCGGGCGAAATGGCGAGCCGTCGGCCGCATCGGCGTCGGCGAAGGCGTCGTCGTAGCTGGCGAGTTTGGGCCGGTTGAGGTGGTCGAGCACCATCACCACGCCTGGCAGTGCCAGCGCCTTTGAGGCATCAATGCGTAACACGCGGCCTTTGGCGATGGTGCTGGAGACCACGCTGCCGTGCAGCAGGTCTTTGTCGGGAAACTCACCGGCATAGCGCGCCTGGCCGGTGACCTTGAGCAGACCGTCGACCCGGTCCAATGGTTTGCCGATGGCGGTCATGGGCGTTCTCCTGCGACAGCGGCGTCGCTCAGGGCGCGAATAATCCCGCGGCGCGCCAGCTTGATTTTGAAGCCGTTGTGTTCCAGCGGTTCGGCGTCTTGCAACAGGGCGTCGGCAGCATTGCTGAAGGTTTCACGGCTAACGCTCTGGCCGATCAGCGACGCTTCCACCGCACGGTCACGCCAGGGTTTGTGGGCCACACCGCCGAGTGCCAGGCGCGCGTCGATGATAGTGTCGCCGTCCAATTCCAGCGCGGCGGCGACGGAGACCAAGGCAAAGGCGTACGAGGCGCGGTCGCGGATTTTCAGGTAATGGCTGTGGCTGGCCAAGTGGTCAGCTGGCAACTCGATGGCGGTAATCAGCTCATCATCGGCCAGCAGGTTGTCGCGCTGCGGCGTGTCACCAGGCAACCGGTGGAAGTCGGCGAACTCGATGATTCGTGCGCCGCCGCGCCCTTCAACATGCACCCGCGCATTCAGCGCAGCCAGGGCCACGCACATGTCCGAAGGGTGGGTGGCCACGCAGTGTTCGCTGGCGCCGAGGATCGCGTGGATGCGGTTCAAGCCGGTGCGCGCCGGGCAGCCGCTGCCGGGTTCACGCTTGTTGCAGGGCACCGTGGCGTCGTAAAAGTAGTAGCAACGGGTGCGCTGCAACAGGTTGCCGCCGGTGCTGGCCATATTGCGCAACTGCGGCGAGGCCCCGGCAAGAATGGCTTGGGACAGCAGCGGGTAACGCCTTTCGATCAGCGGGTGCCAGGCCAGGTCGGCATTGCTTACCAGAGCGCCGATCATCACGCCGCCTTGAGCGGTTTGTTCAACGCCTTGCAGCGGCAGGCCGGTGATATCGATCAAGTGCTCGGGGCGGCTGATGTTTTCTTTCATCAGGTCCAGCAAGTTGGTGCCACCGGCGATAAAGCGCGAGACGGCGCTGCTCAGGTGGACAGCTTCATGCACATCGGCCGGTTTGCTGTACTGGAAGGGGTTCATTGTTCACCTCCCAACACGACGTCTTCAATGGCGTCGCGAATGTTGCTGTAGGCACCGCAACGGCACAGGTTGCCGCTCATCAGTTCCTGGATTTGCGCGCTGTCGCGTGCGCGGCCTTCATTGGCCAGACCGACGGCGGAACAGATTTGGCCGGGGGTGCAGTAGCCGCACTGGAAGGCGTCATGCTTGATAAACGCCTGCTGCATCGGGTGCAGTACGTCGCCCTCGGCCAAGCCTTCAATAGTGGTCAGTTCGGCGCCGTCGCACATCACCGCCAGGGTCAGGCAGGCGTTCACGCGTTTGCCATCACGCAGCACGGTGCAGGCGCCGCATTGACCGTGGTCGCAGCCTTTTTTGCTGCCGACCAGATCAAGCTGTTCGCGCAACAGATCGAGCAGCGTGGTCCAGGGCAACACATCCAGTTGGCGTTCCTGGCCGTTGAGGGTCAGGCGTATCGGGTGGCTGACGAACGGTTTGGCCGCCGCGCCATTGGGAGTTGCGCTCATAAACACCTCACGGGTTGGTGTACATCCGCGGCGTTCAGGAAAGTCGCCGTCTCAGGGGTACGACTTCCCGGGGTATTGAGCGTTCAAGGGGATTGATCAGCGGATGTTGAGCTGGGTCGTCAATGTGTTTTGCGGGCCGTTGATGGAGGTGTTGCTGAATTCGAACCAGCCTGAGGCTTCGACATTCAGGTCAAACACATAGATGTAGCCCATCACGGTGCCTGCGCCATTGCAGGCCTGGCTGATATTGCCGACCTGGCACACCGCCGTGCGTTGCCCGTTCAGTTCTGCCCCATCAAAGCGGCCCATCGGGTTATTGCCCAGGCCAACTTCCATCACCGAAACCCGGGTCGGGCCACGGTGAGTGCACATCTGGGTGGTGTTGACCCGTTCGGGAATGGTTTCGCTGCAACGTGCCGACTCGACCTTGAACACACGCACCTCGCTCAAGGCCGGTGCAGCCGCGCCCCACGCCGGTGCTGCACCGAGCCACAGGCTGATACTGGCGATCAGGGCTAGACTCCACGCGTTGGCTTTTTTCATGCTGTCGATGACCTTCAATTAAACGTCGGCGCAGTATGCCTCAAGCCCATGGCCTGCAAAACCAACCCCGTGCGCCACACGGCCTCGGCTGCTGGTATGATGCGCCGCTTTTTCCGATCCTCTCTGAAACCACAGGCGCTTGGCGCAGTTTGTGCTTTGACTTAGAGGTCAACAAATAACGACGCAAAATAGCGTCACAGGGAGCCGGCATGCTGGAAAAGCTGTTTCAACTCAAAGCACACAATACAAACGTGCGCACCGAGATTCTCGCGGGTATCACCACGTTCCTGGCCATGGCCTACATTCTGTTCGTGAACCCGAGCATCCTCGGCGAGACCGGCATGGACAAGGGCGCGGTGTTCGTCGCGACTTGCCTGGCGGCCGCCATCGGTTCGACCGTGATGGGCCTGATCGCCAACTACCCGATCGCCCTTGCACCGGGCATGGGCCTGAACGCCTTCTTTACCTACACCGTGGTCCTGCACATGGGCCACACCTGGCAGGTTGCGCTGGGCGCGGTGTTCATTTCGGCGGTGCTGTTCTTCCTGCTGTCGATCTTCCGTATCCGTGAGTGGATCATCAACAGCATTCCATTGCCGCTGCGTTCGGCCATTGCTGCCGGTATCGGCCTGTTCCTGGCGCTGATCGCCCTGCACAACGCCGGCATTGTGGTCAGCAACCCGGCCACCATGGTCGGCCTGGGTGACCTGAAGCAACCGGCGCCCATCCTCGCCACCCTCGGTTTCGTGCTGATCGTTGCGCTGGAAGCCCTGGCAGTACGCGGCGCGGTGCTGATCGGCATCCTGGCAGTGACCATTGTTTCCATCGCGCTGGGTTTCACCCCGTTCGGTGGCGTGACCTCGATGCCTCCGTCGCTGGCACCGACTTTCCTGCAGCTGGATATCAAAGGCGCGCTGGATATCGGCCTGGTCAGCGTGATTTTCGCCTTCCTGTTCGTCGACCTGTTCGACAACTCCGGCACCCTGATCGGCGTCGCCAAGCGCGCCGGCCTGATGGGCAAAGACGGCCACATGCCGAAAATGGGCCGTGCGCTGATCGCCGACAGCACCGCCGCCATGGCCGGCTCGCTGCTGGGCACCTCGACCACTACCAGCTACATCGAATCCGCTGCGGGCGTAAGCGCCGGTGGCCGTACCGGTTTGACTGCGATCGTGGTCGCGATCCTGTTCCTGCTGGCGCTGTTCTTCTCGCCACTGGCCGCCAGCGTTCCTGCCTTCGCGACTGCGCCAGCCTTGCTGTTTGTCGCCGTACTGATGACGTCCGGCCTGGCCGAAATCGACTGGGATGACATTACTGTTGCAGCGCCGGTGGTGATCACCGCCCTGGCGATGCCTTTCACTTACTCCATCGCCAACGGCATCGCCTTCGGTTTCATCGCCTGGACCGCCATCAAGCTGCTTTCGGGCCGCTACCGTGAGCTGAACCCGGCACTGGTGATCCTGTCGATTCTGTTTGTGATCAAGCTGGGCTGGTTCAACGCATGACTTTTGACGCCGCACGCTACACCGCTCAACTGCAAGACAAGGTCACGCGCTTGCGTGACCTGTTGGCACCGTTCGACGCGCCAGAGCCGCAAGTCTTCGACTCGCCGCTGCAGCATTTCCGCCTGCGCGCGGAGTTCCGCTTGTGGCGCGAAGGCGGTGAGCGCCACTACGCGATGTTCTCCCAGGACGACAAGCGCACGCCGATCCTGATCGAAGAGTTCCCGATTGCCGGCCTGCGCATCAACCAATTGATGCCGCAACTCAAAGCCGCCTGGCAAGCCAGCGCCGCCCTGAGCCACAAGCTGTTTCAGGTGGAGTTCCTCACCACCCTGGCCGGCGACGCGATGATCACCCTGTGCTATCACCGCCCGCTGGACGAGCACTGGCACACCGCCGCGAACCAACTCGCTGCCGACTTGAATGTGAGCATCATCGGCCGCTCCAAAGGCAAGCGTGATGTGATCGGCCAGGATTACGTGGTGGAAAAACTCGACGTCGGCGGGCGCACCTTTAGCTACCGTCAACCCGAAGGCGCGTTCACCCAGCCTAACGGCACGGTGAATCAGAAGATGCTCAACTGGGCGTACGAAGCTCTGGGCGATCGCCCGGATGATTTGCTGGAGCTGTATTGCGGCAACGGCAACTTCACCCTGCCGTTGGCGACCCGTGTTCGTAAAGTGCTGGCGACTGAAATCAGCAAGACGTCAGTCAACGCAGCCCTGAGCAACCTCGATGAAAACGCGGTGGGTAACGTCACTTTGGTGCGTTTGTCTGCCGAAGAACTCACCGAGGCGCTGAACGAAGTTCGCCCGTTCCGTCGCTTGCATGGCATCGACCTGAAAAGCTACGAATTCGGTAGCGTGTTCGTCGACCCGCCGCGCGCCGGCATGGACCCGGACACCTGCGAACTGACTCGGCGCTTTGACAACATCCTCTACATCTCCTGCAACCCGGAGACGTTGGCGGCGAACATCGCGCAATTGCATGACACGCACCAGATTACTCAGTGTGCAATGTTTGACCAGTTCCCGTGGACGCACCATATGGAATCCGGGGTGTTGCTGACACGTCGTTAATCTTCCTCAGGTACTTTGCGCGGCCGCCCGCCCTTCTTGCCATTGGCTCGGGCGGCGGCGGTTTTGGCGGCGCTGCTTTTGCGACCGTTGCGCGAGGCGACCACGCTGACGGCCAGGTCCATCAGGGGCTTGCTCGTAGCGATCAATCCCGTGATCGAAACATCCAGATCCTGGGCCTCACAGCACAACGCCTTGCCGCCGAAACCGACCTCCAACTGCTGAAAGTCCTGCAAGGAAAACCCTTCGAACTCGGGCAGACCTGCCACGGGCAACATGACGCGGCTGCCGTCGCTGAAACCAATGGACAGACAGTTGTCTTCATAACGCACGTCACTGGCGTTGGCGTACAAACGCTTCAACTTACGCCCGCGGGCTATTGCCTTATCGATATCCGCCGCTGTGAGAGGGACATCGGGATAGACTTTGGCTTTTACGATTTTTCTCATAAATCAATCTCCACGTAACCTGGCGCTCGGACCAGAGTCAATATTGTTCGCTGCGCAACCGCATCGTGGCGGGCTTTTGCAATCACATAGATACCGGGCCGAATGACCAAGCCCGGCACCACCTCATCAGCGTCCCAATCCCAGGAGTGGTTCTCCAGACAGACCGTGTGCAGCTTCTCCCACCAGATCCTTCTTGCCCGAGCCAAGTAATGCGGTTGCATCAACGCTTGGCGCAGTCCCTTTAGAACCGACTCTGGTGGGCGCCTCCGTTCTGGATCCACATCCCACAACTCCACTCGCCCATTCAGAAAGCTGAAACGAAAGCGCGCATCCCATTCCTTGCCCCTTACATGTACGTGGGGCGGGCAGTGCTCATCCCTGAGAAGCACTGAAATCACATATCCGTTGTAAGCGCCTACTTTCATCGTAACCCATCCGTTAGGTTAGTTTGTTTCAGGTAACAATTTTGCTTCTGCCACCTGACCACCAGTGCCGTCATCCGGCCGTTGCTTCAGAGGTTAGTAACCGCACGACAACCGTCGAATCCGGTCTTGTAACCACCCATGGCTGTAGTGATGAAATCCCCGCGTTCGCTCATTCAAAGTTCGGTAATCGAACACATCCCGTCACAACGCGCCCGGCTCGATTGACCAAAGTAACCATTCAGTACATTTTATCTCCACAACTAACAATAATCGTGGAGATACGCCTAATGCCGCCCATCGTGCTGGTGCTCAACGGCCCCAACCTCAACCTGCTCGGCACCCGCGAGCCTGCCACTTACGGTCATGAAACCCTGGCCGACGTCGCCGCCCTGTGTGGCCGCAGCGCGGAAAAACTCGGCCTGAGAATCGAATTTCGCCAGACCAACCACGAAGGCGAACTCCTCGACTGGATCCACGGCGCCCGTGCGCGTTGCGCCGGTATCGTGATCAACCCGGCGGCCTGGACCCACACTTCCGTGGCGATTCGCGATGCGCTGGTGGCCAGTGAGGTGCCGGTGATCGAAGTGCATTTATCCAACGTGCATGCGCGCGAGGCGTTTCGGCATCACTCGTTTGTGTCGCCCATAGCCAAAGCGGTACTCGCTGGGTTTGGCAGCCATGGCTACCACCTGGCCCTGGAACATTTCAGCCATACGTTAAAGGGATGAGCCCGATGAAACCGCGCATCCTCGCCGGCCTGATTGGCTCCGGAATCCAGGCCTCCCGCACCCCGGCCCTGCATGAGAGGGAAGGTGACGCCCAAGGCATGCGTTACCTGTATCAGTTGATTGACCTGGAGCCGCTTCGGCTGAACATCAACGCCCTGCCTGACCTGCTGGACGCCGCCGAGCTGATGCACTTCACCGGGCTGAACATTACTTACCCGTGCAAGCAGGCAATTCTGCCGTTGCTCGATGAATTGTCCGACGAGGCCCGAGGCATTGGTGCGGTGAATACCGTGGTGTTCAAGGACGGTAAACGTATTGGCCACAACACCGATTGCCTGGGGTTTGCCGAGGGTTTCCGTCGCAACCTGAGCGATGCTGCCCGCCAACGCGTGGTGCAGATGGGCGCCGGGGGCGCGGGCGCAGCGGTAGCCCATGCGTTGCTGGCCGAGGGTGTGCAGCACTTGAGTATTTTCGACGTCGATGTCGCCCGTGCCCGCGACCTTGTGGATAACCTCGCTCAACGCTTCGGCCCAGGTCGCGCCCAGGTTGGCAACCACCTGGAAAACGCCATGGCCGAGGCCGATGGCTTGGTGAACACCACGCCGATGGGCATGGCCAAGCTGCCGGGCACGCCAGTGCCGCCGGCCTTGTTGCGCGCTGAATTATGGGTCGCGGAGATTGTGTATTTTCCGCTGGAAACCGAGCTGCTGCGTGATGCCCGGGCGTTGGGGTGTCGCACGCTGGATGGCGGGAATATGGCAGTGTTTCAGGCGGTGAAGGCGTTTGAGTTGTTCAGTGGTGAGGTGCCGGATGCGGACAGGATGCTGGCGCACTTTCAGAGCATGAACATCTGACTAGGTAAACAAAAATCCAAATGTGGGAGCGGGCTTGCTCGCGAATGCGGTGCGTCATTCACTGCAATGCTGACTGATCCACCGCATTCGCGAGCAAGCCCGCTCCCACATTGATTGCATTTCAGCCTGAGTGATCAGGCCTGCAAATACCGCAGCACGGACTCACAAATCATCTCCCTGTGCCGTTGCTTCACCGCTTCATCCGACAGCTCGATCTGAAATATCTCACTGAACGTATGGCGGTTGGACACCCGGTAAAAGCTGAACGAGTTGATCAGCAGGTGCACATCCAGCGGCACCAGCCCTTCGCGAAATACGCCCATCTCGGCGCCGCGCTGCAAGGTTGCGCCCAGCGCTTCGAGGATATTGCTGTTCATCGCCTTGATCGAATCCGAACGCTTCACATACTCCGCGTTGTGGATATTTTCGATGCTGACGATGCGCACGAAATCCACGTTCTGATCGTGGTGATCGAAGGTGAACTCCACCAACCGGCGGATCGCTTCGCGCGGCTCCAGCTCGGTGAGGTTCATGCGCGTTTCGGTGGTACGAATGTCACCGTAGAGCTTCTCCAGCACCTCGAGATACAGCTGTTCCTTACTGCCGAAGTAGTAATAGATCATGCGTTTTGAGGTGTGGATGCGTTCGGCAATGGCATCGACGCGCGCGCCGGACAGGCCCTGCTGAACAAACTCGACGATGGCTTCCTGGAGGATGTTTTCGCGGGTCTTTTCCGGATTGTTCTTGCGACTCTTGCGCGGTGCGTCTGACACCGCGGGGAGTTCGGGACTCGAGGTCATGGTGCGCTCACGGCCATTGTTATGCAGGCGGTGATTATGGGCCGCGATGCTCGCCGAAGGAAGCACCCGGCCCGCCCTTATAAACGCGCCTGACGCACCGCACCGCTGCGCGATTTGGCCATTGCCGCAAGGCGCACCGCCACGTTGGCCGCGCCGTAACCGGCGTAACCGTTTTTGCGCTGGATGATCTCGAAGAAAAACCGCCCCTCGAACGGCTCGGTGTACACGTGAAACAACTCACCGCCCTGGGCATCGCGGTCGTACAACACGTTGTAGTACGCCAGCGTGCTGAGGAACTCCTCGTCGAAATCAAAGCGCGCCGCAAGGTCGTCGTAATAGTTGAGCGGGATATCCAGCAGCGGCACGCCCGCCTCCTTGGCCCGGCTCACCTCGGCGAAAATGTCCGCACAGTCGAAGGCAATGTGGTGCACGCCCGAGCCGCGATAGCTCGACAGCGCGTGGGAAATCGCCGTGTTGCGGTTCTCGGAAATATTCAGCGGCAGGCGAATCGAGCTGCAACGGCTGCGCAGCGCGCGGCTTTTCACCAGGCCGTACGGGTCGGGCAGCACCACCTCATCGTCGGCTTCGAAATCCAGCAGGCTCTTGTAGAACAGCACCCAGCTGTCGAGGCTGTCGGCCGGCAAGGCCATGGCCATGTGGTCGATGCGCAGCAGGCCGCCGCTGGACGCGGTGGCAGCTTGCAGGTTGAAGTCGGTGTCGTACAGCGTGCCTTCGGACGGGTCCACCAGATAAATCAGGCTGCCGTCCGGCGCACGCACCGCCGCCAGTTCCAGCTCGTTCGGCCCGACCAGCCCGCGATACGGCTGGCCCTTGTAGGCCACCGCGCGTTCAAGGGCTTTGGCGCTGTCCTTGACGCGGATCGCCGTGGCGCACAACGACGGGCCGTGGGCTTCGAAAAAGTTATGCGCGAAGGAATAGGGTTCGCAGTTGAGGATCAGGTTGATATCACCCTGGCGCAACAGGCTCACGCTCTTGGAGCGATGCTGCCCGGCCTTGACGAAACCCAGGCGTTCCAGCCAGTGCGTCAGCTTGGCGCCGAGGCTTTCATCCACGGCAAATTCGAGGAATTCGATGCCGTCGTATTCACTGGCGGGCGGCGTATCAAACAGAATCTCGACCGGCTGGGCGGGTGCTTCCTGCTGCAAGCGCGTGCGGGTTTTCTCCTCCAGGTACAGCAGCGAACGCAAGCCATCCGCCGCATTCGCCCGGGTCGGCGCCGCACGAAAACCGTCGTTGAAAATTTCCAGAGACAAAGGCCCGGAGTAGCCGCTCTTGATGATCGGCGCCAGAAAGCCCGCCAGGTCAAATTCGCCCTGCCCCGGAAAGCAACGGAAATGCCGGCTCCACTCCAGCACATCCATGGCCAGGATTGGCGCGTCGGCCATTTGCACAAAGAAGATTTTGTCGCCGGGAATGTCGGCGATAGCACTCGGGTCGCCTTTCAAAGACAAGGTGTGAAAGCTATCGAGCAACACGCCCAAGGCCGGGTGATCGACCTGACGCACCAGGTTCCACACCTGTTGCCAGGTGTTCACGTGCTTGCCCCACGCCAACGCTTCATAACCGATGCGCAAGCCGCGACGCCCGGCATGTTCGGCCAGCAAGCTCAGGTCATCGAGCAAAATACGTTCATCGCCCACCGAGTCCGCCGAGGCATTGCTGCACACCAGCACCAGGTCGGTGCCCAATTCCTGCATCAGGTCGAACTTGCGCTCGGCACGCTCAAGGTTGCGCGCGAGGCGGTCGCGGCGGCAGCCTTCAAAGTCGCGAAACGGCTGGAACAGGGTGATGGCGATGCCCAGGTCGGCGCACATTTGCTTAACTTCGCGCGGGCTGCCGTCGTAATACAGCAGGTCGTTCTCAAAGATCTCGACCCCGTCAAACCC
Organism: Pseudomonas fluorescens; assembly: GCF_002022275.1. Classification (GTDB taxonomy): domain Bacteria; phylum Pseudomonadota; class Gammaproteobacteria; order Pseudomonadales; family Pseudomonadaceae; genus Aquipseudomonas; species Aquipseudomonas fluorescens_AJ. Next base: position 152,777 of record NZ_MSDF01000013.1, read on the forward strand.
GGCGGCGGCGATGGCTTCGAGCTTTTCCGGCAGGGTGCCGCTCAAGGAAACGGTAGCGATGGAACGTTGCATGGGCGACTCCCGGCAATTGTTATTTGCAGCAAATTATTCGCCCCTAGCCTACAGGCAGCAATTAAAATGTACGAACCGGTTAGTTTTCGGTGCGATTATCGAACACTATGCCCCTTTAGCGAATTGACGATTTTTTAGTCCCTGCGCACCATCGAACACGTAAGCAGACCCAGAACACACCATAAAAATTTCAAAAAACGGGTACGACCTCATGCCTTCGCAAAACTCCGTCCTGGCCGCGCGCCCGGGCAACCCGCACGCCGGCATCGGCGACAAAGTCCGCGGCGCCCTGGCCGTGGGCAAAACCCGCTGGGGCATGCTGGCCCTGGTGTTCTTCGCCACCACCCTGAACTACATCGATCGCGCCGCCCTGGGCGTGATGCAGCCGATCCTCGCCAAGGAAATGAGCTGGACGGCGATGGATTACGCCAACATCAACTTCTGGTTTCAGGTGGGTTACGCGATTGGCTTTGTACTGCAAGGCCGCCTGATCGACCGCGTCGGCGTGAAGCGCGTGTTCTTCTGCGCCGTGCTGCTGTGGAGCCTGGCCACCGGCGCCCACGGCCTGGCCACCTCGGCGGTCGGCTTTATGGTGTGCCGCTTCATCCTCGGGCTGACCGAAGCCGCGAATTACCCGGCTTGCGTCAAGACCACACGTTTGTGGTTCCCGGCGGGTGAACGCGCAGTCGCCACCGGCATCTTCAACGCCGGCACCAACGTTGGCGCGATGATGACGCCGATGCTGCTGCCGTTGATCCTCCACGTATGGGGCTGGCAGGCGGCGTTTTTGTGCATGTCGGCACTCGGCGGGATTTGGCTGGTGTGCTGGGGCCTGAAGTACTACAACCCCGAAGACCACCCGACCGTTAAACAATCCGAATTGGACTACGTGCAACAGGAAGTCGAACCGGAACAACCGCGCGTGCCGTTCAGCCGCATCCTGCGCATGCGCGGCACCTGGGCCTTCGCCCTCGCCTACTCGATGACCGCGCCGGTGTTCTGGTTTTACCTGTATTGGCTGCCGCCGTTTTTGAACCAGCAATACAACCTGGGCATCAACGTGACCCAGATGGGCATCCCGCTGATCATCATTTACCTGACAGCTGACTTCGGCAGTATTGGTGGGGGGATTCTGTCTTCATTCCTGATCGGCCGTGGGATGAATCCGATCAAGGCGCGGCTGTTGTCGATGCTGCTGTTCGCGTGCTGCATCGTCGGCGTGATCATGGCCGCCGGTTCCAGCCAGCTGTGGGTCGCGGTGTTTGCCATCTCGCTGGCCATCGGCGCGCACCAGGCCTGGACCGCCAACATCTGGAGCCTGGTGATGGATTACACGCCCAAGCACATGATGAGCACGGTGTTTGGTTTTGGCGGCATGTGTGCGGCCATCGGCGGCATGTTCATGACCCAGATCGTCGGCCATATCCTCACCGTGACGAACAACAACTACACCGTGTTGTTCACCCTGATCCCGGCGATGTACTTCATTGCGCTGGTCTGGATGTACTTCATGGCGCCGCGCAAGATTCCCACCGTAGACGTCTGATCTACCTGCGCCGCTGCTGCCAGGCAGCGGCCAGCCCGCTCATGCAGATCACCCCGATGCCGACCACCGTGGTCACGTCGGGGGTGTGGTTGAACACCAGCCAGCCCAACAACCCCGCGAACACGATCTGGCAATAGCCGAACGGCGCCAGCAAGGCCGGTGCCGCAAAGCGGAACGCCTGCGTCAACATCAAGTGCGCAGTCATCCCACAGGTGCCCAGCGCCAGCATCAACACGCCGTGCCACAGCGTCGGCAACTGCCAGAAGAACGGCACCAGCGCGCTCATCACCAAGGTGTTGCACAGGCCGGCGAAGAAGTTGCTGGTGGTCGGCGTGTCGAATTTGCTGAGGATGCGTGTGAGCAACTGGTAGAAGCAGAAGAACAGCGCCGAACACAGCGGCAGCAACACCGCCGGGGTAAACAGCTCGCCGCCGGGATGGATGATCACCAACACGCCGACAAACCCGCAGATCACCGCCAGCCACTGGCCCCGCGTCACGCGCTCGCCGAGCAACGGCACCGAGAGCGCCGTCACCAGGATCGGCGCCAGGAAGTTCACCGCCGTGGCTTCCGCCAACGGGATGTAATGCAACGCCGCCGTGAAAAACAAACTGGTGCCCAACAGGCACAATGCGCGCACCACCTGCATCCCCGGGCGTTTGCTGCGCAACACACGCAGGCCCGATTGCGGCAGGAAAATCCCGGCCATCAGCAAGGTGTGCACCAGGTAACGCGCCCACACCACCATCACGATCGGGTAGAACCCGGCCAGGTATTTGGACAAGGCGTCGTGGCTGGAAAACAGGAACGTCGCCAGCACAATCAGCAGGATGCCTTTGAAAGGATGGTTGACGCCGGAAAGGGGGGTGCTGACAGTCATTGAATTCTCTTGCGTGGCGGGCTGAACGCTTTTGCACTCAACCCGGTAATCTAGCAGCCGGGCTTGCGTCTGCCCCAAGAGCATAACCAAACACCGTGCGAACAGCGCACTAAATCACGGGATACCAGTCCAACGCTGCATGTTTGCCCGCGCGTTGAACACTTTTTAACCAAGGCCGCCCGCTATGAAAAAAACTGTCTTTGTTTTGTCTGCCCTCGCCCTGCTTACCGCCTGTAACAAGGAACCCAAGGAAGCCCCCAAACCTGCACCGGCTTCGGTACAAGCCACCCTGGTACCCGCCACCCCGCCCACCGATAAATGGGTCGGCAAGTGGATTGGCGTGGAAGGCCTGAACCTGACCATCGCCAAAGACGACAGCATTGGCCGTGGCCACTACATCCTGACCATGCAATACGGCCTCGACGCCGACGATTCCGGCACCTTCAAGGGCGAAGCCAACGAAGACGGCATCGCCTTCACCCGCCCCGACGGCCCGCAGCAACTGAGCGCCGGCGACGGCGAAGCCACCGGTTTGAAATGGCTGGCGGATAAAAAAGACTGCCTGATCGTCGACACCGGTGAAGGTTACTGCCGCGACTGATCCGCCAACCTGACACAACTTTCATCTGGCGCCCCTGCCGACACGGCCTGACAGCAGCGATACTAAGCCGCTCTCGTACCTGTCGGACAGCCGGGCTGGCGCCATGCCCACGCAGCAACAACACTGCTCTGACAGTTATCGAGAGGATCTCCCCCATGCTATGGAAAAAAGGCCGACGCAGCGACAACGTGGTGGACGCCCGCGATGACAGTGGCGGCGGTGGCGGGGGCATGCGGTTTGGCGGCGGCAAGGGCCTGAGCCTGACGGCCATTGTGCTGATCGTCGGCATCGGCTGGCTGACCGGCCAGGACCCGCTGCAGATCCTCGGCCAATTGACCGGCCAAGGGGAACAGGCGCCATCGGTGAGCACGCAATCGCGCCAGGCGCCGCCAGCGAATGACCAACAGGCGGATTTTGTGCGCGCCATTCTGGGCGACACCGAAGACACGTGGGGCCAGGTCTTCAAGGAAAACGGGCTGGTTTACCAGAACCCGAAACTGATTCTGTTCCGTGGGCGCGTGAACTCCGCCTGCGGTGGCGCCAGCTCAGCCAGCGGCCCGTTTTACTGCCCGGCTGACCGGCAGGTGTATCTGGACCTGGATTTTTTCCGGGAAATGTCACAACGCTTCCAGGCCGCCGGCGATTTCGCCCAAGCCTATGTGATCGCCCACGAAGTCGGGCATCACGTGCAAACACTGCTGGGCATCTCGGCCAAGATTCAGGCCGCGCGCCAGCAAGGTCGGCAGATGCAAGGCGACGGCGGCCTGTTGGTGCGCCAGGAGCTGCAAGCCGACTGCTTCGCCGGGGTGTGGGCCAACCGGGCGCAAAAACGCCTGAACTGGCTGGAACCCGGTGACATTGAAGAAGCACTGAACGCGGCCAACGCCATCGGCGATGACCGTCTGCAGCAACAGGGTCAAGGGCGTGTAGTGCCAGACTCGTTTACCCACGGCACCTCGGCACAGCGGGTTCGCTGGTTCAAAACTGGCTTCGCCGGGGGCCAGATCACTCAATGCGACACCTTTACCGCCAAGAGTCTCTAAATGAATAAACGATTGGGTTTGCTGCTCGGCTTGATGATGACCTGCTCCACCACCACTTGGGCCGCTGAGAAAGAACACGGCGTCAAGGAAGTCAGCCCCGATCGTTTTCACCTGGACGCCGGTGACCTTAGCCTCGGCCTGAGCCAGGACTGGAGCAAACCGCTGCCCCAGGTCACCCGCGCGCTGATCATCGTCCACGGCCGCCTGCGCAACGCGCAGACCTACCTGCAAAGCGGCGAAGATGCCGCCAAAGATGCAGGCCAGGCGAGCAACACGCTGGTGATCGCGCCACAGTTTCTCAACCAGTACGACGTGAAACGCAACCACCTCGACAACGGCGTGCTGCGCTGGAACAGCAATGACTGGATGGCCGGCGACGCCTCGACCGGCCCAGGCCAGATCAGCTCCTACGGCGCCCTCGACCAGATCATCAAGCACCTGGGCAATCGCAAGCTGTTCCCGGCGCTGAAAGAAATCGTGGTGGCCGGGCATTCCGGCGGTGGCCAAGTGGTGCAGCGTTTTGCCGTCACCGGGCACGATCATCCGATGCTGAAAACCGAAGGCATCAGCCTGCGTTACGTGGCGGCCAACCCGTCGTCCTACGCCTACTTCACCCCACAGCGCCCAGTGAAGTTTGACGTGGCCAGTTGCCCTGGCTTCAACGACTGGAAATACGGCATGCAAAACCTGCCCGACTACGCCAAAGGCCAGAGTGCACAGCAGCTTGAGCAGGCTTATGTGTCACGCGACGTGACCTACCTGCTCGGCCAGCAGGACATCGACCCGAACCACCCGGCGCTGGATAAAAGCTGCGAAGCCGAAACCCAGGGGCCGTATCGCCTGATTCGTGGGCATAACTACTTTGACTACCTCAAGGCGCGCCATCCGCAGTTGACGCACAAACTGGTGGAAGTACCGGGGGTTGGGCATAACGGGGACGAGATGTTTACGTCGCCTGAAGGCGAGAAAGTTCTGTTTGCTCAATAGTCACTGAAAAAACGCGGTTTGAAATGTGGGAGCGGGCTTGTGTGGGAGCTGGCTTGCCTGCGATGGCATCACCTCGGTCTATCAGCCATACCGAGGTGATGCCATCGCGGGCAAGCCCGGCTCCCACACAAGCCCGCTCCCACATTTGATCTTCATTGCCTGGGCTAAATCATTCGGCGCAAGGCCGCGCAATCCTGCGCATGCCAGTCCACCAACTCCGGCCACGGGTTTTCCGGCAAGTTAACCAACACCGTCCGCGCCCCCGCCGCCCGGCCGCAATCCAGGTCAAAGCGGTAATCCCCCACCATCACCATCTCGCTCGGCGAGACGTCCCAGGCCGCTGCCAATTTCAGCAAGCCACCGGGATCAGGTTTGGGCGGCGCATCATCGCGCCCCAGCACATCCTCGATTGCAAAGCAGTCCGCCAACCCAATCGCTTCCAGCGTCACATGGGCCAGTTCCCGCGCATTGCGAGTCAAAATGCCCAGGCGATAGCCACGCCCGGCGAGTTCCCGCACCAACTCCACCGCACCTTCGGCTGCGACCGAGCCCAGCGCCAGCTCGCGCTCATGCTCCAGCAACCAGGCATGTTTGGCTGCCGCCACGTCGGCCGGTAAGGCCGCCAGGTGGGTGAGAATGTCGTCCTCGGGCGGAATCTCCAGCGCCACGCGAATCGCCGCAAAATCATGCACGGCCACCGTCAGGGTGCCGTCCATGTCGAACACCCAATGCTTGATGTCCGCGAGGCTCATGCCCAGTCCTTGCGATGGCGGATCAAACCTTCCTGCGTCACCGACGCCACCAGTTGCCCGGCACGGTTGTACACACTGCCCCGCGAGAACCCACGGGAATTGCCGGCCCACGGGCTGTCCATGGCGTAGAGCAACCAGTCATCGGCGCGCAGGTCGGCGTGGAACCACAGCGCGTGGTCGAGGCTGGCGACCTGCATGTCTTTCTGCCACACCGTTTTGCCGTGAGGCAGCAAGGACGTGGTCAGCAAACCGAAATCCGACGCGTAGGCCAGCAGGTATTTGTGCAGCGCCGGTGAATCGGCCAGAGCGCCGTCGGCACGAAACCACACGTACTTGACCGGGTCGGACGGCTGCGGGTTGTACGGGTCTTTTTCGGTGACCGGGCGCACTTCGATCGGCTTGGGGCACAGCAGCTTGTCGCGCATGTGCTCGGGGATCAGGTGCGCGCGCTGTTTGGTCAGTTCAAGCTCCGACGGCAGGTTTTCCGGGCCGACCACCACTGGCATGGTGGTCTGATGCTCGAAGCCTGCTTCGTCGTACTGAAACGAAGCGCTGCAGGTAAAAATCGGGTTGCCCTTCTGGATCGCGGTCACACGGCGCGTGCTGAAACTGCCGCCGTCGCGCACGCGGTCCACCGAATACACCACGGGTAACGAGGCATCGCCGGGGCGCAAAAAATAGCCGTGCAGGGAATGCACGTGTCGCGCTTCTTCAACGGTCTGGCTGGCGGCCGACAACGACTGGCCGAGCACTTGGCCACCGAACAACTGGCGAAAACCCAGGTCCTGGCTGCGGCCGCGAAAGAGGTTTTCCTCGATCGGCTCCAGGGTCAGCAAGTCCACCAGATCTTCCAATACTTGGCTCATAGAGCAACTCCTACAAACGATGGGGCATTCCGGGCTGCTTATCCGTGCAGCGTGTCCAACCATTGGGCGCGGGTGATGCGGTACAAAACATGATGGCGCAGCGCGTCATCGGCGGCGACCTTGGGGTGTTCAAAATCTGCCTGGGGATCGTAATGCATACCGATGGCCTGCATGACTTTTTGTGATGGCAGATTGGTTTCAGTGGTAAAGGCGAGGACCTCATCCAGCTGCAAGCGATCAAAGCCGCAGCGCAATGCCGTCCACGCCGCTTCGCTGGCGTAACCCAGGCCCCAGTGTTCGCGGGCCAGGCGCCAGCCGATTTCCACCGCCGGGGTGAAGCCAGCTTCGAAGTTGACGTTCTGCAGCCCGGTCAGCCCGATGAACTCGCCGGTGTCCTTGCGCTGCAACGCCCAAAAGCCAAAACCGTATTCGGCAAAGTGCCCGCGAATGCGGCCGATCAGCGCCGCACTTTCCAGGTGGCTCAGTTTGGCCGGGAAATAACGCATCACCTGCGAGTCGGCGCACATGCGCGCAAATTCCGTCAGGTCGCTGTCGCGCCATTGGCGCAGTACCAGCCTTGCGCTTTCCAACTCCAGTATCGGCTCCATGGGTCCCCTCCCTTGCGATGTGCGTGAGTGTACAACGCGGGTAAGATGCGTCGCAGGTTCCTGTCAGAAAATCCCATGCCCTTGCCGCTGATCTACCACGATGACTACAGCCCCGAGTTCCCGGCGGACCATCGCTTCCCCATGGACAAGTTTCGCCTGTTGCGCGACCACTTGGTGGACAGCGGCCTGACCGAGGACAGCCAACTGCTGCGCCCCGCGCTGTGCCCACCCGAGATTCTGGCCCTGGCGCATGACACCGGGTATATCGAACGCTACATGGGCGGCGAGTTGTCCCGCGAAGACCAACGGCGCCTCGGCCTGCCGTGGAATGAAGCCTTGGCGCGACGCACGGTGCGCGCAGTCGGCGGTTCGATCCTCGCTGCCGAGCAGGCACTGGAACACGGCCTGGCCTGCCACCTCGCCGGCGGCACCCACCACGCCCACTACGATTACCCCGCGGGCTTTTGCATCTTCAATGACCTGGCGGTGATCAGCCATTACCTGCTGGCCAGCGGGCGGGTCAATCGCGTGCTGATTTTTGATTGTGACGTGCACCAGGGCGACGGCACCGCACGCATTCTCCACGACACCCCCGACGCGATTACCGTGTCGCTGCACTGCGAAAAGAACTTCCCCGCGCGCAAGGCCCAGAGCGACTGGGACATCCCGCTGCCCATGGGCATGGGCGATGCCGACTACCTCCAGGTGGTCGATGACGCGCTCAACTACCTGCTACCGCTCTACCAACCCGACCTGGTGCTCTACGACGCCGGTGTGGATGTGCACAAAGATGACGCTCTCGGTTACCTCAAGCTGACCGACGCAGGCGTGGCCGCGCGCGACGAAAGCGTGATGCGCCACTGCCTGGGTCGCGATATTCCGGTGATGGGCGTGATCGGCGGCGGCTACAGCAAGGACCGCCCTGCCTTGGCCCGCCGCCATGGCATCCTGCACCACAGCGCGCAGCGGGTGTGGACGTCATCAGGTTGTCATTGAGTTGTGAGCGTTACCCACAATGCCTGTGGAACCACCTGTGGATAACTTGAGCGTAAGCCTCTGAAAGCTCGCAGTCACAAGGCCTGCACGCAACTGTACGTTTTCTGATCAGATACTTGTCCACAACCGTGAAACGTTGTGGAACATCGCACCTGTTCCAGATTTGAAACAAAACTGCCTCACGCCGCCGTCACCCTGAAAGCCTTCCCGCTCCCAGAGTATCCGGCGATGGCAACTTACAAGATCGGCACCGTTACACCCCCCGGCAATGACGACGCGTTGAAAAAGGTCGCGTCAACGTTTGAGGCCGCCATGGCCCGCGCCGTGGCAGGCTTCAAAGACACCGCCAAACCCGGCAACTTCAAAGTGCTGGCCAGCGGCGTCACCGACAACACCAAAGACCAGAAGATCGCCGACGTCATGGCCACCGGCGATCAGGAGGCGATCAAGCGTCTCAACGACCCGAACCTCGCCGACATCAGCAACACCGGCGTGCCCCTGGCTGACATCGCCAGCATCACCAAGATTTCTGACAACGTGCTGGATCTGAAAACCCGCGACGGTCAGGACATCATCATTATCAAACAGATGACGCCCTACCTCTTCGACGGCATGTCCAGCAAAGTCGACGCCGTTAATGCGCTCAATGCCAGTAAGGCCGATGGCTACCGCATCGCCCAGGCCGGTGACACCGCGCCGGGTCTTGGCGACTACAAGGCCATCGGCCCTGTGGATGAAATCGGCCCGGGCCTTATCCGTTACGAAACCGTGTCGGGCGACAAAGTCGTGGTCAGCCGCGAAGTGAACCCCGACCTGTACAACCAAGTGGCAGGCGACGGCCAGACCTGGGGCCTGATCAACGACAGCAAAAACGCCGGTTACACCCTCGCCGATGCCAGCGAAACCGGGAGCGTCAGCCTGGTGGGCACGCCAGAAGAACTCGGCCACGGCCTGATCCGCTATGAAACCGCCTCCGGCGACAAAGTGATTGTCTCCCAGGCCATCAGCCCCGACCTGTATGCCTCAGTGGTCAAGGAGTCCAACGGCATCTTCAATGTGGGCGGCGCAGTCGATACCAACTGGATCGACAATTCCCAGTACGCCAACCCCAAGGACTGGGACAAGATCGTCGGCAACACCAGCGGCACGCCGACCCAGGAAGAACGCGACCTCGACCGCCCGCGCGCTGCGGCGAAAATGCTCAGCGACAACTGGGACAAATGGGGCATGCACGACCGCCCGATCGACTTCGCCAACCCGCCCGCCGACCTGCCGCCCGAAGCCCAGGCCTGCCTCAAATACCTGGCGGGCAGCCCGAGCCTGATGAACGCCCTCGACAGCGGCGGCCTCGGCGGCAGCGATGGGGTGATTACCCACAGCAACGTCGACAGTTTCGTCAGCCAGTCGAACAAAGACCTGTCAGCCGCTTCCAAGTCCTACAGCATCTTTCTCAGCAAAAACCCGGATGCCACCGAACTGGCCAAGGAAAACGCCAAGTCTGCCGCGCTGGTCATGGCCAATATCTCGCTGGTCAGCAGCGCAGGCCCGGCGATGGAGGGCCCGAACCAACGCGCCAACAATGGCAGCCTGACCACCGACAACCTCAATGCCATCAAAAACGACAGTGGCCTGAGCCCGGAACTGACTGGCGCCGCTGGCTACTGGTCGACGCCCGGCATGATGCGCACCCTCGACATGGCGGGCGACATGCCTGCCACCGCGACCGCCGACGGCATCACCCAGCAGAAAAACCTCGGCGCGTGGCTGGAAAATCAGGCGCCCAAAGATGACCACGGCGTGCTGATGATGCTCAGCAATGCCTCGATCCGCAGCTCGGTGGCCGATGTCGACACCTCAAAGCTGACCCAGGACGTGCTGCAAAACCCGCAGAACTACGACGGCAAAACCAAAACCGCGGTGATGCTGGAACTCAGCGACGCCCGCGCCCGCCTGGCCTCCAGCGATAAAGTGGGCGACGGCGACCTGTATGCCGGGATCACCGCCGACAGCCAATACCACCTCAACCCGACCAAATCCAAGGTCTCTGACCAGTTGGACGCGGCCGTCAACCAACTAGCCTCCGACCCCGACGTGAAGACCTTCATGGCGCAGAACCAGGCCGGCGGCATGAAAGACATCGTCAACAGCGACCCGGCGATCAAAACCGAGATGCAGCACTACCAGGACAGCCAGATCAACAGCGGCAATGTCATCAACACCGCGCTGGCGACCAAGGACAGCAATGGCAACCCGGTGTCACTGGTCGACGGCCTGAGCCTGGCCGGCACCGACGCCACCCTCACCGACATGGCATTGGGCGGCAACGGCACGGTGGACCTGGAGGCGATTGCCGACAAGTCCGGCAAATCAGCCGACATTGCACAGTACTTCCAGGACCACATTGTCAGCGGCCAGGACCTGCAAAACGGCCTCGCCGCGCCGAACGCCGACCCGATGACCGTCATCGGCCAATACGCGGCCAACGCCTCGCTGCTCAAGGAATTCCTCGGCGACAAGGTGTCGGCGCAGGACTCCTCGACGGTGCAGCAATACGTCAACCAGGCGGTGTCCGACAGCCTGGTCAACGGCGCCAGCGACGACGTATTGAAAAACGCCTTCGGCGACGCCAACGGCAACTTCGACGAGGCCAAGACCACCGCCATCCTCAACCAGGCCATGACCGACAACCCGGACATGTTCAAGGATTCCACAGGCGCGCAGATCAAACCGCAGGACGTGATTTCGCTGATCCGCTCGATGTGGGACGTCAACCGCCAGACCCAGAAGATCAGCGACGTGCTGCCAAAAGCCGTCGACGGCCTGAACCTCAACGCCAGCGATGCCTACAAACAAGGCCTGCTGCACATCGGCAGCGCCCTGCTCGCCGGTGGTGTACTCGCGGCGCGTTCGGCCACCGGCGGCAACAGCCCGGCGGACAATGCCGGGCGTGTGGCGGCGGGCATGCAGTTCGCCGGTTTGATTACCGAAGGCGGTACCAAATACGCCAAGGAAGCCGGTTACGGCATGGCCTGGAAACCCACGCCGATTGACCCCACCAAGCCACAAGGCATCGGCGACTTCCCGACCGGGAAAATGGTGCAGAACACCGACGGCCTCAACAAGCTCGGCAACCTGGGCAAAATCGTCGGCGGCGCCGGCAGCTTTATCGGCGGCGTGTTCGGCCTGATCAGCGGGGTCAACAGCGCCTTTGCCGGTGACAAGCTCAACGCCGGTTTCTCCCTGACCAGCGGCGCCCTCGGCACCGGCGCGGCGGTGGCATCGATCATCGAAGGCGGCGCCGGGCTGTTTGGCGTGGCGGACGCGGCGGCCATCGCCGGCACCTTCGCCGGCGTGCTGGGCTGGGCGGCGGCGGGCGTGGGGATTATCACCTCGTTCGTGTTCCCGATCATCGAAGTGGTCAAGCGCGAGAAACAACAAGACCAGTTCTTCGGCGCCCTGGTGCCGGTGCTGGACCAATACGGCCTGACCGGTGGCCCGATCACCGACGCCGACCGCGCCGACGAGTACCCGCCAAACACCAACACCGGCTTCGCCTGACCCTGCCTCCTTGTGGGATCAGGCTTGATTGAAGTGGACAGGCTGTTTGTGGCGAGCAGGCTTGCCCTGCGTTGGGCTGCGCAGCGGCCCCAATCAGGACACCGCGGCTCTTCAGTTTGAGCCGAGGTGTCTGGTTTTGGAGCCGCTTCGCAGCCCAACGCAGGGCAAGCCTGCTCGCCACGAAGAGCTTGCTCGCCATAGCAAGCTCGTTCCTGCCCCCACAAATGCGCGGCATCTCTTACAATAGGCGCCCTTTGCTTTTGACCAGGCCCGCCGATGTCCACCACCTCCTCCCACGTCGCCATTATCGGCGGCGGCCCTGCCGGGCTGATGGCCGCCGAAGTCTTGAGCCAGGCGGGCGTGCGGGTAGACCTGTATGACGGCATGCCGTCGGTGGGGCGCAAGTTCCTGCTGGCGGGCGTGGGCGGCATGAACATCACCCACTCCGAAGACTACCCGGCGTTTTTGTCGCGCTACGCCGAGCGTGCGCCACATATGGCGCCGCTGTTACGGGCGTTTGGCGCCGAGGCGTTATGTGAGTGGATTCACGGCCTGGGCATCGAAACCTTTGTCGGCACCTCGGGCCGGGTGTTTCCTACCGACATGAAAGCCGCCCCGCTGCTGCGTGCCTGGCTCAAGCGCTTGCGCGACCAGGGCGTGGTTATCCACACCCGTCATCGCTGGACGGGCTGGAATGCTGACGGTGACTTACTTATCCACAGCCCCGACGGCGAGAAAACTGTCCACAGCGACGCGGTGCTGTTGGCCCTTGGCGGTGGCAGTTGGTCACGCCTGGGCTCCGACGGCGCCTGGCTCAAGCTGCTGGAAGACAAAGCCGTGCCCTACGCCCCGCTGCAACCGAGCAACTGTGGTTTCGAGGTGTCGGCCTGGACTGAATTGATGGTCAGCAAATTCGCCGGTGCGCCGTTGAAAAACGTCGCCATTGGCCTGGGCGATGACAAGCCTCGCCTCGGCGAATGCGTGGTCACCGCCAGCGGGATCGAAGGTAGCCTGATCTATGCGCTGTCGGCGCCGATTCGGGAAGCAATCAACCGTGATGGCGCGGCGACTGTGCATATCGACCTGCTGCCGAGCAAGCCACTGGACAAGGTGCAAGCCGCCTTGGCCAAGCCGCGTGGGTCGCGGTCGATGAGCAAGCATTTGCACAGTCAGTTGGGGTTGGAGGGGGTGAAAGCGGCGTTGTTGCGCGAGTTGGCACCTGCCGAGCACTTCAATGACCCGGCGCAACTGGCGGTGGATATCAAGGCGTTGCCGCTGACCCTGGTGAAAACCCGGCCGATGGATGAAGCGATCAGCACCGCCGGCGGCGTGCCGTTTGAGGCGCTGGATGAGCGTTTGATGCTCAAGCAACTGCCAGGGGTATTTTGTGCGGGGGAGATGCTGGATTGGGAAGCGCCGACCGGCGGGTATTTGCTGACGGGGTGTTTTGCCAGCGGCAGAGCGGCTGGGCGGGGCGTGTTGGAGTGGCTTAAGCGCTGAAACCGCCATCGCAGGCAAGCCAGCTCCCACATTTTGACCGTGTTCACAAATCAAAATGTGGGAACTGGCTTGCCTGCGATGAGGCCATCAGCTACACCGCAAATTACTTCTTCTTACGCGGCCCAGTATTAAACACCGGCACCTTGCGCACCGGCTTGATCGAAGGCTCCGCCGGCGCCACGTCCCCGCTCTCCACCCACTTGCCAAGGTTGCGCTTGCCGCCACCGCCCGACGTTTTAGGCTTTTTCGGTTTCTTCGGCTTCTTCACCACCTGCCCGCTGGCATCGGTGTCCGGCACGCGGTGTTCCGGTTCGAAGTCCTGCTCCATCTGGCGGGTCAAGGTCTGACGCGTCAGCATCTCGATGGCCGAGAGCATGTTCACTTCATCGGCGCACACCAGGGAAATCGCCTCACCGGTGTTGCCCGCGCGGCCCGTACGGCCGATACGGTGGATGTAATCCTCGGCCACGATCGGCAGGTCAAAGTTGACCACCAGCGGCAGGTCTTCGATATCCAGACCACGGGCGGCCACGTCGGTGGCCACCAGAATCTGCACATCACTCGACTTGAAACGGTCCAGCGCGCGTTGGCGGGTCGCCTGCGGTTTGTCGCCGTGGATGCCGTCGGCATTGATGCCCAGGCCCTGCAACTTATCCACCAGCGCATCCACGCCATTACGGGTTTTGGCGAATACCAGCACCTGCTTCCAGCGGCCTTTGCGCATCAAGTGCACAAACAGCTCTGCCTTGCGCTTCTTGTCCACCGGCACCACCCACTGCTTCACCGTGTTGGCGGCGACGTTGCGCGGGCTGACTTCGATGCTCAGCGGGTCGTTGAGCATCTGCCCGGCGAGCAGGCGGATGTCGTCGGAAAAGGTCGCGGAGAACAGCAGGGTCTGGCGCTTTTTCGGCAACATGCGGTAGATGTTCGCCAGCTCTTCGGAGAAGCCCAGGTCGAGCATGCGGTCGGCTTCATCCAGCACCAGAGTTTGCAGTTGATTGAGCTTCAGCGCGTTCTGGCGGAACAGGTCAATCAGACGGCCCGGGGTGGCGACCAGAATGTCGACGCCCTTGCGCAGCTTCATCATCTGCGGGTTGATGCTCACACCGCCGTACACCGCGTAGGTGGTCAACGGCAGGTGTTGTGCGTATTCGGCGACGCTGGCGTGAACCTGCTCAGCCAGCTCGCGGGTCGGGCACAGAATCAGCGCGCGGGCCGAGTTGGCGGCGACTTTCGGCCCTTCCATGGTCAGCAGTTGCAACAGCGGCAGGGCGAAACCGGCGGTCTTGCCGGTACCGGTCTGGGCCGCAGCCATCAGGTCGCGACCGGCCAGCACCGCCGGAATCGCTTGCGCCTGCACCGGCGTCGGGGTCTGGTAGCCAAGCGTCTCAAGGGCGCGCAGCAAGGGTTCGATCAGGCCAAGGGAGGCGAAAGTCATGTGTTTACCGTAGGAAAAATTCAGCGCAAAGCCGTAATGCGCCGCAGTTTACCTTATTTCCGGCTTCGGCTTGCGCCACTGGGGCAGACCGATCAATACCACGGCGCTGATGATCACCAGCATTGCCAGCGCTTCTTCTTTACCAATGGTTTCGCCGACGAAGACAATCCCCAACAACACCGCCACCGCCGGGTTCACATAGGCATAGCTGGTCGCCGCCGCCGGGCGTACGTGCTTGAGCAAGTACATATAGGCATTGAAGGCGATGATCGAACCGAACACGGCCAGATAGGCCAGCGCCAACCAGCCTTCTATCGGCGGAATGGCGTGCAGGCGTTCACCGGTCAGCGCGCTGCCCACCAGCAGCAATACACCGGCGACGATCATCTCCGCCGCACTGGCCATGGCGCCCGCTGGCAGTGGCAAATGCCGGCTCCACACCGAGCCGAAGGCCCAGGACGCGGCAGCAAACAGCAACAACATCGCACCGGTCGGGCTTGATTGCAGGTTGGAACCCATATTGAGCATGGCAATACCGATAATCCCCAGCACCACCCCGGCCCATTCCAGACGCGTATTACGCGCGCCCCAGAAATAACCGCACAGCAAGGTAAACAACGGCACCGTCGCCACCGCCAGCGCGGCTACGCCGGAGGCCACCCCGGTGTGCTCGGCCACCGTCACCGCGCCATTACCGAAAGTCAGCAACAACACGCCGATCTTGGCCGCCGCCTTCCACTGCACCCAGGTCGGCGCCGGCGCCCCGCGCCAGCGCAAATAGCCATACATCGCCAAACCGGCCAGCAAAAAGCGAATCCCGCCGAGCATCAACGGCGGCCAGTACTCCACGCCAATGCGGATCACCAGGTAGGTGGAACCCCAAATCACATACAACGCAAAAAAGGCGGCGATCAACGGTAAGGGGAAGCGACGTGGGCCAGGCATTGGGTAGCTCTGCGGCAGGGGACGGGAGGCTTATTCTAGAAAAGCAGTCCGGCAAACATAAGTTACAAAACCTGTTTAAAGCGCCCGTACACTTTCCAAAACATGGTTATGAAGGCTATAACCCGTGCTTTCGAAAGCCCTGCGCAAATGGAGCCTTATCATGGACAAATACGACCGCATGCTCCTCAGCGCCCTGCTCGAAGACGGCCGCGCGTCCTACGCGCAACTCGCCCGCACCGTAAACCTCTCCGCCCCCGCCGTGGCCGAACGCGTGGCCAAACTGGAAGCCAGCGGCGTGATCACCGGGTACCAGGCCAAGGTGGACATGTCCAAAGTGGGCTTGCCGATTCAGTGTGTGATTGAGTTGCGGCTGACCAATCATGGCAGCCAGAAGGTGTATGACGCCTTGGGTGAAATTCCGGAACTGACCGAGTGCCACCGGGTGACGGGTGACCCGTGCGTGATCATGCAAGCGGCGGTGGGCTCGATGCCGGAGTTGGAGAACCTGATCAACCGGATTGCGAAGTTCGGGTTCAGCAAGACGTCGATTATTTTGTCGAGCGCGATAGAACGGCGGGTGCCGTTGGGGCAGTTGGAGGCCAATGGGAAAAATGGTGGCTGAACCACCGCCATCGCTCGTTCCCACGCTCTGCGTGGGAATGCATCCTGTGACGCTCTGCGTCACCTGGCGCAGGACCTTAACTACTCGCCGACTTCGGGACGCGGAGCGTCCAGGGCGGCATTCCTTTGCTGCGCCTGGGAACGATCAAACCACCGCTATCGCAGGCAAGCCAGCTCCCACAGGTGACCGAGTTGCCAGGCCGGGACGCAATCTACTGTGGGAGCTGGCTTGCCAGCGATGACGTCATTGGCTTCACCACTTCCCGTTCTCTTGCAGGACATTTCCGAGCGACGTTTCAAGCCTTGTTCTGCCGGTATCTCACCACTAATCTTCACCGCGTCGTCGGCCCTTCGATGACCGGAAGTGCAAGTCCGAATACGCAGGAGGAGATAGCTAAAGATTCCGGAGATTCACCATGGTCAAAGCAACTTCTACTTCAACTGATACCCAAACAAACTTCCTCAGCGAAGACGCCCTACTCAACCGCCGAGCCATCGACTACTACCTCAAAGCCTCCGCTCCAGATGCGCCCAATTTCGTGCTGAACGACAACCTGAGTTTCGAAGATGCCCTGGCCCATGCTGCTGACTTGCTGCATTGCGCGGTGGAGACAGCGCCGTCGCTGGATGAGGCGGCGAACCCGCAGCTGCGGGCGGTGATGCATTTGGTGGGGATGGCGAAGGAGGTGGTGGATCGGGCGTTGGCGTGTGTGCAGCCTCGATAGCCTGAAGGACGCCATTTTGTGGCGAATGGGCTGTTGTGGTGAGCGGGCTTGCCCCGCGTTGGGCTGCGCAGCGGCCCCAATCAGGGCGCCGCGTTCGTTCAGTCAGGACCGAGTGTCAGGTTTGGGGCTGCTGCGCAGCCCAACGCGGGGCAAGCCCGCTCGCCACAACTGGCGCTCTAGCCGCATGAGATGTGCGCGGGGTTTAGAACCCGCGATGCTTTTTCAGGTGTTCATTGATCTTCGCCGCCGGCACTTTCTGTAGGGAGCACAGCAGCTCATGGGACAGTTCGCGCAAACCGTGGGTGCCACGCAGTTCCTGGGCCAAATGCGCCGTCAGGTTCGCTGCCATCTCCGCATCCGCCATCGCCCGGTGAGCCTTGCCGGTGTGGGGCAGTTGGGCGAAGGCATTCAGGGTGCCGAGTTTGTGGTTGGGCGCCGACGGCATCAAGCGGCGCGCCAGCAGCAGGGAACAGGCGAATTTTTGCAGGCGGGTGCGGCGGATCAGGCCCAGTTCGAAGTCCCAGAACTTCTGGTCGAACGCGGCGTTGTGCGCGAGCAGCGGCGTGACGCCGACGAACTCATTCACTTCATTCATCACCCGCTCGGCCGGCGGCGCGCTGCGCAGCATGGCGTTGCTGATGCCGGTGAGTTGCTCGATAAAGCCCGGCACGCGCACGCCTGCGTTCATCAGGCTCTGGTAGCGGTCCACGATCTGGCCGCGCTCGAGGATGACCACCGCGATTTCCGTGGCGCGGCAGTGGCTGCTCGGGGTGATGCCGGTGGTTTCAAAGTCGATGACCGCTATACGTTCCAAACCTGTTCCAACTCCGTCTAACTGATTATTTGAGCAGCAACGCGCCTTCGATCGGCACGTAGCGGCTGGCGGCGCGTATCAGTGAATTGGCCGTCAGCCCCGGCACGCCGTAGGCCACGGCTTGAACGCCATGCTTTTGGATGATGCGTTCGAGCAGCATGTCGAAGTCACCGTCGCCGGAGGCCAGCACCACTTCGTCGACGTGGTCGGCGGCGTCCATGATGTCCAGGGTAATGCCCACGTCCCAGTCGCCTTTGGCCGAGCCGTCGGCGCGCTGGATGTAGGGTTTGAGTTTTACCGTGAAGCCCAGGTTGCGCAGGATTTGCTGGAACTGCTGCTGCTTGCTGTCGCCACGGTCGATGGCATACGCATACGCCTCGACGATCTGCCCGCGCGAGCTGATGTCAGCCCACAGCGCGGCGTAGTTGAAGTGGCAGCCATACGCCTGGCGCACGGTGTAATAGAGGTTTTGTACATCGGCGAACACCGCAATTTTCTTCACCGCACTTCCTCATGACAGCCAGGCGCCAGCGCCCGGAAAGGTTGCCAGTATGCCAGCCACAGGAAAGTTTCAGCGAAAAATCAGCCCGGGGCGACGAAGCGCACCGGGCTTGAGGGGGTGTCAGACGAAGGAGTCGTCGTCGCCAAAGGAGGAGGAATCGTCGGAATAGTCGCTGTCGGCAAAGCTGTCCGAGGAATTGTCGTTGCCCCAGCTGTCATTGCCACCGGCAAACTTCTGGTCGTCATTGCCCCAGTTGCCATTGTCACTGGCCGGCGCCGGCTCTTCCCGGATGATTTCTTCCACGACCTGCGGCTGTTGCGAGTTGTGGTTGAACAGGCTGCTGATGCCTTCGGCCAGCATCACGCCACCGGCCACACCGGCGGCGGTTTTCAGCGCGCCACCGAGGAAGCCACTGCCGATGGGCGCGGCGGGCGCCTGCTGCGGCTGCTGGTAGTTCTGCTGCGGCGCGCCGTAGTTTTGCTGTGGCGCAGGCTGGCCAAACTGAGGCCGCGCCGGTTCACGCCAGCCACCAGAGGAAGGCGGAGCACTTTGGGCAGGCTGCGAATCGCGGCTGCTACCACCCCCAAAGATGCTCGACAGGAAGCCGCCACTGCTCGGCGCCGGTTGTGCAGCCTGGGATTTGGCTTGTTGCAGTTCATCCTGCAATTGCTGGATCTGCTGCGCCTGCTGCTTGTTCTGCGCGTCGAGGCTCTTGATCGCGTGTTCCTGCACCAGAATCGACTGGGTCATGTAGTACCCGGCCGCCGGTTGGCGCGTCAGGTGCTCCTTGATCCGCGCTTCGGCCAGGGCGTCGCGGGGGGCTGAGTCCGTTTCGGCTTGTTGCAACCGTGAAAACAGTCCATCGATCAGGGTTTGCTCTTCGCTGTTCATGGCGACCTCGTTAGATTGCCGGTAGAAATCATGGGCTCGCCTGTGATCAGGCGGGCTACGCACTAGTTATGGGGGTGTTACCAGACGTTTCAATGGCCTTTACGCAAGGTTTACGTTTGCTCACCTTTCTTCATGATCGGTTAAAGTGTCGTCCTTGCTTTTAGGCCTGTGATGACCCTGATGAATCCGTTAGACGTGCTGCGCGACTCCTTTCGTTTTACCCGTGGCAACCTGGGCGCCATCGTCCAGCTGTGCCTGCCGCTGGTGATCCTCGAAGCCCTGCTGCAACAGGTGCTCGACCACACGCTGGGCCCGGATGCCTTCCCCGGCTATAGCGTGGTGGTGGGGTTGCTGGTGTACCCGCTGTACACCGGCGCGCTGATTCTGTTTCTGGATGCGCGCACCCGTGGCGAGTCGCCGAGCACCAAGGATTTGTGGGCCATGGCGCTGAGCCTGTGGCCGCGTTTCGCCCTGTTGACGGCAATGAGCACCCTCTTGATTTTGCTCGGTCTGTCGCTGTATTTCCTGCCGGGCCTGTGGCTGATGGTGGTGCTGGCGTTTGCCGAGTACTTGCTGGTGTTGCGCGGTATGTCGGCGCTGGAGGCGATGAAGGAAAGTTTTCGCCTGACCCGTGGGCATTTCTGGCGAATCCTGGTGTGCCTGCTGTGTGTGATGACGCCGTTGTGGCTGCTCAAAGGCGCCAGCGTCGCGGCCTATCCAAACCCCGCGCCGCTGCTGGGCGTGCTGATCGACAGCGCCCACAGCTTCCTGCAACTGTTCACCAGCGTCGTCTTGTTCCGTTTATTCATGCTGATCGGTGGCGATGCCGACGCGCGGTGATATGCTCCGTGCCACCTCCAAATCGCTATAAGCCGAGCCGATGACCCGTTTATTGCGCATAACCTTGCTGAGCCTGTTGTTTATCGCAGGCGTGCTCACGGCTTTGATCTACAGCCTGACCTGGCGCCCGGACGACAAGCAGATCCTGCCGGTGAGCTGCGTCGCGCCGCGTGCGCCAACTCTGTTGCCGGGGCAGGCGCTCAAGGTCATGACCTGGAACGTGCAATACCTGGCGGGCAAGAACTACGTGTTCTGGTACGACACCGCCGACGGCAGCGGCCCGGATGACCTGCCGACAGTGGAAGACATGGCCTTCAGCCTGGATGAAGTGGCACGCGTGATTCGCGACGAACAGCCCGACATCCTGCTGTTGCAGGAACTCGACGAAGGCGCCAAATCGTCCCACTATCAGGACCAGGTCGCGCTGCTTCAGGAGCGCTTGGTCGACCTATACCCGTGCAGCGCCCAAGCCTTCGACTGGAAAGCCGACTTTGTACCCAGCCTGCATATTTTCGGCAGTGTGGGTCGCAAGCTCGTGACGCTGAGCCGCTACCAGATCGAACACGCTGAGCGCCTGCAACTGCCGGTGTCCCCGGCCAACTTCATCAGTCGCCAATTCCAGCCCAAACCCGCCTTGTTGCTGACCTACCTGCCGTTGAGCGATGGCGGCCAACTGGCGGTGCTCAACACACGCCTGGATGGCGACGTGCCCGGGCGCACAGCCGTGCAGGAACAGGTAAAGGCCACGGTAAAATTGCTGGATAAGTTCGAAGGCCGGGGCACGCCCTGGCTGATTGGCGGGGATTTCAACCTGCTGCCACTGGGGCAATTCCTGCGTCTGGATGCGGGCAAGCGCGGGCAATATTCGCCGGACAGTGAGCTGCATTTGCTGTGGGATAAATACCCGATGATTCCGAGTAACAGTGAATCCAGCGGTATTGATCGTAAGAAATGGCTGACGCACTTCCCGAATGACCCGCGCGTGGACGGGCCGGATCGCACCCTGGATTACCTGTTTTACAGCCCGAGGATCAAGCGGGTGGAGGCCAAGGTGCGTCAGGAAGATACGTTGCGCATTTCCAATCACTTGCCCGTGATTGCGCGGTTTCTGCTGCCCGCCGCGCAATAACCTCCGAGGATCGTTCCCACGCTCCGCGTGGGAACGCATCCGGTGACGCTCCGCGTCACGACCTTGGAAGCAGACGCAGAGCGTCCAGGGCGGCATTCCCACGCGGAGCGTGGGAACGATCACTTATTCGGCGACTGACACACTGCCTTCGCGAGCAAGTCGAATCGTCGCACCGCCGCTCCCACATTTGATCTCCACAGGCCTTACTTACGGGGTTTGATCCGGGCGGTTGCTTCGGCAACTAAAGGATCATCCGGCCAGTAATGCTTCGGATACCTTCCCTTCAAATCCTTCTTCACCTCGGCGTACGTACTGCGCCAGAAGTTCGCCAGGTCCTGCGTCACCTGCACCGGCCGCCGCGCCGGGGACAGCAGGTGCAGTTTCACCACCTGCCGCCCACCGGCAATGCGCGGCGTGTCCGCCAGCCCGAACAGCTCCTGCAAACGCACCGCCAGAATCGGCGGCTGCTCGCTGTAATCCAGCCGCACCGACGAGCCCGACGGCACTTTCACATGCTGCGGCGCCAGTTCATCCAGCCGCTGGGGCAAGGGCCACGGCAGCAGGTTATGCAGGAAGCTGGAGATATCTAGGTTGGAAAAATGGCTCAAGCGCGAGACTTTGCCCAGGTACGGCATCAACCAGTGTTCAAGGCTGGCGAGCAAGGCGCTGTCACTGAGGTCCGGCCATTCGCTGGTTTTGCCAGCGTCCAGCTGGCGCAGCAGCATGACGCGGGCTTGCCATTGACGCAGCTCGGGCGTCCACGGCAGCAACTCCAAGCCTTTGCGCCGTACCAGGTTAACCAGCGCCTGGCTGCGCGCGGACTCGTCGAGGCCGGTCAGCGGTTCGCGGCTGAGCACCAGTTCGCCGACTTTGCGCTGGCGTTCAGCGCGCAACACACCTTCGCGCTCATCCCAATCCAACTGGTCAACGTTGCGCACTTGCTCAGCCAAGACGGTGTCGAACAGCGCCGGATCAAAGTCCGCCGCGAGGTAGATACGTTCTTCGCGCTGACCCTGACGGCTGCCAAGGTCGGCGATCACCAGCCAGGCTTGCTTCATCAGGCTGTCGGCTTCGGCGAACAGCGCGGCGCGGCCATTGGCCAGGCGGTATTCGGCACCACCGGAGCGGCGTTGCTGGGCGACGCGGTCCGGGTAGGCCAGCGCCAGCAAGGCGCCGAGCCAGCGCGGGTGGTCGGGGTCGGCCACCGGTTGCGTCGCTTTGCCTCTTAGATAGCCGCGATATTGCCGGGCGAGTTGCTTGGCGCGCTGCACGCCACCTTGAGTGCCGCGCGCGCGTTCTTCGCCGCTGAGCAGGGCCAGACGGCTGTGCAGATCCGCGCCGCCACCGCGCAAGATATCGCGCTCACCCAACAGCGCAGCGACGTCACACGCGGTGGTCGCCAGCCCCAAGTCCTGCCCGCGCAACAGCAAATGCGCGATACGCGGGTGGGCCGGCAGCTCGGCCATCTTCTGGCCGTGGCCGGTCAGTTTGTCTTCATTCAATGCGCCGAGGCGCACCAGCAAATCCTGGGCCTGCGCGTAGGCGGCGGTGGGCGGTACGTCCAACCAGACCAATTGCGCAGGCGTGACGCCCCAACGCGACAGTTGCAAGGCCAGGCCGGCAAGATCAGCCGCGAGGATTTCCGCGCTGCCGTACGCGGCCAAACCTTCATGCTGGTCCTCGGACCACAGGCGATAACACACGCCCGGCTCCAGCCGCCCTGCCCGGCCGGCACGCTGGGTGGCGCTGGCGCGGGAGATGCGCTGGGTGTCGAGGCGGGTCATGCCGCTGCCGGGGTCGAAACGCGGCACCCGCGCCAGCCCGGCGTCGATCACCACGCGCACGCCGTTGATGGTCAGGCTGGTCTCGGCGATGTTGGTGGCCAGCACCACTTTGCGTTTGCCGATGGGGGCCGGGTCGATGGCGGCGCGCTGGGCGTTGAGGTCGAGTTCACCGTGCAACGGGCACAACAGCACATCAGGGCGATCACCCAGGGCGTCGGCCAGTTGCTGGTTAACCCGGCGAATCTCCGCCTGCCCCGGCAGAAACACCAGCACGCTGCCGGTTTCGTCGTGCAGGGCTTCGAGGATGGTTTGCACAACCCGTGGCTCGATAAATTCACCGGCCTGATACGGCCGCCCCCAGCGCATCTGCACCGGGAACATGCGCCCTTCGCTGCGCAAGATGGGCGCGTCGTTCAGCAGCCCGGACAGGCGTTCGCCTTCGAGGGTGGCCGACATCAGCAGGATTTTCAGCGGCTGCTCGTCGCGAAACAGGTCGCGACCATTAAGGCTCAGGGCCAGCGCGAGGTCGGCGTCGAGGCTGCGTTCGTGGAACTCGTCAAAGATCAGCAGGCCCACGCCGTCGAGCGCCGGGTCGTCCTGCAGGCGACGGGTGAGGATGCCTTCGGTGACCACTTCGATGCGCGTGTTGGGGCCGACTTTGCTGTCGAGACGAATGCGATAGCCGACGGTTTCACCGACCTTTTCACCCAGCTCGCTGGCCAGCCGTTCAGCCGCGGCGCGGGCGGCGAGGCGACGAGGTTCGAGCATCAGGATGGTCTGCCCGGCCAGCCACGCTTCGTTCAACAGCGCGAGGGGCACACGGGTGGTTTTACCGGCGCCGGGCGGCGCTTCCAGCACGGCTTCATGGCGAATCGCCAAGGCGTCACGCAGGGCGGGTAAAACATCATCAATCGGCAACGAATTCATACTGGCTCCAAAGCAGAGCGGCGAGTATAACGGCGAACGGCCGGATGCCGGTGGCGGTCTCAAACACACCACCCGATTGACTTGGCAACACGATCTACTGTGGGAGCTGGCTTGCCTGCGATAGCGGTGGGCCAGCCAGCCAATGGGGCACTGATGTACCGCTATCGCAGGCAAGCCAGCTCCCACATTAGAGCGGCGGCGCTCGATAGATCTGGCTTATAGTCTCGTAATAATCGTTCAGGAGAGTCTTCATGCGTATCGCTTCCCGTGTCATCGGCGGTGTCCTCGCCGTCACCCTGCTGAGCCAATTGACGGCCTGCGGTTCGATTTTCTACCCCGACCGCCGTGGCCAGATCGACGGCAAGATCGACCCGACCATTGCCGTGCTCGACGCCGTGGGCCTGCTGTTTTATGTGATCCCGGGCCTGATCGCCTTTGGCGTCGACTTCGCCACTGGCGCCATCTACTTCGAGCCGGGCAAAACCGCTCAAGTCGCCCCCGAGAAACTCCACGAAGCCATCGGCGCCGACGGCAAGGTCGACACCGCCAAGCTGCAAAGCATCATCCAGAAAGAAACCGGCCGCACCTTGCCGCTGGACGACCCGCGCATGATCCAGTTCAAGGGCAGCGTGCAACAGCTTGCGTCCCTGGGCCTGCAACCCGCTGCTTAAGGACCGCCTATGACCAGCAGTCCCGAACACGCCAGGCTCCTGCGCCTGGCCACACGCGCGTCAGTGGGTGTGGCCTGCGTGCTGATTGTCACCAAGGCCATCGCGTGGTGGTTCAGCAGCTCGGTGAGCATGCTTGCCGGGTTGACCGACTCGCTACTTGATGGCGTGACTTCGCTGCTGAATTTGCTGGCGGTGCATTACGCGCTGCGCCCGGCCGATGACGATCACCGTTATGGGCATGGCAAAGCGGAATCGCTGTCGGGCATGGCCCAGGCGCTGTTTATCGCAGGCAGTGCGGTGCTGATCGCGTTTCAGGCGTACCAGCGCTTGCAACACCCGGAACCGGTGGGCGCGCCGTGGCTGAGCATCGGCGTGATTGTATTTTCGCTGGTGCTGACGGTCGCGCTGTTGATGCTGCAACATCGAGTAATCCGCGAAACCGGCTCCAACGCGGTGCGCGCGGACTCGCTGCATTACCGCTCGGACTTGATGCTCAACGGCAGCATTCTGGTGGCGCTGGTGCTGGCGGGCTTCGGCTATCACCAAGTGGACGCCTGGTTTGGCCTTGGCATTGCCGCCTACATTTTGTGGAGCGCGATCCAGATCGCCCGGGAAAGCTTCGCGGTGCTGATGGATGAGGAACTGCCACCGGACGTCAGCCAGCACATGCTGGAATTGGCGCGCGGAGTGCCGGGGGTGTTGGGCGCGCATGATTTGCGCACGCGTATTTCCGGCAGCCATTGGTTCGTGCAGTTGCACCTGGAATTGCCGGGGGAGTTGACGCTGTCAGTCGCCCACGGCATCAGCGATCAGGCTGCCGACGCCATCCATCAGGCCTACCCACGCGCCGAAGTGCTGGTGCACGCCGACCCGCGGGAAGTGGTCACGGGCAACAAAGCCTAGTACTACTGCACCTGATACCCGCGACTGCTCAAGCAGTTGCCCTGGGCCTGACGGTAGGTTTGCACTACCGCAGGGTCCGGGGCGTAGGTGACGGTGCGGGGGTCGAAACCACTTTGTTGCACTGCCCAGCGATAACAATCGTAGCCGTC
This sequence comes from Pseudomonas fluorescens, assembly GCF_002022275.1. GTDB lineage: Bacteria > Pseudomonadota > Gammaproteobacteria > Pseudomonadales > Pseudomonadaceae > Aquipseudomonas > Aquipseudomonas fluorescens_AJ. The sequence continues at coordinate 178,525 of NZ_MSDF01000013.1, forward strand.
CTGTTGCACCTGGGCCGGTGACTGGCCGTTGGCGGGATAGGCCGTCACGTCATAACCGTTGCCCTGCGGCGCCGGGGCTGGCGCTTCCGTCGGCGGTTGCACGACCACGTACTGCTGGGAGGTGCTTTCGTAGGTGTAATAAGCGCCGGCTGCGACGAAGAACAGCGCACTGCCCACCCACACTTCCCGCGCGTAGTCCGGCAGATATTGCACGCGAATGCCGTACGGCGGCGTTACCACGACATAACGCGGGCCCTGCGGGCGATACCAGTAGCCACCGGAGAAGAAGTAATCCTGGCCACGGTAGGGCACGCGGTAATTACGGTCGGGGAAGCGGTCGACGATATACCCGGGGCGATGCTGCGGGCCTGGGCCCCAGCCATTGCCATGCCCATCGGGGCGGCCTGGCCAGCGGTTGTCGTTGGGGTGGCCATTATTGAAGCCGCCACCCGGGCGCGGGCCGGGGCCGTTACCGGCTTGCCAATGCGGGTTGTCGTCGTTGCGGCGCGGGATGTCACGGTAATAGCCCTGACGCGGCTCCTGGGTTTGGCGAACGGTGTCCGGGCGCCCCTGGATCGGCAGGTTATTGGCAGGCTGCTGTGGCGCAGGGCGAGGCTGCCCGTCACCCTGAGGGCGGCCTTGCCACTGCCCACGACCTTGCTGTTCGGCACGCTCGAAGTGCTGATTCTGCGGGCGTGGCTGATTGTTTTCAGGGCGCGGCTGGTTATTTTGCGGGCGCGGCTGCTCGTTGCCTTGCCGCCCGCCTTCAGGCCCTCGTTCATGCTGACCGCCGTTCTCGGAGCGCGGGTCGTCGGCCATCACTTGCGTGCCGACGCTGATCATCAGCAAACCTACACCTGCCATACGCCAGATGCGCTTCATGCTATTCCTCACTGCGGGTTTGGGCCTGGAATGTCCGGCCTCACAGTATGAGACTGGAAAAGCCTCACCCGGTTCTGAGACAGGTTATCAGTCACGAGAACAATTTTCTGAAGACAAAGAAAAAGGGGCGACCCGTCGGCCACCCCTTGAGAATTTTGTCCGTGCTCAACGCTTTTGACGTTGGCTCACCTCACGCCGTCTTGTGGACAGTGTGCAGCCTGGAGGCCGGCTCAACCCTGCTGGGGCGGCGGCCGCAGCAGGCCTGATTGGGCGAGCTGCAGTGGACTGTTTGTCCAGGCGGTGATTCTGTTAATAAAGATACCCGCAGGCGCCCGACAGATGATTGCGAAGATTGCGTCAATAAACAGTGCTTGCGCAATTTTTAACCCTTCATGGATAATTCACCGCAATAGTTACGACAAAGGCCAACCCAATGAGCAAGCTTGACCGATACGACTTGAGTATTTTGGCGGAATTGCAGCGCGATGCGAGGATCTCCAACCAGGAGCTGGCCGAGCGGATCGGCCTGTCGCCGTCGCCCTGCTCGCGCCGGGTCAAGCAGTTGGAAGACGATGGCTACATCGCGCGTCAGGTTGCCTTGCTTGATCGCAAGATGCTCGGGTTGAGCCTGACGGCCTACGTGCTGATCGGCATGGACCGGCATACACCGGAGCGTTTCGAGAACTTTGAAGCCGCCATCCGTACCCTGCCCCAGGTGCTGGAGTGCAGTTTGGTCACCGGGATGGACGCGGACTATCAGCTGAAAGTGGTGGTGCCGGACATGGACCACTACCAGAAACTGCTGCTGGGGCATTTGACCCGCATTGAAGGCGTGACCAGTGTGCGCTCGAGTTTCGTGCTGAACCAGGTGCTCAACAGCACCGAGTTGCCGTTGACGCACTTGCGCACCTGACTGGCCGACCAAACGTAGAAGCGCGCACGGCGGCGATGTTTTTATGCAGGGCCTACGTATGCCCGCCTACCTGCAAAATGGTCACCGTACGGGTAGCCGTATCCACCAGGAAGGTCGCGCGTTCGGAACCGGATAGACGAATTTGATACTGATCCGAGGTGCCTAACCTTTTGTAATCGGCGCTGCCGAGCATTTGAGCCGCGTCTCTTGGGTGGATACCCAAGTTATGAATCGCATTCTGGAAGGTGTCAAAGTTGTTCTGTGCCGCGCGGGGAAGATGGGCGGTAAACGACGCGGTGACTTTATTCAGGTGCCACATTGGGTTGTGCTCCTATGGCGTGCCTTGCATCCAACGAACATTGAAGTTGACGCGGCTTTTCAATGGGCCGACTCAATAGCGCTCAATGCTGCGCACGGCACTGTTTTGATGACTTCAATAAAACAGGGCCACAGGCTTTTTTATTCCACGACTTTCACAATTTTACTGCAGCGTCTTTCCACACCCGTGCTGAATGCCGACCAGAGGCGGTGATCCCAACGTTTGCGGAGTGCGTCCAGGGCGTCGCGTGCGACTGACCGACGCAGGTCAATTCCAGGTCGATGACACTGCCTTATACTCGCCGTCTCCTCCGCCGGAAAAGAACCCATGAACAACATCGACCCCGCCGTTTTTGAAGAATGGATGATGACCGGCCTCGTCACCATTCTGATCATTTTCATGGGCTTTATCGTCTGGGACCTGGCGAAGAAATCCAAGGCCGGGCGCTTTGGCTCGTTCATCCTGTTTTTCGTGCTGGGGCTGGGCGTGGCCGCGTTCATCATCAAGAGCGTGGTGATCGGCCTGATCGAGTCCGGCGCTTTATAACCGCGCCGGTACTTCCTTCCATTGGCCCTGGTCCAGGCCGTCGATTGACCACTCGCCAATGCGCACGCGTACCAGGCGCAAGGTCGGCAAGCCCACCGCCGCCGTCATGCGCCGCACCTGACGGTTACGCCCTTCACGAATCACCAGCTCCAGCCAATGGGTCGGCACGCTCTTGCGAAACCGCACGGGCGGGTTGCGCGGCCACAGCTCAGGCTCATCCAACTGCCGCGCTTCGGCGGGCAAAGTCATGCCGTCGTTCAGTTCGACCCCCTCACGCAAACGTTGCAGCTGCTCTTCGGTCGGTTCGCCTTCGACTTGCACCCAATACGTTTTCGCCAGCTTGTGCTTGGGGTCGGCAATACGCGCTTGCAACTGGCCATCGTTGGTCAGCAACAACAGACCTTCGCTGTCACGGTCCAGACGGCCCGCCGGGTAGATGCCGGGGATGTCGATAAAATCCTTGAGGGTCGCGCGGCCGCCTTCGTCGCTGAACTGGGTCAGCACGTCGAAGGGTTTGTTGAACAGCACCAGCTTCGGCTCGGCCGGCGGTGCCTTGGCGACACGACGGGCGGCGGACTGTGGAGGTTTCACGCCAGGGCGGCGCGAATCGGGACGGGTGGGACGGGACATGGCAAAGGCAATCTAACGGTCAGGACCGACAATGCTAGTGGCCTGACCGTTAAATGACCATCCCAACCGCTTAGCGGAACGGCGGCTCGTCGAAGCTGCGCAGTTTGCGCGAGTGCAGCGAGTTGAGTTCAGTGCGCAACAAATCCACTGCTTCGATGCCGATCTTCAAGTGTTGGCTGACCGCGCGCTCATAGAACGCGTTGGCCGAACCCGGCAGCTTGATTTCGCTGTGCAGCGGTTTGTCCGACACACACAACAAGGTGCCGTAAGGCACGCGCAGACGATAACCCTGGGCGGCGATGGTGCCGCTTTCCATGTCCACGGCCACGGCGCGAGACAGGTTGATCAGCGGCCGTTCCTGGGCCCAACGCAGTTCCCAGTTGCGGTCGTCGTAGGTCAGCACGGTGCCGGTGCGCAGGCGTTTTTTCAGCTCTTCGCCTTTTTCGCCAGTGACGTTGGCCGCCGCTTGCTGCAAGGCCATCTGCACTTCGGCCAGGGCCGGGATCGGAATGTTCGGCGGTACCACGCGGTCGAGAATCCCGTCGCGGCGCATGTAGGCGTGGGCCAGTACGTAGTCGCCGATGGTCTGGGATTGGCGCAGGCCGCCACAGTGGCCGATCATCAGCCAGCAATGCGGGCGCAATACGGCCAGGTGGTCGGTGATGTTCTTGGCGTTGGACGGGCCGACGCCGATGTTCACCAGGGTCACACCGTGGCCATCGGAGGCCTGCAAGTGGTAGGCCGGCATTTGGTAACGGTGCCACACCACGCCTGCCGCAATCGCAGAAGCCTCGCCGTGATCCATGCTCTTGTCGATGACCACGTTGCCCGGCAACACCATGCGGATAAACCGTGGGTCGCTGCGCAGTTGCTCCAGGCCATGCACGATGAACTGGTCAACGTAGCGGTGGTAGTTGGTCAGCAGAATCCACGGCTGCACATGGCGCCAGTCGCTGCCGGTGTAGTGCACCAGGCGACGCAGGGAAAAGTCCACGCGGGCGGCATCGAACAGCGCCAGCGGCAGCGGGTCGGTGTTTTCCCAGTCGTAAAGGCCGTCGGCAATGCCATCGGTGGCGGCCGACAGGTCGGTGCTTGGGAACACGCGGGCCAGGGTCGCGGCGGTCACGCCGGAGCCGGCCAGTTCGTCGCCCTGCTCCACCACGTACGGGTACGGAATGTTTTGCTGGCTGACACCCACTTCCACCGTCACGGTGAAGTCGTGCATCAGTGGCACCAATTGCTCCAGCAAATACTTACGGAACGCGGCGGGATGGGTGACGGTGACGCTGTAGGTCCCCGGCAACTGCACCTTGGCGTAGGCGCGGGTGGTCTGTGGGACTTCGCCCTGAACCAGGTAAGTCAGGCGCAGTTCCGGGTAGCGAAACATCGCGCGCTGTGCGGCGTCAGGCTCGACGCGGTCTTTGAGGTATTGCTTGAGGGCTTGATTGAGTGCGCCAGTGGCACGCTCATGCAGAGCCGCCAGCCGATCCACGGCTTCTTCGGCGGTTTTGACGACAACAAAAGCTTCGGTCACGGTAAGCATCCTGTGTTCTGACGTGCAGGCCTTTATCTTGCCTGTATCCCGGGCTCACTGAAACACCGGGTTTGGAATGCAGTAAATAATGTGGGAGCTGGCTTGCCTGCGATAGCGGTGGGTCAATCAGCAATAATGTGACTGATGGACCGCTATCGCAGGCAAGCCAGCTCCCACAGTTTGACTGTATTTATTCAGAGGGATTGAGGCGTTGAGCGGGCGACGATAGCTTCCACATCCACCCCACGCGGCAGAGTGCCATACACCCGGCCGGACGCCCCGCCCAACCGGCTGGCAATAAACCCATCACTGACCGCCGCGTTCCCCGCCTCCAACAGCAACTTGGCCTGCAACGCCACGGCAATATCCTCAGTCAATTGCCGCGCACGGTACTGAATATCCTGGGTGTCCATAAACGCCGACTTCAACTGCTCGATATGCCGCGCCAGTCGCTTGTCGCCATGCCCGTCGCCCAGTTCGACAAACAACGCCTCCAGCACGCCCGGCTCTTTGGACAGCGCGCGCAGCACGTCCAGGCACTGCACATTGCCGGAACCTTCCCACGTCGAGTTCACCGGCGCCTCACGGTACAGGCGCGGCAGGATGCTGTCCTCGACATACCCGGCACCGCCCATGCATTCGGCAGCTTCGTTGATCATTGCCGGCGCGCGTTTGCAGATCCAGTACTTGCCCACCGCCGTCACCAGCCGGGCGAATTTGGCTTCCTGCTCGCTATCGAGATGGTCCAGCGCGCGGCCCATGCGCAGGCTCAAGGCCAATGACGCTTCGCTTTCAAGGGCGAGGTCCGCCAGCACGTTTTGCATCAACGGCTGCTCACTGAGCACACGCCCGCCGACCGAACGATGCGCGCAATGATGGCTGGCCTGGGTCAGCGCCTGACGCATCAGGGCGCTGGAGCCGACCATGCAATCGAAGCGGGTCATGGCGACCATTTCGATGATGGTCGGCACGCCACGACCTTCTTCGCCGATCATCCAGGCCAGGGCGCCGCGGAACTCTACTTCGCTGGACGCATTGGAGCTGTTGCCGAGTTTGTTTTTCAGGCGCTGGATGTAGAACTCGTTGCGCGTGTCATCCGGGCGGTGCCGTGGCAACAGGAAGCAAGTAAGGCCCTTGTCGGTCTGGGCCAGGGTCAGGAACGCATCGCACATCGGCGCCGAGCAGAACCACTTGTGGCCCACCAGCTCATAGGCTTGCCCGGGGCCGCCCGCGCCCACGGGGTAAGCGCGGGTGGTGTTGGCGCGCACGTCGGTGCCACCCTGCTTTTCGGTCATGGCCATGCCGAGGGTCGCCCCGGCCTTGTGGGCGATGCCGACGTTGCGCGGGTCGTAGGTGGTGGCGAGAATTTTCGGTAGCCAGGTGTCAGCCACGTCCGGCTGCAGGCGCAGGGCCGGAACACTCGCAAATGTCATGGTCAGCGGGCAACCGGTACCCGCCTCGGCCTGACTGTGCAAATAGGTCATGGCCGCGCGTGCCACATGCGCGCCGGGTTGCGGATGCGCCCACGGCAGAGACGGCAGGCCATGTTCGACGGCGGTGCGCATCAGCTCGTGATAGGCCGGGTGAAATTCCACCAGGTCGATGCGATGCCCGTAGCGGTCATGGCTGCTGAACACCGGTTTGTTTTCATTCGCCAGAAACCCGGCCGCCATCAGCGGCCCACCGGCCAGCGCGCCGTAAGTATCGATACGCGTCTCGGCCCAGCCTGCGCCAAAACGACGCGACCACTCTTGCAGGGGCAAGTCGATGCGGTACAGGTTGGTGCCATCAAGCGATGGCGGCTGGTTGGTGACGTCGTGGGTTTCAGCGAACTGATGCAGGTTCATGACGGGCCTCCTGGAAAAGGCCACGTGCAGTTGAGGCCTGAATTTCAGTTAAGCACCGTCAACCGCCTTAAAAAAGTGGCATACGCGCCGAATGTTCGGCGCTTTCGCCCTCTATCGGGGTTAACAGACGGCGTTCCAGTGCCACCTGTAATAAGTCGAAACGAACGGGCTTGGCCAGACGTTCGGTCACACCTATGCCATGGCATCGCTCACGTTCGGGCGCCTGCAAAGAAGCGCTCAAGGCGATCACCGGCAACTCGCCGCAGCCGGGCAGTGCACGAATCTGACAACACAACGAGAAACCGCCTTCAGGCACGTCCAGCAGCACAGCATCGAAGTGTTCACTTTGCAACGTCGCCAGTGCGGCCGGGCCGGAGTCCACGGTTTTGACCCGGTAACCGAGCTTGAGCAGCATGCCGCGCACCGCGAGTTGACCGACGCTGTTGTCGTCCACCAGCAACACCGAGCATTCCTGCGGCGAGCGCTGGCGGGCGGGCGCTTGTTTGGGCTCTGACGGCGCCAGGGTGACGGTTGCTTCCAACTGGAAGCGACTGCCCTTGTGCGGCTCGGAATGATGGGTCAGGCGCCCGCCGAGCAATTCGATCAACTGTCGGCAAATCGCCAAACCAATACCCAGCCCACCGTATTCCCGGGTCATCGACCCATCGACCTGAAAGAAGCGCTGGTACAGCGTGGCCTCGTCGAGGAAGGCGAAGCCGATACCGGTGTCGGTCACGATAAAACTCAGGCGCAGCGAGCCATCACTGTGCGGTACACCGACCACACGCAGGCGCACGGCGCCGTCATGGGTGAATTTGAAGGCATTGTCGAGCAGGCAATCCAGGCATTGGCTGAGTTTACCGGCGTCGCCAATCACACGGTCCGGCAGTTCGTCCGCCACGTCGATGGAAAAGGCGAGGCCCTTGCTTTGGGCGCTGACGCTGAATTGCTGACGCAAGGCGTCGAGGGCAGCGCGCAGGCTGAATACTTCAGCTTGGGCGGTGAGGCGCCCGGCTTGCAGCTCGGTGAGGGTGAGGATGCCGTTGACCATGCGCATCATGTCCCGCGCCGAGCCGGCGGCGGTTTGCTGATACTGGGTCAGGTCGTCGTCCAGCGGCACGGTTTGCATCAATTCGAGGGAGCCGATCACGCCGTTCATCGGCGTGCGCAGTTCGTGGGTCAGGGTGGCGAGAAATTCGTCTTTGAGCCGGTTGCTGCGGGCGAGTTGCAGGTTGAGCACTTCGAGCTTCTGGCTGGCGTCGAACAGAATCTGCGCCTGCTGCTCGCGCATGCCGTTGATTCGGTCGGCCAGGGCCAGCGACAACAACGCCACTTCGATGGCCGAGCCGAGCTGGCTGGCGTACATGGTCAGGAACACATTGGGCAGGTAGCCCAACACCATCATCGTATTCACCACCCCGCCCAGCAGGAACGCCGACCAGGCGATGATGAAATAGCGCGCCATGCGCTGGCCGCAATACCAGGCTTTGATGGCGGCGACAAAAATAGTCACGGTAAACACCAGCGCAAGGCCTGTGGCCAGGCGCAGGGCCACGGCATAGCTGGTCAGCAGCGCCAGCGCCATCACCAGCGCGCCACAGGCGGCCAGCCCGATCAGTATCCGGTTGAGCCAGCGGCTGTGCTGCGCGGTGTGCAAAAAGCTGCGCGCGAACAAGCTGCCAAACAGCGCCGCCGAACCGATCAGAAAGGGCACCGCCGCATTCGCCCACCACGGGTTATTCGGCCAGAAGTACTGCACGGCCACGCCATTGACCGACAGCTGATACAGGCCGAACGAGGCGATATAGAGGATGTAGTAGAGGTAACTGGTGTCGCGCACGCTCAAGTAGATGAACAGGTTGTAGATCAGCATCCCCAGCAATACGCCATAGATAGCGCCCAACACATACAGGCGCAGCGGCTGTTCTTCGAGGTACGCAGTGCCGGCCCAGAGCGTCAGCGGGGCCTGGATCGAACCCTGGCTTTGCAGGCGCAGGTAAACGGTTTCCTGCTGGTCGGGCACGAAGTTGAGCTTGAACAGGTAATTGCTCTGACTGACTTCACGGCTGGAGAAGGGCAAAGCGCTGCCGGTGCGGGTGGTCAACCGGTAATTGCCAGCGTTGTCGCGCTGGTACATATCAAGACGATTGAGCGGCGGGTAGGCCAGCTCCAAAAACCAGGTGCGCGGGGAACGCGGGTCTTGGGCCACGTAATGCAGGTCGACTTTGAGCCAGAACACCGAACGCGAATAACCGGCGTTGAGGGTGGCTTTGTCATGGGTCTTGAACTGGGCGGCGTACGCGGGGGAGCTGACTTCGGCGATGGTGAGGGCGTCGGTGGGGTCTTCGAGCACTTGCATGACGCGGCCCAACGGCAGGCTTCGAGTGCTTTGATCAAACTCGATGGCGCTGGCGAGCATCGGCAGCCCGCACATGATTAACATCAGCAAATAGCGCATAGAGCCCCGGTGTGGCTTGCCCGGTTATGTCAAAAGCCCCCCATTCCTTTTGAGATGACGTATACCGGCGTTACATTAAGTTGTTTGGATCCACTCTAGCATAGCGGGTAAAGGCCATTAGACACCATTGAAATAATTTTCCTGAAGGCTCTAGAACGGCACTCTCAGCGGCTTTCACGCAATGAATTCGGTCGATAAAACCCGCGAAATCAGTCCTTTCTCACACTCGAAATTCCCCCCTCGCCAGGCAGCCACGCCAAAAGCGTTTGGTGGTAAGCTCGCGCACCATGAATATCTACAGCTCTCGCCCTGTTGTCCTCTGTCTCTCCGGCCATGATCCCAGTGGTGGCGCCGGCTTGCAGGCAGATATCGAAGCCCTGCTCGCCCAAGGCTGTCATGCGGCCCCGGCCGTCACCGCCCTGACCGTGCAGAACACCGTCAATGTCAGCGATTTCCGCGTGCTCGACCGCGAGTGGGTGCTGGCTCAAGCCAACGCCGTGCTCGGCGATTCCGAGGTGGCTGCGGTCAAGCTGGGCATGCTCGGTTCCACCGCCATGGTCGACACCGTGGTCGAACTGCTGCAGGCGCACCCGCACCTGCCGGTGGTCTGCGACCCGGTGCTGCGCGCCGGCGGCGGCGGGAGCCTGGGCAAGGATGAAGTCGGCTATGCCATGCGCGAGCGGCTGTTGCCGTTGTCGCTGATCGCCACGCCAAACCTGCCGGAAGCGCGCATCCTTGCCGAGCTGCCGCAAGGCACGGCAGACGAATGCGCCGAGAAGCTGTTACCGTTTATCAAGCACCTGCTGATCACCGGCGGCCATGGCGATGAGCATGAAGTGCACAACCGCCTGTACAGCCGCGACGGCACGCAGCAGACCTTTACCTGCCAGCGCTTGCCCGGCAGTTATCACGGTTCGGGCTGCACGCTGGCGAGTGCGCTGGCCGGTCGAATCGCTCAGGGCGAAGGCCTGGTCAGCGCCGTGCAGTCGGCGCTCAACTACACTTGGCGCACCCTGCGCGATGCCGAACAACTCGGCCAGGGCCAGTTCGTGCCGCGCCGTCTGCCGCTGGATTTTTGCTCGTAAGACGACAAAGGGGGCCTGCCCGATGAAACTACGTGGCCTTTACGCCATTACCGACAGCCAACTGTTGGCCGGCAAATTCCTCGCCTACGTCGAAGCGGCGCTGGACGGTGGCGTGACCCTGCTGCAGTACCGCGATAAAAGCAGCGATGAAGCCCGCCGCCTGCGCGAGGCCGAGAAGTTGCGCGAGCTGTGCTCGCGCTACAAGACTCAGTTGATCGTCAACGATGACGCTGAACTGGCCGCGCGCCTGGGTGTGGGCGTGCACCTGGGCCAGACCGACGGCCCGCTCACGCCAGCCCGTGCGCTGCTCGGCTCCAAAGCGATCATCGGCGCCACCTGCCACAGCCAGATCGAGCTGGCCGAGCAGGCCGCCAAGGAAGGCGCCAGCTATGTCGCCTTTGGCCGCTTCTTCAATTCCAACACCAAGCCCGGCGCACCCGCCGCCACTGTCCAAATGCTGGCCGAGGCCCGCACGCGGTTGCAGTTGCCGATCTGCGTGATCGGCGGCGTCACCCTGGAAAACGCCGAACCTCTGGTGGCCCACGGTGCCGACCTGCTTGCCGTGGTGCATGGCCTGTTCGGTGCCGACACTGCCCAGGAAGTCACGCGCCGCGCCCGTGCGTTCAACGCCCTACTCAAGATTTGATTTCAGAGAGACCCATCATGTCCCGTTCCGAAACGCTGTTTGCCAATGCCCAAAAACATATCCCCGGCGGTGTGAACTCCCCCGTGCGTGCGTTCAAAAGCGTGGGCGGCACGCCATTGTTCTTCAAACATGCCGAAGGCGCCTACGTCACCGACGAAGATGACAAACGTTATGTGGACTACGTAGGTTCGTGGGGCCCGATGATCCTCGGCCACAGCCATCCGGACGTACTGGACGCGGTGCGTCAGCAGCTGCAACACGGCCTGTCCTACGGCGCGCCGACCGCCATGGAAACAGAGATGGCCGACCTGGTCTGCTCGATCGTGCCGTCGATGGAAATGGTGCGCATGGTCAGTTCCGGCACCGAAGCCACCATGAGCGCGATTCGCCTGGCCCGTGGTTTCACCGGTCGCGACAGCATCATCAAGTTCGAAGGCTGCTACCACGGCCACTCCGACAGCCTGCTGGTGAAAGCCGGCTCCGGCCTGCTGACCCAAGGCGTGCCAAGCTCGGCCGGCGTTCCGGCCGCCTTTGCCAAACACACCCTAACCCTGCCGTTCAACGACATCGCCGCCGTCGAGCAGATGCTTAATGAAGTGGGCCAGGACGTCGCGTGCATCATCGTCGAGCCCGTGGCCGGCAATATGAACTGTGTGCCGCCGGCGCCGGGTTTTCTTGAAGGCCTGCGCGAGCAGTGCGACAAGCATGGCGTGGTGCTGATTTTTGACGAAGTGATGACCGGTTTCCGCGTCGCCCTCGGCGGCGCCCAGGCGCACTACGGTGTTACGCCGGACCTGAGCACCTTCGGCAAGATCATCGGCGGCGGCATGCCAGTGGGCTGCTTCGGCGGCAAGCGTGAAATCATGCACCACATTGCGCCCCTGGGCCCGGTGTACCAGGCGGGCACCTTGTCGGGTAACCCGCTGGCCATGGCCGCCGGCCTGACCACCCTGCGCCTGATCAGCCGCCCGGGCTTCCACGCCGAGCTGACCGACTACACCACTCGCCTGCTCGACGGCCTGCAACAACGCGCCGATGCAGCCGGTATTCCGTTTGTCACCACTCAGGCGGGCGGCATGTTCGGCCTGTACTTCAGTGCTGCCGACGACATCGTTACCTTTGATGACGTGATGGGCAGCGATGCCGATCTGTTCAAGCGCTTCTTCCACTTGATGCTGGAAGGCGGCGTTTACCTGGCCCCGAGCGCGTTTGAAGCCGGCTTCACTTCGATCGCCCATGGCGAAGCCGAGTTGAAATTGACCCTGGATGCTGCCGAGCGCGCCTTCGCGGCCCTGAAATAAGGGGCACTGAATCTGACGTCGCCCTCGGCGGCGTCAGAATTTGCTACTTTGCTTACAGAGATTTCCTGCATTTTTCGAGAAATCACCTGCAATCCGGCAGATAACTTGCCCACGCAGCAGAAAAACGAGTAAAGACTTTGTAAGCAGGTGCCTGCTTATTTCATAATGCGCGCTTATTGGACTCCCCGAGGGTCCGCGCGCCCCGTCAGAGGTAAGTCGATTCCCATGAAACGCACCGGCCGCACCCTGGTTCTGGGCTGCCTGTTGCTCCTTCAGCCGCTGCTGGCACATGCACAAGCAGGCGGCAACTCGTTGTTAATCCCAGCGATGGGTCGTTGCACCCTCAATACCCAGCCAGACAGCCAGGCCGAAGCCCTGAGCGCGTGCCAGAAACAGGCCGATGGCGGGGATGCGCAGGCGCAATACGAGTTGGGTGAGTACTTCCACGACAGCAAAAACCCCGCCCGCGACCTCAACAAAGCCTTGAGCTATTTCGAGAAAGCCTCGTTGCAGGGCCACGCGCAGGCGCAATTCCAGCTGGGCAACATGTTCTTCAAAGGCGAAGGCGTGCCGGCCAACAACGTGCAGGCGTACATCGTGCTGAAGATGGCGGCGGTGAATGGCGCTGAAGACGCGCTGGACACGGCCGACGAAGTGGCCGAGCACATGCAGCGTGATGAGTTGGAAGTGGCGACGCAGGTGTTGGGGCAGATTTTCCGCAATTACTTGCAGGAATTGCAGAGTGCGGATGGGCGTTCGCCGTTCTCACCCTTGCCCTGAATTCAGCTAAACCCTTCTATTGCTATCGCAGGCAAGCCAGCTCCCACATTTGACTGCATTCCAACGTTGGAACTCGGTCAAGTGTGGGAGCTGGCTTGCCTGCGATGGATTCAACGCGGTCTAACGCCCTACTTCTCAGGCATCGGCATCGGAAACGGCATCACATTACTGGTGCCCCGCGCCTCGCTGATCTTCGGCGTGCCCAGGCGCTCGACTTCATCGATGCGCACAATCGAGTGCATCGGCACAAAACTGCGCACCACGCCTTCGAACTGAGCCTTGAGTTTTTCCTCGCCCGGGTCCACGACCAGCTGAGTGCGCTCGCCAAAGACGAACTCTTCCACTTCCAGGAAGCCCCACAGATCACTTTGATAGATCTGCTTGGCGTACATTTCGAACACCTGGCCCTGGTTGAGGAAAATCACCTTGTAGATTGGAGCTTCGCGTTTGGTCATGGTGGGCGGATAACACATCGGGGATATAAAAGAGGGCGCGAACTATAGCATGGCACCCGATGCACAACGCTAGGAACCAATGGGCATGCCCCCTATAATGCGCGGTTCTTTACCACCAGTTGACGATTCCCATGGCCAAGAAGCTTTATATCGAAACCCACGGTTGCCAGATGAACGAGTACGACAGCTCGCGCATGGTCGACTTGCTGGGCGAACACCAGGCCCTGGAAGTCACCGCCCGCGCCGAAGATGCCGACGTAATCCTGCTCAATACCTGCTCGATCCGCGAACGGGCCCAGGACCGTGTGTACTCGCAGCTGGGCCGCTGGCGTGAATTGAAACTGGCCAACCCGGACATGGTGATTGCCGTCGGCGGTTGCGTGGCCAGCCAGGAAGGCGCCGCCATCCGCGACCGCGCGCCCTATGTCGACGTGGTCTTCGGCCCGCAGACCCTGCACCGCCTGCCGGAAATGATCGACGCTGCGCGCATCACCAAGCTGCCGCAGGTTGACGTCTCGTTCCCGGAAATCGAAAAATTCGACCATTTGCCCGAGCCGCGCATCGATGGCCCGAGCGCCTATGTGTCGGTGATGGAAGGTTGCAGCAAGTACTGCACCTTCTGCGTCGTGCCCTACACCCGGGGTGAAGAGGTCAGCCGGCCGTTTGACGACGTGCTGGCAGAAATCATCCACCTGGCCGAAAACGGCGTGCGCGAAGTGACCCTGCTGGGCCAGAACGTCAACGGTTATCGCGGCCAGACTGAAGACGGCCGCCTGGCCGACCTGGCAGAGCTGATCCGCGTGGTGGCTGCGGTGGACGGTATCGAGCGTATTCGTTACACCACCTCGCACCCGTTGGAGTTTTCCGACAGCCTGATCCAGGCCCACGCTGAAGTGCCTGAACTGGTCAAACACCTGCATTTGCCGGTGCAGTCGGGCTCGGACCGGATTCTGTCGGCGATGAAACGCAACCACACGGCCCTGGAATACAAATCCAAATTGCGCAAGCTGCGTGCAGCGGTGCCGGGCATTTGCATCAGTTCGGACTTTATCGTTGGCTTCCCGGGCGAAACCGAGAAAGATTTCGAACAGACCATGAAGCTGATCGAGGACGTCGGTTTCGACTTCTCGTATTCCTTCGTTTATAGCCAGCGCCCGGGCACGCCTGCCGCTGATCTCGTGGACGAGACTCCGGAAGCGCTGAAAAAAGAACGCTTGAACGCGCTGCAACATCGCTTGAATCAGCAAGGGTTCGAAATCAGCCGACAAATGGTCGGTTCGATTCAGCGCATTCTGGTCACCGATTATTCGAAAAAAGACCCGGGCGAGCTGCAAGGCCGTACCGAGAACAACCGAATCGTCAACTTCCGCTGCGACACGCCCACCCTCATCGGCCAGTTTGCCGATGTACACATCGATGCGGCGCAACCGCACTCGCTGCGCGGGTCGCTGGTTAACTGATTTCAGGGCAAATGAAGTCCAACTGTGGGAGCTGGCTTGCCTGCGATAGCGGTGGGTCAGTTAACTCAACTGGCACTGATACACCGCCATCGCAGGCAAGCCAGCTCCCACAGTGGATCTTCGTGGTTCTTGAGCGCCTATATAAGTGCTTTCGCACACAGGCGGCTGGCGTTATCCTCTCTTTCACCTCAACAGCCAAAGGGCGGCTAAAAGCGACCTTGAACGCACCCATCGCAGAACCCCATCGTTTTATCCTCGAGCCCTTTGAGGCTCGCCGTTTCGCCAACCTGTGCGGACAGTTCGACGAGCACCTGCGCCTGATCGAACAACGCCTGGGCATCGAGATCCGCAACCGCGGCAATCAGTTCGAGCTCATCGGTGAAGCCCAAGACACTAAATCGGCAGAAAATCTGCTGCGCCGCCTCTACCGCGAAACCAAGGGTAGCGAGCTGTCGCCGGAAACCGTGCACCTGTATTTGCAGGAATCGGCGGTGGAAGACCTGGCCAACAACCCGGTCGCCGAAGCCAGCGTGGCCCTGCGTACCAAAAAAGGCATGATTCGCCCAAAGGGCTTGAATCAGCAGAAGTACGTCAAAGCAATCCTCGGTAACGATATCAATTTCGGCATCGGCCCCGCCGGTACCGGCAAGACCTACCTGGCCGTAGCCTGCGCAGTGGATGCCCTTGAGCGCGAGCAAGTGCGCCGCATCCTGCTGGTGCGCCCGGCGGTCGAAGCGGGCGAAAAGCTCGGCTTCCTGCCCGGCGACCTCGCACAGAAGATCGACCCGTACCTGCGCCCGCTCTACGACGCGCTTTACGAGATGCTTGGTTTTGAATACGTGGCCAAGCTGATCGAGCGCCAGGTGATCGAGATCGCCCCGCTGGCCTACATGCGCGGCCGCACCTTGAGCAACAGTTTCATCATCCTCGACGAAAGCCAGAACACCACGGTCGAGCAGATGAAGATGTTCCTGACCCGCATCGGGTTTGGCTCCACGGCCATTATCACCGGCGACATTACCCAGGTTGACCTGCCCAAGGGCACCAAGTCGGGCTTGAGCCATGTGATTGAAGTGCTCAAGGACGTACCAGGTATCAGTTTCACGCACTTCTCACCCAAGGACGTGGTTCGCCACCCGCTGGTGCAACGCATTGTCGAGGCCTACGAGCGCTTCGAACACCGTGACGATGGTTTGTCCAAGGATGCCCGCCACAATGCTTGAGCTAGACCTGCAGCTGGCCACCGAAGCGCCCGCCCCAACTGAAGAACAGTTCCGTCAATGGTGCGCCCTGGCCCTGCGCCAGCGCACCGCCGACTCGGAGCTGACCATTCGCCTGGTGGACGAGCCCGAAGGCCGTGAACTGAATCACACCTGGCGCCAAAAGGACTACGCAACCAACGTGCTGTCCTTCCCCGCCGACGTACCGGATGAGTTACTGGATATCCCGTTGCTGGGCGACCTGGTGATCTGCGTCGCGGTGGTGGAGCGCGAAGCAAAGGAACAAGGCAAGGAACTTGAGGCCCACTGGGCCCATCTAGTCATCCACGGCTGCTTGCATCTCTTGGGTTACGACCACATAGACGATGACGAAGCAGAGGAAATGGAAACACTGGAACAAACGTTGCTTGCAGAATTGGGTCACCCTGACCCTTATGCAGACGACGAAAACTGATCAACACTCAACTGACACAACAAAGGATTTAGAGTAATCGCTATGAGCGAAGACCGATCGAGCAACGGGCAGAAGTCATGGCTGGGTAAACTGACCCAGGCTTTTGCCCACGAGCCGAAAAACCGCCAGGAGCTGCTTGAGCTGCTGCGCGAGGCCCATCAAAACAAGTTGCTGGACAGCGAAGCGCTGGCCATCGTCGAAGGCGCCATCCAGGTGGCTGACCTGCAAGTCCGGGACATCATGGTCCCGCGCTCGCAGATGATCAGCATCAAGGCGACTCAGACCCCACGGGAATTCCTCCCGGCCGTGATCGACTCGGCGCACTCGCGCTACCCGGTGATCGGTGAAAGCCATGACGACGTCATGGGTGTCCTGCTGGCCAAGGACCTGTTGCCGCTGATCCTCAAAGAGAACGGCGACAATTTCAATATCAAGGATTTGCTGCGCCCGGCCACCTTCGTGCCTGAATCCAAGCGCCTGAATGTGCTGCTGCGCGAGTTCCGCGCCAACCACAATCACATGGCCATCGTGATTGACGAATACGGCGGCGTGGCCGGTCTTGTGACCATCGAAGACGTGCTGGAACAGATCGTCGGCGACATCGAAGACGAGCACGACGTTGAAGAAGACAGCTACATCAAGCCTCTGCCCAGCGGTGACTTCCTGGTGAAAGCGCTGACGCCGATCGAGAACTTCAACGAGTTCTTCGACAGCGAGTTCTCCGATGACGAATTCGACACCGTCGGCGGTTTGGTGATGAGTGCGTTCGGGCATCTGCCAAAACGCAACGAGACCACCGAGATTGGCGCGTATCGCTTCCGCATCCTGAATGCGGATAGCCGTCGCATCCATCTGATTCGCCTGACACCTATTGCCCGCTAAGGACTGATATGCGCCGTCTGATTGCACCCGGCTGGCCCGGTAATTTGCTGGCCGTGGTGGCCGGCGCCATCACCACCCTGGCGCTGGCGCCGTTCGATTTGTGGCCGTTTGCACTGGTGGCCGTCGGACTGTTCTATGTCGGGCTGCGGGAATTGACGCCACGTCAGGCCCTGGGCCGTGGCTGGTGCTTCGGTTTCGGCCTGTTTGGCGCCGGCACCAGCTGGATTTACTACAGCATTCACCATTTCGGCGGCGCTTCGGTGCTGCTGGCTGGCTTTTTGATGCTGCTGTTTACCGCCGCGATTGCCCTGTTCTTTGCCCTGCCCGCTTGGCTCTGGGCGCGTTGGCTGCGCCGTAATGAAGCGCCACTGGCCGATGCGTTGACCTTTGCGGCTCTGTGGGTTGGTCAGGAAGCGTTTCGCGGCTGGTTCCTTACCGGTTTCCCTTGGCTTTACTCCGGTTACAGCCAGCTTGACGGTCCGCTGACTGGCCTCGCGCCATTGGGCGGGATGTGGCTCATTTCCTTCGCCTTGGCGCTGACGGCGGCGGTACTGTGCAACCTGCCGCGCCTGCTGGCGAGTAAACGCAACGCCTTTATCGGCGCGGGCCTGGTGCTGTTGGTAGCGCCTTGGGCGATTGGTCTGGCGCTCAAGCATCACGCCTGGACCACGCCGTCCGGCCCGCCGCTGACGGTGGCTGCGGTGCAAGGCAACGTCGAACAAAGCATGAAGTGGGACCCGGAACAGCTCAATGCTCAGCTCGCGCTGTACCGCGACATGAGCTTCAGCTCCAAGCGTGTCGACCTGCTGGTGTGGCCGGAAACGGCCGTGCCGGTGCTCAAGGAGTCCGTCGAGGGCTACCTGGGCATGATGAGCAAGTTTGCCGCCGACCGGCACACCGCGCTGATCACCGGCGTGCCGATCCGCCAGGAAGTGCACCACCAGAAGCGTTTTTTCAACGGCATCACGGTGTTGGGCGAAGGTGAAGGCACTTATCTGAAGCAAAAGCTGGTGCCGTTTGGCGAATACGTGCCGCTGCAAGACATGCTGCGCGGGCTGATCGCCTTCTTCGACCTGCCCATGTCCGACTTCGCCCGCGGCCCTGCCGATCAGGCGATGCTGCAGGCCAAGGGCTATCAGATTGCGCCGTTCATTTGCTACGAAGTGGTGTACCCGGAATTCGCTGCCGGCCTGTCGGCCCAGAGCGATTTGCTGCTGACCATCAGCAACGACACCTGGTTCGGCCGCTCGATCGGCCCGCTGCAACACCTGCAAATGGCGCAGATGCGTGCGCTGGAAGCCGGCCGCTGGATGATCCGCGCAACCAACAATGGCGTGACCGGGCTGATCAACCCGTTCGGGCAGATTACCGAGCAGATTCCACAGTTCGAGCGCGGCATTCTCTACGGTGAGGTGGTGCCGATGCACAACCTGACGCCGTACCTGGAATGGCGCTCGTGGCCGCTGATCATTGTGTGCCTGGTGTTGTTTGGCTGGGCATTGCTGGCGGGGCGGATGGCCAAAACCGTTTAATAAACACTGCAAAACCAATGTGGGAGCTGGCTTGCCTGCGATAGCATCACCTCGGTCCAACTGATACACCGAGATGCCTGCATCGCAGGCAAGCCAGCTCCCACATTTGATCTTCCGCGCTACGACTTACCGGTAGAACATTCGATACCCCACCTGCCCCACCGCCTCGTTGATCAACTGCCCGCTGCGCCACACCGACACAAACTCCGGCAACCAGCCACCCAGTGGCCGCGCATTGTCCACGCCTAAAAAGCCCAAAGGCCCCGGCACCACGGTAAAACCGGCTTTCTCAAAGCTCCACACCGCACGCGGCATATGCCATGCCTGGGTCACCACCACCACGCGTTTAACGCCTTGCGGCAATAGAATTTCGGCGCTCATCTGCGCATTTTCCCACGTGGTACGGCTGCGCTCTTCCTTCCAGCGCACGGTGACGCCGAAGTCATCGAGCATCGACACGGCCATCAGTTCGGCCTCGCTCGGCGGCGTGCCGTAGTGCAAGCCACCACTGGTCAGCACCGGCAAACCGGACGCCTTGGCCAGTCGCGCGGCATAACGCTGACGCTCCAGCCCGATGCCGGTGGGCTGGTCAGTGCCCCACGCCGGGTCACCCCGCTCCCTGCCGGAGCCCAACACCACGATCGCATCGGCCCGCTGCGCCAGCGTGGCCCACTCTTCACGGGCCAGCGGGGGCTCGGTCTCCAAAGCATGCGCGCCCCATTGCACCATCACCGGCAGGCTGATCAGCCACATTCCACCCAGCCCCACGGCAAAACAAAACCCGGCCAGGCGTGGACGGCTTTTACGCAACCACCAGGCAAGCGCAAGCAGCAGCAGGAAAATGCCGGGCGGCAAGAGCAATTGTTTAATGAAATAACGAAAAGGCATCGGGCATCTCCACAGATGCCCGAAGCCTAGATGCAACGGGGTTTAGCGACAATCTGTACCAGCACCTTTTTGAGACGGCCAACGGATGACGCTGTGTTTCACTTGCACCGTACGGCTCGAATTTCTTCAGGGCTGCGACCGGCAGCTACATCCTTCAGCCAGATCACCTGTGCCGAACGCAAGGGCTCTTGGGTCGGCGGGGAAGCCTGCCCATGAGAGGCGCGGTGGTGATTCAATTCCAGGTAGCACTTGATCAATTCAAGTTCTGCCTGGCTCAAGCCTCGCAACTCCAGCTCCAGAGGCCGCTCATCACGCAAACGGCCTGCGGTTCTTGCTGCATCCAATGCACGACCCAAACGGTCGATCAGTCCTTCGTACAATTGCGGTTTCGTTAAAGTTCGCTGCGATTCAACCATCCCCTCACCTCATTGAAGATAAGACTCACTCCCCAATAAACAGCGTAGTCCCCGTGGCTGCGCCTGCCCGGCGCCGCGACAGACGGCCTCGCCCGCGCAATCAGGGTTTCCCTCGATAGAGTGGGGTCATGTATGCTACGGCGCTTCCTGTAACTCCACTTCCCGCAGGGTTTGGGCACGGACGCGCCGCTTTTTGGTGTCGATGGACCTGAACGTTGTACCGAAGAGGATTAGGCCACCCCTATTCAGTTCAAAAGTAGCCATGCACGAACAATATCAGCCCCGTGAAATAGAAAATGCCGCCCAAACTTTCTGGGACGAGCAAAAGTCCTTTGAAGTCAGTGAACAGCCAGGCAAGGAGACTTACTACTGCCTATCGATGTTCCCTTACCCCAGCGGCAAGCTACACATGGGGCACGTGCGTAACTACACCATCGGCGACGTAATTTCCCGCTACCAGCGCATGCTTGGCAAAAATGTCCTGCAACCCATGGGTTGGGACGCCTTCGGCATGCCGGCGGAAAACGCCGCGATGAAAAACAACGTAGCGCCGGCCAAGTGGACCTACGAAAACATCGCCTACATGAAGACCCAGCTGCGCAGCCTGGGTTTGGCGGTCGACTGGTCCCGCGAAGTCACTACCTGCAAGCCGGATTACTACCGCTGGGAACAATGGCTGTTCACTCGCCTGTTCGAAAAAGGCGTGATCTACAAAAAGAGCGGCACCGTCAACTGGGACCCGCTCGACCAGACCGTTCTGGCCAACGAGCAGGTCATCGACGGCCGCGGCTGGCGTTCGGGCGCGCTGATCGAAAAGCGCGAAATCCCGATGTACTACTTCAAGATCACGTCCTACGCCGATGAGCTGTTGTCGAGCCTCGACGACCTGCCGGGCTGGCCTGAACAGGTCAAGACCATGCAGCGCAACTGGATCGGCAAATCCAAGGGCATGGAAGTGCAGTTCCCGTACAACGTCGATTCCATAGGCGTTGCCGGCGCACTGAAAGTCTTCACCACCCGTCCAGACACCCTGATGGGTGCGACCTACGTCGCCGTGGCCGCCGAACACCCGCTGGCCACCCAGGCCGCACAGAACAACCCTGAGCTGCAGGCGTTCATCGCCGAATGCAAAGGCGGCAGCGTGGCCGAAGCCGACGTCGCCACCCAGGAGAAAAAAGGCCTGCCAACCGGGCTGTTCGTCGAGCACCCGCTGACTGGCGAGAAATTGCCGGTGTGGGTCGCCAACTACGTGCTGATGCACTACGGCGATGGCGCAGTAATGGCCGTGCCGGCTCATGACGAACGCGATTTCGAATTCGCCACCAAGTACAGCCTGCCGATCAAGTCAGTGGTGCGTACCAGCTCCGGTGACACCAACCCGGCCCCGTGGCAAGACGCCTACGGCGAGCACGGCGAACTGATCAACTCCGGCGAGTTTGACGGCCTGGACTTCGCCGGTGCTTTCGACGCCATTGAAGTCGCCCTGATCAAGAAAAACCTCGGTGCGTCGCGCACCCAGTTCCGCCTGCGCGACTGGGGCATCAGCCGCCAGCGCTACTGGGGCTGCCCGATCCCGATCATCCACTGCCAAACCTGCGGTGACGTGCCGGTGCCGGAAGACCAGTTGCCCGTCGTCCTGCCGGAAAACGTAGTGCCGGATGGCGCCGGTTCGCCATTGGCGCGCATGCCCGAGTTCTACGAGTGCGCTTGCCCGAAATGCGGCGCGCCGGCCAAGCGTGAAACCGACACCATGGACACCTTCGTCGAGTCCTCGTGGTACTACGCCCGTTACGCTTCGCCGCATTACGAGGGTGGGCTGGTCGAGAAGTCCGCAGCGGACCACTGGTTGCCGGTGGATCAGTACATCGGCGGCATCGAACACGCGATTCTTCACCTGCTTTATGCGCGCTTCTTCCACAAGCTGATGCGTGACGAAGGCCTGGTGAGCTCCGACGAGCCGTTCAAGAACTTGCTGACACAGGGCATGGTGGTCGCCGAGACTTACTATCGCCGCGAAGCCAACGGCGCCTACACCTGGTTCAACCCGGCGGATGTCGAGCTTGAGCGCGACAGCAAAGCCAAGGTCATCAGCGCCAAGCTGATCGCCGACGGCCTGCCGGTGGAAATCGGTGGCACCGAGAAAATGGCCAAGTCGAAGAACAACGGCGTCGACCCTCAATCGATGATCGACCAGTTCGGCGCCGACACCTGCCGACTGTTCATGATGTTCGCTTCGCCGCCTGACATGAGCGCCGAATGGTCCGACTCCGGCGTCGAAGGTTCGCACCGCTTCCTCAAGCGCGTCTGGCGCCTGGCCCACGCTCATATCAGCCAGGGCTTGCCGGGCAAACTGGACGTGGCAGGCCTGAACGACGAGCAAAAAGCCATCCGTCGCAGCACTCACCTGGCTATTCGCCAGGCCAGCCAGGACGTGGGCCAGAATCACAAGTTCAACACCGCCATCGCCCAGGTGATGACGCTGATGAACGTGCTGGAAAAAGCGCCGCAAGCGACTGAACAGGATCGTGCGTTGGTGCAGGAAGGCCTGGAAACAGTCGTGTTGCTGCTGGCTCCGATCACACCGCACATCAGCCACGACCTGTGGAACCGCCTGGGCCACGAAGGCGCAGTCATTGACGCAGGCTGGCCGAAGCAGGATGACAGCGCCCTGGTACAGGACACGCTGCAACTGGTGATTCAGGTCAACGGTAAACTGCGCGGCCAGATCGACATGCCGGCCAGCGCCAGCCGTGAAGACGTCGAAGCCGCTGCACGCGTCAATGAAGGCGTGCTGCGCTTCACCGAAGGCCTGACGATCCGCAAAGTGATCGTGGTGCCCGGCAAACTGGTCAACATCGTCGCAAGCTAATCGGATCGGGCGCAGGGCTTGAGCCCTGCGCCGAACTAAACCTTTAGGGCCTCGATAAGGCCGACATGGTTTCAAGGGGAGCAACAAAATGATCAAACGCAATTTGCTGGTGATGGGCCTTGCTGTGCTGCTGAGCGCTTGCGGCTTCCAGCTGCGCGGCACCGGCACCAACGAACTGACCATCAAGGAACTGGACGTCAGCGCCCGTAACGCCTACGGCGATACCGTGGTTCAGTTGCGCCAGACCCTGGAAAACAGCGGTGTACACGTTTACACCGGTGCAACCTACAAACTGGTGCTGGTGGACGAACAGGAAACCCAACGTAACCTCAGCTACGCCAGCGCCGGTCGTGCGTCGGATATTGAGCTGAACACCAAGGTTGTCTTTGAATTGCGTGGCCGCGACCAACTGCCATTGATGGGCGACAAGATTGAAGTGCAGAAAGTCGTGAGCCACGACGGTAACAACCTGGTCGGCTCGGACTCGGAAAGTCTTCAGGTTCGCAAGGAAATGCGTCGCGAGCTGATCCAGCGCCTGATGATCCGCCTGCAGCAGCTGACGCCGGAAAAACTGGAAGCATTGCAACAAACTGCCGACAACAAGGCCAAAGCCGACGCCGACGCCCTGAAAGCCGCAAAAGAGTATGAAGACAACACGCCGAAACAATCGCCTGTTGAAGTTCCAGTCGAGTAAGCCAAACGGGGCGCCCCAGGCGCCCCGTTCGACCCGCCTATGAAACTCGCCCCCGCCCAACTCGCCAAACACCTCCAAGGTGGCCTCGCGCCTGTCTATATCGTCAGCGGTGATGACCCGCTGCTGTGTCAGGAAGCAGCGGACGCGATCCGCGCGGCTACGCGCCAGCAAGGCTTCGATGAACGCCAGGTGTTCAGCGCCGACGCCAGTTTCGACTGGGGTACGCTGCTGCAAGCCGGTGCGAGCATGTCGTTGTTCGCCGAAAAGCGCTTGCTGGAACTGCGCCTGCCGTCGGGCAAGCCGGGCGACAAGGGCGCAGCGGCCTTGATGGAATACTGCTCGCGGCCCGCTGAAGATACGGTGTTGCTGATCAGCCTGCCCAAGCTCGACGGCAGCGCGCAGAAAACCAAATGGGGCAAGGCGCTGGTCGAAGGCCCACAGACCCAGTTCATCCAGATCTGGCCGGTGGACAGCAACCAGCTGCCACAGTGGATTCGTCAGCGGCTGTCCCAATCGGGGCTGTCGGCGACGCAAGACGCGGTGGAACTGATAGCCGCTCGGGTCGAAGGCAACTTGCTTGCCGCCGCCCAGGAAATCGAAAAGCTCAAGCTGATGGCCGAAGACGGGCAGATCACCGTCGAAACCGTGCAAGGTGCGGTGGCTGACAGTGCGCGTTTCGACGTGTTCGGGCTGGTGGATGCGATTCTCAATGGCGAACCTGCTCACGCCTTGCGCATGCTCGAAGGGCTGCGCGGTGAAGGCGTGGAGCCTCCGGTGATTCTGTGGGCCCTGGCCCGGGAGTTGCGGGTGCTGGCCAATATTGCGCTGCAATACAGCCAGGGTATTCCATTGGACAAAGCCTTCAGCCAGGCCCGGCCGCCGGTGTGGGACAAGCGCAAACCCCTGATGAGCAAAGCCCTGCAACGGCACTCGGCGCAACGCTGGGCGCAGCTTCTGTTGGAGGCGCAGCGTATCGATGCGCAGATCAAGGGCCAGGCCGCCGGTTCGCCATGGATGAGTCTTAGCCGTTTGTCGTTGCTGATGGCTGGCCAGCGCCTGACGCTCCCCGCTGAATAACCTCCCTCGTAAACACAACACATACCCTGTGGGAGCTGGCTTGCCTGCGATGGCGGTGTATCAGCTTGCATTTCTAACACTGACATACCGCCATCGCAGGCAAGCCAGCTCCCACAGTCTTGAGCGTGCCCACATGATTTGGTGAAAACGCCTACCTGTCGCCGGGCTTTACAGCCGCGCCACTTCGGCAGATGATTTGCACCGCTCCACCCCACCTATCGAGAGTACCCATCATGAGCAAAAAGCCATCCAAGCATGGCCCCAACAAGGCCAAATCCATCATCGCCCAGCCACTGTTCCGCAGCCGTCAGGAACGCGCCGGCAAGGGCAAAGGCAGCTACCGCCGCGAAGCCTTCCAGTCTAATAGCTGGGAGGCTTCTTACTTTCTGGCTGCCTGAAGGCAAGCGCCCCTCCGACATGATAAGGTCTGCACCTGATTTGTAATCCCTGGACCTGTGCATGCCCTCTAGTCTTTCCCGTCGTTGGCACCTTCGCCAACTGATCGCTGCCTCCAGCCTCATTCTGCTTGTCGCCTGCGCGGAGAAACCCACCGCCGCGGACGCTCAACCCCTGCCGAAACTGCAAACCGTACCGGCCATCGCACCCGCCGTCGTTGCGCCTTTGGCCGTGGACAACCTGGATATCCAACCGACCCAGACCTTCGCCGAATGGCAGGCTGGCTTTCGCGTGGAAGCCCTTAAAACCGGCATCACCGCGGCGGTCTTCGACAACGCTTTCGCCAATGTCACGCCTGACATGGCGGTGATCCGCGCCGACCGCAGTCAGCCGGAGTTTTCCCGCCCGGTATGGGAATACCTCGACGGCGCACTGTCGCCAGTGCGCGTGCGGAATGGCCAGGCGCTGCTGATCAAATACGCCGACATTCTGCAAAGCATTGAGCAGCGTTATGGTGTTGACCGCCAGGCGCTGGTCTCGGTGTGGGGCATGGAAAGCAACTTTGGCCAGTTTCAGGGCAATAACTCGGTAATCCGCTCACTGGCAACCCTGGCCTACGAAGGCCGTCGCCCGGCGTTCGCCCAAGCGCAACTGCTGGCGGCGCTGCAGATCATCCAGCACGGCGATATCCAGGCTGATCAGATGAAAGGTTCCTGGGCCGGCGCCATGGGCCAGACCCAATTTATCCCGACCACCTACAACACCCACGCCGTCGATTTCGATGGCGATGGCCGCCGCGATATCTGGAACAGCCCGGCCGACGCCCTCGCCTCCACAGCGCACTACCTGCAAAGCTCCGGCTGGCAGAAAGGCCAGCCATGGGGCTTTGAGGTGCAACAACTGCCGTCGAATTTCGATTACGCCCTGGCCGACGGCGGCGTGCGCAAAACCGTCGCCGAGTGGATGAACCTCGGCATCCAGCTGCCGCCTGGCGCGAGCATGCCGCCGAACGTCAGCCAGCTTTCGGCGGCCTTGCTGCTGCCAGCCGGTTACCGTGGCCCGGCGTTTTTGGTGCTGGATAACTTCCGCGCGATTCTCAAGTACAACAATTCATCGTCCTACGCACTGGCGGTGGGGCTGTTGTCGGAACGGTTTGGCGGGGGTGGGGTGATTCGTGGCGATTGGCCAAAGGATGAGCTGCCGCTGAGCCGGTCACAGCGCATCGACCTGCAAACGGCGCTCACTGCCAAGGGCTATGACGCGGGTAACCCTGACGGGATTATTGGTGCGAATACGCGCAAGGCGATTCGTGCGGCGCAGCAATCGCTGGGCTGGCCGGCGGATGGGTATCCGACGGTGAAGCTGCTGGAGTCGTTGCAGGGTCAATAGCCCCGCGGATGGCGGCTACCGCTATCGCAGGCAA
>NZ_MSDF01000013.1:205331-348612 GCF_002022275.1 Pseudomonas fluorescens
GCAGGCAACAACTATTTAAAGACCACATCCTGCTCCAACACCACCCGCTGCTCCCCCGCATCCAGCCGCACCAACGCCCCCGTCGGCAGCGTCAAGTTCGGATCACAATGCCCGCTGCGCCAGCCGGACAGCACCGGAATACGCAACGGCTCGAAGGTCTGCTTGAGCAGCCGCTCCAGCGCCACCTTATCCACCCCCGCCACATCCCCCACCAGCACACCCGCCACCTGAGCCAACTTGCCCGCCAAGCGCAGGTGAGTCAGCAAGCGGTCAATGCGGTAGATCGGCTCGTTGACGTCTTCGATCAACAGGATGATGCCTTCAGCGTCTATTTCGTAGGCCGTGCCCATCACCGCTGCGATCATCGACAGGTTGCCACCCAACAAGCGCCCCCGGGCGATGCCAGGCTCGATCGTGGTCAACGGGTAGGCCACCGGGTGCGCCAACACGCTACCGGCGCCGAGGTCGCCGCGCAGCATGCTGAACAGCGATGACTCGGTGGGCGGCTGCTTGTCGCCCAGCAGGTCGGCGTTGAGCATTGGCCCATGGAAGGTCACAAAACCGGCGTAGCGGCTGATAGCCAGGTGCAAAGCGGTGATGTCGCTATAGCCCACAAGGGGCTTGGGGTTGGCGCGCAACAGATCGAAGTCCAGGCGATCGAGCAAGCGTGGCGTGCCGTAGCCGCCGCGCAGGCAGAAGATGGCATCGATGTTGGGGTCGGCGAAGGCGGCGTGCAGGTCACGCAGGCGCACATCATCGCTGCCGGCAAGGTAGCCGTCGCGCTCGTACACGCCGGTGAAGATGCGCAATTCATAGCCACGGGCACGCATCCATTGTCCGGCTTTTTCGACGTCCAAAGCAGCGGGGCCGGCGGGGGCAATGAGGGCGATGGTGCCTTCAGAGCGCAGGGCGGGTACAGGGGCAGTCATACACAATTCCCTCTAACAGCACAAAACCAAATGTGGGAGCGGGCTTGCTCGCGAATGCGGAGTGTCAGTCAATTAATCAAGTGACTGAAACACCGCCTTCGCGAGCAAGCCCGCTCCCACATTGGATAAGCGGCATTGTCCAAATCTGTATTAAGAAACCAGGCTAGCCTTGACCAGCTTGGCCTGCTCGTCGGCGTGGTACGAGGAACGCACCAACGGGCCCGACGCGACGTTCTTGAAGCCCATTTTGTAACCTTCCTCGGCGAACCAGGCAAACACGTCCGGGTGCACAAAACGCTGTACCGGCAAGTGGCTGCGGGATGGCTGCAGGTACTGGCCCAGGGTCAGCATGTCGATGTCGTGCTCGCGCATGCGCTTCATGACTTCGATGACTTCTTCGTCGGTCTCGCCCAGGCCCAGCATCAAGCCGGATTTGGTCGGGATGTGCGGCATCATCTGCTTGAATTTCTGCAGCAGGGTCAGCGACCACTGATAGTCCGAACCCGGACGCGCAGCCTTGTACAGGCGTGGCACGGTTTCCAGGTTGTGGTTGAACACATCCGGCGGCTCGGCGGCGGTGATTTCCAGCGCCACGTCCATACGGCCACGGTAGTCCGGGACCAGGGTTTCAAGCATCACGTTCGGCGACAGCTTGCGGATCTCTCGGATGCAGTCGGCAAAGTGCTGGGCACCGCCGTCGCGCAGGTCGTCGCGGTCAACCGAGGTGATCACCACGTATTTGAGTTTCAGGTCGGCGATGGCGATGGCCAGGCTTTCCGGTTCGTTGACGTCCAGCGGTTTTGGTCGGCCGTGGCCCACGTCGCAGAACGGGCAACGACGGGTGCAGATGTCACCCATGATCATGAAGGTGGCGGTGCCGCCGGAGAAGCACTCGCCCAGGTTCGGGCAGGACGCTTCTTCGCACACGCTGTGCAGCTTGTGTTTGCGCAGCAGGGCCTTGATACGGTCGACTTCCGGCGAAACCGGGATGCGCACGCGGATCCAGTCAGGTTTTTTCGGCAGTTCGGTGGTCGGAATGATCTTCACCGGGATGCGTGCAACCTTCTCGGCGCCGCGCAGCTTGACGCCGGCTTCCACCTTGGCACGCGGGGCCGGGGCCGGACGTTCGGTAACGTCCAGCGTCGGGATCATGGTTTGCACTGCATCAGTAGTCATAATCAGTCGATTCCGCCCGTGAGGGTCGTCTGCTCAGCATAGTCGAGGTGTTTGACGAGCTGCGCACGCAGCCGGGCACTTACCTCGGCAAATTTAATCGGTGTGGCGTGGTCGCTCAGTTGGGTCATCGCCAACCCGGCATAACCGCACGGGTTGATCCGTCGAAACGGCGCCAGGTCCATGTCCACGTTCAGGGCCAGGCCATGAAAGGAACAGCCGTGGCGAATGCGCAACCCCAGGGAGGCGATTTTCGCGCCGTCCACGTACACACCGGGTGCATCGGGCTTGGCCGCGGCGGTCACGCCGTAACTGGCCAACAGCTCGATCAGGCAAGCCTCCATGCGGCTTACCAGGTCGCGTACGCCGAAACCCAGCTTACGCACGTCCAGCAGCAAATACGCCACCAACTGACCGGGGCCATGGTAAGTCACTTGGCCACCTCGGTCGACCTGCACCACCGGAATATCCCCCGGCAGCAACAGATGCTCAGCCTTGCCGGCCTGGCCCTGGGTGAACACCGGCGGGTGCTCCACCAGCCAGATTTCATCGGGGGCCGAGGTACCGCGCTCGTTGGTGAAGCGCTGCATGGCGTGCCAGACGGGTTCATAGGCCATCTGGCCGAGCTCGCGAAAGCCCAGAACCTGTGACATCACAGCACCATGTGCACGAAGCCGGTAGCCCGCAATTCGCTGTTGATGTCGTAGAGCTGGTCTTGACCGGTCGCAACAATGTGCAACTGGATCGTTGTGTACTTACCGTTGGAGCTCAAACGCTCGTCCACCCGGTTGTCGTTGATCGTTGCGTGTTTACGCACGATCTCCAGAATCTTGTCTTTGTTGCCCACGCCGGTATCGCTGATCACCTTGACGGGATAGTCCACGTTAGGGAATTCGATCTTTGGCGCCTTTACTTCTACTTCTTTATCGGTCATGGCGTAACGGCCTCGTAAGCGTAAGCCGTGGCGACGGGCAAAGCCCCGTGTCGGATTAACACGGGGCTTTGCAGGTGCACACTTATCAGTTGAACAAGCTGTAGAAGAATAGACGGATGCTATCCCAGACGCGGCGGAAGATACCACCCTCGTCGACGGCGTCCAGCGCGATCAGATCGGCACTGTGCACGACTTTGTCGTCCAGTTTCACTTCGACTTTACCGATGACCTGGCCCTTGGCAATCGGGGCAACCAATTGCGGGTTCATGGTCATGCTGGCCGCGAGCTTTTTCAGCTGGCCTTTAGGCATGGTCAAGGTCAGGTCGTCCGCCAGGCCGGCCTTGACTTGCGAGGTCGCGCCTTTCCAAACCGGCGCAGTCGCCAGCTCAGCACCCTTCTGATAGAAGGTCTGGGTTTCGAAGAAGCGGAAACCGTAGGTCAGCAACTTTTGCGTTTCGGCCGCACGGGCTTGTTCGCTGTTGGTGCCGAAAACCACGGCGATCAAGCGCTGGCCGTCACGTACAGCAGACGACACCATGCAGTAGCCGGCTTCTTCGGTGTGGCCGGTTTTCAGACCGTCAACGGTCTTGTCGCGCCACAGCAGCAGGTTGCGGTTAGGCTGCTTGATGTTGTTCCAGTAGAACTCTTTCTGGGAGTAGATCGCGTAGTGCACCGGGTCGACACGAATGATCGCGCGCGCCAGGATCGCCATGTCGTGAGCCGACGAGTAGTGCTCCGGGTTCGGCAGACCGGTCGGGTTCATGAAGTGGCTGTTGGTCATGCCCAGGTCAGTCACGGTTTTGTTCATCATGTCGGCGAACGCGTCTTCGCTGCCGGCGATGTGCTCGGACAGAGCGACGCTGGCGTCGTTACCCGACTGGATGATGATGCCGTGCAACAGGTCGCTCACGGTCACTTGCGAGCCGACCTTGATGAACATCCGCGAACCGCCGGTGCGCCAGGCGTTTTCGCTGACGGTCACCGGATCATTCTCGCCGATCTGGCCGCGACGGATTTCCAGGGTCGCGATGTACGCCGTCATCAGCTTGGTCAAGCTGGCTGGGGGCAGGCGCTGGTCACCATTGTTCTCGACCAGCACGTTGCCGCTGGCGGCATCCATGAGGACCCAGGCCTTGGCGGCCAGTTGCGGGGAAGCCGGCACCATTTCAACCGCCCAGGCGGCCGGGGTGATGATCAGCGAAAGAAGCAGGCACGTGCGTTTGGCTAAGGTGGTGATGTTCATCCGTCTCTCGAAATTGCTTATGGAAACTTGCCCTCGCGGGCAAAACTTATTCAGACAGGCCGTTGCCAGACTGTCGCGTGTTCGGTTGCCTGCTCACCCCTGCCCCCGGGTTTTTATTGTTCAACGAGCCAACAACCAAAGCCCAAGCCCGCACGCGAGCCTGAACCATCAATCCCTTTCTTACTCGGCGGTGACCACGCTGGGTTGCCCCAGGTTGGCCGAACGCACGCTGTTCTGTACTTGCGCCACTTCACCGGGCGAACCGATCGGGCCCATGCGCACCCGGTGCAGAGTCTGCTGGTTACGCACGATAGAGCTGATGAAGACCGGCGCGTTGACCATGCCGCTGAGCTTGGACCTTAACAGTTCTGCCGCATCCGGGTTGGCGAAAGCGCCCACTTGCAGGTATTGCCCACCGGCCATCGAGGCCCCGGGTGCTGCGTGAGGCACGACGACCGTGTCGGGCGCGTGCTGCGCCGGCGGTGGCGTCCATTGTTCGATCTTGCCGGCCGACGCCGTCACTTGTGGCTGCGGTGTCTGCGGCTCGTTGAGCATCAGCGGCGCCGGTTTGCCACGCTGGGCCCAGTATTGCGCGGGGTCGATACCTTCAACTTTCACACGCGCGGTGCCGATTTCGGCGTAGCCGAGTTTCTTCGCGGCAGCGTAGGACAAGTCGATAATGCGGTCCGAATAGAACGGCCCACGGTCATTGACCCGCAGAATCACCGTGCGGTTGTTGTCCAGGTTGGTCACCCGTACATAGCTGGGCAGCGGCAGGGTTTTGTGCGCGGCGCTCATGCCATAGAGGTCATACACTTCGCCGTTGGCGGTGTTCTGGCCATGGAATTTGGTGCCGTACCAGGACGCCGTGCCCGATTGCACGTAAGTCTTGGATTCCTGCAACGGGAAGTAGTTTTTGCCCAGCACGGTATAGGGGTTAGCCTTGTACGGGCCGGTGTGCAGGGTGGGCGTGGCATCCGGGATTTTCGACACATCGACATCCCACCACGGCGCGCCATCCTTGTGCGCACGGTTGATGTCCAGGCCAGGCTGGGAACGAACCACAGCGCCACCGGATTTGGGCACCGGACCACGGCTGTTAGTGGTGGAACAACTGACAACCAGCAAGGACAACGCGGCAAACGCCACCAGCTTGAGCGGTTTTTTGAACGGCAATACCCGCATTACTTGTTGCCCCGTGCTTGGACCAGCATGTCTGACAGCTGATGCACGGCCATGGCGTACATCACACTGCGGTTATAACGCGTGATTGCGTAAAAATTCTTCAGGCCCATCCAGTATTCCGGGCCATTTTCGCCTTCCAGGCGGAACGCCGTCACCGGCATGTCATCGCGTGGCGCATTCTGACTCGACCAGCCCAGCGCCCGCAACTCCCCGACCGTCTTGACGGGCTCAATGCCCTGGGTCAGACCTTCATCGGCGCGATCGCCCGTGACATCGGCGCGAATCACTACCGGCTCGCCCGCCACCCAGCCATGGCGCTTGAAGTAGCTGGCCACGCTGCCAATGGCGTCGTCGGGGTTGCTCCAGATGTTGATGTGACCGTCGCCGTCAAAATCCACCGCGTAAGCTCGGAAGCTGCTCGGCATGAACTGCGGCAAGCCCATTGCACCGGCGTAGGAGCCTTTGAGGGTCAGCGGGTCGACCTGTTCTTCGCGGGCCAGCAACAGGAATTCGCGCAGCTCCTTGCGGAAGAACTCGGCGCGCGGCGGGTAATCGAAGCCCAGGGTCGACAAGGCGTCGATCACCCGGTAACTGCCGGTGTTGCGCCCGTAAAAGGTTTCAATGCCGATGATCGAAACGATCACCTGGGCCGGCACGCCGTACTCCTGCTCGGCGCGGGCCAGCACGGCTTCGTGCTGGCGCCAGAAGTCCACGCCGCGCGCCACACGGGCGTCGGTGAGGAACATCGGGCGGTATTCTTTCCATTGCTTAACCCGCTCGGCGGGGCGCGAGATGGCGTCAAGGATCGCCTGCTTCTTCTGGGCCTCGCGAAACACACCCATCAGCTGTTCACCGGCGAAACCGTAGTCGCGGGTCATCTCACCGACAAATTCGGCGACCTGAGGTGAGCCATCGTAGTCACCGGCCTGCGCCTCTTGCGTCACGCCCAACAGCCCGATCAGGCCCATCAGGGACGCATGCCGAGTCGCCCAGCCGCGCATTACTTGCATTGACATCTTCACCTTATTCAAACCTGTGCGATCCACTTGCGATGCGTATGAATCGACATCAAAACCCCAAACGCTGACATCAATGTCACCAGCGAAGTTCCGCCGTAGCTAATGAATGGCAACGGCACCCCCACCACCGGCAGCAGGCCACTGACCATACCGATGTTGACGAAAACGTAAACAAAAAACGTCATGGTCAGGCTGCCGGCGAGCAACTTGCCGAACAGCGTTTGCGCCTGAGCGGTGATCACCAGGCCGCGACCGATCAGCAGCACATAGATCAACAACAGGGCGCAAATGCCTACCAGGCCGAACTCTTCGCCCAATACCGCAATGATGAAGTCGGTGTGGCTCTCGGGCAAAAAGTCCAAATGCGACTGGGTGCCCAGTAACCAGCCCTTACCAAATACTCCACCGGAACCGATCGCGGCCTTGGACTGGATGATGTTCCAGCCGGTGCCCAGCGGGTCGCTTTCCGGGTCGAGGAAGGTCAGGATCCGCTGCTTCTGGTAGTCGTGCATAAAGAAGAACCACATCGCCACCGCCACCGGGATCGCGGCCGCCAGCACGCTGAGAATCCAGCGCCAGCGCAACCCGCCCATAAACAGTACGAACGCACCGCCGGCGAGGATCAGCAGCGAGGTACCCAGATCCGGCTGGCGCACGATCAGGATAAACGGCACGCCGATCAGGATCAGACTGACACCTACATGCTTGAGCTGCGGCGGCAAGGTGCGCTTGGACAGGTACCAGGCGATGGTCGCAGGCATCAGGATCTTGAGGAATTCCGAGGGCTGGAAACGAATCACCCCGGGAATGTTGATCCAGCGGGTCGCACCCATGGCGTTGTGGCCCATCACGTCCACCACCACCAGCAGCAACACCCCGACGACGTAACCCAAGGGCACCCAACGCGCCATGAAACGGGGCTCCAGCTGGGCGATTACCACCATCGACAGCAAGCCCAGACCAAACGAGGACGCTTGCTTGATCAGCAGGTCCCAGTTCTTGCCGCTGGCCGAATACAACACGAACAGGCTGCCAGCCGCGAGGGTCAGCAGCAGGATCAGCAACGGGCCATCAATGTGCATGCGCTGCAGCAACGTCGCGCGGCGACGCATCACATCTTCGCTGGAGAGGATGCGGTCAAAATTACTCTTCACGGGCCGTAACCTCGGTGCTTGAAGGGGGGCCGCCATATTCGGATTTGAGCCTGCCGTCGTCGGCCAGCAGCCAGGCGTCCATGATCTGACGCACCACAGGCGCCGCGACGCCGGAACCGGACTCGCCGTTTTCGACCATCACCGCTACCACGATTTTCGGTGCGTCCGCCGGGGCGAAGCCGACAAACAAGGCGTGGTCGCGATGGCGCTCTTGTACTTTGGAGCGGTCATATTTCTCGCCCTGCTTGATCGCGACCACCTGGGCGGTACCGCTCTTGCCGGCAATTCGATACTGCGCACCGACCGCCGCTTTACGCGCGGTGCCGCGGGCACCGTGCATCACTTGCTGCATGCCGTGGTTGACCTTGGTCCAGTCGGACGGGTCGCGCAGCACGATGTCGGGGATCGGATTTTCGTCCACCGGCTTCTCGCCTTCGATGGTCTTGGCCAGGTGCGGACGGTTCCAGATACCTTTGTTGGCCACCAGCGCCGTGGCCTGGGCCAGTTGCAAAGGCGTTGCCTGCATATAGCCCTGGCCGATCCCGAGAATCAGGGTTTCACCCGGGAACCACGCCTGACGACGGGTCGCGCGCTTCCATTCCCGCGACGGCATCAGGCCGGGGGATTCTTCGAACATGTCCAGGGAGACTTTCTGGCCGAGGCCAAACTTGCCCATGTAGGCGGACAAGCGATCGATCCCGAGCTTGTGGGCCAGGTCGTAAAAATAGGTGTCGTTGGAGCGCATGATCGCGGTGTCCAGATCGACATAGCCGTCACCGGTGCGGTTCCAGTTTCGGTATTTGTGGTCGTAATTGGGCAGCATGTAGTAGCCCGGGTCGTAGACGCGGCTCGACGCGGTGACCACGCCCGAATCCAGACCGGCAATCGCTACCGCCGGCTTGATCGTCGAACCGGGCGGATACAGCCCGCGCAGCACGCGGTTGAACAGCGGCCGGTCGATGGAATCACGCAGCTCGGCGTACGCCTTGAAGCTGATGCCGGTCACAAACAGGTTGGGGTCGAAGCTCGGCTGGCTGACCATCGCCAGCACTTCGCCGGTCGTCGGGTCCAGTGCCACTACCGCGCCACGT
Source organism: Pseudomonas fluorescens (assembly GCF_002022275.1). Classification (GTDB taxonomy): domain Bacteria; phylum Pseudomonadota; class Gammaproteobacteria; order Pseudomonadales; family Pseudomonadaceae; genus Aquipseudomonas; species Aquipseudomonas fluorescens_AJ. The sequence goes on from NZ_MSDF01000013.1 coordinate 214,060, forward strand.
CGCCCGCCCAGCGCCATCTCGGCCGCTTCCTGCAGCTTGATGTCCAGGCTCAGGACAATGTCCTTGCCCGGCACCGGGTCGGTACGTTTGAGCACCCGTAGCACACGGCCTCGGGCGTTGGTCTCGACTTCTTCGTAACCCACCTGGCCATGCAGCTCGGGCTCGTAGAAACGCTCGATGCCGGTTTTGCCGATATGGTGGGTGCCGCTGTAATTCACCGGATCGAGGCTTTTCAGCTCTTTCTCGTTGATCCGCCCCATGTACCCAACGGAGTGGGCAAAGTGCGGCCCTTGTGGATAATGCCGCACCAGTTGCGCCACCACTTCTACACCAGGCAGGCGGAACTGGTTCACCGCAATGCGGGCGATCTGCTCTTCGTTCAGCTCAAACAGAATGGGCACCGGCTCGAACGGCCGGCGCCCCTGCTTCATGCGCTTTTCGAAAATCACCCGGTCTTCCGGCGTCAACTGCAGCACGTCGACGATGACATCGAGGACTTGCTGCCAGTCGCCGGAGCGTTCGCGGGTCATGCTCAGGCTGAAGCTGGGCCGGTTATCCGCGACCACCACGCCATTGCGGTCGAAAATCAGCCCACGGGTCGGCGGAATCGGCTGCACATGCACCCGGTTGTTTTCCGACAGCGTGGAGTGATAGTCGTACTGGATCACCTGCAGGAAATACAGGCGCGCGATCAACACCGCGATCAACCCCACCACCAAAAACGCGCCGAACACGACCCGGGCGCGTACCAGACGTGCGTCTTTCTCGTGGTCCTTGATACGGATCGGCTGAGTCATCGGGAGGGGCGCAGATTATTTGTGGTAAGGGTGCCCGGACAGAACTGTCCAGGCGCGATACAGCTGTTCACCGATCAGGATCCTTACCAACGGGTGCGGCAGCGTCAGCGCCGACAGCGACCAGCGCTGGTCCGCCCGCGCACAGACTTCCGGCGCCAGCCCTTCGGGGCCGCCGACCATGAAGTTGACCGTGCGCGAATCCAGGCGCCAGCGATCCAGTTCCACCGCCAGTTGCTCGGTGCTCCAGGGTTTGCCGTGCACTTCAAGAGTAACGATGCGCTCGTTGGGGCCGACCTTGGCCAGCATGGCTTCGCCTTCCTGACGGATAAAGCGCGCCACGTCGGCATTCTTGCCCCGGGTGTTGAGCGGTATTTCCACCAGTTCCAGCGACAGCTCAGCGGGCAGACGCTTGGCATACTCGTGCCAGCCTTCTTCCACCCACTTGGGCATGCGTGAACCGACAGCGATCAGACGCAGGCGCACAGCCGTTCCTTATTCCTGGTCTTTGTTGAGCTTGTCGAAGTGCGCGTGGCCCACTTCCGGGCTGTGGTGCTTGCCATCGGCAGCACGGCTCTGCTCGGCGCCTTTCCACAGACGCTCCAGGTCGTAGAACTGACGAGCGTTGGAGGTCATCATGTGAACGATCACGTCGTCCATGTCCAGCAGCACCCAGTCGCTGTCGCCCTTGCCTTCTTCACCCAGCGGCTTCACGCCTTGGGCTTTGACGGCTTCGCGGACCTTGTCGAGCATCGCGCCGATCTGGCGGTTCGAGGTACCGGTGGCGATGATCATGAAGTCGGTGATGCTCTGCTTGTCGCGTACGTCCAGCACCTGGATGTCCTGGGCCTTAACGTCTTCCAGGGCAGCCACTGCCACTTTCACCAGCTCTTCGCCAGCCAGTTCCGGGCCAACGTGGGCTTCTACCGGCAGCGGGGCGCTTTTGAAGGTGCCTTTGCGCTTAACTTTGCTTACGTCTTTGTTCGTCATATAAAACTCGTTTTGCTCGTATGTTCGGGCGCTCGCTGTACGACAGTGCGTACGTTCAAGCGCGCCTTTTCAGTTCGACGCACGGTAAAGCCCGTGCGCATCGATGTAGGCCAGGACCGCGTCAGGCACCAGGAAACGTACCGACTTACCGCTGGCCAGCAGTTGACGGATCTGGGTGGCGGACACCGCAAGCGGGGTCTGCCAGACGAATGCAATATTCCCGTTCGGCCCGGTCAGGGCCAAGGGGTCACTTACCGACCGCGCGGCCAGCAGGTTGCGCAAGGCATCCGGCGGTTCGCTGTCGGCATCCGGGCGTTGCAAAACCAGGATGTGGCAGTGCTGGAGGAGTTCCTCCCAGCGATGCCAAGAGGGCAGGCCGCAAAATGCGTCCCAGCCCAAAAGCAGAAACAATTGGTCGTCCGCGGCCATTTCAGCGCGCATCACTTCCAGGGTATCGACAGTGTAGGACGGTTTATCACGCTTGAGTTCGTGGTCGTCCACCACCAACGGCGCTATGCCCTCCACCGCAAGGCGCACCATTTCCAGGCGTTGCTGCGCCGACACCTGCGGCGTATCGCGATGCGGCGGCCGCGCGTTGGGCATCACGCGCAACTCATCCAGCGCGAGGGCATCCGCGACTTCCAGGGCACTGCGCAAATGGCCAATGTGCACGGGGTCGAAGGTACCGCCGAGCAGCCCGATGCGTTTAGCCATCAAGTGCGCACATGACCATCGCCGAACACCACGTACTTCTCGCTGGTCAGGCCTTCCAGGCCAACCGGGCCGCGTGCGTGGAGCTTATCGGTGGAGATGCCGATCTCCGCCCCCAAACCGTACTCGAAGCCGTCGGCAAACCGCGTCGAGGCGTTGATCATCACCGAAGCGGAATCCACTTCGTTGAGGAAACGCCGGGCATCGCTGAAATGCTCGGAAACAATGGCGTCAGTGTGCTTGGAGCCGTAGGTATTGATGTGTTCAATGGCCTCGTCCAGGTCATCAACAATCTTGATCGACAGGATGGGTGCCGTGTATTCGGTGTACCAGTCGAGCTCGGTCGCTTCGATCACGTCCGCGCCCAGCAGCGCACGGGTGCGCTCGCAACCGCGCAGTTCCACGCCCTTGTCACGGTAGATGGCAGCCAGCGGCGGCAGCACGCGCTCGGCAATGCCGACGTGCACCAGCAGGGTTTCCATGGTGTTGCAGGGTGCGTAGCGGTGCGTCTTGGCGTTGTCGGCGATGCGGATCGCCTTGTCGATGTCGGCGGCGATGTCGATGTACACATGGCACACGCCGTCGAGGTGCTTGATAACTGGCACCTTGGCATCGCGGCTGACGCGTTCGATCAGACTCTTGCCACCGCGCGGCACAATCACGTCGACGAATTCCGGCATGGTGATCAGCGCGCCAACGGCGGCGCGGTCGGTGGTTTCCACCACTTGCACCACTTCGGCCGGCAACTCGGCCACGGCCAGGCCCTGCTGAATGCACGCCGCGATGGCACGGTTGGAATTGATGGCCTCGGAACCGCCACGCAGGATGGTGGCATTGCCGGACTTGAGGCACAGGCTCGCGGCGTCGATGGTCACGTTCGGGCGCGACTCATAAATAATGCCGATCACGCCCAGCGGCACGCGCATCTTGCCGACTTGAATACCGGACGGCAGGTAACGCATGTCGCGGATTTCACCGATGGGGTCAGGCAGTTTGGCCACCTGACGCAGGCCTTCGATCATGTCGTCGATACGTGCCGGGGTCAGCGCCAGGCGGTCCAGCAGTGCTGGCTCCAGGCCATTGGCGAGGCCGTTGGCCAGGTCCAGTTCATTGGCGGCGGTGAGCTCGGAGCGCGAAGCATCCAGAGCGTCGGCGGCGGCCAACAGGGCGCGGTTCTTCTGCGCGGTGCTCGCACGGGCGATCAACCGCGAGGCCTGACGGGCAGCGCGACCCAGGCGGGTCATGTAGTCAAGAACGGACTCAGTCATGGTCAGGGAGTCTTGGCAGGGAGGAAAGCGGCAGATTATAGCTGTGACGCCGCCCGACTGACAGCGGTGAGGGGCGGATGGTCGAAATGAACTGCAAAAACAGGGGGTTCAGCGGTAATTAAGGTGGGAGTTGTTATTATTCCGTCACATTTAGCCGTATTAACCCTTGATCGCCATGTCCAGTTTTGCCCCAACGCTCCTCGCCAGCGCCCTGCCCGACGGCTTCTTCGACCGAGATGCGCAACTTCTTGCGCGCGAATTGCTTGGAAAAGTCATACGCCATCGCGTTGGCGAAACCTGGCTTTCGGCGCGAATTATTGAAACCGAAGCCTATTACGTGGCCGAAAAAGGCAGCCATGCCTCACTCGGCTACACAGAAAAGCGTAAGGCTTTGTTTCTGGATGGCGGCCATATCTACATGTATTACGCGCGAGGCGGCGATTCGCTGAACTTCAGCGCCCAAGGCCCGGGTAATGCCGTGCTGATCAAATCGGCCTATCCGTGGGTCGATGAAATTTCCGGCCCGGCCAGCCTGGCGCAGATGCTGCTGAACAATCCGAATGCCGATGGCAGCCCGCGCGCCGCGCAAAAGTTGTGCGCGGGCCAGACGTTGCTGTGTAAGGCATTGGGTTTGAAGGTGCCAATGTGGGACGCCAAGCGCTTCGATCAGGAATTGCTCTACGTCGAAGACGTGGGCCAGACGCCCTCATCCATCATCCAGACCACGCGCCTGGGCATTCCCAGCGGGCGCGATGAACACCTGATGTATCGCTTTGTGGATGCTGGCTATGCGCCGTATTGCACACGGAACCCGCTACGTCGGGGCCAGGTCGAAGGCCGCGATTACTTTTTGATTGATTGAACACAAAAACCGGCAGCACAGGAGATTCCATGTGGGAGCTGGCTTGCCTGCGATAGCGGTGGATCAGGCAGCTGAAATGTTTGCCCAAACACCGTCATCGCAGGCAAGCCAGCTCCCACAGTTTGATCTCAAGTGTCTGGGACTACGGATTACATAAATGGAGTTGAGTGTATGAGCCAATGGCTCGATAGCATTACCGGCTGGCTGACCCTGAACCCTGAATGGCTGGCGGTGGCGGTCTTTATCGTCGCATGCGTGGAATGCCTGGCGATTGCCGGGTTAATCGTGCCCGGCACGGTATTGCTGTTTGCAATCGCCGCGCTGGCGGGCAGTGGCGCGTTGTCCCTGAGTGAAACCCTGCTGTTGGGCTTTCTCGGCGGGTTACTGGGTGACGGGGTTTCCTACTTCCTCGGCCGACATTTCCACCAGAACATCCGGCGCTTGCCAGGTTTGCGCCACCACCCCGAATGGATGAACGGCGCAGAAACCTACTTCCACAAGTACGGTATCGCCAGCCTGCTCGTAGGACGTTTCATCGGCCCATTGCGGCCCATGCTGCCGATGGTGGCCGGGATGTGCGACATGCCCTTCCCGCGCTTCGCGGCCGTCAGCATCGTGGCGGCGGCGGGTTGGTCGGTGGCGTATTTGCTGCCGGGCTGGGCCACCGGCGCCGCCTTCCGCCTGCCCTTGCCGGAAGGTTTCTGGCCGGAAGCGGCCATTGTCGCGGCCTGTTTAGCGGTGCTGCTGGGCTTGAGTTTGAACAGCAGCCTGCGCGGCCATCGTCGCGCCACCTTGTGGATTGGCTGCGCCAGCTTGACGCTGCTGATCGCGCTGTTTATCGGTTATCACTCCCTGAATAACTTCGACACAGGCCTGAGCGCACTGGTGCAAGAGCACCGCAGCCCGTGGCTGGATGAAGTGATGGTGCGGATCACCCAGTTGGGTGAGTTCAAGAAGATGTTCTTCGCCAGCGCTGTGTTTACTGGCTTGCTGTTACTGGCGCGACAATGGCGGCATGCCGTGTTTGTCGGCGCCACGCTGGCCGGCGCTGCGGTGATCAACACCGGAACAAAGCTGTTTTTCGCCCGTGGCCGCCCGGAAATTCTTACAGACCCGCTCACCAGTTTCAGCATGCCCAGCGGCCACGCGTCCGGCGCCTTTGCGTTTTTCCTGGCGCTCGCGGTGCTGGCGGGACGCGGCCAACCCACTCGGTTACGCCTGACCTGGATGCTGATGGGCTGCATCCCCGCCGCGTTTATCGCGCTGTCACGGGTTTACCTGGGCGCCCATTGGCCCACCGACATCCTCGCGGGCACATTGCTGGCGATGACGGTGTGCGCGTTCAGCCTGACCTTCATCCAGTATCGGAGCCCGCTGCCGGCCATGTCGCAGAAAACCTGGTGGCTGTTGCTACCGGCGCTGGTCGCGGTGTTGAGCTTTATCGCGCTCACCGGCACGCCACACGCCCTGCTGCGCTACGCCTACTGAGTGAAGAGTTCGCCCTGCAACTCATCAAGCAACATCTGGATCGCGTCCAACCGTTGCTGCGGGTCATCGAGTTGCAGCAGGTCGATTTTGTCGGCCTCGGTGAACGGCAGCAGGTAGGCCAACTGATTGCCCAGGGCTTGCTGGCCATCGGCGTGGGTGCCCATGTCCAGTGAGGCAACCATCGGGTGTTCGGCCAGGGCGTGAAGCAAAGCCAGCAAGTCGGCATCCTCTTCTTCCAGCGCCTGGTCCGGCAGTTCCTCCAGCCATTGCACCTCGGCCACCAGCAACTGGTCTTTTTGCACCCCGGCGTCGCGTACGCGAAAGCGCCGCCCGCCTTCGACACGAATCCCGAGCAGGCCGTTGTCTTGCTGCTTGAAGTCGCGAATCAGCGCTTCACAGCCGACCAGCGCATAGCCGTCCGGGGCCATGCCCACTTCCCTGCCGTCGAGGATGCACACCACACCAAAGCTTTCGCCCTTTTTCATGCAGCGGCTGATCATGTCCAGGTAGCGCGCCTCGAACAGTTGCAAATCGAGGGTGCAGCCTGGGAACAGCACGGTATTGAGCGGGAACAGCGCCAGACTCATATAAGGTTTCCTTCAAACCCGGGTTTAAACAATCACCGACACGGCCAGCGGCAGAAACACCGCCGTGGCCACGCCCATCAAACTCATGGCCAGCGCCGCAAAGGCGCCGCACTCTTCACTTTCCTGCAGCGCCACCGACGTGCCGACCGCATGGGCGGTCATGCCCAGCGCCATGCCGCGCGCTTCGGGGCTGTGCACGCCCAGGCGTGACAAGTACGTCGGGCCGATCATCGCGCCGATCACCCCGGTGATCAGCACAAACACCGCCGCCAAGGCCGCCACGCCACCGATCTGTTCAGCCACGAGCATGGCAATCGGCGAGGTCACCGACTTGGGCGCCATGGTCATCAGCATCCGGTGTTCGGCGCCGAACCACCAGCCCAGCAACACACACAGGCCTGTGGCCAATACGCCACCTATCACCAGCGTAGTAAAAATCGGCCAGAACAATTGGCGAATCCGCCGCAGGTTCAAATACAAAGGCACCGCCAGGGCTACCGTCGCCGGGCCGAGAAGGATGCCCATGATCTCGGTGCTCTTGCGGTACTCGGCGTAGGTGAGGCCACACGTGAGCAGCACGCCGATCACCAACAGCATCGACACCAGCACCGGCTGCAGGAAGACCCAGCGGGTTTTCTCGAAGGCGGCCAGCACCAACTGATAGGCACCCAGCGTGATGCCGATGCCGAATAAGGGATGATGAACCACGGCCGTCCACGCGCCCTGCCAGTCGACGGTCATTGATCCCTTTCCTTGCGCTTGACCATCTGCTGCATCAGCACGCCGACAAAGCCCATGGCTATCACCAGCGACAACACCAGCGCACCGACGATGGCCCAGAAGTCCGCGGCGATGTCCTTCGCGTACACCATCACCCCCACCGCCGGCGGCACCAGCAGTAACGGCAAGTAACGCAATAAACTGCTGGCGGCCAGGCTCAGGGGCTCGCCGACTTCGCCGCGCCAGATCAGAAACCCCAGCATCAGCAGCAAGCCGATGATCGGCCCCGGCAGCACCGGCAACAGCAAGTGGTTGATCGCGGTGCCGATCAATTGAAACAGCACCAGCCATGTCAGGCCTCGTAACAGCATCCGTTTTCTCCCCCCTCAACGCTCGCCCGCATTATAAGCACGCCCGCCCTATGCTCCGGCATTCGCCAAAAGCATGGTGGCTTGACCGTGCCTGTCGCCCATGATGATCTACCATGGATTTCGCACACCTATAAAAACGATGAATTAAGGAGAGTCGCAATGCCCTATGTACCTGTAGCGCAGCTCAAAGATTATGTCGGCAAGGAACTGGGACGTTCCGAATGGCTCACCATCGACCAGGCGCGTATCAACCTGTTCGCAGAAGCCACCGGCGATCATCAGTTCATCCACGTCGACCCGGTCAAGGCCGCGCAAACGCCGTTTGGCAGCACGATTGCCCACGGTTTCCTGTCGCTGTCGCTGATGCCCAAGCTGATGGAAGATATCCTGATCATGCCCGAAGGCTTGAAGATGGCGGTCAACTACGGCCTGGACAGCGTGCGTTTTATCCAGCCGGTAAAAGTCAATTCCAAGGTGCGTCTGAACGTCACCCTTACCGACGTGACCGAGAAAAAACCTGGCCAATGGCTATTTAAGGCCACCGCCACCCTGGAAATCGAAGGTCAGGAAAAACCCGCTTACATCGCCGAGTCGTTGTCACTCTGCTTCGTGTAAGGCCGTGCCTGTGGTAAGGCGACAAACCTTGCCACAGTGTATGTAAATTTATGTATGAATCTCGCAGCTGCGGCATACTCGGCGCTCAATTATCCGGATCCCGCTATGCGCCCACTCGCTCCCCTTGCCCTTGCCCTGTTGCTCACCGCTTGCGGAGACGGCGAATCGCTGTTGCCGCCCGATGCGCGCCTGCCCGATGGCGGCCGCTACCGGGGCGATGTGGTCAATGGCTTGCTGCAAGGCCACGGCCGTGTGGACTACCCCAACGGCAGTTGGTACGCCGGCCAGTTCGACAAAGGCCAGTGGCACGGCCAGGGCGAATGGCATGGCAGCAATAGCGAGGTCTATAAAGGCCAGTTCCAGCAAGGCCTGTTCGACGGCCAGGGCAGCCTGACCACCGCGGGCAGCAGCTATGTCGGCGGTTTCAAGAATGGTCGACGCAACGGCGAAGGCACCCTCAAAGAGGGGCAAATGACCTATCGCGGCGAATTCAAGGACGACCAGTATTCCGGCCTCGGCCGCCTGGAATTGGCCGACGGCAGTCAATATCAAGGCCAGTTCGCCCACGGCAAGCCGAATGGCGAAGGCCAGCGCAACGACGACAGCGGCAACCAGTTCAGCGGCCACTTTGTGGATGGCCAGCTGGAAGGCAACGGCACCTTTAACAGTGCTGACGGCGACATCTATGTCGGCCAATTCAAGCAGAACCAGCTCAATGGCAAAGGCCGCTACGAAAACGCCGATGGCGACGTGTGGATCGGCCAGTTCAAGGAAGGCGCCCTGAGCGGCAAGGGCGAGTTGATCGGCATCGACGGCAGCCACTATGTGGGCCAGTTCAGCGACTGGCGTTTTACCGGCGACGGTCGCCTGAACCTCACCGACGGCAGCTTCTATATAGGCGGCTTCGACAGCGACAGCTATCAAGGTAAAGGCACCCTGGTACTCACCGACGGCTCCGTGCAGGCTGGCACCTGGGTCAACGGCATGCGTGTGCGTGACGCCGATGGCAAATTGCTGCCCGACCCGCTGGAAACCGGCATTCTGGCCCAAGGCCGCTTGCTCGATGCGGCCCTCGCCGCCGTGCCTGCATCCACGCCAGCCGTCGAGCTGTACACCCTGGTGCTGGCGGGTGATGGCAAGCAAAGCGTGTTCCTGCGCGAAGCCGATTACGTCAGCAACATGCTCGCCACCCGCTTCGGCGCGCGCGGGCAGATCCGCCTGGTCAACCACCGCGACCATATCGCCGACCGCCCGCTCGCTACCCGTGAAAGCCTGCGCCGCGCCGTGCAAACCCTGGCCGAGCGCACTGGCCCGGAAGACCTGGTGTTTATCTACATGACCAGCCACGGCACCCACGAACACGAACTGGTGCTCGACCAGCCGCGCATGGAACTGGCCGACTTGCCCGCCGATGAGCTGGCGAACGTACTCGCCCCGCTGAAAAACCGCGACAAGATCATTGTGATTTCCGCCTGCTATTCCGGCGGGTTTATTCCAGCCCTCAAAGATGACCGCACCCTGATCATGACGGCCTCCCGCGCCGACCGCGTGTCGTTTGGCTGTTCCGAGGAAGCGGACTTCACCTACTTCGGCGATGCCCTTTTCGCACAAGCTTTCAACCAGACCGACGATTTACAGCAGGCCTTCAAACTGGCACAAGTCCATGTGGCCGAGCGCGAACAGGCGGACAACTTCGAAGCCTCCGAACCGCAGATCTGGGCCCCCAAGGGTGTAATCGCTCATTGGCAATTATTACGTAAACAGCAGGCACGAAAGGCGCTCGAAAGCGTCTCTATGAATAGCAAGGAAGCCAAAGGCAACTAAGCTGTAACGTGTAACAAGGGGGAAACACCATGTACCTGACACCTCAGCATATTCTGCTTGCCGGCGCCTCTGGCCTGACCGGCGAACACCTGCTCGACCGCCTGCTCAACGAACCCACCGTAACCCGCGTACTGGCGCCCAGCCGCAAGCCGCTGGCCGAACACCCTCATCTGGAAAACCCGGTGGGCGACCCGGCGGTGTTCCTGCCGCAATTGAGCGGCCAGGTCGATATCGCCTTCTGCTGCCTGGGCACCACCATCAAGCAGGCCGGTTCTGAAGCTGCGTTTCGCGCCGTCGACCTGGACCTGGTGGTGGCCTTCGCCAAGCGTGCACGGGAAATGGGCGCGCGCCACCTGATCGTGATCAGCGCGATCGGCGCCGACGCGAAATCCTCGATCTTTTACAACCGTGTCAAAGGCGAGATGGAACAGGCGCTCAAGGCCCAGGACTGGCCGCAACTGACCATCGTGCGACCTTCGTTGCTGCTGGGGGAACGCCTGGAAACACGCCTGGCCGAGAAAATCGCCGGGCCGTTGTCGCGCCTGATTCCGGGCAAATACCACGGCATTGAAGTCTGCGAACTGGCCCGCGCGATGTGGCGCCTGGCGCTGGAAGAACAGGATGGGGTGCGGGTGGTGGAGTCGGATGAGCTGCGCAAGCTCGGCAAATAAATTTACAGCGCCTGTACTGACCTCATCGCAGGCAAGCCAGCTCCCACCTTTGGAATGCATTTCCTTTGTAGGGGCTCGCCCGCCTGCAATGGCGCCAGTGCAGGCACCATCAAGCTAAAGACCGCCGGTTGCGTTAAACCCAACCCCCAACACCGTCAACACCGACAGCGGCAACAGCAGCGTGTCGAGCAGCGCACTGGCCGGCAAATCGACATGGGGATAACTCGGGGCCTCAGCGCCGAACCTGTCCTTGGCGCAACAACCGCCGTTAATCGCATACAAATCCAGGCGCGTACCGGCATACACCACCGGCGCGCCGGGTTGTGCCGCGTCCAATGTGCGCGCCGTGGCGCAACCCCCCAGTTGCAACGCCAACACCACCAGTAGCGCCCTATTCATCGCTGCTCAAATGGTGCTCGCCCCAGCGCGGCAACATGTCTTGAGGGATATTCAGCAGATTGAGAATCCGCGCCACCACAAAATCCACCAGGTCATCGATGGTCTGCGGCTGATGATAAAAGCCGGGCGACGCAGGCAGGATGGTCACGCCCATGTTCGACAGCTTAAGCATGTGTTCCAGGTGAATACTCGAATACGGCGCCTCGCGCGGCACCAGAATAAGCTGGCGGCGCTCCTTCAAGGTCACATCGGCGGCACGCTCGATCAGGTTGTTGCAGGCACCTGTGGCAATCGCCGACAAGGTGCCGGTGGAGCATGGCACCACCACCATCGCCGCCGGTGCGCCGGAGCCGGAGGCCACAGGCGACATCCAATCCTCTTTGCCATATACCTTGATCTGCCCCGCCGCCGCACCGGTGTATTCGGTGAGGAAGGCTTGCATCATCTGCACCTTGGGCGGCAACGCAACATCCGTCTCGGTGGCCATTACCAATTGCGCGGCCTTGGAAATCAAAAAGTGCACCTCGCGGTCTTCACGCACCAGGCAGTCCAGCAGGCGCAAGCCATACGGCGCACCCGATGCGCCGGTCATCGCCAGGGTGACGCGTTCCGGGCCGCTCATTTCAACGCCTCGGCCAGTTTGCCGTGCAGGCCACCAAAGCCGCCGTTACTCATGACCACCACGTGAGTGCCAGGCTTGGCGTGGTGTTTGACGAGTTGAATGATGCCCTCGATGGAGTCGCACACCGTTGACGGCACGGTACACAGCGCCGCAATCGCCGGCAGGTCCCAGCCGAGGTTGGCGGGCGCGTACCACACCACCTGGTCGGCATCATTGACGCTTTCCGGCAAGCCATCACGGTGCGCGCCGAGCTTCATGGAGTTGGAACGCGGCTCGACAATCGCAATGATCGGCGCATCGCCAACCCGCTTGCGCAGGCCATCCAAAGTGGTAGCGATGGCCGTCGGGTGGTGGGCAAAGTCGTCGTAGATGGTAATCCCGTTCACGTCGGCGACTTTTTCCATCCGGCGCTTCACACTTTTGAACGCACTTAATGCCGCAATGCCCATGGAGGGCACCACCCCAACATGCCGCGCCGCTGCCAGGGTCACCAAGGCGTTGGCGACGTTGTGCTGGCCGGTCATGTCCCACTCGACAATGCCTTGGGCTTCACCTTCAAACAGCACTTCAAACCGGGAGCCGTCTTCGCTCAGCAGCTTGACCTGCCACTGCCCGCCCTCGCCGGTGGTTTGCACCGGAGTCCAGCAGCCCATGTCGATCACACGCTGCAAGGCCGGCTCGGTGGTCGGGTGAATCACCAGGCCTTCGCTCGGAATGGTACGCACCAAGTGGTGGAACTGGCGTTCGATGGCTGGCAGATCGGGGAAGATATCCGCGTGATCGTACTCAAGGTTATTCAGAATCGCCGTGCGCGGACGGTAGTGAACGAACTTGGAGCGCTTGTCGAAAAAGGCGCTGTCGTATTCATCCGCCTCAATCACGAAGAATGGCGTATCGCCCAAACGCGCCGACACCGAGAAATTCTGCGGCACGCCGCCAATCAGGAAGCCCGGGCTCATGCCCGCATGCTCCAGCACCCAGGCGAGCATGCTGCTGGTGGTGGTCTTGCCGTGAGTGCCAGCGACGGCCAGTACCCAGCGGCCTTGCAGCACATGGTCCGCCAGCCACTGCGGGCCGGACACATAAGGCAAACCTTTATTGAGTACGTATTCCACCGCCGGGTTGCCACGGGACATGGCATTGCCGATCACCACCAGGTCCGGGACGGGGTCGAATTGCGCCGGGTCGTAGCCTTGGGTCAACTCAATGCCCTGGGCTTGCAGTTGCGTGCTCATGGGCGGGTAAACGTTGGCGTCGGAGCCGGTAACGTGATGGCCCAGTTCTTTGGCCAGAACCGCCATCGAGCCCATGAAAGTACCGCAAATACCGAGAATATGAATGTGCATGGTTGACCTCGTAAAACATCGAGGCAGGTTAGCGCAGGGAGGGGGAAATCGCACTCTTTATGCGGCCAGCGGCCGAGCGACATGCACCGGTGCATGCCGTTCGGCCACAGGTTGTGTCAGGCAGTGATTGAGGCCTTTTCCTCTTGCTCGCTTTGTTTGATCGCCGCGAAGATTCGTAACTTTTCGTAAGACTCAGTCATTCGCTCCAGTTTCTTTTCCATCAGTTCAAGGCGCCCTTTCGCCTCCCCGGGAATGGTTTCGCCAGGCTTATAGGGTTTGAACACAATCCCGTTCTGCCGAGTGGCTTTTTTCAGGTGCTGTTCCGAGAGGTGCAGCAGCTTTTCCAGATTGCTCAAACGCCCGGACTCATCTTTTGGCCAGCTTTCACTCTTGGTGAACACACTGCTGGTATCGCCCAACACAAACATCACGGCAGAGGCCATACCGAGCAGCTTGCTTTCAACCTCCCCCAGGCGCGTGCTGATCGAGCCCTCCGACGTTGCCACGGATTCCGTTTGAGGCTTGGATGTCTGGGCGGCAGCGCCCGGCAGAAACGGCGGTGGCAGCACCCCCGGCGCGTAGTGCGCCTTGATAGTTTCACCCGTAGCCACAGACCCGGCATAGGCCGCCACATTGATCGGCGCACTTACCAAACCGGTAATCCCGGCACTGATAAACGCATCACGGGCCACACGGCTGGCATTGGGCCCCGTCGCGATCACCCCGGCTTTGACCAGGCTTTCAGCATCGATAAGCCGCTTGGTGGCTTCAGCAACGCTGATCGGCGAATGCTTGCGCAAGTTGGCCATCATCGCTTCGTCATTCACTTTGACCTTATTGGCATGAATAACGGTTTGCCCAACGTCCTTGAACTTGCTGCCCGGAGGCGTCAATGACGAGCCAGGTTTGAATGAAGGACCGGGTTTGGGCTTTGGAGCAGAAGGAATAACGGCGGGAGGTTTGCTTGAAAACCAGGAAGACGACCCCCTGCCCTTGCCGAAGAGGCCCCTTTTGTTGCGCACCAGAGACTGTTGCGCAGGATCCGCGTTGTGCGACTCGGCAGGTAAAGGCGGCTCGAAATGTGCAGGCTGTTGAGGAATGAAAGGTACTGTTGAAGGTGTAATGATCATAGTGTTCACCCGCGTGATTGTTTTTATTTGAAAACACCGTAAGCAGTTGCCCTATTTGAGTGAGCAACCGCTTACGAGTGGTTCCGCCGGAACAATCCACTGCGCGCTGTATGACACGTTCACACTCATAATAGGCGAGCGTTTCAACCGACTGCTTGAACTGCCTCTTGCCTACAGTGGTGATTGAACATGCGTCCTGATGATGGCCAACCTTTAGGCCACCTAGGCAACGTTACTTTGCTTTCCTCCCTCGCTATTCGGCAGATAAACACGCTGATTTAGCGATGCCTGACCCAAGCGGGTTTCTTGATAGCCCTTTATGACGTCAATGTTATCATTCACCGTTTTTATGGCAGACCCCGTATCCAGGCGAAGGTCTCTCAACTCCTTCACGGTAACGGGCGTGAAGTTCTTCAACTCAGGACCATAGTGAGTCATGGTCTTGGTATCGAGGGCATACCACTTGCCATTTTGTTGTGTGGCCACTGCAGGAAGGCTCGTGCCATTTTCGCCTAATGCCCGGTAGGTGCCATCGGCGATCGTCTGCTTGTAGCCGTTATGGGGGATATTCCAACTGCCGCTGCGGCCAGACATATGGCGCAGGCTGTCAAAATCGAGTGACGGCAATTTTAAGGAGGGCAACGCTTTAATGGCGGTTTTGCTCAATTTGAATAAACCAGTCCCCGCATCATAAATACTCCCAAAGGGGTTGGCACCCTTGAGGCCGGCCTTTGCAAAACCCTTGAGAAAACTCATGGTTGCGCGTATTCCAGTAGCGCCGGTTTTGGCAGCCTGATAGCCCCCTTTAAAGGCGGGCACCACTAATCCGATGAAGTCAAACAACCCATAGATGACCGCATCATGTTTATTACCTTCTTTGATACTTTTAATAAAGTCATGGAAGGGGAGAAAACTCAGCAGCGTTTTATTAAAAAACTTGCGTTTAGCCTCTACCTTTTCTCGCTCGGTCGTTCCATAAGCGGATTCTTTCAACTTACCCACAGCACCGTCGTACACAGCACTGATCGCATCAGCCAAACTAGCGGATCTGGTTGGCGGAACCACTGCCTGCGACGCGGGTAATGCAGCCACTGATTTCGTGAGTTTATTATCATCATTCAGTTCGTAAGTTTTATCCCCTACTGTCAGGCCATAACGCGTCCTTCGCAACCCTTCCCCTCCCTCACGCGTACGGACAAGAGCGTCCAGGCTCCAGCCCTCAGGAACGCCAGGAAGCGGTTCGCCTGGCCTGATGATCTTGCCCAGCGTGGGTGAGTAGATATAGGTCTGCACCTTTCCATCCAGCACGGTGTCGATAAAAACCGCGCCGTCTCCAAATAGCTTGAAGAGAGGATGATCCTCGTTACCGTCGGGAAAAGGCGTAAGAGCAGAAGCGCTCAAGTGATGAAAATCGACCCCACCACGCTCAAACCGCTCTCGATCCTCAGCCGGCAACAGTGACAACTGATATTGGAAGTTCTCACCCGCCGCCTTGCCCAAGGTACTGGAATATTGATCAAACTGCTTATTGAACAGCGTCTCTATATTGGACAACTTATCGAATTGGTCACTAAGGGCGCTCATATAAAGTTTGTCGCTCTTGGAGTCCCAATGGTACGAGCGCAACTCTCCCGACATGTAAATATCCACCAGAGAATATCGGCTTTTATTGCGCGTTGGTTGGCCGGACGGCTTGAAAATCTCCTGCTCAAAAAGATCCGCATTTTCTTCGCCGTATACCCGTTTTAATTCAGCCATTGCTAGATCACGGCGAGTCGGTATCGATGCGGACAAGGCTTGCGTGGAGCTCATCAGGCCTTCAGCCTGCTTTTGCATGGCGTTCGATGCGCGCTGAATGGCCTCTGGGCTGTAGTGACCCTCACGGCTTTCTTCAATGACGCCATTGGTTATACCCCACTCCACTACTGATTGAATGGAGCCAATCTGCGACGCGTGCAACTCGACCTCCGTGACAGGTGCCAGAGCGTTACGCTGCATGATTTGCTCATAGCTCTGCCCGGCCGATGAGCCAGTGGTATTTAGTTCGCGCCGTGATACCGCTGCGCTAAAAGAGGCCCATTGCAGAGAGCCATATACCATGGGCTGGGGCAGGTCCTTGACCAGAAACTCCGGAGCCGCCATGGCCAGCAATTGATAGGCCACAGCTTTCGCCATCTCTGGGCCGACTCGACTCTTAAGGTGCGCTTCAAAACGTTTGACAATCTCGGCGGGCGGCCGCCCCTTGTTGTCTGGCTGATGCAGGTTGTACCCGGCAAGATTATTGCGCTCCAGCCTCCCTGCAGGGTCCGCCTCCAACACGAGTGCCGCCAGCAATGCTTCCTGAGCACTGGTCGCTGTGGGCAAGGCGCCCATCGCCTCCTGCAGCTGCTTACCCAGTGCCCGGCTTTGAGGGGTGTCGATCAACGCGTTGAGAAACGCCTCTGGATTTGTGTCGACCAGCGGCCTCAGCGCCTCTGGAACCGCACGTTTCAGATACTCGAAAAGATTCGCAACCTGACCCTTTGCGTCTGGCGAGACCTGCATTTGACCAGCCTTCCAGGTGCTGACTGTTTCGATTATTTTTTTCTGAGAGTCCTCGCTCAGTGGCACGCTTTTACTCAGCAGCCCACCATAGTCGCCTGCAGTGGGCGCCGTTAACGGCGGAGCGAACAATACGCGCTCCAAATTGGCCAATGCTTGCGGTGTGGTTGGAACTTGCAAACCATAAGCCGTCAGCAGCTGCTTGAGGCTCATCGTGAAGGGTTGCGGCTGATCTTTGAGCCAATAGGCGGAGTGTGGTGCGATCTCTACGACGATGGATTCCATGTCCGGCTTGGTGCCAGGGGTCTCAGTCTGCTTTTTCAACGCGGCGAGTAGGTTATGCCGCGTTTCGGATTCGCCCGTTTTGCTTAAAATATCGGCAGGCACGTGATGGTCCGACGATGCTTTTGAATCCGGACCGTAAAGAAACTGCCCAACAATGCTTGAATCAACCGTGCGCTGCCCGGACACGTCGGTTTCGATCTGGGTAGGCAAGTGCAAAACATCGTAAGGGGTGAAACGTTTTGCGAGTGTCATCAAGCGATCAAACAGGTCGCGAGCGCCGGGAATATCGTTGAGTTGGGCTGACTGCGCGGTTAGCCGTGCGTGCCCGCCAAAATAGAGGATGCCTTTATTGGGATCGATGTGAGTGATGCTGCTCCCCTCTCCCGAAACAGATTGCTCCAACTGCGTGAACGCCGATGAGGTAAAAACCGTCTGCAACGCTTCAATCCAGCGCCCCAGCGTAGACTCTGCCGGAACCGGCAGGCGTGCGCCTGGTGAAGGCTGCTTCAAATAAGTTTGCTTCAATCGTGCATCAGCCGACGAAACACTCTCGCTCCTCGCGGGCGGAGCACTGTTCACGTTATCGTTCGTTTGAGGAGCAGCATTTTTTGCCGAGCCAAAGCCCGCCACGTTTATAGTATTCAGAGTCATATTTTATCTCTATCACGGTTTCGATGAACGGCCCGCCATCGCACGAAGTGCACAGCGCAAAAAGCGGGAAACGTTATATAGAGCCGATTAAATTTAATGCTCAGTTAACAAACACGAGCACCAAACTCCACGACCATTTCTCGAACACCCCAAACTGGCGAGCTAAATCAATTCCCTTATAAAATGAGCACGAACCAGCTGACCAGTAAACTAACCAGACAATGTCCGACATTAAAGAAAGACGTCCTCCGACGTTCAACTATTACGTGGCCTTCGCCGCTCGAGTAGTTCCAGAGCAGCTAAGCCATGAAGGCGTTATATCGATTGAATATAACTAACAACCCCATAGCAAACGCCTATTGAAGCCAGATCAACGTTTAAGCACTTTCCTATATACCCGCTAGTGATGATGCTCAGACGCAACAATCCCATACTTGCGTAACTTGCGGTACAGCGTATTACGGCTGACCGCCAACAGTTGCGCCGTACGGGTTATATGCCAGCGCTGCTGTTCAAGTGCACTCAGCAGGGTTTTACGTTCCGCCTCGTCCAGGGGCGAAACATCAACAGGAATAGAAGGCGCGAAACTCGGCATACGTACATTTGCCGGCAGATCATCCAACGCAACTCGGCCGTCCTCAGCCAACGCCACCAGCGTGCGCAAGACCATGCGCAATTGCCGCACGTTGCCCGGCCAGGCGTAAGCGAGCAGCGCCTGCCGTGCCGCCACGTCCAGCGTGAGCGCCTGCCCTGCGGTTTCTTGTGCCAATAGAAAGTCCAACAGCTGCGCTTTATCCGTGCGCTCACGCAATGCGGGCAACGCCACCTCCAACCCATTGAGCCGGTAATACAAGTCTTCCCGAAAGCTGCCGGCCTGAACGCGCTCAAACAAAATTCGGTGGGTTGCGCTGATGATCCGCACATCTATTGCCTGTGCAGCACCACCGATAGGCACGACCATGCGGTCCTCCAACACCCTTAAAAGACGGGTTTGCAACCCAAAAGGCATGTCGCCGATCTCGTCGAGGAACAGCGTGCCGCCATCGGCCTGTTGCAGCTTGCCGCGCATGCCTTCCTTGAGCGCGCCGGTAAAACTGCCGCCGCGATAGCCGAACAACTCGCTCTCAATCAGGTTTTCAGGGATGGCGGCGCAATTGAGGGCCACGAAAGGTTTGTCGGCGCGCTGGCTGGCCTGGTGCACGGCCTTGGCGAATGCCTCTTTGCCGCAGCCGGTCTCACCGTTGATCAGCAATGGCACGTCGCGCTCAAAGACTTTCAGCGCCTTGCGAAAATCATTCTGCAGGGCCGGATCGCCCAGGCAGATGCCCGGCAAACGCGAAGTTTCAGGCTTGGCCAACGGCGGCGGCACACTGCGCGACTGACCACGCAACGCGGCGAACAACGAGCGCCCATCACGGGTACGCAGCGGCCAGCTGGCCGTGGCATTGGCACTGGCGCGGCCGAGCAGTTGGTCAAGCGAACAATCGAAAAATGCTTCCACCGGCTGGCCCAGCAAACCGTCGCGCGCCTGCCCCAGCAGGTTCAGCGCGCTTTGGTTTACCGCGCAGATACGCCCTTCGCCATCAAACGCCAGCAACCCCTCGCTGAACAGGCCCACGGATTCGGCCTGCAGGTGAAAGCGCAGCAGCCAGTGATTTTCAAAATGACGCAGGAAGTAACAGCTCTCGATCATCTTCGCCGACAGGTTCACCAGCGCCATCGTATGGAACTGGCTCTGGCGCGACACCGCTTCGCGCGCCGAGGAGACGTCGAGCACCGCCAGCAATTCGCCATGGGGATCAAACACCGGGCTCGCCGAACAGGTCAGCCCGGTGTGGCGGCCGCGAAAATGCTCATCACGGTGAATAGTCAGGGACTGGCGCTCCACCAGGCAGGTGCCGATGCCGTTGGTGCCTTCGCAGGCTTCGCTCCAATCGGCACCCAGCCACAGCCCGGCGCGCTCGAAAACCTTGCGCTCGGACGGCGCGGTCACGCAGTTGAGGATCACCCCGCGTGCGTCGGTCAATAGCACCGCGTGGCCCGCGCCCGAGAGCTGTTGATGCAGGCTGTTCATCTCGCCGCCGGCAATGTGCAGCACTTGCTGCAGGCGTTCGCGGCTTTCCAGCAGGCGGCCGTGTTCAAGCACGGTGGGGGCGATGCTCACCGCAGGGTCGAGGTGATAGTCCTCAAGGCAACGCAGCCAGGAGCGGGCGATAGAGGGGTCGCTGGACGGGTCGCGGCCATGCGCCACGGTCAGGACTTGCTGGGCATGACGGCTGAAATGATCGTTGTGCATTTCTTATTATTCTCCCTGCATGAGAACGGCCAGCATCCCCCGGCATCCCGACCATTGCAACCCCGGGCCGACCCGTTGGCCATGGGCTGTACCGTTTATGGCACAAACTGTCACTCACACTGTGCCACCCCTGCCACAGCAACGCGTTGCAACACAGCTGCCCCCCCTGATTTAGCAGGCCCGCACGCGGTGGCCCGACCTTTGCTCTACGCTTTATCAAGCGCAATTCCGCTGTACTCCAATAAACATAAAAGTCAGGAGATACCCACCATGCGTTACGCACACCCCGGTACTGAAGGCGCGATCGTTTCGTTCAAGGCCAAGTACGGCAACTTCATCGGCGGCGAGTTCGTTGCGCCGGTCGATGGCAACTATTTCACCAACACCTCGCCGGTCAACGGCAAGGCCATCGCCGAATTCCCGCGCTCCAACGCCAAAGACATCGACAAAGCCCTCGACGCCGCCCACGCCGCGGCTGACGCCTGGGGCAAAACCTCTGCCCAGGACCGCTCGCTGGTACTGCTGAAAATCGCCGACCGCATCGAACAGAACCTCGAACTGCTGGCCATCACCGAAACCTGGGACAACGGCAAGGCCGTGCGTGAAACCCTCAACGCCGACATCCCGCTGGCCGCCGACCACTTCCGTTACTTCGCCGGGTGCATCCGCGCCCAGGAAGGCACCAGCGCCGAAATCAACGAACTCACCGCGTCCTATCACTTCCACGAGCCGCTGGGCGTAGTCGGTCAGATCATCCCGTGGAACTTCCCGCTGCTGATGGCCGCCTGGAAACTCGCGCCCGCCCTGGCGGCCGGTAACTGTGTGGTGCTCAAGCCAGCCGAGCAGACGCCGCTGGGCATCAACGTGCTGATGGAATTGATCGGCGACCTGCTGCCACCGGGCGTGCTGAACGTGGTGCACGGTTACGGCAAAGAAGCCGGCGAAGCCCTGGCCACCAGCAAGCGCATCGCCAAAATCGCCTTCACCGGTTCCACGCCAGTGGGCTCGCACATCATGCACGCGGCGGCCGAAAACATTATTCCGTCCACCGTTGAGCTGGGCGGCAAGTCGCCGAACATCTTCTTTGCCGACATCATGAAAGCCGAGCCTTCGTTCATCGAGAAAGCCGCAGAAGGCCTGGTGCTGGCGTTCTTTAACCAGGGCGAAGTGTGCACCTGCCCATCCCGCGCGTTGGTGGAAGAGTCGATCTACGACGACTTCATGAAAGTGGTGATGAAAAAGGTCGAGCAGATCAAACGCGGCGACCCGCTGGACACCGACACCATGGTCGGCGCCCAGGCGTCCGAGCAGCAGTTCGACAAGATCCTGTCTTACCTGGAAATCGCCAAGGGCGAAGGCGCGCAACTGCTGACCGGCGGCAAGGTCGAGAAGCTCGAAGGCGACATGGCCGGCGGTTATTACATCCAGCCGACCCTGCTCAAGGGCACCAACGAAATGCGCGTGTTCCAGGAAGAAATCTTCGGCCCGGTGGTGAGCATCACCACCTTCAAGGACGAAGCCGAAGCCCTGGCGATTGCCAACGACACCGAGTTCGGCCTCGGCGCCGGCGTGTGGACCCGCGACATCAACCGCGCCTACCGCATGGGCCGCGCGATCAAGGCAGGCCGCGTGTGGACCAACTGCTACCACCTGTACCCGGCGCACGCCGCGTTTGGCGGTTACAAGAAATCCGGCGTGGGCCGTGAGACGCACAAGATGATGTTGGACCATTACCAGCAGACCAAGAACCTGCTGGTGAGCTACGACATTAATCCGCTGGGCTTCTTCTAACTAAACCCCCAAGCAGGCAAGCCAGCCCCCAACTTGAAATGCAATCAAGTGTGGGAGCTGGCTTGCCTGCGATAGCGGTGTGTCATTCAACAAAGGTGCTGGATCTGCTGGCCCCATCGCCGGCAAGCCAGCTCCCACAGTTGAACTTCGCAAGTCGTTGCTACCTCATCCGGCACGCAGAGGCCGAATTAAAAACAATAAGAACGGACGGTACTTTCCCATGCCTAGCGAACCCACTGGCTCTTCCGTCGACTTCGAAAAAGTCGATTCTCAATATTTCCAACAACGCGAACTGAAAAAAGGCGCCGCCGGCTGGGTGCTGTTGGTCGGCCTCGGCGTTGCTTACGTGATCTCCGGCGACTATGCCGGCTGGAACTTCGGCCTGGCCCAAGGTGGCTGGGGCGGCATGTTCCTCGCCACGCTCCTGATGGCCACCATGTATTTGTGCATGTGTTTTTCCCTGGCCGAACTGTCTTCCATGATCCCCACCGCGGGCGGCGGCTACGGCTTTGCCCGCAGCGCGTTCGGGCCTTGGGGCGGGTTCCTCACCGGCACCGCCATCCTGATTGAATACGCCATCGCCCCCGCCGCCATCGCGGTGTTTATCGGCGCGTATTGCGAGTCGCTGTTCGGCATCGGCGGCTGGATGATTTACCTGGCGTTCTACATCATCTTTATCGGCATCCACATCTTCGGCGTCGGCGAAGCCTTGAAGTTGATGTTTGTGATCACCGCGATCGCCGCCATTGCCTTGGGCGTGTTCCTGGTAGCGATGATGCCGCACTTCAATGTGGCCAACTTGCTGGATATTCCGGTGACCGAGGCCAAGGGCGCCAGCACGTTCCTGCCGTTCGGCTACGTTGGCGTGTGGGCGGCAATTCCTTACGCCATCTGGTTCTTCCTCGCCGTCGAAGGTGTGCCACTGGCCGCCGAAGAAACCAAGAACCCGAAACGCGACCTGCCACGCGGCCTGATCGGCGCCATTGTGGTGCTGACCAGTTTTGCCCTGTTGATTCTGGTGATTGCACCGGGCGGCGCGGGCACTTACGCGCTGATCAAATCCGGCAACCCGCTGGTTGAAGCGCTGGCGCTGTCCTACGGCGGTTCAACCTGGATGGGCAGCTTCGTCAACCTGGTGGGCTTGGCTGGATTGATCGCGAGCTTTTTCTCGATTATCTACGCCTATTCGCGGCAGATTTTCGCCTTGTCCCGCGCCGGTTACCTGCCGCGCAAGCTGTCGCAAACCAACAAGAGCAAGGCGCCAGTGCTGGCACTGGTGATCCCCGGCATTATCGGTTTCGGCCTGTCACTGACCGGCCAGGGCGACTTGCTGATTCTCGTGGCTGTGTTTGGCGCGACCATTTCCTACGTACTGATGATGGCCGCGCACATCACCCTGCGCATCCGCCGCCCCAAAATGGACCGTCCGTATCGCACGCCGGGTGGCATTTTTACTTCGGGCGTCGCGCTGGTACTGGCCTGCGTGGCCGTGGTGGCGGGCTTTCTGGTGGACCCGCGCGTGGTTATTGGCGCGGCGATCATCTATGGAGTATTAATTGCTTACTTTGCTTTCTACAGCCGGCATCACTTGGTAGCAGGCACGCCGGAAGAGGAATTCGCGGCGATCCAGGCCGCAGAGGCCGCCTTGCACTAACTGCCGAAAACCTCGACGCAGGCCTTGGCCTGCGTCGCCCAGGAGACACTGTATGGCAAGCTTTTCCCACGCGGTGGGTGCACAGACCTACCGCTTTGACAGCCTCAAGGACGTGATGGCCAAGGCCAGCCCTGCGCGCTCCGGTGACTTTCTCGCTGGCGTAGCCGCGCAAAACGACGGCGAGCGCGTGGCGGCGCAGATGGCGCTGGCGAATATCCCGCTGAAACATTTTCTCGAAGAAGTGCTGATTCCCTACGAAAGCGATGAAGTTACCCGACTGATCATCGATACCCACGATAAACAGGCGTTTGGCGTGGTCAGCCACCTGACCGTCGGCGGCCTGCGTGACTGGCTGCTCAGTGACGCGGCCGACGAACACTCCCTACGCACATTGGCGCCGGGTCTTACACCGGAAATGGCGGCGGCCGTCTCGAAAATCATGCGCGTGCAGGATTTGGTGCTGGTGGCCCAGAAGATCCGCGTGGTCACGCAGTTTCGCGGCACCATGGGCCTGCGCGGGCGCCTGTCGACCCGCCTGCAACCCAACCACCCCACCGATGAACCGGCAGGCATTGCCGCCAGCATTCTCGATGGGCTGTTGTATGGCAACGGCGACGCCATGATCGGCATCAACCCGGCCACCGACAGCATCGCCTCGATCTGCGCCATGCTGGAAATGCTCGACGCAATCATCCAGCGCTACGAAATCCCGACCCAGGCCTGCGTGCTGACCCACGTCACCACCTCCATCGAAGCCATCAACCGGGGCGTGCCGTTGGACCTGGTGTTTCAGTCGATCGCCGGCACCGAGGCCGCCAACGCCAGTTTCGGCATCAGCCTGAGCGTGCTGCAGGAAGGTTACGAGGCGGGTTTGAGCCTGAATCGCGGCACGCTGGGCAACAACCTGATGTATTTCGAAACCGGCCAGGGCAGCGCCTTGTCGGCCAACGCGCACTTTGGCGTCGACCAGCAAACCTGCGAAACCCGCGCCTACGCCGTGGCCCGGCATTTCAAACCGTTTCTGGTGAATACGGTTGTAGGATTTATCGGCCCGGAGTACCTGTACAACGGCAAACAGATCATCCGCGCGGGCCTTGAAGACCACTTCTGCGGCAAGCTGCTCGGTGTGCCGATGGGCTGCGACATCTGCTACACCAACCACGCCGAAGCCGACCAGGATGATATGGACACCCTGCTGACCCTGCTCGGCGTGGCCGGGATCAACTTCATCATGGGCATCCCCGGTTCCGACGACATCATGCTCAACTACCAGACCACCTCGTTCCACGACGCCTTGTACGCCCGGCAAACATTGGGTTTAAAACCGGCGCCGGAGTTTGAACAGTGGCTGGCGAAAATGGGCATCTTCACGCAAGCCGACGGCAAGGTGCATTTCGGCAACAGCCTGCCACCAGCGTTTCGCCAAGCCTTGGCGCAATTGGGATGAAGGAGCCGCCCGTGCACGTCGAACCTCTTGAAACCACGCCTGAAAACCCGTGGCTGGAACTGCGCCGCCTGACCCCGGCGCGCATCGCCCTGGGCCGCACCGGCACCAGCATCCCCACCAGCGCACAGCTGGATTTTCAGTTCGCCCACGCCCAGGCACGCGACGCGGTGCACCTGCCCTTCGACCACGCCGGCCTGAGCAGCCAGATGGCCGAACGCGGGCGCGAAAGCGTGTTGCTGCACAGCGCGGCCGTCGACCGTCATATGTATTTGCAGCGCCCGGACCTCGGGCGGCGGTTGAGTGATGAATCCGCCCAGAGCCTGCGCAATTACGCCGCCGCCAACCCCGGCGGCGTGGACCTGGCCGTGGTGGTCGCCGATGGTTTATCGGCACTGGCCGTGCATAAACACACGCTGCCATTTCTGACACGCATGGAAGAACAGACCCACGCCGAAGGGTGGTCCCTTTCGCCGGTGATTTTGGTGGAACAGGGCCGCGTAGCGGTGGCGGATGAAGTCGGCCAATTGCTCGGTGCCAAGATGGTAGTGATCCTGATCGGCGAACGGCCTGGGCTCAGCTCGCCGGACAGCCTGGGCCTGTATTTCACCTACAACCCCAAGGTCGGCCTCACCGACGCCTACCGTAACTGCATCTCCAACGTGCGCCTGGAAGGCTTGAGCTACGGCATGGCAGCGCATCGCCTGCTTTACTTGATGAAGGAGGCGTGTCGCCGGCAGCTGTCGGGGGTCAATCTCAAGGACGAGGCGCAGGTTCAGACGATTGAGTCGGATGATCCTGACCTGATGAAGGGCAATTTCCTGCTCAGCTCACCGGATGACTGATCGCTGCACGATTGCGCTTTTTCGCGACGTTAGGCAGCATCGAGTCACGGCCGCTTGTGTGGTCATCCCCCCCTTTGGAAGTTGAGGCCTGGCATGCGGATTACTCAAGCGACCCTGGAACACCTGGACCTGTTGACCCCGCTCTTCGTCAAATACCGCGAGTTCTATGGGGCGTTGCCATTCCCGGACTCGTCGCGGGACTTTTTGGAAAAGCGCCTGCGACGCAAGGAATCGGTGATTTACCTGGCGCTGGCGGATGATGATGACAAGAAGTTGCTGGGGTTTTGTCAGCTGTATCCGAGTTTTTCGTCTTTATCGCTCAAACGCGTCTGGATTCTGAATGACATCTACGTGGCTGAAGACGCCCGGCGGCAGTTGGTGGCGGATAACCTGATGCGCACCGCGAAAAAAATGGCCAAGGACACCCAGGCCGTGCGGTTGCGGGTGTCGACCAGCAGTGACAATGAAGTGGCGCAGAAGACGTATGAGTCGATCGGGTTCCGTGAGGACACGGAGTTCAAGAACTATACGTTGCCGATCAGCGAAGATTGACCCCACACCACAATCACCACAAATCCCTGTGGGAGCTGGCTTGCCTGCGATAGCGGTGGACCAGTCAGCGCCCATGTCACAGACACGCCGCCATCGCAGGCAAGCCAGCTCCCACATTTTGTTCCGTGTACATCCTTGATAAACGCGACATCCCCCGCTACAAAACCAACACGCTTTTCACGACTCAATCCGTATAATGCGGACCTTTCAGTCTTGTAAGAAATTGGGCATACACTTGTAGCCTTATTACCCGACGCCCCCGCACAGGCCTGCTGAGCCGGGCCATTCACACAGGTGCCCTACATGGATTTCAACCCGCTCGACCTTATCCTGCATCTCGATGTTTACCTCGACATGCTGGTGAGAAACTATGGAGTGTGGATTTACGCCATTCTGTTCCTGGTCATTTTTTGCGAGACCGGGCTGGTGGTCATGCCCTTCCTGCCGGGTGACTCTTTGCTGTTCATCGCTGGCGCCATCGCAGCCGGCGGCGGCATGGACCCGGTGTTGCTGGGCGGTTTGTTGATGTTGGCGGCGATTCTCGGCGACAGCACCAACTACGTCATAGGACGAACAGCCGGGGAACGCTTGTTCAGCAACCCGAACTCGAAAATCTTCCGCCGCGACTACCTGCAAAAAACCCACGATTTCTACGACAAACACGGCGGCAAAACCGTGACCCTGGCGCGCTTCCTGCCGATCCTGCGCACGTTTGCGCCGTTCGTCGCCGGTATCGCCAAAATGCCTTACCCGCGCTTCTTCGGGTTCAGCGTGTTTGGCACCATCCTGTGGGTCGGCGGCCTCGTGACCCTGGGCTACTTCTTCGGCAACGTGCCGTTTATCAAGAAGAACCTGTCGCTGCTCGTGGTGTTTATCATCCTGCTGTCGCTGGTGCCGATGATCATCGGTGTGGTCCGCAGCCGCTTCGGTCGCACGTCCTCCGAAGCCAAGTCGTAAGCACTGCCCGTGTGGTCCCTCAGCGCCTGGCGTCGCCGGCGCCTGCTGGCCAAGCACCCGATTGCCGATGACACCTGGCAGCGGGTGCGCGAGCACCTGACCTTTCTCGATGGCATCAGCGCCGAGCAAGACCAATGGCTGCGCGAAGCCTGCGTAGTCTTCCTCGACGAAAAACACCTCACCGCCCTGCCCGGCGTCGACCTGCACCAGGAACAACACCTGCTGCTCGCCGCCCAGGCACAACTGCCGCTGATGAACCTCGGCGACCTCGACTGGTATCAGGGTTTCCACGAAATAGTGCTGTACCCCGACGACTTCCTCAGCCCCCAGCGCCATCGCGACGCCAGTGGCGTGGAACATGAGTGGGAAGGCGAACACAGTGGCGAAGCGTGGCAGCAAGGCCCGGTGATCCTCGCCTGGCCCGGCGTGCTCGCCAGTGGCAATTGGGAAGGTTACAACCTGGTGATCCACGAACTCGCGCACAAGCTCGACATGCTCAACGGCGATGCCAACGGCCTGCCGCCGCTGCACAGCGACATGCGCGTGCAAGACTGGGCCAGCGTGATGCAGAGCGCGTTTGACGACCTCAACCGTCAGCTCGACGCCAACCCGGACGCCGATACCGACATAGACCCCTACGCCGCCGAAAACCCGGCGGAGTTCTTTGCCGTCACCAGCGAGTATTTTTTCAGTGCCCCGGATTTGCTGGTCAGCACTTATCCACAGGTGTACGCGCAACTGAGTCAGTTTTATCGCCAGGATCCCCTGGCCCGCCTCACCCGACTGCAGGCCAGCGACGTGCGGTATCAGACGGAACGCCACGCGCCGTACGACGTCTGACGCATGGCATCGGCGTCAGAATATGCCTATAATCGCCGCCACTTTTAGGCCAATCCGGCCATGTTTCATGGCCAACTACGGGGGCATCGCCCAATGAGCTACAGCAAGATTCCGGCTGGCAAAGACCTGCCGAACGACATCTACGTCGCCATCGAAATTCCGGCCAACCACGCGCCGATCAAATACGAAATCGACAAAGACAGCGATTGCCTGTTCGTTGACCGTTTCATGGCCACCCCGATGTTCTACCCGGCCAACTACGGTTTCATCCCGAACACCCTGGCCGACGACGGTGACCCCCTCGACGTGCTGGTGGTAACCCCTTACCCGGTGACCCCAGGCTCGGTTATCCGCGCACGCCCGGTCGGCATCCTGAACATGACCGACGACGGCGGCGGCGATGCCAAAGTTATCGCGGTACCACACGACAAGCTGTCCCAGCTGTACGTGGACGTGAAGGAATACACCGACCTGCCGCCACTGTTGCTGGAGCAGATCAAACACTTCTTCGAGAACTACAAAGACCTCGAAAAAGGCAAATGGGTGAAGATCGACGGTTGGGGCGACGCAGAAGCCGCCCGCGCCGAGATCATGAAGTCGGTCGCTGCCTACAAAGGCTGATACCGCTACTCATTGCCCCGGCAATCAAAAAAGCCCCGATCATTCGGGGCTTTTTTTGTGGGAAAAATTAAACACCCGGTTCAATGTTTAACACCCAACGTTCAACTAAGTTTTATAACTGATAAATCAGGCTACAACTAAGCAAACTCCTACGCGCGCAATTCAACGCATGGTTTATTTGATGGAGTTTTCCGGCCGGTAAACTCTGCGTTTATGAATACATCAGGTGATCGACTAAAAGCACTACTTCGGGAAGTTCATCTTTCCGCCTCCGACTTCGCCAAGAACCGTGGTGTCACGCCTCAACACGTGAACAACTGGTTCAAACGCGGCGTGCCCATGGGCCGACTCAACGAGATCGCAGAACTGCTGTGCATCTCCAGCCGTTGGCTACGCACCGGCGAAGGCCCCAAACACCCACCGGCCAACTTCCTGCTCGAAGGCCACGACACAAGGAACGTGATCCCCATCCGCGAAGACGCGGGCAAATACCTCACAGGCCCAATCAACCGCCCAGAAAGCACCGACGTGGAAATCCCCCTCCACCCTACCTTCACCTCCGTCGAACGCATCCGCGTCACCCTGCACACGTTCAAAACCCTCAACATCAACCCCGACCGCGCAGTAGGCGCCTACATGGTCGACAACAGCATGACCGACATCATCCAGCAAGGCGCCACCCTCGGCATCGACACTGGCCGTACCCAAATCATCGACGGCGAAATCTACGCCGTCGAACACGGCGGCATGCTACGCATCAAATACCTCTACAACCGCCCCGGCGGCGGCCTGCGCATGCGCAGCCACAACACCGGCGAACACCCCGACGAATACCTCACCCACGAACAACGCTTCGAAGAGGACTTCCAGATCGTCGGCTGGGTGTTCTGGTGGTCCACCCTCAACAACCGCCGCCCACCGGTGCCGCTGGATGAGCATTTATTGGGCTGGGAAGGCTCTAAACCGGATCCGGAGGTGGGCAACTGAGGTGAATGCGGGTATCATGCGGCCCACATTTGGCAGGGGGTGGCTCAAGGCTATCCACCCTGCCTGGCGAAGCGGAGGAGTTCCCGCGGATGCCCCTACTATTCAGCCCGACGTGACGTAGGCTGAGCGATTTGAAGGCTGGTGAGGTTTGTCAAAAACAAGCTGAAGCAGTCCCCGAGAAGCCGGCCACAAGCCGGCTTTTTAATGTCTGCAAGAAGTGTGGCCTACTTGTCCAACAGCCTGTTGGACAAGTGGCCAATTAAAAGCGGCTCGCCTTACGTGGGTTGCAAACACTCCACCGCCCGATCCGCCACCATCTTCGCCATCTCCACCAAATGCATCACCGCCCTATGCGGCGCACCCAGCGGTTCGCCAAGCGCTTGCGATGTCGCCACCGCACACTGCAGCAACTCAGCCACACGTACCCACGCGTCTTCGAAGCTCAGTTCTTCATTGACGGTAAATGGGTTCGCAGGCGAATCCGAAACAACATTATCCATAGCCAAACTCCAATCGATAATTTGGAGCTGCCACGACACGCGACTAAACGAAAGGCGGCAGCTGTACGCAGGTTAGTCGACCGGTCGATTGGGAACCCGGCGCACCCGGAGGTGCCCTGCGCACAGCCACCATAAGATGCAGGCGAAGGGGTGCCTGACTCATGAGTGCTAATGCGCCAATCGAATCCGGGCGACTAAACCCGATCACTGAATAGTCAGTGACGGACCGCAGCCTAGTCCCGGAATTTCGCTGGCGCAATGCACTTGGGATTCTCTCGGAAACGTCCTGCAAATGAAAGGGATCAGCCCTGCTGGCCCTTAACACTCAGGCCTCAATCCAATATCAAATGCGGCAAAAACCGACTCGAATCCTTGGTAATCAAACTATTATCTTCCCGCACGCCAATCCCCGCCGCCTGATCACCAATCACCCACGACCCAATCAGCGTGTAGCTGTCCCCAAACCGTGGCAGCGGCGCAAACTCCTGAAGGATAAACGGCGCGTCCGTGTAGGGCCCGTCCTCTTTCACGATCAGCCCGTCGGCGGTTTGCAGCTCGATATTCGCTCCTTCCCGCGAGAAGAACGGCTTGCGCACCCAACCTTTCGGCACGGCTTTGCCCGGGTCGGTATCCAGGTGTGCCGCGAGTAGATTCGGGTGGCCTTTGTTGAACTCCCACAACAGCGGCAGGATGCCTTTGTTGGAGATGATGGATTTCCACGCGGGCTCAAAAAACTGCGTATCGCTCTCGGCAATCGCGGCGCCAAAGGGTTCGTGGAAGATGAACTCCCAGGCGTGCAGTTTGAATAGGTGGGGAATCCAGCGATCTTCGAGGTCGACAAAGCGGCCTTCGGCGGTGAGGCCGATGTCTTCAATGTCAATGTGGCGCGATTCGATGCCGACTTTTTCCGCGACGAGGCGCAGGTAGTCGGTGGTGCCTTTGTCTTCGATGGAGTCTTTCATCGAGGCGAAGTAGAACGGTTGGTTGACCTGCAACTGGGCGAAGGCCTGGTGCAGTTTGGTGTCGATGCTGTTGAATTGGTCGGCGTGTTTGGGCAGCAGGCCGCGCTCGATGCATTGTTCCAGCCAGCCCCATTGGAACGCGGCGGCTTCGTAGAGGCTGGTGGGGGTGTCGTAGTTGAGTTCGAGCAGTTTGGCGGGGCCGGTGCCGTTGTAGGAGAAGTCCATGCGCCCGTAGAGGTGCGGGTGGCCTTCGAGCCAGGAGGTGCGGATCATGTCGTAGAACGGCGCGGGGATGCTCAGGCGTTCCAGCAGTTCTTCGTTGTGGACCACGCGGGCGACGAGGTCCATGCACATGGCATGGATCTCGGTCGTCGGGTCTTCGAGGTCGCGCTCGATTTGCTGGAGCGTGAACTGGTAGTACGCGCTTTCGTCCCAGTAGGGTTCGTCGTCGATGGTGTGGAACAGAAAGCCGAGGCTGTCGGCGGTCTGTTTCCAGTCGTGACGTTCTGCGCAGTGGATTTTCTTCATGGCCCTTCCTTAACTGCTCGACCCGCCGCCGCCCCAGCCGCTGCGGGCGCTGGCTTTGCTGCCGAAGCCGCCACGGGAGGTGGCCGAGGAGACGGTGCTCGACGTATTGGAGGAGCGCAGCGTGTTCGAGTAATTGCTGCTGCCGTAACGGGCCTGGTTCGAGCGGCCGAAGGTCGCGCCGTTCGAGGCACGCTGGTTGAGCGTTGAGGAGCCGTAATTGCCGCGATCATCGCGGTAGCGATACACCGGCTCGGAGCGGTAGCTGTTGCGATTGTTGCTCAGCATGTTGCCGATCAGCAGCCCGGTCAGCAGGCTGGTGGTGGAGAAGCCTGAGCCGCCACCATTGGCTTGCGCGCCAGCCACTTGAGCGTTGGCCGCGTCGACCTGGGATTGGGTCACCTGGCCTTGAGCGGTCAGTTCGAAACCGCCGAGTTTGGGGATGAACTTGCCGGTGGAGTCTTGCTGGCACCAGTCGGCGACGAAGTCGGCATCGCACTCGGCCTGGCTGTCGTACACCGGGGCGATGCGGCGGTGCTCGGCCATGGCGGTCATGTAGGCGTCCGAGCAGACGTCTACCGGGAGCTTTTCATCGGCGCATTGCTGCACGGACTGGAAGTTGTATTTCTTCTGCACATCGTAGGTTTTTTCCGTCGGCCCACAGCCGGATATCGCCATGGCGACCGACGCTGCCAGCGACAGCTGAACGTACTTGCTTCGTTTCATCGGGAGCTCCGTACGGGATCAGTTCTGGGAAGGCGTCATGCAGGCGGCGTTCAGCATGCCGACGCTGATGGCCACGGCGGCCACGTAGATGCCGGCGGCGAGCTCGCCGTTCTTGATGCGCTCGGAAGTGCCTTTGAGCACCAGGCTGGTCACCAGAAACGCCAACAACTGGACGACGGCGGCGATGACGGCCCACACGACGAAGTCGAGGATGCTGATGGAGTAGGCAATCACGTTGCTGGCCGGAATCGCGAAACCGATGATGGCGCCACCCAGGGCAACCGCCGCCGAGACGTTGCCCGCGCGAATCAGTTCGAACTCCTTGTGCGGGGTGACGCGGGTGTAGATGAACTGGAACAGGCCGAACAGTACGGCGGCGCCCAGCAGGTAGGTGACAAACCCGAGCACGGCGGCTTTGTTCAGGGAAATGGAGAGAGCTTCTAGCATGTGTTTCTTCCTTTTTTAGAGCGCATTCAAGTCGGTTGTGTACAGCGAAATACCCAGTGACGTGCTAAGGCTGACAGTGCCCTCGGCGTCCTCTTCGACGGAAAACAGCAGAAACTCTCGACGATCGGTGAGGCCGGTGTCGCGGGCGTACAGCATCGAACGGTGCTCGACGCTGTAGGACTCTTCGGGATTGATCACCTGTTCAGTCATCGCCACCAGTTCTGTCTGGCCAGCCTCGCTGCCCCACACGCGCGCGTATTCAACGCCGTTGTGGGTGTAGGTCGGCAAGCCGATAGGGCTCTGTGGCCCGGCCAGCCGTCGCAGTTCCGCTTCGCTGCTGATGGTGACGTAACTCAAGTAGTTGAACAGGATCACCGACTCGACCTGACCGGCGATGTCGCCCGTGGTGTGCACCTGCAGCCAGTAATCCTCGTCATTCATGTAGTAGCGAGACAGCCAGGTGGACTGGCCGAGGTCAACGGTGCCGTTGCTCCAGATTTCCTGGGCGCCGGGGATGACCACCGAGGTTTTCTCATCGAGCAACAATTTCAGGGTCGCGTCGAATATCACGCCTTTGCCCGGCGCCAGGCCCAGCGGGCCGGTGACCGGCACGGCCAGTTTCGATTCGGTATTCGCATTCGGGGCTTCAAGCCCCATCAACTGTTTAAGCCATCCCATGGGAGATTTCCTTGAGGCGGGTGGAGGCGATATAGAAGAGTTCGCCGCCTTCAACGCGTGTGGCGCTGGGCGGGTTGATCGACGGTTGCTGGGCACCTTTGGCGCGATAGCCGATGAGGGTGGCGTTGTGGCGTTCTTTCATCTGCGTGTACAGATCGCCGAACGTGGCTTCAAATGCCTCGGGCAATCTCATCAAGTATTGGGTGGCGCCCTGGCCCACGCACAGCAGTTCATTGATAACCACGGACGAGCCCGGGTCCTGAGAGGCGCGCACCAGCATCTCGATGGCCATGCTTGAAGTGCATTCCAGGCGGGGCGCATAGGAGCTGGCGAGTGCGGCAATTTCACTTTCATTGAAGTGGGCGACGACGTGCCCCACAGGGTTCAATTGATTCACCGCCAGCACGGTGGCCAGCGTCAGGTCGTCGGACGGGGTTCGCACCAGCACGCGCTCGGCACCGGGCACACCTGCGCGCAGTAATAACGCGGTGGAGGACAGGCTTTCACCGCGGATAAATGCCGCTTTGCCTGGCATCGGGTTTTCTTCGAGGGTGCAGTCACAGATGACGATCAGGTTGTCGTTCGAGGTTTCGTCCTGAAGCAACAACTCGATGACTCGCTCGCTGGACGCGCCCTCCCAGCCAATGAGCACCGTGTGGCCGACCTTGCCGGTGAAATCACCTTTGCCCTTCATGCCTTTTCTCCATGCATCGATAACGCTGGTGGTGGTTTTTCCGATGGCTGCCGTGAGCAGCGCAATGCCCCCGAGCATGATCCAGGTGGCCACGAAAATTCGCCCGGCGGAAGTCTGCGGCGCGAGGTCGCCATAGCCGACAGTGAGCGTGGTGGTGAGGTAGAAGTAAATAAACGTGGCGGCTGCGGTGAGGTGTTGCTCGCCCAGAAGTATCAGGCCCAGGTACGCCGTGCTCAGGTGAACACCCAAGGCGATGACCAGCCCTGCCCAACCGAAACGGTGAAAGAGAGAGGAGGCATACATGCGCAACAAAAGGAAAATCGACATTTCGCCCCTGACTCCCTGGGTACCTGGTTCCTGACGCCGTCACCTCAACGTCGGGAGGCTCAAGTGCGTTCAGCCGGCATTAAACCTGCTGCGCGGCGTGGAGAGAAGTACCTTGGCTGCAATAAATCCGGCGAACGCCCCAAAAAGATGGCCTTCGAAGGAAACACCCTGACGCGGCAGGAAACCGAAGACCAGGCCGCCATACAACAGCGCCACCACACCGGCCGTGATCAGGTTGCCCCAGCTCCTGTGAAACCAGGCGCGCGACAACAAGTAGGCCCACAGCCCGAACACCCAGCCGCTGGCACCGATGTGTACGCCGGAAAAACCAAACAGCCAGACCAGCGAGCCGCCCAGCAGAATGATGATCGTGCTGACGGTAACGAACCGGTTGAACCCTTCGATAATCACCAGGGTGCCCAGTACCAGAAAGGCAATCAGGTTCGCGCTCAGGTGAGCAAAAGACCCATGCAAAAACGGCGAGGTAAGAATGCCGAACAGCCCTTGCACCGTTCTCGGGATCAGGCCGAAGGCCATCAGGCTGTAGCCGGTCGCCACGTTGAACAGTTGCAGTGCAACCATCAACAGGGCCAGGCCTGCGATTGTCTTGAAACCCTTGAGGGCGTCCATCCTGACCTCGATATAAAAAAGGAAGGGCCGAGAATAGGCCCCTCCTGTTGCGGCTTTATTTACTCAGCCGACTTTTGCTTCAGGCGTTCCAGAATCGCATTGGCGCTGCCGGTGTCCGGCGTGATGCCGGCCTCGCGCAGTTTGCGCTCCAGATCAGTACCCGTCGAAGCCTCAGCCAATTCGTCCTGGGCTTGCAGCTCAGCGGCGCGCTGCTGTTGCTTGGCTTGCAAACGGTTGAGCGTACCGACGGCGGTTTCCAGCTTGCCGTTGGCACCGCCACTGGCGATGGACGCGCTGACCTGAGCCTTTTGTACGCTTTCGCGCGCCTTGGCCATGTCCACTTGCTGACGCAGGCTTTTGATCCGGCTTTCGGCCTTGGTGATGTCCTTGCGCATGCTCTCAGCGTAACCACCGAATTCGGTGGTCTGCTTTTGCTCGGTGTCGCGCTCGTTGGTCAGGGTCGAAATGGCTTCGGCGACTTCCAGTGCGAGGTCTTCTCGATTGGCCTGGATGGCGGCCATCGCCTTGGACTCGAGGTCCTTGATTTTGGCGTCGTACTCGCCAACGCGATCATTGGCCAGTTTGTGCTTGGCCATGATGCTGACCAGCTCACGCTTGGCATTGGCCAGCGCGGTGTCGGCGTCACGAATTTCCTGGTCAAGGATGCGCAGGGCCTGTTGATCAACGATTGATTCGCCGACTTCGCTGGCACCGCCACGCAGCGCGGTGAACAATTTGCTCCAGATGGACTGAGTCATTGGATACTCCCGAATACTTAATTGAAGAAACGTTCGAAGGCTTCGCTCGCGCGCTGCACGTTGTCGACCAGGGTTTTCACCTCGGTCACGATGTTGGTCAGGCTGGAGTCGGAGCTCAATGCGCCGAACATGTTGTAAACCACTTGCCCGTTTGGCATGGACTCGATGCCGATCGATGACAGCGGGAACATTTCCCGGCTGCGCAGCACGGCGTCGTTGAACGCCGTTACGTCGTTGATCGACTCGACGTCCACCAGCACGGTGTCGACGATGATTTGCTCGCCCACCACGGCGATGTAAATCGGCAAGCCACCGAAGTCGTTCATTTCCAGCTTGATGCTGGACTCGGAGCCTTGAACCAGAGAAAGCGTAATGTCATTGGAGACCACGTCGTCCAGGGCCTGCAGCGCGCTGAAGAGGCGATCGATATTCCAGTTGGTACCTGCGCTCATGAAATTCTCCGACATGAATGAGCCAGCCAGAATCGGCTGGCGAAGCTGTTTCTCCATCTGCTTGAGCAGGCTTCGGTTTTCGGGAAGCACCCAAGTCTCGTGTTTCACATAACCGGCAGCCGCCAGGCCCGCGCGCATCTGCTTCATATAAAAGCTCGACGGTTTTTTCGCGGACGGCTTCAAGCGCTCTCCCTGAAGGCTTGCTGAATCGGTCTCGGGCCCTTCCGACGGGCTCGATGGAGAGCTGCTTTTCATGTACTGACCTCGTTGTGAAAAACTCACGCGTGAGAAAATCTACAGGCAATTCTGGAAAGGCTCAATAGCTCACGCGTGAGATTTTTTGTCTTACTTTTATTCTGATTGTCTCCTATGAGTTGACGGTATTACTCATCAGAGCCGATTTATCCTCCTGAGCCCACCCATTAATCTGTGCCCATGTTGAAAGCAACGCCAAACCCACTTAAACAAAAAAGGATTCAACCATGAGCACTCCAACCAACAGCCGCCTGAACAAAGACGACGCCATCGTGTTGCTGGTCGACCACCAGACCGGCCTGATTTCCCTGGTGCAGGACTTCTCGCCCAACGAGTTCAAGAACAACGTATTGGCCCTGGCTGACCTGGCCAAGTTCTTCAACCTGCCGACCATCCTCACCACCAGTTTCGAGCAAGGCCCCAATGGCCCGCTGGTACCGGAGCTGAAGGAAATATTCCCGGACGCGCCGTACATCGCTCGCCCTGGCCAGATCAATGCCTGGGACAACGAAGACTTCGTCAAGGCGGTCAAGGCCACCGGGCGCAAGCAGATCATCATTGCCGGCGTGGTCACGGACGTGTGCGTGGCGTTTCCGACGCTGTCAGCACTGGCGGAAGGGTTTGAAGTCTTTGTGGTGACCGACGCCTCGGGCACCTTCAACACCACGGTGCAACAAGCGGCGTGGAGCCGGATGACGCAGGCCGGTGCGCAACTGATGAACTGGTTTTCGGTGGCGTGTGAGTTGCAAGGCGACTGGCGCAACGATATGGAAGGCTTGGGCAATCTGTTGTCCCAGCGTATCCCGAACTATCGCAACCTGATGAACGGTTACGCGGCGCTGACCGCACGTCAGAACTAAGCCACACCCCGCTCTACAACAAGCCTGCGCTGATGCGCGGGCTTTTTTGCGTGGGCCGGTATTACTCCATCAACGTTCTAAAATGGTGACCGCCGTTGTGAATTGTTGTGAAGGCTTTGCGAATTGGTGAATGCCCCGTGCTAAGTTCCAAATCACCTTGATTCACAGCGTTCACCTACAGCCGCTGAGCAACTAGCGGCAGGTTCTTGTTATTGACTAATTAGTTCCGGGCACTTGCCCGGGAAGTTGTAGAGCCCTGTTCGCATTAAAAGAATAAACACGTTTAGACGCGTGCTGGCGGCGCTTTCGGCGCGACAATTAACTCAGGAGAATGACCATGGTAGCGAAGGTAGAACCCACCCCAAAGGACGCCACGGGCACTGATAAAACCACGGTCGCTGCCTGGGAAAAGTCCGTTAAAAACGCCGCCACGACGCCCAAAACCAAGCCGACGGATGAGCTGGGCAAAGGCCAGAAACGCCCCGAAGGGGATACCCGCTCGGCAGAGCAAATCATCAAGGACACGCCGCTGCTCGCCCAACTGGGCAATCAAAGCGGAGTGAAGGACAACCTGAAGAAACAAGTCGGTGATTATGAAAAAGACGCCGACGCGGCCTATCGCGCCTCCAAGGTAGTGGAGCACGTCGAATACATCGACGAAAACGGCAAGCTCACTGATGGCGAGAATGTCGGCAACAACAGCATCGACGGGTTTACCAAGGACGGCGAAGCCCGGCATGGCACCGAGGCCGGCCGCCTGCAGGACTTCGGCAAGTACGGTTACTCCAGCCTGCGCGGCGAGGTGGTGAAGTCGGACCTGGGCGACCAACAAAAACGCCCCGACGGCGACACGCGCTCGGCCAAGGAAATTATCGACGCTACCCCCCTGCTGAAAAACCTCGGCAACCAAAGCGATGTGAAGGAAAACCTGAAGAAACAGGTCGGTGATTTCGAGAACGATGCCGACGCCGCCTACCGCGCCACCCAGGTGCTGGAACATGTGGTCAGCCTTGATGAAAACGGCAAGATGCTGACCGGCTACGACGCCCGGGACAAAGACAACGACAAGATCGATGGCTTCACCTCCAAAAAACAAGCCCGCCACGGCACCGAGGCCGGGCGCTTGCAGGACTTCGGCAAATACGGTTATTCCAGCCTCAAGGGCGACCTGGTTCACGTCAAAGACAAAACCCATACCGACAAGGCCGCGCCGCCGGATGAGCCTCAGGACGTGCAGGCCTTGCGTGACAAATACAACATCCCGACCTTTGGCGCCGAAGGCTTGATGGACATGGAGCTGCCCAACGACAAGACCGTGGGTGGCCAAACTGCCGAGAACTTCGTGCAGGCCATCCGTGATGACATCAAGAGCGGCAAGCTGACCGAAGACTCGGACGAAGCGAAGATCGTCAAGTTGATGGACGCCCAGGCGGCGCTCGACACTGGTTACGATCTTTACGGTTATGCAGAGAGCATTAACCTGGGCAGCGGCACTTACCGTGAGACCGATAAGAGCCCGACCAAACTGAATGGCAAAGACGTCAAGGAAATGGTCGATGAGGACAAACTCGCCAAAGAAATTTCCACTCTTATGGGCAAAGAAGGCATTAAGGACCGTTACGACGCTGAACTAAAGAAAAGTGTCGGCAGCTTGTCCGAAGAGCGTTTGAGTGAAGTCCGCGAGCAAGTATTCCCTGCACTGTTCAAGGACGGTACCCGTGATGCCAACTTGAACTTTGAAGAGTACGTGATTGCCATGAACGATTCAGGTGATCCGAAAAAGTCCGAAACGGCGGAGTTGGACGTAGACCGGTATTTCGAGTCGCTGCGCATCCTGGAACCGGACAGCTACACGGCGCGCCGTCAGACGTTCGACCAGAACATGATGACGCACCAACTCAACACCTACATGGAAAACCCCGACAAGGTGTCGCCGGAAAATGCCGAAAGCGGGCTGAAAGCCACGTTCACCATGGTCAAGGGCGGTATCAACGCCACGCTGGGCGCCCTGGACAAGGGCGACAAAGCGTACGACATGTACAAAAAGATGAAGGATGAAATCGACATCCTTGATGGCCATATCAAAGGGCTGACCCCGGGGGAAAACAAACAGATCTCCGCGGCCATTCGGATCGCGGCGGCCAGCGGCGACCCGAAAGCCATCGACAAGATCGTCGATACTCAACTGAAAGGCCTGGGTGCCAACCGCGAAGCGGCCGCCGGTTCCTTGAAGACGATGCTGCACACCGCCAGCTCCACCGGCGGGCTGAGTGCCATGGCCGGCACGATGAGCCTGGTCAGCGGCGCCCTGCAGCTCGCCAATGGCGGCGGCAACATGACCGACGACCAGAAAATCGCTGCCGCGAAAGACCTGGTTTCCGGTTTGAGCTTTACCAATGACTTCCTCAAGTTCGGTTCGAACATTGTGGAAACCCTGGGTGGCACAAAAACCTATGACCCTGCCGTGGACACAGACGGTAAAGGCCCGCCCAAAATCAAAGCCACTGAATGGCTCGGCCTGATCGATGAGAACCTGCCGGATATCTGGGGCAAGAAAGCCACTGAAAAATCTGACGCACTGGCCGCTTCCATCAGTACCCAAGTGAAGGAATCTTCCGAAACCCTCAAGAAACTCGACGTGGGCAACCTGTCGGCCGATGAGGTTAAGGAGTACGACAACGCTGCCAAGTCCTTAGGTGAACAGATGGGCGTCAAGGACATCCCCGGCAAAGGAACCCCGGCTTCAAAATCCGAAATTGCAATCGCTTCCGGGCGCTCGTTCCTGCGTTTTATGGGGGGCTCCGGCCTGGATTTGACCGGCGGCGTGATGGACATCGTTTCCGGCGCGCGCAAACTGAAAAATGCCAAGACCGCACTGGAAAAAACCGACGCCGCCTTCACACTGGGTGGGGGTGCATCCGGTACCGGTATGGCCATTTCCAACACGATCTCGATGTTCGCCCCCAAAGGCGCCCACCTGGCAGGGAAACTGGCCGGTGATGTTGCCTCGACCGTTATACGCGGGCTCGCCATGGGCGCCCGTATTGCTGGGCCGGTTTTCGCCGTGGCAGGTGTGATCTTCGGGATTGCAGGCACCCTGATTGCCGAGGCGGTCGAGCACGCCAAAATGCAAAAGCTCACCGATTCCCAAGGCCAGTTCTTCAAGGACCTCGCTGCCGCCGGCGTGACCAAGGACGACTGGGGCGACAAGCTCGAATACGCCCGCTACGCCAGCTACATGTACGGCGGCCGGGACACGCCGGACGACAAGTCGATGTTCGAATATCAGTCGGACGAGTGGAAACACTTCAAGGAGTCCGAAGACAAAAAAGGCAGCTCGCTGGCACGCCTGGCGCCTCACCTGCACAAAGACGGCGACCCCGAGAGCAAAAACCTGTGGGAGAAATTCCTCGCAGGCGGCACCAGCTCCAGCGGCCCGCATGGCAGTGAACGCCACACCGATGACTGGCGGCCTTGGGGCAGTACGGATATGGATACGGGGAGCAAGAAACCGGCTTGATGCGCATATCGTGAGTTGCGTGTAAACGCCGTACCTGTGGCGAAGGAGCTTGCTCCCGTTGGACTGCGTAGCAGTCCCATCTTTGGGGCCGCTTCGCGGCCCAGCGGGAGCAAGCTCCCTCGCCACAGGTATCGCTTTGACCTTCGCTAACCCGCCAACTCCCGTTCAATCTGTTCAATGCTTGGCAAACTTGTTTGCAGCTCCGCAGGCAAAGACTCCACCAACTGATATTCCGCAACGCCGATAGGTCGATTGTTATCGCGCAATGCGTATTCAGCGACCACTTCATTTTTGCCCTTGCACAGCAGCAGGCCAATCGTCGGCCCATCCTGCGGATGTTTGAGCTGGGCATCCACAGCTGCAAGGTAGAAACCCAACTTGCCCAAGTGTTCTGGCTTGAATTTTCCTGCCTTGAGTTCGATGACGACATAGCAACGCAGCTTCAAGTGATAGAACAGCAGGTCAACGAAGAACTCATCACCGCCCACATTCAGCAGCACCTGCCGGCCGACGAAGGCGAACCCGGCGCCCAATTCCAACAGAAAGTCGGTGACGTGTTTGATCAGCGCGTTTTCTATGTCGCGCTCCTGCGCATCCAGGGCGAGGCTGAGAAAGTCAAAGCGATAAGGGTCTTTCAGCGACTCCCGCGCCAGGTCTGATTGGGGTTTGGGAAGATGACTTTCAAAGTTGCTGACTGCCTTGCCACTGCGTTCCAAGAGGCGGCTTTCGATGTGCATCACAAGTGTGTTACGGGACCAGTTGTGTTCGATCGCCTGAGCAATGTACCAACGCCGGGTTTCCGGGCCGGGGAGTTTGTCCAGGAGAGCTAGCTGGTGGTACCACGGCAATTGTGCAAGCACCCCTTGCACAAATTCCGAGGCCGGCCACGCCTCGGCAAAAGACCTCATGTATTTGAGGTTACGTGGCGAGAAGCCTTTCATTTTGGGAAACGCTGCACGTAGATCCTGAGAGAGACGATCAATAACCTTGCTACCCCAACCCTGCTCACCCTGGCGGGTCAAAATATCGTTGCCAATTTGCCAGTAGAGCAACACCAGCTCACGGTTAACCGCCAGCGTCGCACGCTGCTGGGCTGTGTGGATGCGGAATTTAAGGTCACTCAGCCAATCGCTGTACCCCGCAGGAGGCGCGCTCAAGCCGATGGAGGTTTCACTCATGCCAGTTTCACTCTTGAGTTCGTGGCGTGGGCTTCGCTCTACACACCGCAAAACCCGATCATTGAAGGGGCAGGCTAGTCACGTACCTTTGCGGCCACAAGGCGCTACAAGCGCTCCAGGAATAGCCTTCCACGACTTACGGAATCGTCCTGCTGGCACTTGAAACCTTCCCCCGGAATTTCAAATTGCACAAAAAATATAAATTGGACATAAATTCCATATCCAACTAGTGTCGTGCTTCTGCCCCGTCCACTTTCAGGAACGCGCCATGGCCACCCTTCCCGATTTCAAGCTTGAAACCTACTTTTCCAAGTGGGAGTTTTCTGCGCGTTATCACATGACCGCTTCCGATGCCCAAAGCCTGACGATCAAGGAGTTGCTGGCGATGGCGGACGCGGATGACCGGGAGGCATTCGAGAATCTGTCCCTGGGCTACACACAAACCTGGGGCCCGCCCGCGTTGCTGGAGGTGATTGCCTCGACGTACGAGCGCCTTAAACCCAAGGACCTGCTGTGTTTTGCCGGCGCCGAGGAAGGCCTGTACGTGGCCATGCACGCGCTGCTCGATGCGGGCGACCACGCGATTGTGGTGACGCCCAATTATCAGTCGGCGGAAACCATCCCGCTGAGCATTTGCGAAGTGTCCGGCGTGGCACTGGACCCGGCGCACAACTGGACGCTGGACATTGATGCGGTGGCCGCTGCGATTCGGCCGAACACCAGGCTGATTTCCATCAACTTCCCCCATAACCCTACCGGCAAGATCCTGGAGCGCGAGCGCTTCGATCAATTGGTGGCGCTGTGTCGCCAACACGGGATTTATCTGTTCAGCGATGAGGCGTATCGCCTGCTGGGTCTTGGCGAGCAGTTGCCGGCGGTGGCGGATGTGTATGAACGCGGGGTGTCGCTGGCGGTGATGTCCAAGCCGTACGGCTTGCCGGGCCTGCGAATTGGCTGGATCGCCTGTCAGGATCGTGAGCTGCTGCAGCGCATGGAGCGTATGAAACATTACCTGTCGATCTGCAATTCGGGGCCGAGCGAGGTGCTGTCGATCATTGCGCTGAAGGCGCGGGAGAAGATCCTTGCGCGCATTCATCAATTGATGCGCCACAACCTGGGCTTGCTCGACGGCTTTTTCGCCGAGTTCGCCGAGCAGTTTGAGTGGTCCCACCCGGATGGCGGTTGCATCGCCTACCCGCGCTACCTGGGCGCGGAAGGGGTCGAGGTGTTCTGCAATGAGCTGGTTGAACGCACTGGCGTGCTGTTGCTGCCGTCGAGTATTTATCACTCGGAGTTGGGGCCGGTGCCGCAGGACCGAT
Source organism: Pseudomonas fluorescens (assembly GCF_002022275.1). Lineage (GTDB taxonomy): Bacteria > Pseudomonadota > Gammaproteobacteria > Pseudomonadales > Pseudomonadaceae > Aquipseudomonas > Aquipseudomonas fluorescens_AJ. Next base: position 257,753 of record NZ_MSDF01000013.1, read on the forward strand.
TCCGTATCGGCTACGGCCGCGCACACATGGAAGAAGGCCTGGGCGTGTTCGCCGATTACCTGCGGGAGCGCAGTTGATGAGCCCGGTGCCACTGGCGGTTTACGGGCTCAGCGAGTTGCGCACCGCGATGCTGCGCAAAGAGATGCTGCAAGCCGTGGAACAGGCACTGATCAGCCACGCCGACGGGCGCATCGTCGCACCGCCGCCGGGGGTGTTGCTGTTTGAAAACCCGCCGGGGGACTGTCATATCAAGGCCGGTTACGCGAAGGACGGTTCGGTGTTTGTGGTCAAACTGGCCATGGGGTTTTACAACAACCCGTCACGCGGCCTCGAGACCAATAACGGACTGGTGCTGGTGTTTGATTCCCACACCGGCAAGACCCTGGCCATACTCAATGACGAAGGCTGGCTGACCAGTTGGCGCACCGCCGCAGCCGGCGCCCTGGCGGCGCGAGCGGGCGCGCCTTCACGGGTAAGCGCATTGGGGATTATCGGCAGCGGCCACCAGGCTGAACTGCAAGCGCGCTGGGCCTGTGAGTTGCTCGGGATCGAGCGCGTGGTGATCTGGGGGCGCAGCGCAGAAAAGGCGCAGCACCTGGCCAGGAGCCTTGCGCATCACGGCCTGAAAGCACAAGCCGCCGACAGCGTCGAAGGCGTTTTCGCACAGTGCAATCTGGTGATTACCTGCACACCCTCATCGGAAGCGCTGGTCCCGTCCGCCGTGGTCCGCGCCGGCACGCATATCGTCGCCCTCGGTGCCGACAGCCCGGGCAAACAGGAGCTCGACCCCGCCTTGCTGCAACGGGCGCGCGTATTGATGACCGACGACCGCGCCCAATGCCTGGACCATGGCGAAATGAGCCACGCAGTAAAAGCCGGTTTGATTACCGACCACGCCGACGTTTCCCTCGGTGACGTGCTGGCCGGCAAAGCCTGCGGGCGTTTCAGCGACGACGACCTGACCATTGCCGACCTGACCGGCCTCGCCGCCCAGGACGTCGCGTTGGCAACACTCGCAGTAGAACGGATGCAGGCCGCACACTGACAACCGTTTAGGCGCTTGCGTACAATCGCCTTTCCTTTTTCCGGCGCCCGGTTACCCCATGGTCGATATCGCGTTTATCAAGGCAACCGCCGACGGCATCGCCGCCCTGCTCTATCCCGACCTGGAAGCCGTGGTGCATGACCTGCGCAGCGGGCGCATTGCCCACATCGCCAACGGCTTCTCAAGGCGCCAGGTCGGCGATGAATCGCTGATCACCGATCTGCCGGAACTGGCCGCCGGGCCGGACGTGGTCGGCCCCTATGAAAAGACCGGCCCCAACAGCCGCAAACTGCGCTCGATCACCCTGGTGGCGCGGGGTGAAAACGCGGAGCCGCACACGCTGCTGTGCCTGAATTTCGACGTGACCGCGCTGGCCCAGGTGCAGAAACTGATCAGCGGTTTTGCCATCGGCCAGCAGTCCCAGGCACGCCCCGAGTCGTTGTTCAGCGGCGATTGGCGGGAAAAGCTCAATGAGATTGTTGATGCCATCGCAGCCTCCAACAGCCTGAAGCCGAACGATTTTGGCCGTGCAGAAATCATCCAGGTGCTGGTGCAGGCGCGCGAGCATGGGCTGCTGGATGTGCGTAATTTTGTCGACTACGTTGGCGACTACTTCAAGATTTCCCGTGCCAGTGTTTACAACTATTTGCGGGCTGCGGCGACGCGATAGCCAGCGTGACGTTCTTGTCGACGCACGTATACGTCCCCTTTAGCCTGAAAGACCAGTGAGCCGAATGGAATGGTTAATCGGCTCATTCGGTGAGCCGAATAACTATTCCATTCGGCTCACGTCCTTGCGAAACCACCCCGCTCATTTGCCCCAATCCCCCATGTCTGCTAGTGTCGCGCCGGTTTACCGTCTACCGGAATAGCCGCCATGGCCCGCAAAAAAGTTGCACTCGATTTCGAACAATCCCTCGCCGACCTGCAAACTCTGGTCGAGCGTCTGGAGAACGGCGAGTTATCGCTGGAAGACTCGTTGACAGCGTTTGAGCAGGGCATCGGCCTGACCCGCGACTGCCAGAGCGCGCTCGCGCAGGCAGAGCAGAAGGTGCAAGTGCTGCTGGAACGTGACGGGGAGTTAGCCGAAGAGCCTTTCGATGCGGAACAGCCGGAATGATCGACGCGTATCAGGCCAGTAGCCAAGCCCGGGTCAATGCGGCGTTGGAACCCTTGTTTGTTGCGCCGAGCCCGGAAATGAATCGCCTCTACGCGGCCATGCGCTACAGCGTGATGAATGGCGGCAAACGCGTGCGTCCATTGCTGGCGTATGCCGCGTGCGAAGCCCTCGGTGCGCCGGCCGAAGAGGCGAATGGCGCTGCCTGTGCTGTGGAGCTGATTCACGCCTATTCCCTGGTACATGACGATTTGCCGGCCATGGACGATGACGATCTGCGTCGCGGCCAGCCCACCACCCATAAAGCCTTTGATGAAGCCTATGCGATTCTGGCCGGCGACGGCCTGCAAAGCCTGGCGTTCAGCGCATTGCTGGACCCGAGCCTGAGCAGCGTCAACGCCGACACTCGCCTGCGCATGCTGACCAAACTGGCTCACGCGGCGGGCCCGGCGGGTATGGTCGGCGGCCAAGCGATCGACATGGGTTCGGTCAGCCTCAAGCTGGATCAGCCCGCCCTCGAACACATGCATCGCCACAAGACCGGCGCACTGATTGAAGCCTCGGTGGAACTGGGCGCACTGGCCAGCGGCCGCGCTACCGCCGCGCAATTGGCGGCCTTGCAGACCTACTCCCGGGCCGTCGGCCTGGCGTTTCAGGTGCAAGACGACATTCTCGACGTAGAAAGTGACACCGCCACCCTGGGCAAACGCCAGGGCGCCGATATCGCACGGGACAAACCGACTTATCCTGCGTTGCTCGGGCTGGACGCCGCCAAGGCCTATGCGCTGCAATTGCGTGATCAAGCGCTGGACGCGCTGCGACTTTTCGACGCAGCGGCCGAGCCATTGCGTGACCTGGCGCGGTATATCGTCGAACGTCGCCACTGATCACGGCGGCTATTACAGCCGCATATCGGCCAAGTTCGGCGCTCTGCGTGGGCAGTTTGCAATGCTTGAGGTAAACTGCCGCCTCTTCTATACCTATAACGATTCGCCTGATGCCCACGACGTTTCAAGAGATTCCCCGCAAACGCCCGTCCACGCCCCTGCTCGACCGTGCTGCCACGCCGGACGGCCTGCGTCGACTGGGTGAAGCCGAGCTGGAAACCCTGGCCGATGAGTTGCGCCTGGAATTGCTCTACACGGTCGGCCAGACCGGTGGGCATTTCGGTGCCGGCTTGGGCGTCATCGAGCTGACTATCGCCCTGCATTACGTGTTCGACACCCCGGACGACCGGCTGGTGTGGGACGTGGGCCATCAGGCGTATCCGCATAAAATCCTCACGGGCCGCCGCGAGCGCATGGGCACCCTGCGCCAGAAGGACGGCCTGGCCGCCTTCCCGCGTCGTTCCGAGAGTGAGTACGACACCTTTGGCGTCGGCCACTCCAGCACCTCCATCAGTGCCGCACTGGGCATGGCGATTGCCGCCCGTCTGCAAGGCAGCGAGCGCAAGGCGATTGCGGTGATCGGGGACGGCGCGCTGACTGCCGGTATGGCCTTCGAAGCGCTGAACCATGCGCCGGAAGTGGACGCCAACATGTTGGTGATCCTTAACGACAACGACATGTCGATTTCGCGCAACGTGGGCGGTTTGTCCAATTACCTGGCCAAAATCCTCTCCAGCCGCACGTATGCCAGCATGCGTGAAGGCAGCAAGAAGGTGCTCTCGCGTCTGCCCGGCGCGTGGGAAATTGCCCGGCGTACCGAAGAATATGCCAAGGGCATGCTGGTACCCGGCACCCTGTTTGAAGAGTTGGGCTGGAACTACATCGGCCCGATCGACGGCCACGACCTGCCCACCCTGATCGCCACGCTGCGCAACATGCGTGACCTCAAAGGCCCGCAGTTCCTGCACATCGTCACCAAGAAAGGCAAAGGCTTCGCCCCGGCAGAAGTCGACCCGATCGGTTACCACGCCATCACCAAGCTTGAACCTGTGGACGCTCCTGCCGCCGCGCCGAAAAAAGCCAGCGGGCCGAAGTATTCCGGCGTATTTGGCGAATGGCTGTGCGACATGGCCGCCGCCGACCCGCGCCTGGTGGGCATTACCCCGGCGATGAAGGAAGGTTCGGACCTGGTGGCGTTCAGCGAGCGTTTCCCGCTGCGCTACTTCGACGTGGCGATTGCCGAGCAGCACGCCGTCACATTCGCTGCCGGCATGGCCTGCGAAGGCGCCAAGCCGGTGGTGGCGATCTACTCCACCTTCCTGCAGCGCGGCTATGACCAACTGGTGCATGACGTGGCGGTGCAGAACCTCGACGTGCTGTTCGCCATCGACCGCGCCGGTTTGGTCGGTGAAGACGGCCCGACGCATGCTGGCAGTTTCGACTTGTCCTACCTGCGTTGCATCCCCGGCATGCTGGTGATGACGCCGAGCGACGAAAACGAACTGCGCAAGATGCTCAGCACCGGCCACCTCTATAACGGCCCGGCCGCCGTGCGCTACCCGCGTGGCAATGGCCCGAATGCAGTGATCGAGAAGGACCTTGAGCCTATCGAGATTGGCAAGGGCATCGTGCGTCGCCAAGGCAGCAAAACTGCATTCCTGGTATTCGGCGTGCAACTGGCCGAAGCGCTGAAAGTCGCCGAAAAGATCGACGCCACCGTGGTCGACATGCGTTTCGTCAAACCGCTGGATGAAGCGCTGGCACGCGAAATCGCCGCTAGCCACGAGCTGCTGGTGACCGTCGAAGAAAACGCCATCATGGGCGGCGCCGGCGCGGCAGTCAGTGAGTTCCTGGCGCGGGAGAACATCCTCAAGTCAGTGCTGCACCTGGGCTTGCCGGATGTGTACGTCGAACACGCCAAGCCGGCGCAGATGCTGGCTGAGTGCGGGCTGGATGAAGCCGGGATTGAGGCTTCGGTGCGCGAGCGCATGACGCTGCTGGGCCTGTAACCCGGCCTCCCGGTAGAAACTGGATCAACCTGTGGGAGCTGGCTTGCCTGCGATAGCATCACCTCGGTGTTACTGAAACACCGAGGTGGCTGCATCGCAGGCAAGCCAGCTCCCACATATGTTTTGTATTGCTGCTAAATGCTATGGACAGCCCATGCCCCGCCTGCGCCTCGCCCTGCCCCTGCTGTTACTCCCCGCCGCCGACCTGCTGGCCGACACCTTCGAGCGCGACGACGCCCTGAAGCTTCCCGACGTGGTCATCAGCGCCAACCGCCAGGTCCAGGCACGCAACGACAGCAGTGCCGCCAGCACCGTGTTCACCCGCGACGACATCGACCGCCTGCAACCCACCAGCGTGACCGACCTGCTCAGCCGCGTCCCCGGCGTTCAAGTGGCGCAAACCGGCGGGCGCGGCAGTTTGCCGGGGATCTTCATCCGTGGCACCAAGACCGCCCAGAGCTTGGTGCTGGTGGATGGCCAGCGCATCGCCAATGCCACCTCGGGCGACAGCGGGTTGCAGTATTTGAGCGTCGATCAGATTGAGCGGGTTGAAGTGCTGCGCGGCTCACGCTCGGTCATCTACGGCAGTGATGCGATTGGCGGGGTGATCCAGATTTTCACTCGGCGTAATGCACAGGCGGGTATTCACCCGCGCCTGCACCTGGGCTTTGGCAGCAACCAGACCTGGGAACGCAGCCTGGGCGTATCAGGCGGCGATGAGCGCACCCGCTTCAACCTGGGTGCCAGCCTGGATGACACGGCCGGCATCAACTCCACGCACGAATCATTTCCCAGCGACGGCGACCATGACGCCTACCGCAATCAATCGATCAGCTTGAACCTCAGCCATGCCTTCAGCGATGAACTGGAGGCGGGTTTCAATTTGTTGGATAACCGCGGCAAGTCGGAGTACGACAACAGCTTCGGCCGCTACGACTTCGCCACGGAGCAAAGTGTTGGGCAAAAACCCTACACCGACTACACCGTCAGTAGCGCCAGTGGTTATGTCGACGCCAAGCTCAATGAGCGCTGGCAGTCGCGTCTGGAACTGGGCCACAGCGAGAACCGCGACACCAAGCGCGACACGCTCAGTGATGACTTCAGCGTGTTCAACACCTACCGCGACTCGGTCAACTGGCAAAACGACCTGACGCTGAATGACCAGAACAGCCTGATCCTCGGCGGCGACTGGTATGAAGACCGCTTCCACGGCTCTACCGCCTTTACCGAAAACAGCCGCTGGAACCGCGCTGCCTTTGTACAGCATCGCTTCCATGGTGAATGGTTCTCCACAGAACTGGGCCTGCGCCGCGATCAGAATCAGCAGTTCGGCAGCCAAAACAGTTGGAGCGGCACGCTCACGTTGCCGATCAACCCGGACAATGACCTGTTGCTGAGCTACAGCGAAGGCTTCCGCGCGCCCACCTTCAACGACCTTTATTACCCGGACACGCAGTACAGCAACCCGAACCTGAAACCTGAGACATCCAAGAGCTACGAGCTGCAGTGGCGCAGCCAGTTGAGTGACAGCACGCGCCTGGAAGCTTCTCTGTATCGCACGAACTTGAGCGACGCGATCATCCTCGACAGCACCAGCAAACCGCAAAACGTGGCGTCGGCGCGCATCAACGGCTTTGAGGCGGCGCTCAAACAGGAACTGTTCGGTTGGCAGGGCAACCTGGGCTTATCGCTGATTGACCCGCGCGACCGTGATACCGGCCACACCCTGGCCCGCCGCGCGCGGCGCACCTTGAGCCTCGACCTCGACCGGCAATTCAACAAGCTGGGGGTAGGTGCAAGCTGGCAGGCAATCAGCAGCAGCTATGACGCTGAGGACAATCGCAATCGCCTGGGCGGTTATGCCGTGTTGGGGCTGCGCAGCAGTTGGGCGTTGAACCGGGAGGTTTTGCTGTCGGTTAAGGTCGATAATCTGCTGGACAAGACTTACTCCCGCGCGATGTATAACTATCAGGATCCGAACTTCCAGAACAATCAGAACTACCGCGAAGAGGGTCGGGTGTGGATGTTTGGGGTCACTTGGACACCCGAAATCTGAATGGGCAGTACCGGCCTCATCGCAGGCAAGCCAGCTCCCACATTTGATCTGTGAATACATTCAAAAAGGTGGGAGCTGGCTTGCCTGCGAAAGCGGTCTCACAGGTCAGGCGATATCACCTGACACAACCGCGCCACCGCCTCCACCATCTGCCCACTGGGCCGCTCCAGACCTTTGTCGGGCACCAGCCGCACCCGCGCCGCCATCGCTGGCCAGACCTTCCAGTCCTCCTTCTGGGCCTGGTCGCCCACCAGAATCACCTCGGGATCCCGCTGCAGCACCGACTCAATGCTGACCTGCGGCGCAGGCAACTCAAGGTCATCGAACACATTGCGCGCCCCGCACACCGTCAGCGCATCGCTGATGATTTGCCCACCACCCACGGTGTACAGCGGCTGGTTCCACACTTGGTAAAACACCCGCAACGGCTCAGCGCGCTGATAACGCTGGCGCAGTTCGGCCAGGCGTTGGCGCAACTGCGCAGCCAATTGCCGGCCAGCTTCCTGGCGCCCCAATTGCTCGGCAATAGCCTGCACCTGAGTAGTGAGCTGCTCAAGGCTATGGGGTTCGGCGACGTAAACCGGGATATTCAGACGCTGTAACTGTTCGCGCTGGGCCGGGCCGACGCTGCCGGGCCACAGCAGTATGAGGTCGGGCTTGAGGCTGAGCAGGCGTTCCATGTTCAACTGGCCGTAATGGCCCACCGATGGGACGTTCGCCAATGCCGCCGGCCGATCGCCGCCATCGAGCACGCCCACGAGCCTGTCGGTAGCACCCAGTTCCACCACGATTTCAGACAGCGACGGCGCCAGGCTGACCACGCGTTCCGCCGCTAAGGCATGAGCGCTGAATGCCAGCAGCAGAATCGCCCGCCAGTGACGCATCATCCCAACTGACGCGGGATGCGGTAGAGGTAAAACAGCACCAGCGTCGACAGCGCCAGCAGAAACAGAGGCACTGCCTCGAGGCCGACAAACACCGCCAGCGCGCCGATCCAGGCCGGCAGCGCGGCCACCAGCAGCGCCGTGCGCCGACGGGCCGCCAGAGTAATCCAGGCAGCCGGTTCTTCAGGGGTATCGAGGGCTTTTGAAGTGGCGATCAGCGCGTGTTTATAGCCGTGAAAATAGCGCAGGCTCAAAAACATCGAGGCCACGCCGGCGATAAAGAACGGCATGGCCAATACGGGAAGCAGCGGCTCAGCCTGGCCAAACACCAGGTTGAGCACGAACAGCGGGAGCAATGCCAGGGCCAGGTACTGCCACCAGTTGAAGGACAGTCGCCGTTTCACCTGGCCACGGGTCACGCGCGGTCGACCTCGCCCTGATGCTCGTTGCCCATCATATGGTCGAGCTTGCTGGCTTTGGTGGCCAGGTACAGTTTGTTGTGCGGGTTGTGCCCGGTGTGCAACGGCACACGCTCGGCCACGGTGATGCCCATTTCGGTCAAGGCTTTGACCTTGCGCGGGTTGTTGGTCATCAGGCGCAGGGATTTAACCCCCAGGTGCTCCAGCATCGGCAGGCAGATCGCGTAATCGCGCTGGTCGGCAGCGAAACCCAGACGCTCGTTGGCTTCCACGGTGTCGGCGCCGCCGTCTTGCAGCTCGTAGGCGCGGATCTTGTTCATCAGGCCAATGCCACGGCCTTCCTGACGCAAGTACAGCAACACGCCTCGGCCTTCACGGGCGATGGCGCGCATGGCGGCTTCCAGCTGCGAACCGCAGTCACAGCGCTGGCTGAACAGTGCGTCGCCAGTCAGGCACTCGGAATGCACGCGGCCCAGCACCGGCGCGCCATCAGCGATGTCGCCCAGGCTGAGCACAACGTGCTCGCGGCCGGTGGCTTCTTCGAGAAAGCCGTTCATGGTGAACGTGGCAAAAGGGGTAGGCAGCTTGGAAGCGGCGACGAAAACGACGGGCACCGTGTGCTCCTGATTTCAGATTTCACAGAGGGCGTCATTGTAACAGCAGGTTCCTACAGACGCTTAAGCTGAATTATCGCTGATAAAGATCAATAGGTTCGATTGGCCTTCGTCCCGGTTCTATGCAGGTCAGAACGGATACGGCTGTTTCCAGTGCTCGAAAATGGGTTTGAGTTCGCCACTTTTGATCAGGGCCGCCAAACGCTGGTCGTACACCGCCATCAATGCACGCCCGCGATCGGTGTCGGCAAAACCCACGTACAGCGGCAGCTCGGCGATGTGAGTGAGCTTGAATTGCGCGGGGTCGTCCGACTGGCTCAATACGTAGTTGGCTTCGGTCAGCGCATCGATGTAGAAGTCCGCCCGGCCGTGCTGCAGCATCGGCAGAATTCCATCGCGGCGCTCGACCTGGTTAAAGCGGCGCACATTTGGCAAGTACTCCTCGTACTTGTAGCCGCGCACCCAGGCCAGGCGGTAGTTGCCCAACGTGGCGATGCTCGGCGTCGGGCCTGTTGCAAGGCCAAGGGCGTAGATGTGGTCGGAATCGAAATTCCAGCGCGGGTACAGCACGTCGCTGGCTTCGTCGCGGTAGGAACCAACCCAGCCGTCCACCTCACCGCGCTGGGCCAGGCCGACCGAGCGGGTATACGGCACGCTGCGGGTTTGCACGGTGATACCCGCCGGCTCGAACACCTGGCGCAATACATCCCAGGCCAGGCCGCTGCCGTCTTTGTTGGTGTAGTCGTTCCACTCCTCACTGGCCAGCATGACCTTGCCAGGGACTTGGGTTTCTTCCGCCTGCACCAGCGAAACGACTGCACACAACCCGACCAGCAGCCAGCGGCGCACATCCATAGCGGCAACCTCCTACAGCACAAGAACCTATAGAGGGTAGCGCAGCTCTGCGAATCAGGGCGTCTCGCGAAAATGCTGATAGCCGCGCACGGCCGGGGTGATGTCCTGCCCGTCGGCATCGAGCAGCGTCACGCCCTGCCCGGCCTCCACCCGGCCGATCACATGGATTGGCCAGCCAGCAGCCAGCAACGGCGCCAGTTCGGCAGGCGGCAAGGTGAACGCCAACACGTAGTCGTCGCCCCCGCTCAACGCGGCCACACGGGCCTCGTCATCGCCGACAAACGCCAGCAATGCCGCTGACAGGGGCAATTTCTGCCGCTCGACAAACAGGCTGACAGCCGATGCCTTGGCGATATGCCCGCAATCAGCCAACAGCCCGTCGGAGATATCCAGCGCAGCCGTTGCCTTGCCCCGCAACGCCAGGCCCAACGCCAACTGCGGTTGCGGCGACCAGTAATGCGCCAGCAACGGCTCGGCGATTGCGGCGTCAGCGCTGCGCTGGCCCAACACCAACGGCAAGGCGCCGGCGGCATCGCCCAGTTCACCGCCCACACACAGCAAATCACCCGGCTGTGCGCCGCTGCGCGTCAACGCCTGCCCGGCGGGCACGCGGCCAAACACGGTCAGGGTCAGGCTCAACGGCCCGCGCGTGGTGTCGCCGCCGATCAAGCCTACGCCGCAGCTTTGCGCCATGGCGTTCAAACCCTGGGCATAGCGTTGCAGCCAATCGGCATCGACCGTCGGGGTGGTGAGTGCAAGGGTAAATGCGAGGGGGTTGGCGCCCATGGCGGCCAAGTCGCTGACTGCCACCGCCAGCGAGCGCTGGCCGAGCAGAAAGGGATCGCAGGGGTCGGCGAAATGCACGCCGGCCACCAGAGTATCGGTAGAAATGGCCAGCTGCTCCCCGGCGGGGAGTGCCAGCAAGGCGCAGTCGTCGCCGATCCCCAGTGCAATGCCCTCGCCGCCTTGCGCACAGGGCGCGGCGGCGAAGAACTGGCGGATCAGCTCAAACTCGCCCATTCAGCGCTTGTACGCTTTCACTTCAGCTTCACGCAGGCGCGGGGCCAGTTTGTCGAGCACGCCGTTGACGAACTTGTGGCCGTCGGTCGAACCGTAGACTTTCGCCAGTTCGATGCCTTCGTTGATCACCACGCGGTACGGCACGTCGACGCGATACAGCAGTTCCCAGGTAGACAGGCGCATGACGCACAGTTCAACCGGGTCCAACTCTTCGATGGTCAGGTCCAGCCAAGGCGCCAGAGCCGTGTCGATCTCGCTCAGGTGCGCATACACACCGTGCAGGATGTCGTGGAAGTACGGCAGGTCGGCGAAGGTAAAGTCGTTATCGACGCGAAACTGTGCTTCGATTTCGTTCAGCGATGCACCGGCCATCTGACGCTGATACAGCGCCTGAGTCGCCAATTGGCGGGCAGCGCGACGCTTCTCGTTCTTGGACGGTTTGCCGGCGTCGGCTGGACGCTCGTCGCGCGGGTTGAAACGATCGCTCTCGTCGGAAATCATTTGGCCTCCAGTTGCGACAGCAGGCTAACCATTTCCAGGGCGGACAAGGCGGCTTCAGCGCCTTTGTTACCGGCCTTGGTGCCGGAACGCTCGATGGCTTGCTCGATGGAATCCACGGTCAGTACGCCGAAAGCGACCGGCACGCCAAACTCCATGGACACCTGGGCCAGGCCCTTGGTGCATTCGCCCGCCACGTATTCGAAGTGCGGAGTGCCGCCACGAATGACCGCGCCGAGGGCGATGATTGCTGCGTATTCACCCTGCTGTGCAACTTTTTGCGCAACCAGTGGAATTTCGAAGGCGCCAGGGGCACGGATCAGGGTGATATCGCTTTCGCTCACACCGTGGCGAACCAGGGCGTCCACGGCACCGCTCACCAGGCTTTCAACCACGAAACTGTTGAAGCGGCCAACTACGAGGGCGTAGCGGCCTTTGGGGGCGATGAAGGTACCTTCGATGGTCTTCAGGGTCATTCGACAAATCTCTTAAAGAGCAGGGACGCGAAAAGTGCGTCCCTCAGTGATGTTTTTACCGCGAACAAGGCGCAACAATCGCCAGCCTTTATTCGGAGGGCACGTATTCTACAACTTCCAGATCGAAACCGGATATCGCATTAAATTTCATTGGCGCACTCATCAGGCGCATTTTGCGCACGCCGAGGTCACGCAGGATCTGCGAACCGGCACCGACGATGCTGTAGGTGGTCGGTGTTTTGACCTGAGTGTGCTCGGCCGTTTCGCGAATATGCGCGAGCAACACGTCGCCATCCACCGGGTTACCGAGCAACAACACCACACCGCTACCTGCCGCGGAAACCGCAGCCATGGCGGCGCGCAGGCTCCAGCGGCCGGGTTGCTTGACCATCAGCAGGTCACGCAAAGGGTCCATATTGTGCACGCGCACCAGGGTCGGCTCTTCGGCACAAATGCTGCCCAGGGTCAGCGCCATGTGCACGTCGCCTTCCACTGAATCACGGTAGGTCACCAAATTGAATTGGCCCAGTTCGCTGTCCAGTGGCTGCTCGGCAATCCGCTGAACGGTACGTTCGTGGATCATGCGGTAGTGGATCAGGTCGGCAATGGTGCCGATCTTGATGCCGTGTTCGGCGGCAAAGGCTTCGAGTTCAGCGCGACGGGCCATGGTGCCGTCGTCGTTCATCACTTCGCAGATCACACCGCTCGGCTCGAAACCGGCCATGCGCGCCAGGTCGCAGGCGGCTTCGGTGTGGCCCGCGCGCGCGAGCGTGCCGCCCGGTTGGGCCATCAGCGGGAAAATGTGGCCCGGGCTGACGATGTCTTCGGCCTTGGCGTCTTTCGCGGCGGCAGCTTGCACAGTGCGCGCGCGGTCGGCGGCGGAAATACCGGTGGTGACGCCGGTGGTCGCTTCAATGGACACGGTGAACTTGGTACCAAAACCCGACCCGTTGCGCGGCGCCATCAACGGCAGCTTGAGCAGTTCGCAGCGCTCGCGGCTCATGGGCATGCAGATCAGCCCGCGGGCGTGCTTGGCCATGAAGTTGATGTGCTCAGGCTTGCACGCCTCGGCGGCCATGATGATGTCGCCTTCGTTCTCGCGGTCTTCGTCATCCATCAGGATGACCATCTTGCCTTGGCGGATGTCTTCAACCAGTTCTTCGATGCTATTGAGCGCCACGCGGCACCCCCTTGGGTCAGGATTTCAGGTAGCCGTTAGCGGCCAGAAAGCTTTCAGTGATGTTCCCGGCAGCAGGCTCTGCGGCCTTTTCGCCCAACAACAGGCGCTCCAGGTAACGGGCCAGCAAGTCCACTTCCAGGTTCACCCGGCGACCTGGCTGGTAAGACGCCATGATGGTTTCGCTGAGGGTGTGAGGAATGATGGTCAGTTCAAATTCGGCGCCATTCACGGCGTTCACGGTCAGGCTGGTGCCGTCGACGGTGATCGAGCCTTTGTGGGCGATGTACTTGGCCAGCTCTTTCGGCGCGCGGATGCGGAATTCCACGGCACGCGCGTTTTCGCTGCGAGCAACCACTTCGCCAACGCCATCAACGTGGCCGCTGACCAGGTGGCCGCCCAGGCGGGTGGTCGGCGTCAGGGCTTTTTCCAGGTTGACCGGGCTGCCGGCCGCAAGATCGTTCATCGCGGTGCAGTCGAGGGTTTCCCGGCTGACGTCGGCGGCAAAGCCGTCGCCTGGCAACTCGATGACGGTCAGGCACACGCCGCTGACGGCGATGCTGTCGCCCAGTTTGACGTCGCCGAGGTCGAGCTTGCCGGTTTCAACCAGCAGGCGCACGTCGCCGCCTTTGGGGGTCATGGCGCGGATGCTGCCGATGGATTCGATAATGCCGGTGAACATGGCCTTCTCCTGGAAAACGGGACGGGCGCTTGGGCGCCCGGTCAGAATTATACGCTCGCTGCTGGCACCGGGATGGCAGTGACTCGCCAGTCGTCGCCTACAGCGCGCATTTCAATGATCTTGAGTTGGGGGGCGTCGGCCAGTTTCTCAAGCGGCCAGTCGAGCAAAGGCCGCGCGGCGGAGCCGAGGAACTTGCCGGCGACGAATATCACGTATTCGTCCACCAGCCCTTGCTGAGCAAACGCGCCGGCGAGACTTGGGCCGGCTTCGACCAGCACTTCGTTGACGCCACGAGCGGCCAGCGCCACCAGCGCCGAACGCAGGTCGACCTGACCTTCAACGCCCGGCACTACCAGGCACTCGGGGCCACGGGGAAATTGGTTTTCCGGGGTAACGCAGGTGATCACCAATGCCGGGCCCGCCTTGAAGAACGGCGCATTGAGCGGCACACGCAGGCGGCCGTCGATCAGCACACGCAAGGGCGGGCGCGACATGGCGAGCGCGGTGGTTTCTTCATCCAAACCGAGTTCGGCGGCCCGCACGGTCAGGCGCGCGCCGTCGGCCAGCACCGTGTCGGCGCCGGTCAGCACCACGCTGGCCTCGGCGCGCAAGCGCTGCACGGCGGCGCGGGCAGCCGGGCCGGTGATCCATTGGCTTTCGCCGCTGGCCATGGCGGTGCGGCCATCCAGACTCATCGCCAGCTTGACCCGCACAAACGGCAGGCCGTGTTCCATGCGCTTGAGAAAACCCGGATTGAGTGCGCGCGCTTCTTTTTCCAGCACACCGCTGCGGATCTCGATGCCGGCCTGGGCCAGGCGCTGCATGCCGCGCCCCGCCACTTCCGGGTTCGGGTCCTGCATCCCCGCAACCACGCGCGCCACACCGGCACTCACCAGCGCATCCGCGCAAGGCGGCGTGCGGCCGTGGTGGCTGCAGGGTTCGAGGGTCACGTACACCGTGGCGCCACGCGCCTTGTCGCCCGCGGCGCGCAGGGCATTGGGCTCGGCATGCGGTTCGCCGGTGCGCACGTGCCAGCCTTCGCCGACAATCTGCCCGTCCCGCACAATCACGCAGCCGACCCGTGGGTTGGGGTGGGTGGTGTAGCGGCCCTTGCGCGCCAGTTCCAGGGCACGGGCCATGTAATGGGCGTCGAGCACAGCTTGTTCGGCAGACGAAGAATTCATTCTTTGGCAGGCTCACGGGCCAGGCGGTCGATCTCTTCGCGGAACTCGTTGAGGTCCTGGAAGCGTCGATACACCGAGGCGAAACGGATATAGGCGACTTCGTCGAGCTTTTGCAGCTCGCCCATCACCAGTTCTCCCACCACCAGGCTCTTGACCTCGCGCTCGCCGGTCGCCCGCAGCTTGTGCTTGATATGCACCAGCGCCGCCTCCAGCCGCTCGACACTCACCGGGCGTTTTTCAAGGGCGCGCTGCATACCGGCGCGCAGTTTGTCTTCGTCGAAAGGCTGGCGGCTGCCGTCGGACTTGATCAGACGTGGCAATACCAGTTCGGCGGTTTCGAAGGTGGTGAAACGCTCACCGCAGGCCAGGCATTCGCGCCGGCGACGCACTTGATCGCCCTCGGCGACCAGACGCGAGTCAATGACCTTGGTGTCGTTGGCACCGCAGAAGGGACAGTGCATGGTTGGCAGGCAACAAATAAAGGGAGGGCCATGGTAGCGCATCCCCGTGGCAAGACAAGCCATAGCCTTTGCGGTATATAGGCAGGCTTACTATGTTTGTTTATTTCAAAGTCACGGATTTTGCCCTTTCTGGAGCCGTACATGCAGCTACGACCACTTGTTTTACTCACCCTGTTCAGTTTTCTGGTCGCCTGCAGCAGCGAAGCCCCCAAGCCAGCCGCCCCCCAACCGACACCGGCACAAGAGAAAAAAGTGCCCGGCATCGAAGACCTCGGCCCGTTGCCGGCGTTTCAGCGTGAAATCAGCGGCATCCTCAATGGCGTGCCTGCCAATGCAGAAGTCGAACTGGCGTTGTTGGTGATCGACGAGCGCAACCGCCCAGAACAACTGCTGGCCAGCAGCGTG
Source organism: Pseudomonas fluorescens (assembly GCF_002022275.1). Lineage (GTDB taxonomy): Bacteria > Pseudomonadota > Gammaproteobacteria > Pseudomonadales > Pseudomonadaceae > Aquipseudomonas > Aquipseudomonas fluorescens_AJ. Next base: position 273,542 of record NZ_MSDF01000013.1, read on the forward strand.
TTGACCGGCAACGGCAAGCCCATTGCCTTCCGCCTGCGTTTCAATCCTGAAGCCTTCCCGGCCGGTGCGCGCGTTGAATTGCGCGGCCGCGCCAGCCAGTCCGGCCAGTTGATCCTGCACTTGCCCGCCGTGCGTATCACCCAGGCGATCACCCAAACCACCGGCCCCCTGCAACTCGTCCCGGCGCCATGACGCCACCGCTGCACTTGCAAGCGGCCTTAAGCGAGTTGATCGGCGACGCCCACCTGGTGCCCTGCCCGCTGCCGGGCACCGAGCTGTCGTTGTGGTTGCTGGATGCCGACAACATGGACCGCGCCTTCAGCCAGGAAGAAACCCGACGCATCCTGCATGAACCGCCCTACTGGAGCTTTTGCTGGGCCAGCGGCCTCGCGCTGGCGCGCTACCTGGCGGTAAACCCCGAGTGGGTCGCGGGCAAGCGTGTGCTGGATTTCGGCGCGGGTTCTGGTGTGGCGGCGATTGCCGCCGTCAAGGCGGGCGCGCTGGAAGTGGTGGCCTGCGACCTTGACCCGCTGGCGCTGGCGTCTTGCCGGGCGAATGCTGAACTCAATGGTGTCGAGCTGAAATACTCAGCAGATTTTTTCGCCGAAGCCGATCGCTTCGACCTGATCCTGGTCGCCGATGTGCTCTACGACCGCGCCAACCTGCCGTTGCTGGATCACTTCCTAAGCCGTGGCCGTGAAGCGTTGGTGGCGGATTCGCGGGTAAGAGACTTCCAGCACCCGGCTTACCGACGCTTGGAAATTCTGGATGCCTTGACGCTGCCGGATCTGGCCGAGCCTTGGGAATTTCGCAAGGTGAGCCTGTACCACTCGCGGCGATAAGTGCGCACGTTACAAATTTCTGGCAATAGCTTGGTTGAGACAGGCCAGGGAGCGCGGTGAACAATACGCTCCTTTCGCACTCGACCCGGGTAATTGACCAGCATGCTTCGCCTTACAATTTCGCGTGTTAACCCTCCTATAAAAACCTTGCAAAGCGCCGGGCAGCTGCCTAATCTTCGCGGCAATACACCCGCCATGCCTCTAGCTACGTCAGTAGCCAAGCACAAATTGTGCGGGTTTTTTATGCCCGGTACTTTTTGGGTATGAGGTTATTCAGCAAGCCTGCCATCGACGTTCCTTCTCAGTTGGAACTGCTCAAGCACCGCGGCTTGCTGATTCAAAATGAGACTCGCGCCGCCTCTTTTTTGCAGTCCGTCAGTTTCTTTCGATTAAGCCCCTACATGCGGCCCTTTCAACACCCAGAAGACAGAGATCATCGCTTTCGCAAGGGTATCCAGTTTCGTCAATTGACCCGACTCTACGATTTTGACCGGCGGCTTCGCTTACTGACGATGGATGCCATCGAAAGAGTCGAAATCGCATCGCGCGCCGTTATCAGTAACCACATGGGACCTGCCCATGGTTGTCATTGGTATATCAACCCACAGATGTTTCATCCGGCGTTTGATCATGAACGCTTGCTCACAACCCTTGCGATCAAACAGTCCAATGCAAACCGTGACTACCAGCGCGAATGCGAACGCATCGACAGGCTGCAGGCTGATGAAGGAAGAAAAGCCATTCTTAAACGCCAGAGAGCGAAAGAAAGCTATGCCCGCCATTACCCGACAACTTACAGCCATCCGCCTTTGATGCCCGGCTGGGCCATGTTGGAGGAGTTGACGCTGGGCGATTTGTCTCACCTCTACAAAGGCCTGGCCAGAGATTCAGACAAAAAGGCCATTGCCAAGCGCTTGGGACTGGCGGCTCCCTTGATGCAATCCTGGCTGCACACTCTGACTACCATCCGAAACCTCTGCGCCCACCATTCGCGGATGTGGAACCGAGAGCTGGGTATTCGCCCCGAACTGCCGAAAAAAGCCAATTTTCCTTGGCCGGGTCATCTCTTTCAGCCGGGGCCCCATACGCGCATTTTTGCAGCGCTCTGCATTCTGAATCACTTGATGCATCAAGTGAGTCCGCACGCTCGCTGGAGCCAACGCCTGTATCAACTCATCCATGAATTCCCTGAAGTGAGCCTGAAAGCGATGGGGTTCCCTGCCGACTGGTATCAAGACTCTTTTTGGCACACGCCTGGTACCTGAGCGCCGTGCTGCTTCCGATAGCCCGCGCCAGCCCTTATAGTTGCCCCATTCCCGCTTTATTTGAGACGCCCCATGAGTGAGCCCACGCCTTACATCTTCGACGCTACCACTGCCACCTTCGACCAGGCGGTGATTCAGAACTCATTCGAAAAACCCGTGCTGGTGGATTTCTGGGCCGAGTGGTGCGCGCCCTGCAAGGCGTTGATGCCGATGCTCGCGCAGATCGCCGAGAGCTATCAGGGAGAACTGCTGCTGGCCAAGGTCGATTGCGATGCCGAGCAGGACATCGTCGCGCGGTTTGGCATTCGCAGCCTGCCGACGGTGGTGCTGTTCAAGGATGGCGAGCCGGTGGACGGCTTTGCCGGGGCGCAGCCGGAATCGGCGGTGCGGGCGATGTTGGAACCTCACGTGAAAATGCCCCCGCCACCGGCCGCTGATCCACTGGAACAGGCACAAGCGCTGTTTGCCGAAGGCCGCATCAGCGATGCCGAAGCCGTGCTGGTTGCGTTGCTGGGCGAAGACAACACCAACGCTGCTGCGCTGATCCTGTACGCGCGCTGCCTGGCCGAACGCGGTGAGCTGGGCGAAGCCCAAACCGTGCTCGACGCGGTCAAAAGCGACGACCACAAAGCCGCCCTCGCCGGGGCCAAGGCGCAGATCACGTTTCTGCGCCAGGCCGCCGACCTGCCGGACGCTGCCGACCTGAAAAGCCGCCTGGGGCAAAACCCGCAGGACGACGAAGCGGCCTATCAACTGGCGATCCAGCAACTGGCGCGCCAGCAATACGACGCGGCGCTGGAAGGCCTGCTCAAGCTGTTTGTCCGTAACCGCAGCTACAGCGAAGGTCTGCCGCACAAGACTTTGCTGCAAGTCTTCGAACTGCTGGGCAACGACCACCCGCTGGTGACTGTGTACCGTCGCAAGCTGTTCGCGGCGCTGTACTAGTCGCCGACCCAGCTGTACAGCGGCGTATCCCCGCCGCTGGCCACTTTTACGTTCGAGCTGTGACGCAGGCGCACCAACAGGCGCTTGCCGGACGCGGCATCGCCGGCCAAGCCTTCCAGTTGATCGATCAACTCCAGCCCGCTGAGCTGCCCGGCGTTGCGCAACAGGTCCTGGGCGTTCTGCCACAGGTCATCATTTTGTTTGACCGGTGCCGCAGCCGGCGCGGCTTGCACAGGGGCCGTCTGTAACTGCGCGCCCAGCCGCGCCCAATCGCCGTCGTCCAGCTCCAGGGTCAGGTCCACCGGCAGGTCGCCGACGGTTCCACGAATTCGTAACATCACATTTACTCCCGCGCTTTTCCGACAAGCATGCTCCCACGCGACTTGCGCAACGCCAAGCGGGCGTTCAAACTCCTGTCATTATTGTTATAAGATCACATAACAAAACTTTCATATTCTGGAGCCTTCTCATGCGCCGTCTGCTGCTCGCTTTGCCGTTTGCCCTGCTGCCACTCGCCATTGCCCAGGCTGCCGATGAGCACGATCACGACCACGAACACGCCAGCCTCGGTGCGCACGAGCACGGCGTCGGCCGCCTCAACGCGGTACTCGACGGCCAGGCACTGGAACTGGAATTCGACAGCCCGGCCATGAACCTCGTGGGTTTTGAACACCAGGCAACCACGCCAGCGGACAAAGCCAAGGTCGCCGCCGCACGCAAGCAGCTGGAAAACCCGCTGGCCCTGTTCAACCTGCCCAAGGGCGCGGGTTGCGTAATCAGCACCCAGGAGCTCAACAGCCCGCTGTTCGGCGACAAACCTGAAGCCGACCATGACGACGACGATGACGACCACGCCACCGACGGCAAAGGCGCGGCCGCCCACGAGCATCATCACGACCACAGCGAAATCCACGCCCACTACCAGTTCAACTGCGCCACGCCGACGGCACTGAGCAACCTGGACCTGACCCAGGTGTTCAAGACCTTCCCCGCCACCCAGAAAATTCAGGTACAACTGATCGGCCCGAGTGGCCAGCAAGGCGTTGAAGCGACGGCCAGCGCAGCCACCCTGAAATTCTGATCTGACAATCCGGTCAATGTGGGAGCTGGCTTGCCTGCGATGGCATCGCCGCGGTGTTACCTGACGCACCGCGCCGCCTGCATCGCAGGCAAGCCAGCTCCCACAGGGTTTTGCGCCATTTTTTGAGACCTGTGATTTCCCATGACTCAAGCGTTAATCGAACTGCACGACCTGGGCTTCAACTGGCCCGGTCATCCGCAGTTGCTGGACATCCCCGCATTCCGTCTGGAAGCGGGTGAAACCCTGTTTCTCAAAGGCCCCAGCGGCAGTGGCAAAACCACCCTGCTCGGCCTGCTCGGCGGCGTGCAAAAACCCAGTCGCGGCAGCATCCGCCTGCTCGGCCAGGAGCTGACTGAACTCAGCGCCGGCGCCCGCGATCGCTTTCGCGTGGATCACACCGGCTACATTTTCCAGCAGTTCAACCTGCTGCCGTTTCTGTCGGTGCGCGAGAACGTCGAACTGCCGTGCCACTTCTCCAAGCTGCGCGCGCAGCGGGCGAAGCAGCGCCATGGCAGCGTCGATCAAGCCGCCGCGACCTTGCTCGCGCACTTGGGCTTGAAGGACAAGGATTTGCTCGAGCGCCGCGCCGATTCGCTGTCCATCGGCCAACAGCAACGGGTCGCCGCCGCCCGCGCGTTGATCGGCCAGCCGGAATTGGTGATCGCCGACGAGCCCACCTCGGCCCTCGACTACGACGCTCGCGAAGCCTTCATCCGTTTGCTCTTTGCCGAATGCCGCGACGCGGGCGCCAGCCTGTTGTTCGTCAGCCATGACCAGAGCCTCGCGCCGCTGTTTGACCGCCACCTGTCGCTGGCCGAACTCAATCGCGCCGCCACGCCCGCAGAGGTTTGAGATGTATTTGTTTCGTCTAGCCATGGCCAGCCTGGCTAACCGCCGCTTTACCGCGATCCTCACCGCCTTCGCCATTGCGCTGTCAGTCTGCTTGTTGCTCGCGGTGGAGCGCGTGCGCGTTGAAGCACGCAACAGTTTCGCCAGCACCATCAGCGGCACCGACCTGATCGTCGGCGCGCGCTCGGGCTCGGTGAATCTGCTGCTGTACTCGGTGTTCCGTATCGGCAACGCCACCAACAACATTCGCTGGGACAGCTTCGAACACTTCGCCGCCAGCCCTCAGGTGAAATGGGCGATCCCGATTTCCCTCGGCGACTCCCACCGCGGCTACCGTGTGATGGGCACCAACGAATCCTACTTCGAGCATTACCAGTACGGCCGCAAACAGAACCTGGAACTGGCGAGTGGCCGCGCTTTCGCCACCGATCCGTTCGAGGTGGTACTCGGTGCCGAAGTCGCCGACGCATTGCATTACAAACTCGGTGACAAGCTGGTGCTCGCCCACGGTGTGGCAGTGGTCAGCCTGGTCAAACACGACGACAAACCCTTCACTGTGGTCGGCATTCTCAAGCGCACCGGCACCCCGATGGACCGCACGTTACACATCAGCCTCGGCGGTATGGAAGCGATCCATATCGACTGGCACAACGGCGTGCCGGCCCAGGGCAAAGGCCGCATCAGCGCCGATCAGGCACGTAACATGGACCTGACGCCCCAGGCGATCACTGCGTTCATGCTCGGCCTGAACAACAAGATTTCCACCTTCGCGTTGCAGCGCGAAATCAATGAATTCCGTGGCGAGCCGATGCTGGCGATCCTGCCCGGCGTGGCGCTGCAGGAGCTGTGGAGCATGATGGGCACCGCCGAAAAAGCGCTGTTCGTGATCTCGCTGTTCGTGGTGCTGACCGGCTTGATCGGCATGCTCACGGCGATCCTCACCAGCCTCAACGAGCGCCGCCGCGAGATGGCGATCTTGCGTTCGGTGGGCGCACGGCCCTGGCATATCGCGACGTTGCTGATTTTTGAAGCCTTCGCCCTGGCGCTGTCCGGCGTGGTGGCGGGCGTGGGTTTGCTCTACGTGTGCATCGCCGCCTCGCGCGGGTATTTGCAGGCCAACTACGGCCTGGACTTGCCAATGTCGTGGCCGAGCGAATATGAATGGACACTGCTCGCCGGTATCCTCGCCGCAGCGCTGTTGATGGGCGCCGTGCCTGCGTGGCGCGCCTATCGGCAATCCCTGGCCGACGGCCTGTCGATTCGTTTATGAAAGAGGTGTTGATGCGTCGTGCCCTGTTTGCGCTGTTGCTGCTGGTGGCCGTGCCCGCCTGGGCCGAAGAGCAGCCCAAGGATTTGTCGTGGCAGGAAATGATCCCGCCGGACGCGCCGCCGGAAATCCCCAACATGAAGCCGCTGCACGACCTGTCGAACATGGCCGATGCCTTGTCGGTCGAGGCGGCGCCAGCGGCCAAACAGGATTTGCCCAACGCGCCGGTGGTGCAGAGCCTCGACGGTAAACACATCCGCTTGCCGGGCTATATCGTGCCGCTGGAAGTCAGCGAAGAAGGCCGCACCACCGAGTTTTTGCTGGTGCCGTATTTCGGCGCGTGCATCCACGTGCCGCCACCACCGTCGAACCAGATCGTGCATGTGAAAAGCGAAGTCGGCGTGAAGCTTGATGAGCTGTATCAGCCTTATTGGGTCGAGGGTGCGATGCAGGTCAAAGCGTCGACCAGTGAATTGGCGGATGCCGGTTACCAGATGGATGCCGAGAAGATTTACATGTACGAATTGCAGGAATAAGCCCTACTCAAGAACACCGAAATCCCATGTGGGAGCGGGCTTGCCCGCGAAAGCGGTCTGTCAGCAAAAGATAAGTTGGCTGGCCCAACGCCTTCGCGGGCAAGCCCGCTCCCACAGTTTTGATCAGCGGTGCAAGGCAGTGATCACCCTTTCATTGAGCTGAGTCAAAAGATCGCCCGGAACGATCTTTACCATTGGACGTACAACTTTTAACGTCCTTTTGGAGCTCCCATGAACAAGTCCCTGCTCGGCGCGTCTCTCTTCGCGCTCGCCCTCGCCGCCCCCGTTGTACAGGCTCACGAAGCCGGCGACATTCTGATTCGCGCCGGTGCAATCACCGTGAATCCGAAGGCTGACAGCAGCAGCGTCAAGGTTGACCAGGGCCCGCTGGCCGGCACCAACCTGGGCGGCAAGGCGACCATGAGCAGCGACACCCAACTGGGCCTCAACTTCGCCTACATGATCACCGACCACGTCGGTATCGAACTGCTTGCGGCCACACCGTTCGAGCACGACGTAAAGATCAAGAACACCGCCCTCGGCGCCGCCAACGGCAAGCTCGGCACCCTGAAACACCTGCCGCCGACCCTGAGCGTCGTGTACTACCCGCTGGACCACAAGTCCGCCTTCCAGCCGTACGTGGGCGCGGGTATCAACTACACCTGGATCTACGACGAACACGTGGGCAGCCGCGCCGAGCAAGCCGGTTTCACCAACTTCAAGGCCGAGAATTCCTGGGGCTGGGCCGCGCAGATCGGCGCCGACTACATGATCAACGACAAGTGGATGATCAACGCCCAGGCGCGCTACATCGACATCAGCACCAAGGCCACGGTCGATAACAATGCGCTCGGCCAGGGCACCCGCGCCAAGGTCAATGTGGACGTTGACCCGATGGTGTACATGGTGGGTATCGGCTACAAGTTCTAAGCCCGATTCCAGCCACACTGCATAAAAAAATGTGGGAGCAAACTGGCTCCCACATTTTTTATGCCCTTGGCAAAGCTGTAATCAGCTTGCGGCTTCAAGCACCAGCGTTTCCTGCGCCAGGGTGGTCACCCGCGCGAAGGTTTTCAGGATGGTCGTTGCATGCTGTTGCAAGGAGGCTTCCGACAGGCCATTGGAAGCCAGCGCTGCAGTGGCATCTTCAACCAGCGCAAAGCGGTAACCCCGGTGGTAGCCCTCCACAATGGTGGAGAGGCAGCACATGGTGGTGCCGTAGCCTGTCACCAGGAATTCGTGGTCCGCGTGCCGGTTGACGAAATCAACGAACGCCGGTGAAGAGAACGACGAGTAGTTGCCCTTGGTCGCGTGCGCTTCGCCGGCTTCAGGAGCGAACCCGTCGATAAAGTCTGACGTGTCTGAGTCGCGGTTGAACAGATCGCCGTCCTGCAGATGCTGGACATGCACAATCGGCCAGCCTTCATCGCGAGCATGTTGCAGCATCGCATAGGCGTTTTGCAGCGACGGGCCGATGGACTCGATATGAAACTTGCGCCCTGCGGCTATGTATTCACGCTGAATATCAATCACGACGAGTGCTTTCATGGGGTGCTCCTGACAGTGGGGTTCAGTTTTCTTATAAGGGCTGTTGCAAAGGCGAGCCGTTGGCCATAGGACGACATCTGCATGAACTCTTTCTCCGAGTGCATGCCGCCGCCATAGGGGCCCAGGCCCACCAGAATCTGAATCGTGGGGTTGGCGACGTTGTTGCCGTCGCTGCCGTAACCCACGGCGCGGGCCTTGAACGGTTGGCCCAATGCGTCGGCGACTGCCTGGGCCTGGGTGACCACCGCTTGGGTATTGGTGGCGGCCAACAACGGCATTTCAGCGAGCTTGGTCAGCTCGGTGTGGGTGCCTTGCTGGAGTTTTTCGTTGTAGACGTCGCTGTGGTCGCTGATGTTTTTCAGGGCCGTGAAGGTCTGCTCCCAATCCGCCATTTTCTGGAAGCGCACGTCAACCGTCACGCTGGCGTGGTCGCACACCACGTTGGGTTTTGTGCCGCCTTCGATGACGCCGGGGTTGATCAGCAGGCCGTCTGCGGGCCGGGCCAGTTCGGCGAGTTTTTTCACCTTGATCGCCAGGTCCAGGCACGCGTCGATGCCGTTTTCGGGCTCAAGCCCGGCGTGGGATGCCTTGCCCGAAGTCGTCAGCTTCATCCAGCGGATGCCTGATTGGCTGTTCACGTAAGCGCCATCCTCAAGACCCGGCTCAAATACCAGGCCATAGGCCAGGCCTTGCGCGAGCTGCTGCAGCACAGGTTTGGAAACGCTCGAGCCGATTTCTTCGTCGTCGTTAAGCGCCACGCGCACGTTGCCCAGGTGCCCGGACCTCTTGAGTTGCTCCAGGGCGTCAAGCATCAGCACCACACCGCCTTTCATATCGATCACACCGGGGCCCATCAGGCGATCATCCTGTTGGGACAGGCTTTGAAACGGGCTCGCCGGTGGGAATACCGTGTCCAGGTGGCCAATCAGCAAAATGCTCGGCGTGGCGTTGGCGGTTTCAAAACTGAGCACGTCGCGGCCATCGGCCAGGGGGTGATGCGTGACCACCAGCCCGAGGGCTTCGAAGTAGGGAATCAGGATGTTCCTGACTTGCGTCAGGCCTTCGGCGTTTTTGGAGTCGGTATTGATGTTCACCACTTCCTGCAGCAATTGCAGCGACCGTGGCGGGATGGGCTCATCGGCGTAGGCATTGCCCATAGTGAGTGCCAGCGCACACAGAACTGCGGATGACCATTGCTTCATGCCACGGCTCCGGTGCGGATCAATTGCGGCAGCACATTGATCGGGCGTTGCTCCAGGGGGCCGGCAGCGTAGACGTTGTTCTCCGGGCGATTGAGCAGCATGGGCTGGTAGCCGATCCAGGCCGACGGCTGAGCTTGAGGGCTTTCTTCCTCCATCAGCATTTCGGTGTAGCCGTGGTCTGAAAAGGCGAACTGCGTGCCCGTCCTGCTGAACCCGTAGCCGGCGTAAAACGACTCCAGCTGGACTTGAGCGTGCAGGTAAAAACGCGAGAACCCCTTCTGCCGGCAGATGTTCAGCAAGAACGCCAGCAGTTGATGGGCATAACCACGACCACGGAATTCAGCGCGGATGGCCAGGCGTTCAAGCTTGGCGAAACCGTTGAAGTAACGGATGCGCGCGGTCAGCACCGGCTCGTCGGCAATCAGCCCTACCACCTGCGTGGCGGCATGGTCATTGAGGTCGAATTCTTCGCTGAACGGGCACTGCTGCTCATGCATGTAGACGATGGCCCGCACGAGCATGGCTTTGATTCGCTCATCTTCGCTTTCAACAATCTTGATGGTCAGCGGTGGGCGTGCGGTGGTTTTGACGTCGGACTGTGAGCTGTGAATGGAAACGGACACGGCGAATTCCTCAATGGCCCTGCAGGGAAGTGGTATCGCGAAGCGACTCGATCATGCTTTGGACGGTCTGGGTGGTCTGGCCCTTGGCGCCGTTGCGGATGGCGGTGGCCGACACCTTGTCGCGCCGCACCACCGGATAGGGGTAGAGCCAGCCCGACTCGTCATAAATACCGCGCACCCACATGCCACCCAGGTCACTGCCATGGATACCGTGAATCGGCTGACCTTGAGCCAGGCCCTTGATGTGTTTGAGTACCGCGTAAAAACCGCCGCCAGCATAGGCTTCGGGCAGCGACAGCACTTCGACCTTGCCCGTGAGGCCGGCCTCCTCGACCGCCACACGCATCATGGCCTCACGGGTTTCGTATTCGTAAAACCGCGAGCCGGTCGGGAAGTAGTTCAGGTGCACGTCGGCGCGTCGGGTTTTTTCATACACCCGCATGCCGTGTTCGTAGCGGCCAATCTGGATTTCGCCGCGCTCCAGCGCCTGGGCATGGAGCTTGGGCACGATGGTGCTGTGCAGGTAGACCTTTTCCAGGCCCCTGGACTCGATGGCGTCACGGATCAACGCCAGGTGGGTTCGGTGAATCGGGTTGAATGTTCCGAAGAACACCCCCACGCCGCCGCGCTTGGGCAGCTTGCCGCGCAAATCCGACAGCAGGCCGATGGCAAACAACGCCACGCCAAACGCCAGGCCAAAGACCAGGAAGGCCATCTTGAGCCAGGGCAGGCCAAGGGTCGCGAGCGAGGTCACCACTATGTTGGCGGACAGCGCGATCAACACATTGCGGTTTCTATCGCCGATTTCCCGGTTAGCCAGCGCCAGCGCGATGTATTGCATGCCTTGGGAAGCACAGGTGGTCAGCAGCGCAATCCCCGGTACGCCGCCAAGGTCCGACAGGTTGCCGGGCGGGAACACGCCGCCTTCCACCAGCGCGACGAACACGCCAATGTTGAAGGCAAGCTGAGGGATAAAACGCCCCAAACGCCCCAGGCTGACCAGCGCTGTGCGCAAATTAATGACTTCTTCGAGCTTGTTGCTCAACTTTGAATAATAAGGAATGAACAGCCCGATAAACGCACAGAGTACGATCAGCACGCTATTGGCAAAGGCCGCATGGGCCAGGCCATAGCTGGCATACATCAGCACGCCGATACTGATACCCAGTTGTACCGAAGGGCTGGTCAAGTGACCTGGTAGCTTCATGCCTTGCACTCCTGCAGCCGCAGGCCGGGCCACATGTCCGGCAATGAGGCATAGTTTGAATGTGTCACTGAAACAAATGTATGGCTCATTGCCTTAAGTGTCAGGGCGCTGGAAGTATCGACGGTCGAGACTTGCCCGGCGCTTAATATTAAGTTGCCAATAACTTCCTCCTGGATAACCTGAAGACGCCCAATAATGGTTTTAATCGTGTAACCCATTGGATGACTCAAGCATATAACTTCACCCTGACTCATCAAAAACCTGGCACTGCGCTGAAAGTTCACATCGTCACTCCTGTGCATGAAACACGGCGGGGTAATAAATAGTGATCGGAGAGTTGCGGGCGCTCAAACAACCTTTTGGCAGGTGATGCATGCAGCCAGGGAATGCGTAAGTTTGGATCCACTTTGTAAAACACTTCACATCAATTCACATTACTTTCCCTTGCGAAACATTTAGACTCAAATTTCGGCAGTGATATTGACGGCGCTACTTCCCATATATAGGGACATTTAACTTCATGGTTCGTGGTGAAAAGGGATGATGTCAGATGTCTAGACCGCTACCACCGTTGGACTTGTTGATTGGATTTGAAGCCGCGGCGCGGCAACTTAGTTTTTCCAAGGCGGGCAATGAAGTTTTTGTGACGCAGTCGGCAATCAGTCGGCAGGTCAAGAAACTTGAAGAGTTTGTAGGCAGTGCGCTTTTCGAGCGCAGGCATCGCTCGCTGGAGCTTACGGAAACGGGGCGTGAGCTGTTTGAGGTGGTCAGTGAAACGCTGGCGCGCCTGTCACAGACGGTTTACAACCTGCGCAAAGAGCCCAGCCACCAGAGCATCAAGATCTCCACCACAACCTCTTTCGCCTCATTGTGGCTGGTGCCGCGCCTGGCGCGTTTTCGGGAGCTGCACCCGGAGATTGCCATCCACCTTGAAGCGGACAATCGGGTGGTGGACCTCAAGCAGGGCTCTGTTGACCTCGCTATTCGCTACTGCTCGTCAGACCAGATAAACCCGCAGACGGATGTGTGCCTGTCGACCGAGGAGGTGTTTGCGGTGTGCAGCCCTCTGTTATTACGCCGAAGTGGGCGAACGATTAATTGCATCGAGGACTTGCAACATCACACCCTGCTGCATTTGAGTGATTCGCAAAATGCCTGGCCCTGGTTGCAGTGGGCCAACTGGCTCAACGCCTCAAGGCCCTCGGTGCCGGTGGCCGATGTCGGCCTTCGCTTCAGCCATTTCGACCAGATGATTCACGCGGCCAGCATGGGCCATGGCGTGGCGCTGGGCACTTCGCCGCTCGTCAATCACTTGCTGGACGAGGGGTTGCTGGTGGCGCCTTTGGCGACTCGTGTAAAAAGCCCGCGCTCGTTCTATATCTGCCAGGGCGCGCGCCCTAACGAGGCCACGAACTTGTTGGTGCAGTGGATGATGAACGCGTTCAATTCGCCCGATGAGCCCTTGGTACCGCGCGAAGCCTTGCCCTACCAACTGGTGGTGAACGCGCAAGGCTTCTCGCCAGCGGTGTAATCACGCCACGCGGGCCCGGTAACCTTCCTTCGCCAGGCGAGCGCTCAGGCGCTCGGCTACCTGTGCGATCGAAATCATGCGGGACGGGTTCATATGGGCGCGCAGGTCGGTTTCCAGGTGGACCCAGCCATCCGTGGAGTGCCTGGCGCAGACCTCAAAAGCTTCGGCCAGGGCCTGCTCGTCGCCGATGCCCTTGTACACCCACTCCGGCATGACCACGCCGACACCTGGATCATGGGGCACCACCAGCACTTTGGTCTGCGGCCAGCCAATCAACGCCAGCAACGCGCGCACCTCGGGGGCATTTATATCGGGTGGAACACGGCCGTTGTCAAAACGTGTCGGAGTGTCTGTTACGTATTCAACACATTCAAAACCCGTCTCACGGTCAACAAAGGCGAGCAATTCTGCGTTGCGCGCACCCGGGAACAGTAACTGGGATGGCCGGTAGGTACCTTCACTGGAGACCGCGCGCGCGACCCCGGTGGCATCGCAGGCGCGACGGGCTTTTTCCAACGCAGCGTCAAAGGCGGTGCCAGGGCGGCGAACATCGCCAGAGAAAGTACCAAGTGCGTCGGTGTCATAACCAATCGGCAGTAATACCTGAAAACCAAGTGCGGCCAATACCGGGCCCAGTACCACTTCCTTGCCGTGCATGGTGGCGATCAAAATATCCGGACCGGTTTCGCCACCCGCAACTTTGTGGGTCAATACCGCAGGCAAACTTTCTGTACTTAGAGAACCTTGGGATGACAAGTTATTGTGTGCAAGTGTCATTGATAGTGTCCATAGGCATACAGGTTTTTGGTATGCAGGCAATCTATTAAGCGCAGCTGTTAAGTGCAAATGACATTTGAGTGAGTTTGGCATGCCTTCATGGAATACGAACCGCCCACACGTTATAAATCAGTGCAGCTGACTTATTGGTAAGCGCAGCTAAATAAACGCAGTGAGCGACAAGTGCGGGGATAGATTCAAAGATGGGCGTTGCCGCCCACCGTTGAAAAAAGTGGCGATTTAACTATGACGGTAAAACCGATCCAGCAACGCCGGCAACCCGGCCCGCCACGCCCGTGGCTTGATGCCAAAGGTGTGCAGGATTTTCTTGCAGGCCAGCACCGCATGTTGCGGTTCATCCGCCGCATCCGGCCGGGCAGCGTGGGCTTGGGCGGTGGGCGATTCGATCGCCAGCGGGTGGAAGTTGCGCGCTTCGGTGAGGATCGCCTGGCCCAACGCGACAGGCGTGGTCGCCTCATGCCCGGCGTAGTGGTAGGTGCCCCACAACGGCGCCGCGCAATCGAGCTGCTTGAGCACCGAAATGATCACCCGCGCCGCATCGTCCACCGGCGTCGGATTACCGCGACGGTCATCCGCCATCAGCAATTCATCGGGTTTTTCCGCCCGGGCCAGAAAGCGCCCAAGGGTGCCGTCGACACTGTCATCGAGCAACCAGCCAAAGCGCAGCAACACATGTTGCGGGCAAGTAGCGCGCACGCTCTGTTCGATGCGCCACAACGCCTGGCCGCGCAGGCCGAGGGGGACGGGCTCGTCTTTCTCGCTGTAGGCGGTGGCACGGGAGCCGTCGAACACACGGTAGCTGGACGGTTGCACCAGGGTGATGTTGTGGTGCTGGCACAGTTCGGCCAAGCGCTCGATGGCGTATTCCTGGCTTGCCAGGCGAGTTTCGCTGACAGCTTCGGCCTGAAACCAGTCGAAATAGTAGGCGAGGTTGATCAACGCATCGGGACGGGTGTCGTCGAGCAATTGGGTGAGGCTCGCGGCATCCCAGCCGTCTTGGGGCGGTTTGGGTGCGAGGAAACCGATGTCTTCCTCTGCACCGAGGCGAATCAGCGCCTGCCCGAGGGCATTCCCGCCGCCCAGTAACATAAGGCGCATTCGCATAGATTGAGCAGGCCCGGTCTGTTTGGAACGATGGTTATTGTCGGCAGGCGAGTGAAGCCAGCCGTAGGTAGTTGCCAGAATCGTTGCATTTTGCGGGTTTGTAGCGCAACCGTCACGGATAAAGTGCGCGATTGCAACTTGTTGAAGCTGGGGTTATCAATCACTGGATGAACCTTCCTGAATCCACCGACACGGCCTTGAACGGTTTCCACCCTGCCGTCAGCGCCTGGTTCGGCAGTACATTCCCTGCGGTGACCGGCGCACAGGCCCGGGCGTGGCCGTTGATCCGTCAGCGCCGCTCAACCCTGATCGCCGCGCCCACCGGCTCCGGTAAAACGCTGACGGCCTTTCTCGCGGTGCTCGATGACCTGGTCCACCAAGGCCTGGCCCACGGCGGGCAACTGCCGGATGAGACGCTGGTGGTCTACGTGTCGCCGCTCAAGGCGCTCTCGAACGATATCCAGATCAACCTGCAAAACCCGCTGGCCGGGATCACCGAGCAGTTGCAACGCCAAGGGTTGCCGCCGCTGGTCATCCGCACCGCTGTGCGCACTGGCGACACCCCGCAAAAAGACCGTGCGCTGATGCGCAAACGCCCGCCGCATATCCTTGTGACGACCCCGGAATCACTCTATGTGCTGCTGGGTTCAGACTCCGGCCGGCAGATGCTCGCCAGCGTGCGCACGGTGATCGTCGATGAAATCCACGCCATCGCAGCGGGCAAGCGCGGCAGTCACCTGGCGCTGAGCCTGGAGCGCCTGCAAGGCCTGTGTGCCGAGCCGTTGACGCGCATCGGCCTCTCGGCCACGCAAAAGCCCATCCATGCGGTATCGCGCTTTCTGGTGGGCACCGGCCGTGACTGCGCGATTGTTGATATCGGCCACGCCCGCCCGCGCGACCTGGACATCGAAGTGCCGCCGGTGCCGCTCTCCGCGGTGATGGCCAACGACGTATGGGAATTGGTCTACGACCGCCTCGCGGCCCTGGCACGCGAACATCGCACCACGTTGGTGTTCGTCAACACGCGGCGGCTGGCCGAGCGCCTGGCGCGGCACTTGAGCGAACGCCTGGGCAAACCCTGTGTCGCCGCCCACCACGGCAGCCTCGCCAAGGAAATGCGCCTGGACGCCGAGCAACGCCTCAAGGCCGGCGAGTTGCAAGTGTTGATCGCCACCGCGTCGCTGGAGCTGGGGATTGATATCGGCGAGGTGGACCTGGTCTGTCAGATCGGCTCGCCGGGCTCCATCAACGGCTTTCTGCAACGGGTCGGACGCTCCGGCCACCAGGTCGGCGGCACGCCCAAGGGGCGCTTGTTCGCCACCACCCGCGATGACTTGATCGAATGCGCCGCCCTGCTCGATTGCGTGCGCCGGGGTGAACTCGACACCCTGCACATCCCCGTCGCGCCGCTGGACGTGCTGGCCCAGCAGATCATTGCCGAGGTCAGCACCCGGGAATGGCCGGAACAGGCGCTGCTCGCGCTCATCCGCCGCGCTTCACCTTACGCCGATCTGGATGAACGGCACTATCAGGCGCTGCTGCGAATGCTCTCGGACGGCTACAACGGTCGCCAGGGCATCCGCAGCGCCTACTTGCACCGCGACGCCGTGACCCACACCCTGCGCGGCCGCCGGGGTGCCAGGCTGACCGCCGTGACCAGCGGCGGCACCATCCCTGACAACGCCGACTACAGCGTGCTGCTCGAACCTCAGAGCCTGAACATCGGCAGCGTCAACGAAGACTTCGCGGTAGAGAGCATCGCCGGGGATATCTTCCAGCTCGGCAATACCTCCTACCGGATCTTGCGCGTGGAGGCCGGCAAAGTGCGGGTTGAAGACGCCCATGGCCAGCCGCCGACCATCCCGTTCTGGCTCGGCGAAGCGCCGGGGCGCAGCAACGAATTGTCGGCGGCGTTGGCGCGGTTTCAGGGGCAGTTGGACGCACTGCTGGGCGCCACGCCCGGCGACCTGCAAGGCGCGCAAGACTGGCTCACCGAAACCCTCGGCCTGAACCGCGCCAGCGCTGAGCAAATCCTCGATTACCTGGCCCGTACCCGCCTGGCTCTCAGCGCTTTGCCGTCTTGGGACACGTTGATCATGGAGCGGTTTTTCGACGCCTCCGGTGGCACTCAACTGATCATTCACACGCCGTTCGGCAGCCGTATCAATCGTGCCTGGGGCCTGGCGCTGCGCAAGCGTTTTTGCCGCACGTTCAACTTTGAATTGCAGGCGGCGGCCAGCGAAAATGCAATCGTGTTGTCGCTGTCGACCAGCCACAGTTTTGAGCTCGATGAAGTCTGGCGTTACCTCAACAGCCACAGCGCCGAACACCTCCTGATCCAGGCCGTACTCGATGCGCCGCTGTTCGGTGTGCGCTGGCGCTGGAACGCCGGTGTGGCGCTGGCATTGCCGCGCTTTACCGGCGGGCGCAAAGTAGCGCCGCAGGTCCAGCGCATGAAAAGCGAAGACCTGATCGCCAGCGTCTTTCCCGACCAGATCGCCTGCCTGGAAAACCTCGCCGGCGAACGCGAAGTGCCCGAGCACCCGCTGGTGGAACAGACCCTCGACGATTGCCTGCACGAAGCCATGGACAGCGACGGCTGGCTGGCCCTGCTGCGACGCATCGAGCGCGGCGAGGTGCGCCTGATCAGCCGCGACCTGCCCGCGCCCTCACCCATGGCCGCGGAAATTCTCAGCGCGCGCCCCTACACCTTTCTCGACGACGCACCGCTGGAAGAACGCCGCACCCAGGCCGTGCTCAACCGCCGCTGGAGCGACCCGCAAAGCACTGACGACCTCGGCGCACTGGACCTCGACGCCATCGCCGGGGTGCGCGAAGAAGCCTGGCCGGCACCCCATGGCCTGGATGAAATGCACGAAGCGCTGATGAGCCTGGCGTGTATCGCCGCCAGTGAAGTCACGCCGCAATGGGCGCAATGGCTGCACGTGCTGGCCAAGGGTGGCCGCGCCTATCAATTGAGCAGCGGCCTGTGGGTCGCCGTGGAACGTTTGAGTTGCTTGCAGGCGATCTACCCCAACGGCTTGCCGCTGCTGCCCGGCTTCGATGAGCCGTGGACTTTTGATGAGGCGATCACAGAAGTGTTGCGCGCGCGCCTCGGTGGCTTCGGCCCGCTGACCTTGATCGAGATTGCTGCGCCGCTGGCCCTGCCGGTGGCGGACGTGACCCAGGCCCTCGCCCGCCTGGAGCAGGAAGGCTACGTGATGCGCGGCTATTTCACACCTGGCGCCAGCACTGAAGAATGGTGCGAGCGACACCTGCTGGCGCGCATTCATCGCTACACGGTGAAGCGTCTGCGTCGGGAAATCGAGCCGGTGGTGCTGCAGGACTTCATGCGCTTTCTGTTTGATTGGCAGCACCTGTCCGCCGGCACGCGCGGCCAGGGCAGCGGCATGTTGGCGCAGATCGTTGCGCAATTCGAAGGCTATGCCGCCGCCACTTCGGCCTGGGACAGCGACCTGCTTGGCGCGCGGGTCAAGGATTACTCATCCACCTGGCTCGACGAGCTGTGCCGCAGCGGCAAGCTGGTGTGGACGCGCCTGAGCCACAAGGCCAGCGCAATGGCCTTGCGCAGCACGCCGGTGGTGTTACTGCCGCGCAGCCAGGTGGCGTTGTGGAGCGGGCTGACTGAACTCACGGACAGCTCGACACTGTCGCCCAAGGCGCAGAAAGTCCACCAGGCCCTGCGCGATCAGGGTGCGCTGTTTTTCGATGAGTTGATGCACGAGGCGCATCTGCTGCGCAGCGAATTGGAAACCGCCCTGCAGGAATTGGTTGGCGCCGGGTTGGTGAATGCCGACAGCTTCGCCGGCCTGCGCGCCCTGACCACGCCTGCCAGCAAACGCCAGGCACGCAGCAGCCGACGTGGGCGCGGCGCGTTTATCGGCGGCATGGACGATGCCGGGCGTTGGGCGCTGGTTCGGCGTTCACCCACCGCCGCCGGCCCGCACTCGGCCGAGACCCTGGAGCATGTCGCAATGACCTTGCTGCGCCGCTACGGCGTGGTGTTCTGGCGCTTGCTTGCGCGTGAGGCGGACTGGTTGCCGAGCTGGCGTGAATTGTTGCGCACGTTCCATCGGCTGGAGGCGCGCGGGGAGATTCGCGGCGGGCGGTTTGTGAGTGGGCTGGCGGGAGAACAGTTTGCGCTGCCAGAGGCGATTCCGTTGCTGCGTGAAGTTCGGCGGCGGCCCCATGACGGCAGTCTGGTTGCGGTGTGTGGGGCGGATCCGTTGAATCTGGTGGGTACGCTGTTGCCAGGGGACAAAGTGCCGGCGGTAAGCGGGAACCGGGTGGTGTATCGGGATGGATTGCTGGCGGCGGTGATGGTCGCAGGCAAGCAGCAGATTTGGGTGGAGGTGGATCAGTTGGCGGTGCAGGAGAAGTTGATCAGGCACTGAAATTTGTATTGACCTCACCGGCCTCATCGCGGGCAAGCCCGGCTCCCACATGGAACGCATTCCCACTGTGAGAGCTGGCTTGCCTGCGATGACGCCCGTACAGCCCCCTGATTATTGAGGCCTGGGCTGTTCGGTCAACACCACCGACGCCGGCACCTCTTCATCCGGCTCATCCACCTGCGCGGTGCGCTTGGGCAGCAACACCTGCTGTGGATAAGTCTGCGCGAAGTGCACCTCGTCACAGTTATCCACAAGCTTTTTCAAACGCTGGTTAAACGCACGACTTACGGCGTATTGCCCGCCCGACACGGTACGGAACTGCGCCGTGAGTACGACGCCGTTGAGGTCCATCTTGTCGACGCCAAACACCTCCAGCGGCCCTTGCAGGTTGTACTTGAGGAATACGTCATCGCGGATCGACTGGCCCGCGTCACGGATCAGCTCCACGGCCTTGTCCACATCGGTGTCATACGTGAACTGCACCGAGAAAAATGCGTAGGCAAATTGCCGCGACTGGTTGGTGACCGCCTTGATCTGCCCGAACGGCACCGAATGCACAAAGCCCTTGCCGTCACGCAGGCGCAGGGTGCGAATGGTCAGGCCTTCAACGGTGCCGGCATGGCCGGAGTCGAGCACCACCCAGTCGCCAATCGACAGCGTGTCTTCAATGATGATGAACAGGCCGGTGATCACGTCCTGCACCAGTTGCTGCGAGCCGAAACCAATGGCCAGGCCGACCACACCGGCACCGGCGAGCAGGGGCGCGACGTTGATGCCGAGGTTGGCCATGGTGGTGATCGCGCAGATCACCACCAGGATAATTTTCACCGCATTGCGCAGCAGTGGCAGGATGGTTTTGACGCGGGTGCTCGGCTGGCGGCTGGAGCGTTTATTCACTGGCGGTTTCAGCGCTTCCTGGATCGCCGTGTCGAGCACCACCCAGAACAGCCAGGTCATCAACAGGATCAGGCCGATGCTGCTCAGGGAATCGCTGATGGCGCGGCCCACCGAGTTGCGCTGGGCGAACTCGAACAGCGACACCCCCCAGATACGGCCCAGGACCTCGATAAACGCAACGGCCATCACAATCCGCAGAATCGCGTGCAGCAAGCTGAGGAAACGTTCCTTGTAGGCGCTGCTGCGTTGCATCGCCACCTGGCTGCGGGACTTGAACAGGTGTTGCAACACCGTGCTGAGAAACACCGTGCCGATCAACAGAATAGTGGTGAACAACGCGCAGCGCAGGGCCTTCTGGTTATCGTCGCCGGCGCCAATCAGGTTGATGGCCGAGACCAGTACCATCAACAAAATCGGCCAGTACCACAGGCCGGAAAAGATTCGCAGCGATTGCTGCAATGCCGGGTGTTTAAGGCGCTGATTCAGTGGCCGGTTGCGGATCAGGTGCGCGACCGGACGCCGCAGGCGAATCACCAGCATGCCGAAAATCACTGCTGCGAACAGCCCGGTAAAGACGGCGATGCTGCTGGTGATGTTGCCACCCAGTTGGCGGGCGATTTGCGGGCTGGTCAGGGCGTCACTGAGGGCCGCGAGAAAGCCGATCAGGAACAGCGGCTTGGGGCAGTAGTCGCGAATAATCTGCACGGCCGGGCGCTTGTGGCCCACGTTGAACATCACGATGACGCACAACAGCATTGAGGTGGAAAAGATGCCACTGCTGGTCGCATAAGCGAAACACAGCGCCAGCGCGCGGCCCACCGAGGTGGGCAGGAAATGGCTGACATACAGCGTCAGCGGCAGGCAGATCAGCGCAGGAATCGTGTAGGGCACCACATAGCCGAGTACCCCTTGCAAGCGCCTGCGCTGTTCGACAAAGGTGCGTCGACTCAGACGCTGAACAAGAAAGCGCCCGAGCAAGGTCAACACTGCAAAGGCGCCGATCCACACCCCCGACAGCAACAGGAAGTCACCGGCCACGCTCCACGGCGAGCGCTCGGCGGTCTGGTCCACCAGCCGCCCCACCTCATCCGCCGCACGATCGGCACGCAAGCGCCAGGCATCGATCAGGTTTTGATTGAGGTCGAGTTTGTCCTGGACGTCGTCGATGCTGGAACTGATGGCGCCGAGCAGGCCGCCTTCCACCAGCAACTCAGGCTTGGCGGCGGGCGCTGGCGTGGCAGCCGGTGCCGGTGCCGCAGCTGCCGGTGCAGTCGCGGCGTGCAAGGCGCCGTTGCCGAACAACAGCAGCGCGCCGAGCAGTAATGCGGTCTTTGAGTTCAGCAAAACACCGGGCTCCTTCAGAAGGTCTGTAAGGAACTGACGGGTTTGAGCTTCGATGGTTCACTTCAAGTCAACATTCAGGCTTGGCGCTCCAAATGCCACCAATTGCGCGTTGGAACCGGCAAACCAGCCTTTCCAGAAGTCCTCGAGCGCCTGAATGGTCTTGCCGGAGCGATAGGCCTGCTTGACGTCCTCTGTCAGCAGCGCAGCCCCCGTCACATACACCCGCGCACCTTGCAGGTCAGCGAACAAGCCTTTGTCGGCGACGCGTTTCAGTTCAGCCGCGGGCTGCAGGTCACGGATGCGGTTGTTGGCGTAGAAGCTGCCGAAATCACTGTTTTCCAGCATGTCGGAGACCAATAACACCACGCGTTCCTGGGCGGGCTGCTGGCCCAGGTCTTTGCCGATCTCGCGCAATGAATGGAAGATTTCGCTACGCGCAATATCTTCGGACGCTTCGCGCAGCGTGGTCACAAACACCTTGCCCAGGGTCTTGTTGAAAAAGCTGCGCTGCTCGCCCAGGCAGGTATCGAAGGTGCGCAGCGATTGCATGCCGACGCCGTTGCGAACCTTCTCATCGATCCCTCGATTGAGCGCGCCGGCAAAGCGCAGCTGCATGTACTGCCCCGGCACAAAGGCCGAGAAACTGTACAGCCGCACCTTGTCACCCGGCTGGACGAAACGTTGCACCTGCGCCCAAGTTGCTTTCTGAATGACCTCGGGCATGGGGATCGTCTGATCGATGATCACCGTCAGCTCGCGGCCCGTCTCAACCGGACGAAACTCCCCGACCTTGGCGAAGGCGTAGCAGTCCGGAACGTCGTTGCGCTCACCGGCCACCGCCATCAGAGGCGCCAGCAACAGGGCACAAAAAAAGCCTGGCTTGGTCATTCAGGCACCTGTCGCATCAAAGTCTTTGAGCAACTGCTGCTCGGCACGCAGCGCCAGCAGGTCTTCCAGCGCATGGCCTTTGACGCGGCTGATGGTTGCCAGTTGTTCTTCGCTGTAGGCGGTCAGGTCCTTGCCGCGCAGGGCATCGAGGTTTGTCGACGACACCACAGGCTGAACCGGCGCCGCCACTTCAGGCGAAATGGTCGCGGCAGCTGCACTGACCGGCTTGGCCGCAACGTCCGGAGTTGCCGGCAACGCCTGCTTGCGGGCCAGGTAGGTCTCGAAGTTGCGGTTATGCGCACTGGTCAACGCCGCCTGTTGCTGAGCGTTGGTGGTCGACCGCCCGGCCAGCTTGAGTTGCAACTTGCTCAACTTGTGATCGGCATGGGACGCAATGTCCACACGCTCGCTTTGCATCGAGTTTTCCAGGGCTTCACCGCTGGAGAACTTGTGAGTGTGCTCCCAGGCGGTCTTGGACTCGACACCGGCAAAGCCGAAGATCGACGCCAGCCAGATGCTGGTGATCTGAATCGCGATATAGATCACCGACAGTACGATGAAGGTAATCAGCGAAGCCTTGCGGATCGCGTCCATCTTGTCGGTGAGGGTTTGCTTGTCGGCCTGATCGTTGATCGCCGCGGAATCGGCTGGCAATTCAAACGGGCTGGCCGAATCGTAATTCTGCTGGGCAAACGCATGCGGGCTGCCGACCATTTCGGTCTCGATGCTTTTGAGCTGCATGGTGCGGATGCCGAACGCCGCAATCGCAATGATCGCAATCCAGATGCCGGTGGTGATCATCCAGCCACGGCTCGGGGTCACCGTGTGGTTGGTATTGATGCGCGCCAGGATGCGGTCGTAATCCTTGCCGCCTTTGTCACTGTCGGTGTCTTTGATGCCAATGCCCGGCAGCTCTTTGAGCTGGGACGGACGATTGCTGTCGGCGTCGTTTTCCCACCAGTGGCGCGCTTTGCTGATCAGCGCATTCTTGTGGGCGGCGCGGCCGGTCACTTCGGCCAGGATCGCCGAGGCGACGGCCAGCAGGAATGCGAACAGCCAACCCATCCAGCTTTGATCGTTGGCCGACAGGTTCTGGTTGATGAACGGCACCAGCACGTAAGCAAAACCCACGGCCTCGAACATGATGAGCATGAAGATCAGCGCAAACACCCAGAACGGCCGTTCGCGGCGCCCGCGCTCGCCGATGGTGCGCAGGTAGGACTCGCTCTTGTTGAAGAACTCGACGTTTTTCGCGCCGATCTTTTCATAGCGCGAATAGTAGGCGTCGCACAGCTCGCTTTCCGATTTCGGCCAGCCGTGGGAGTCGAGCATCAGGCTCTGCCTGGACAGGCGCGCGACCTTGCCGATCAGCGGAACGCCATGCCACACACGCATGACGAAATACCCGACCTTGTCCCAATACGCTTGAATCAAAATGGCCGCCAGCAGCGTGGAGAGCACAAGCCCGGTGATCAGTTTGTTGGCCCAAAGCAGGGCCGTCAGCGCATTGAAGCTGAACTCTTCCATGGTGTATTTCCTTGAGGCTTACGCGCGAATCGGCACGAAACGGGTGGTGAAGGCTTCACGGCTGCGCGGGTAGAACAACGCACCGTCAGTGGCTTCGGAATTTTTCTTGCTGAACACCACGTCGATACACGACACCGGTGCCTTGGGGTCCTGGGTGAATACGCGATAAAGCACCAGGTCCTCACCTTCATAGGTGTTGGCCACGGCTTTGCTTTTGATCGACTTGCGATTGCCCTGGTCGTAGCCCTTGACCACTTCAATGAAGGGTTGGCGATCGACGCTCGCGCCATCGCGCAGGATCGAGACCGGCGACAGCGTCACCAAGTGGCCGTTGACCAGGTTGGCCCACACGCGGTTGTTGTACCCCGGCAGGTACTCGGTGGTGGTTTGTGTCTCCAGCGCTTGCCCGCTGGCGAGGTTGAACACCTTGCCGCTTTCACGCGGGCGGTCTGCCTCGCAACTGCTGGACGGCAGGTCGCTGGCGTGAGCACTGGACACGAGGGCAAAGCCGGCCTTTTTCGGCGCGATGGCCTGGCCGAGTGTCCAGGCGGTGTCACTGGCCGATTGGCCGCCGAAATCCACCAGGGCGGTGCCCGAGTCGGTGGGTTTGCTCTCGCTCGCGGCTTTGGACGCGACGGCAGGTTTGCTTTTGGAGGTGGTGGTAACCGTGCGCGCAGGCTCGGTGGAGGTGCCGTGCGCCAAGTATTTGGTGTTGTTCTGTTCTGCGTTGACACGCTTGACCAGCATGTTGCGGTCGGTGACCTCAACGATTTCAACCCGGCGGTTCTTGCCGCGCTGCTGGCTGTCGCTGTTGTCGGCGATCGGCCGGGAAGCGCCCGCGCCCTGGAAAAACATGCGCTGCGCGGCAATACCCTGTTCGGCAAGGATCGACGCGATCGCACGCGCACGCTGCTCGGACAACCGCTGATTGGTCGCCGCGCTGCCGGTGCCATCGGTGTGACCCACGACGAGAATCGCAGCCTGAGAATTCTGCCCCGGTTTTGGCGCAAAGGCCGCCGCCAGCTTGCGCACCTGCCGCTGGCCATCGACGCTCAACTGCGCGCTGCCGGTGGCGAACATGCCTTCGTCCTGAACCTGAGCGACGATCCCCGCGTCTGTCGGCGCAGGCGCTCGCGCAGTGCCGGTGGCAACGTCCTGGCTCTGCAACGTTTGCACCTGGATATTCAGGTGTTCTTCGCGGGCGACGCGCTCCAGTTCCTGCAAACGGTTCTGCCACAGGTTGCCGGCCACACAGCCGGCGGCGCCACCAACACCACCACCGATGATGGCCTTTTTGGCATCGCCGGTGATCGCGTAGGTCAAACCGGCGCCGAGTATCGCGCCACCTGCACAGCCGAGCGCCGTGCCGTAGTTTTTGCCGGCGTCATTAAGTGTCGCGCAGCCACTGAGCGCTATTGCACCCGCGAGCAGGCTGATATTTCGAGCAAGGGAGGTAGTCATTGGGCGGGTTCCGGCCTTGAAAAAGAGCCGCCGACCCCACTGCCAACGCCAAAAGCGCCAGCGGCATCATCCATGAACAGGCCCTGCAAAATCATTGAGTTGAACAGATCGCGCGGAATTTGATCACGGCAGTGATGGCATTTCAATACTATTTGTAACTCTTTGTTAGCCGCGCAATGCGCCGCTTCCTTGTCGGCACCGTCCGTAGAACGCCCGAAACTTTATTCAGTCGCCCGCAGTCAGCCATTCAATGAAGCCTTGGCTTATTCTTCACAGGACTCTTTATGGCTGCGAACCCCGACTGGGTGCCCACGACTCCCAGCGTCGCCATCACCCGCTTCACGGTGTTGACGGTCAATATCCACAAGGGCTTCACCGCCCTGAACCGGCGCTTCATCCTGCCCGAGCTGCGCGAAGCGGTGCGCAGTGTGGGCGCCGATATGGTGTTCCTGCAGGAAATCCACGGCACCCACGAACGCCATCCGCAGCGCTACAGCGAATGGCCGGACATGCCGCAGTACGAGTTTCTCGCCGACAGCATCTGGCCGCAGTACGCCTATGGGCGCAACGCGGTTTACCCTCATGGCGACCATGGCAACGCGTTGCTCTCCAAATTCCAGATTGTGCGCTACGACAACCTCGATATTTCCCAAAGCGGCCATGAGAACCGTGGCCTGCTGCATTGCGTGTTACGCCTGCCGGGCAGTGGTCAGGAAGTGCATGCGATCTGTATCCATCTGGGCTTGCGTGAGGTACATCGCCAGCAACAGTTGCGCTTGCTGGAGCAGCGCGTCAGCGAGATCCCGGCGGATGCGCCTTTAGTGGTGGCCGGCGACTTCAACGACTGGCGCCAGCGTGCCGACCTCAGCCGCAGCGGCCTGCGGGAAGTGTTTATCGAAACCCACGGCAAGCTGCCGCGTACCTTCCCGGCGCGCCTGCCACTGCTGCCGCTGGACCGCATCTACGTGCGCAACGTGAAGATCCACAACCCCCGGGTGCTGACCACTCGCCCCTGGTCGCATCTGTCAGACCATGTGCCGCTGTCGGTGGAGATTGAGCTATGAACGTTGCGGTCGAGCATATTTCCACCGACCAGCCGCCGGATGACGCCAAGGCCCGTGATCTGGATTACGGCTGGCAGCCGGGCAACCGCGTTGAGTTGCTGGAGAATGGTGAGGCGTACTTTCCCAAGGTGTTTGCGGCGATGCGCGAGGCCAAGCGCGAGATCCTGCTGGAGACCTTTATTCTGTTTGAAGACAAGGTCGGTCATGAGCTGCAAGGCATCCTGATCGAAGCGGCGCAGCGTGGTGTGAAGGTGGTCGCCAGCCTCGACGGCTTTGGCTGCGGCGAACTGAGCCCGGGGTTTCTTGGCGAGTTGGCAGAAGCCGGGGTGACGGTGCAGATGTTTGACCCGGCGTCAAAAATGCTGGGGATCCGCACCAACTGGTTCCGCCGCCTGCACCGCAAGATTGTGGTGGTGGACGCGACGGTCGCGTTTATCGGCGGGATCAATTTTTCCGCCGACCACCTCGGCGATTTCGGCCCCGAGGCCAAACAGGATTATGCGGTGCAGGTGGTGGGCCCGGCAGTGGCCGATTTGCACCATTTCGCCCTGGCGCAAAGCGGCCGCCAGGTGCGCACCCGGCGCGGTTGGCGGCGGCGCCAGCAACGCCCGTCGCTGTGGTCAACCGACAACGACGAAGGCCTGGTGCGCCTGATTTATCGCGACAACGTGCAGCATCGCGATGATATCGAAGAAGCCTACATCCACGCCCTGAGCAAAGCACAAACACGCGTGGTGATCGCCAACGCCTACTTCTTCCCCGGCTACCGCCTGTTGCGTGAAATCCGCAACGCCGCGCGCCGTGGCGTGCAGGTGCAACTGATCATGCAAGGCCAGCCCGATGTGCTGCTGGCCAAACTGGCGGCGCGCATGCTTTACGATTATCTGCTCAAGGACGGCGTGGTGATTCACGAGTATTGCCAGCGCCCGCTGCACGGCAAAGTCGCGTTGGTGGATGACACCTGGAGCACCGTGGGGTCCAGCAACCTGGACCCGTTGAGCCTGTCGCTGAACCTGGAAGCCAACGTGCTGATTCGCGACCGCGCGTTCAATCAGCAGCTGTATGAGCGCCTGGACCTGCTTGCAAAAAACCACTGCCAGACCATGCCGGAAAACCGCAAGCCACGCCTTTGGCTATGGCGTTTAACCGTGGGTTTTCTGGTGTTTCATGTGATGCGCCATTTCCCTGCGCTGACCGGTTGGCTGCCCGCGCACAAGCCGCGACTGAAACCCTTCGAGCGCCAGGCCCATGACCTCTGAAGCTGGCGGTTCACGCTTCAAACGCTGGAAGAAACCACTGACCATCGTGTTCTTCCTGCTGCTGATCGTGCTGTTCACCCTGCTCGCCCGGCGTATCGACTGGAGCGAGGTGGTGCAGACGCTGGGCGATTTCAAGATACGCACATTGCTGATCGCCGGCGCGGTGACGCTGTGCAGTTTCCTCGTCTACGCCAGCTTCGACCTGATCGGCCGCACCTACATTCGCCAGCCGCTGGGCTGGAAGCAGATCTTGCCGGTGGGGATCATCAGTTATGCGTTCAACCTCAACCTGAGCGCGTGGGTCGGCGGGATTGCCATGCGCTACCGGCTGTATTCGCGGCTTGGCGTAAGCACCAGCAACATCGCCAAGATTCTGGGCCTGAGCCTGGCGACCAATTGGTTTGGCTACATGGCGTTGGCCGGAGTGGTGTTCAGTAGCGGGTTGGTGACGATGCCGCCGGGCTGGAAGGTCAGCAGCACGGCGTTGCAGGGGATTGGCGCGCTGTTGATCCTGGCGAGCCTGGGGTATCTGGCGGCGTGCCAGTTTTCGAGGAAGCGCGCGTGGTCGATCAAGGGCATCGAGATCAACCTGCCGTCGTTGCGCATGGCGTGTTTGCAGTTGGCATTGGGGGCGTTGAATTGGTCGCTGATGGCGGCGGTGATCTTTACCTTGTTGCCGGCCAAACTGGATTACCCGCTGGTGCTGGGGGTGTTGCTGATCAGCGCGATTGCCGGGGTGGTCACGCATATTCCGGCGGGCCTTGGGGTGCTGGAGGCGGTGTTTGTGGCGCTGTTGCAGCATGAGGCGTCGCGGGGGAGTTTGCTGGCGGGGTTGATTGCGTATCGGGCGATTTACTTTATTTTGCCGTTGTTGATTGCGCTGGTGATGTACCTCGCGGTGGAAGCCAAGGCCAAGGCGTTGCGGGTGAAGAAGGCGCCGGCTTGATCAGATGTTGAAGGGACTGGCGCTATCGCGGGCAAGCCCGCTCCCACAGGGGGAATGCGTTTCAACAGGGAAATGCCATTCAAATGTGGGAGCGGGCTTGCCCGCGATAGCGGTCTAGAGAGCTGCACATTATTGAGACTGGATAATGCTCAACCGCTCACCCACCACCATCTCGGTAATCCAGTCCACCAAAATCGAGGTGTATGCCTGCTGCGACACCGGGTCACTCAATGAATGGTCCGCCCCATCGATAATCCGGTGAGTCAGCGAATGCGTCTGCTGGCACGCCGCGCGGTAGCTCATGATCGTGGCATGGGGCACGTGGTCGTCAGTCTCCGATTCGACGATCAGCACATCACCCGTAAACGCCGAGCAAGCGTGCAACGCGCGGTTGGTCTCGGCGTGCACCAGTGTGCCGCGGTAATCCATCAAGTCAGCTTTATCCAGGTCGCGCTTGGGCTTGAGCCATTCCTGATCGCGGTACAACGCCGGCACACGCAGCGCCAGCCAGCGCACCGGGCGCAATGAGGTGAGAATCGCCGCCAGATAGCCGCCGTAACTGGTGCCCACCACCGCCACCGCCGAGGTGTCGATGGCCGGGTGCGACAGCAAGCGATCGTAGGCGGCCAACAGGTCACGCAGGTTGTCTTCGCGGGTCACACGGTTGAGCGGAATACCGGTGCCGGCGTGGCCGCGCAGGTCGAAGGTCAGGCACACGCAACCGAGCCCGGCGATGCCTTTGGCGCGTTCCAGGTCGCGCTCCTGGCTGCCGCCCCAGCCGTGCACAAATAACACCCCGGGTACTTTGGATTTGGGGCTCAGAAAGGTGCCACTCATTTGCTCGTCGTCTATGTCGATCGCAATGCTTTCGCTTCTAGCCGTCATAAGATTTAACCGTCACGTACTTGAGAAGAAAGTCGCTGTTTTCCGCGGGGCCGCGATACACCTCAATGGCATCCGCCGGCAGCGCCTGGTCTACGTAGGTTTCCACCGAAGACACATGGATCGCACGCAGCCCCGGGTGGTTGATAAAACTTTGCAGCGCCGCGACTTCCGCGCTGCTGGCCCCGCCCATGCGCCAGGACTGCTCGAGCACACCGCTGCGGCGCTGGCCGTTGCTGTCCAGGCCCTGGGCAATGTCGTAGTTGCGCCGCGACGCGTAGAAACCGGGGTAGGCTTCATCGGCCGCCGTGTCGAAGACTTGGGCTTGCTCAATGGCTTCGCGCACATCGTCAGGCAAATCGAGCTTCAACAGGTTTGCGTAGCCGCCGGGTACCACCAGCAGGTCTGAGCCGCCGTAGACGTCTTCGCCCTGCCCGTCTTTTGTCAGGTATTGCTCGCCGCAGTAACTGAACACGTGATCGCCGATAAAACTCTGGCCG
Organism: Pseudomonas fluorescens; assembly: GCF_002022275.1. GTDB lineage: Bacteria > Pseudomonadota > Gammaproteobacteria > Pseudomonadales > Pseudomonadaceae > Aquipseudomonas > Aquipseudomonas fluorescens_AJ. Next base: position 303,523 of record NZ_MSDF01000013.1, read on the forward strand.
ACGCTGTGGGTGATCACGTCGTGCAGGTCCTGCTCCAGCACCACGCCGTCACTGAACAACTGCGCCGCGTCCGGGCGCGCCAGTACGGCTTCGAATTCGTCGAGGCTGTGGATAACTTGCTGGCCACGCCCGGCGCAGGCGTGCACGGGTTTCAGGCGGATTGGCCCGCTGTAGAGCAGACGCGTGGCAGCGGGCAACGCGTCTTCAAGGGCGAATACGCTCAGACCGTCGAGCACCACGCTGCGTACGCGCTCGCCGAACAGCGGCGACCAACCTTCGGGCGCTGTCGCTTCAGGGCTCAGCAGGCCATGGCTGATGGCTTTGGTGCAGATAAAGTCGTGATCGACATAGCCGCCCCACAGGTCTTGCGGGCCATTGATATTAAGTTCACGGGCCTGGTGCAAGCCGACCAGTGTTTGGGTGGGGAGCAGGTACAGGTCGCGCCCGGCATGCTTTTGCGGGTCGTAACTGCCGCCGAACTTCAGGCCGAGGATCTGCGCCAGCCAGCGCGCGAGTGCGCGGTTGGTTTCGACTTCATGTTGCGGCGCGCCCTCGCGGGTGGAGTGAGCGACGACCAGTTTCTTGCGTTGAGTCGGGGTCATACGTCCCCCTTGGCTTTCCTGCCATGAGTGTAGACCGAAGGTTGCAGGGATCAGGCCAGCACACGTCTGCAGAGGATGGTTTTAAAATCAACCGGTTGCGATAAAAACGATGGCAGTTAGCCTGCTTTATTCTGCACGACGCCGCTGTAAACGCGCGGCGTTCTGCACGATTTACACGCCAAAGCGACTGCGATAATCACTGGGTGCCAGGCCCGTGATTTTTTTGAAGGTGGCGCGAAAGGCACTGGGGTCCTGGTAACCGACTGTCCAGGCAATGTGGTCGATAGTGCCGTTGGTGAACTCCAGCATTTGTCGCGCCTTGCCCACCCGCAGATGTTGGCAGTACTCGGTGGGCTTCAAGCCGGTTGCACTCCGAAAGCGCCGCAGAAACGTGCGCTCTTCCAGGCCCGCCTCTTGCGCCATCGCCGCCACAGAAACATCCACCGCGCCGCTGGCCTGTAACCAATGCTGCACCTTTAGAATCGCGCCATCGCCATGCCCGAGGATTGGCGCAAAGTTGCTGCCGCACCGGCTCGCGCTGCCGCTGTGCTCAATCACCAGAAAACGCGCGGTGTCGGCGGCGAGGCTCGGCCCCATCAGGCGGTCGACCAGCCGCAGGCCCAATTCGGACCAGGCCATCAGCCCGGCAGTGGTGATCAGGTCGCCGTCATCAACAATCGGTTTATCTGCCTCCAGGCGCACGGCCGGGTAGCGCGCGGCGAAATAGTCGGCGGACGACCAGTGCGTCGTGGCGCTGCGCCCATCCAGCAGGCCGCTGCGCGCCAGCATGATCGAGCCGATGCATACGCCGCCGAGCACCGTGCCCGCTGCGTGTTTCTCGCGGATCCATTCAAGCAAAGCAGGCGGCGCCTGATCTTCGGTGAACTCGCCAATGGAGGGTGGCACCAGCAGCGCCATCATGGGCTGTTCCGGGCCAGGGTGGCTGTCGAATACGCGCGTTGGAATACCCTGACCATCCACCTGCCAGTGGCTGACCCGCAGCATAGGCAGTTGCGCAGATTGATGCTCGGCGGCGATCCGGTTGGCCACGCCGAACAGGTCGGTCAAGCCATGCACGGCGGCCAATTGCGCCCCCTGATAGATCAATACCCCCAGCTCAACAACCGCCATTGTCAGTTTTCCCCCTGTTATTGTCGGTGCAGCCAATCCCCGGTGTTAACGCCAGCTAACATACTGGACCCATCAACCCATCACGAGGCAACACACATGGCCAAGCAAGCGCTCATCCTAATCGATATCCAGAACGACTACTTCCCTCAGGGCAAATGGCCACTTAACGGTGTGGAAGCGGCGGCAGACAAAGCCGCGCAGGTGTTGCAGGCCTTTCGTCAGGCGGGCAAGCCGGTGATTCATGTGCGCCATGAGTTCACCTCCGAGGACGCACCGTTTTTTACGCCGGGCTCTGAAGGCGCGCACCTGCATCACAAGGTGCTGAATGAAGGCAGTGAGCCGGTTGTGCTTAAACATTTCGTAAACGCGTTTCGCGAAACAAATCTGCGTGAGTTGCTGGAACAGCGCGCAATCACCGACGTGGTGGTGGTCGGCAGCATGAGCCATATGTGTATCGATGCCGTGGTGCGGGCGGCGGCGGACCTGGGGTACAAGGTCACCGTCATCCATGACGCCTGCGCAACGCGCGACCTGGAATTCAACGGGCAGGTAATCCCGGCCGCGCAGGCGCATGCGGCTTATATGGCATCGCTGGGGTTTGGGTACGCTGAAGTGGTGTCGGCGGATGAATACCTGACGACGCAAGCGGCGGCGGCTTGACCGCCACTTGCTCGGCTGGCTTTAGCGGGTAGCAATAATGAACAGGCGCGGGAATGGCAGCAGGACCGTGCCATCAGCCAGAGCCGGGTAGGCCTGGCTGATCCGCGCCTGATAGTCGCGCAGGAACGCAGCTTTTTCGTCATCGGACAAAGGAGCGAGGAAAGGCCTGAGTGCCGAAGCCTTGAACCACTCGACGACCGCCGCATGATCCGCCAGTGGGTGCTGGTAGGTCGTGCGCCACACGTCCACGGTGCTGCAGTGTTTGCTCAACAGCTCGAAGTAGTAGCTCGCGGTGTGCCGTTCGTTGTGTTTCACCGCACCGATTTTGGCCGACCAAGGGCCATCGGCCGCGACTTCGCGAGCGAGCCGGTGGGCGGGCTCATCGAGGTTGTCCGGGGTTTGCACGGCCAGCGTACCGCCAGGCGTCAGCTGGTTGACCAAGTGCGGGTACAGCGTGGCGTGGTCCGGCAGCCATTGCAGGGACGCGTTGGCCAGAATCACATCGAAAGACTGTGCGGGATTCCAGGCGCCAATATCCGCCAGCTCAAAATTCAGCGCCGGTAGCCGTTTGCGCGCGTCCACCAACATGTCGTCCGAGCTGTCCATGCCCGTGACGTGCGCGTGAGGAAAGCGCTCAGCCAATACCTCAGTGGAATTGCCCGGGCCGCAGCCCAGATCCACTGCCGTTTTTACTTCGCTGTTTGGAATCGCCGCCACCAGGTCACGGACGGGACGAGTGCGCTGTTGTTCAAACATCGTGTATTGCTTGGCGGACCAGGTCATCACGGCTTTCCTTCTTTTTGAGGTTGGGCACAGCCTAAATCTTGTGAGCCATGAGAACAAATGCCAGGATTGGAACCCTCCCATACCTCAAAAGTATTCCTATGTTGGAGCTTCGCCAGCTTAAAGCCTTTGTCGCGATCGCCGAAGAAGGCTACATCACTCGTGCGGCCGAGCGTTTGGGCATGCAACAACCACCGTTGACGCGGCTGTTGCAAAGCCTTGAGGCGCAGCTGGGGGTGGTCTTGATGGAGCGCCTGCCCCGTGGCGTGCGCCCTACTACGGCGGGGCTGGCCTTGTTGGAGGAAGCGCGGGCATTACTTGCTCAGGCTGAGGGCTTGGCCGATGTGGTGCGCCGCGCCGCCCGGGGGGAGCGCGGGCGCCTGGCGATCGGCTTTACCAGTTCCGCCGCGCTGCATCCGTTCGTGCCAGGTGTACTGCGGCTGTTTCGCGAAACGTTTGCAGGCGTGTCGGTGGTGCTGGAGGAAGCCGGTACCGGCGAACTGCTCGACGCTCTGGTGCATGAGAAACTCGACGCGGCGTTTATCCGTTCCCCACTCAGCGGTACCCAGTCGCTGCACGACGAACCGATTTTGGTGGAGCCCATGTTATTGGCATTGCCCACTGACCATCCGCTGGCGACAGACACGGGCGCGCTGCCCCTGGCCGCGCTGGCGAACGAATCCTTTGTGCTTTACCGCCGCCGCGTGGGGCTGGGGTTGTATGACGCGATTCTGGTGGGCTGCCGTGAAGCCGGGTTCAGCCCGCAGGTCGTCCAGGAAGCACCGCGCATGACAGCAACGTTGAGCCTGGTGGCGGCGGGCCTCGGCGTGTCAATTGTGCCGGCGTCCATGCAGCGCTTGCGGGGAGACGGCATCGTCTATCGCGAGCTGACGGAGTGCCGCAGCCTGGTCGCGCCGTTGCATTTGGCGACGCGTGCCGGCGACAGCTCTGCAGTATTGCGCCGGTTCAAGGAGATGGTGATAACGGCGGCGTCGACGGAGGCCTGAATCCAGGCAATAAAAAACCCCCGAGGCTTGAGCCATCGGGGGTTTGCACGTTCCGGGGGTGAGACCTTAGAACGGGATATCGTCATCAAAGCTGTCGAAATCCGGAGCCGGCTGTGGAGCAGCCTGTTGCGGAGCCGGCGCCTGACGCGACTGTTGCGGTGCCGATTGCTGCGGACGCGGAGCCTGCTGGCGTGGAGCCGGAGCGGACTGCTGGTAGTTGTTGCCCCCGCCTTGTTGGTCGCCCTGCTGTGGACGGCCGCCCAGCAGCTGCATGGTGCCTTGCATGTCGACCACGATTTCAGTGGTGTAACGCTTGATGCCGTCTTTTTCCCACTCGCGGGTTTGCAGCTTGCCTTCGATGTAGACCTGCGAACCTTTGCGCAGGTACTCACCGGCGATTTCTGCAACCTTGCCGAACATCGACACACGGTGCCATTCGGTTTTCTCGACCTTCTGGCCGGTTTGCTTGTCGGTCCACTGTTCGCTGGTCGCCAGACTCAGGTTGGTCACGGCGTTACCGTTAGGCAAGTAGCGAACTTCGGGATCCTGGCCGCATGTACCGACCAATATGACTTTGTTAACCCCACGGGCCATAACGTTCTCCTAGGCTGGGCGCGCTGTCGGCACTGGGTTGACCAGTTGCTCAAGCGTCGCGCGATCCAATAATTCGGTGTCCAATTTGATGTAAATCGCAGCTTCTTCTGCGATCACTACAGCGTCCGTTACTCCAACGACGGCCTTCAGGCGCTCGACCAAGCCAGCTTCGCGAATGGCTTCGGGCGACAATGGCAGGCGCAGGCTTGTGACGTACGGAGGTTCGCGCATGGTAACAGCAAAGGCCAGCCAAAGTGCAGCCAGCCCGGCGCATCCGAGGAAGACAACCGACAAACCGCCATGCTGGAACATCCAGCCGCCCATGATGCCGCCAAGCGCCGAACCGAGGAACTGGCTGGTGGAATACACCCCCATCGCCGTGCCCTTGCCGCCGGCCGGTGAAACTTTACTGATCAGCGACGGCAGTGAAGCCTCCAGCAGGTTGAACGCGGTGAAGAACACCACCGTGCCGATTACCAGTGCCCGCAGGGTGTCGCCGAACTGCCAGAAGAATAGCTCAGTGAGCATCAATGTCGCGACGGCGCCGAGCAGAACTCGTTTCATTTTGCGTTTCTTCTCGCCGTAGATGATGAACGGGATCATGGCGAAGAACGAAACCAGCAGCGCGGTCAGATAGACCCACCAGTGCTGTTCCTTGGGCAGGCCGGCTTTTTGTACCAGGGCCAGGGGCAAGGCGACGAAGCTGCACATCAGCATCGCGTGTAATACGAAGATACCTAAATCCAGGCGCAGCAGGTCCGGATGCTTGAGCGTCGGCAGCAAGGCTTTGCGTGCGACGCCGGACTCGCGGTGCTGCAACGTGCCGGTCGAACGCGGCACCATAAAAGCAACGATCACGATACCGAACAGCGCCATGCCGCCGGTGGCCAGGAACAAGCCGTGCAAACCAAACGCGCGGGTCAGCAAGGGGCCGACCACCATGGCCACGGCAAACGACAGGCCGATGGTCATGCCGATCATGGCCATGGCCTTGGTGCGATGTTGTTCGCGGGTCAGGTCCGAGAGCAGCGCCATCACGGCGGCGGAAATCGCGCCCGCGCCTTGCAGGACGCGCCCGGCGATCACGCCCCAGATCGAGTCGGACTGCGCAGCGAGTACGCTGCCGAGAGCGAACACGATCAGCCCAAGGTAGATCACCGGACGACGGCCGATGCGGTCGGAAATGATCCCGAATGGAATCTGGAAAAGTGCCTGGGTCAGGCCATAGGCGCCAATGGCGAGGCCGATCAGGGCGGGGGTTGCGCCCGCGAGATCCATGCCATAGGTCGCCAGTACCGGCAACACCATAAACATGCCAAGCATACGGAAGGCGAACACCAGGGCCAGACCGCTTGCTGCTCGGGTCTCGCCGCTACTCATGCGTTCGCTGTGGGGATCGTGCATGGAAAAACCTCGTGTGAACCGGCGGCGATTCTACCAGTCCCATCGATTGAGAGGGTATATGCGGCGCTTTGCCGCGCAGCTTTCATGTAAGGCTGCACCCGGCACTTTGACAGTGTATATTCATCCAGTCTTTAGCCGTATACTCCTGCATTATTTACGCCCGCCGTGCGAGGCCATCTTGGACAAGATCCTGATTCGTGGGGCTAGAACCCACAACCTGAAGAACATCGACCTGACCCTGCCCCGGGACAAATTGATCGTCATCACCGGTTTGTCGGGGTCCGGCAAATCGTCCCTGGCATTCGACACGCTGTACGCCGAAGGCCAGCGCCGTTATGTGGAATCGCTGTCGGCCTATGCCCGGCAATTCCTGTCGATGATGGAAAAGCCCGACGTCGACACCATTGAAGGCTTGTCGCCGGCCATTTCCATCGAGCAAAAGTCGACCTCCCACAACCCGCGCTCCACCGTGGGCACCATTACCGAAATCTACGATTACCTGCGCCTGCTGTATGCCCGCGTGGGTATTCCGCGTTGCCCGGACCACGACATTCCGCTGGAAGCCCAGACCGTCAGCCAGATGGTCGACCTGGTGCTGGCCCAACCGGAAGGCGCCAAGCTGATGCTGCTGGCGCCGGTGATTCGTGAGCGCAAGGGCGAACACCTTTCCGTCTTCGAAGAGCTGCGTGCGCAAGGTTTTGTACGCGCGCGCATCAACGGCAAACTGTACGAGCTGGATGAAGCACCGAAACTCGACAAGCAGAAGAAGCATTCCATCGACGTTGTGGTCGACCGCTTCAAAGTGCGCGCCGACTTGCAGCAGCGCCTGGCGGAATCCTTCGAAACCGCACTGAAACTGGCAGACGGCATTGCGCTGGTCGCACCGATGGACGATGAGCCGGGCGAAGAAATCATCTTCTCGGCGCGTTTCGCTTGCCCGATCTGCGGCCACGCCATCAGCGAGCTGGAGCCCAAGCTGTTTTCCTTCAATAACCCGGCCGGCGCTTGCCCGACCTGTGACGGCCTGGGGGTGAAACAGTTCTTCGACATCAAGCGCCTGGTCAATGGCGACCTGACGCTGGCGGAGGGTGCGATACGCGGCTGGGACAGGCGTAACGTCTACTACTTCCAGATGCTCGGGTCGTTGGCGTCTCACTATAAATTCAGCCTGGAAGTGCCCTTCAACGAACTGCCGGCCGAGCAGCAGAAAGTCATTCTGCATGGCAGTGGTTCGCAGAACGTCGACTTCAAGTACCTGAATGACCGAGGCGACATCGTTAAGCGCTCTCACCCGTTCGAAGGCATTGTGCCGAACCTGGAGCGTCGCTATCGCGAGACAGAATCGGCGAGCGTGCGCGAAGAGCTGGCCAAGTTCCTCAGCACTCAACCGTGCCCGGATTGCCGTGGCACTCGCCTGCGTCGCGAAGCACGGCATGTGTGGGTCGGCGAGAAAACCCTGCCGGCGGTGACCAACCTGCCGATCGGCGACGCCTGTGAATACTTTGGCGTGCTCAAGCTGACAGGACGTCGCGGTGAGATCGCCGACAAGATCCTCAAGGAAATCCGTGAGCGGTTGCAGTTCCTGGTCAACGTTGGCTTGGACTACCTGTCTCTGGACCGCAGTGCCGATACGTTGTCTGGCGGTGAAGCTCAACGTATTCGTCTGGCCAGCCAGATCGGTGCAGGGCTCGTGGGTGTGCTGTACATCCTTGATGAGCCGTCGATCGGGTTGCACCAACGAGACAACGACCGGCTGCTGGGCACGCTGAAACACCTGCGGGATATCGGCAATACGGTGATTGTGGTCGAGCATGACGAGGATGCAATTCGTCTGGCCGATTACGTCGTCGATATCGGCCCGGGTGCTGGCGTGCATGGCGGGCATATTGTTGCCCAGGGCACGCCCGCCGAAGTCATGGCTCACCCGGATTCGCTAACCGGCAAGTACTTGTCCGGTCGTGTGAAGATTGAAGTGCCGGCCAAACGAACGCCGCGCAACAAGAAGCAGGCGCTGCATTTGAAAGGTGCGCGCGGCAACAATTTGCGCAATGTCGACCTGGAAATCCCCCTGGGCCTGCTGACGTGCGTGACTGGCGTTTCCGGTTCGGGCAAATCGACGCTGATCAACAACACACTGTTCCCGCTAAGTGCCACTGCGCTGAACGGCGCGACCACCCTTGAAGCCGCTGCACACGACAGCATCAAGGGCCTGGAGCTTCTGGACAAGGTGGTCGACATTGACCAAAGCCCTATTGGCCGCACACCGCGCTCCAACCCGGCGACCTACACAGGGTTGTTCACGCCGATTCGTGAGCTGTTTGCGGGCGTCCCGGAGTCTCGCTCGCGGGGTTACGGGCCGGGCCGGTTCTCGTTCAACGTCAAGGGCGGTCGCTGTGAAGCGTGCCAGGGCGACGGCCTGATCAAGGTTGAGATGCACTTCCTGCCGGACATCTACGTGCCTTGCGATGTGTGCAAGAGCAAGCGCTATAACCGTGAAACCCTTGAAATCAAGTACAAGGGCAAGAACATCCACGAAACTCTGGAGATGACCATCGAAGAGGCGCGGGTGTTCTTCGACGCGGTTCCGGCATTGGCGCGCAAGCTGCAGACGTTGATGGATGTAGGCTTGTCGTATATCAAGCTGGGGCAATCGGCGACCACGCTGTCCGGTGGCGAGGCGCAGCGGGTGAAGCTTTCCCGTGAGCTGTCCAAGCGCGACACCGGCAAGACCTTGTATATCCTTGATGAACCGACCACCGGCCTGCACTTCGCGGATATTCAACAATTGCTGGACGTACTGCATCGCCTGCGTGACCACGGCAACACCGTGGTGGTGATCGAGCACAACCTGGACGTGATCAAGACCGCCGACTGGCTGGTCGACCTGGGGCCGGAAGGCGGCTCGAAAGGTGGTCAGATCATTGCGGTGGGTACGCCGGAGCAGGTTTCCGAAATGCCGCAATCGCATACCGGCTACTACCTGAAGCCGTTGCTGGCCCGTGACAAAGCCTGATTTATCGGGCGCATGAAAAAGCCCCTGTCACTTTGCGGTGACAGGGGCTTTTTTGTGGCCGGGAATCAGAACTGCGATTGCAGGTAATTCTCAAGACCGATCAGCTTGATCAGGCCCAACTGCTTTTCAAGCCAGTAGGTATGATCTTCTTCGGTGTCTGCCAACTGCACGCGCAGAATCTCGCGGGTGACATAGTCGTTGTGCTGCTCGCAGAGCTCAATGCCCTTGCAGAGTGCGGCACGCACCTTGTATTCGAGGCGCAAGTCACTGGCGAGCATCTCAGGCACCGTGGTGCCGGTGTCCAGGTCGTCGGGACGCATACGCGGCGTGCCTTCGAGCATCAGGATACGGCGCATCAGTGCGTCGGCGTGCTGTGCCTCTTCTTCCATTTCGTGGTTAATACGTTCGTAGAGCTCGGTAAAGCCCCAGTCTTCGTACATGCGCGAATGGATGAAATATTGGTCACGAGCTGCCAGTTCGCCCGTCAGCAACGTGTTGAGGTAATCGATTACGTCGGGGTGACCTTGCATCGCCCTACATCTCCCTGCTTGAAAGTCTGTAGTTTGAACCATGATGACTCGAAGGTCACGGGACCAACGGCAGAAAAGCGAAGATATTCTGAGAAAAGTAGCTGAAATAACGCAAAAACCGCCCAAATGAGGGCGGTTCTGCTTCTCGTTTAGAGTCAGCTAAGCGTTACGCCCAGTGCCCTTGCGATTGCTTCGCCATAAGCAGGGTCAGCTTTGAAGAAGTGCTGCAGTTGGACCTGGACAATGTCGCTGGTAACGCCGGCCATTGCACCTGCGATGTTATTAACCAGCAGAGCTTTTTGAGCGTCATCCATCAAACGGAACAGTGCACCTGCATGGCTGTAGTAGTCAGTATCTTCACGGTGATCATAACGATCAGCCGAACCATTCAAGGCCAGAGCTGGCTCTGCGTACTGAGGCGCTTGCTTCGGGGCATCAGCGAAACCGTTAGGCTCATAGTTAGGTGAGGCTCCACCATTACTACCGAAAGCCATGGAACCGTCACGTTGATAGCTGTTCACTGGGCTAAGCGGGGCGTTTACCGGCAACTGCTGGTGATTGGTGCCTACGCGATAGCGGTGCGCATCGGCGTAGGCAAACACGCGACCTTGCAGCATGCGATCGGGCGAAAGGCCCACGCCTGGGACCATGTTGCTAGGGCCGAAGGCAGCCTGCTCCACTTCAGCAAAGTAGTTCAGCGGATTGCGGTTAAGCTCCAGCTCACCCACCTCGATCAACGGAAACTCCTTTTGCGACCACGTTTTGGTGACGTCGAAAGGGTTTTCATAGTGAGCCGACGCTTGGGCTTCGGTCATGATCTGAATGCAAACGCGCCATTTCGGGAAATCACCCCGTTCAATCGCGCCAAACAGGTCACTTTGGGCGTAATCAGGATCGGTGCCGGCCAGGCGTGCAGCCACATCGGGAGCCAGGTTCTTGATACCTTGCTTGGTCTTGTAGTGCCATTTAACCCAGTGGCGCTCACCCTTAGCGTTGATCAAGCTATAGGTATGGCTACCGAAGCCGTGCATGTGGCGATAGCCGTCCGGAATGCCGCGATCCGAAAACAGAATGGTGACCTGATGCAGAGACTCAGGTGATTTCGACCAGAAGTCCCATTTCCGCTGATTGGTGGGGACATTGCTCTGCGAGTCACGTTTCTGGGTATGGATAAAATCCGGGAATTTAAGCGGGTCACGGATGAAAAACACCGGAGTGTTATTGCCGACGATGTCCCAATTACCCTCTTCAGTATAAAACTTCAAAGCAAAGCCACGTGGATCACGTGCAGTATCCGCAGAGCCACGCTCACCACCTACAGTAGAAAATCGCAGGAAAGTCGGGGTCTGCTTACCAACGGTCTCGAACAACTTGGCACGCGTGTATTCGGTGATGTCTTTGGTAACCGTGAAAGTACCGTAGGCGCCCGACCCCTTGGCGTGCACACGACGCTCCGGGATGTTTTCCCGGTTGAAGTGCGCGAGCTTCTCGATCAGGTGGAAATCGTCAAGCAGCAAAGGACCGCGCGGGCCGGCAGAGCGGGAGTTTTGGTTGTCAGCGACGGGAGCGCCACTGGCGGTGGTAAGGATTTTCTGGCTCATGCTCAATCTTCCTCAAATCAGTCTAGGAACTGCCGGCTAATCGGCTTGGAGGGAGTATTGACCATCAAGATGACACCATCAAATTCATTAAATCATGGACATTGATAGAGAATAACTAACGAACCACCAGAGCAAATAGCTATTGGTTTAATCACGACCGGCAGTGACGTGAAGAGAATAGACGGCTTTTATTGCGCCCACAAAAAACCGGGCACTAGGCCCGGTTCTTCGTTGCAGCTTGTCGTCTTACTCGGCGCTTACAGCTTCGCCGGCAGTAGCACGATCAACCAACTCGACGTACGCCATAGGCGCGTTGTCGCCAGTGCGGAAACCGCACTTGAGGATGCGCAGGTAGCCACCCTCACGGGTAGCGTAACGCTTGCCCAGGTCGTTGAAGAGCTTACCAACGATAGCTTTCGAACGAGTACGGTCGAAAGCCAGACGGCGGTTAGCCAGGCTGTCTGTCTTGGCCAAAGTGATCAGCGGCTCAGCAACGCGACGCAGTTCTTTAGCTTTCGGCAGTGTAGTTTTGATCAGCTCGTGCTCGAACAGCGACACCGCCATGTTTTGAAACATGGCCTTACGGTGCGAGCTGGTACGGCTCAGGTGACGACCACTTTTACGATGACGCATGGTTCATTCCTTACCAAACTCACGTTCGGTGATTACGACGATCAGGCAGTCGCCTTGTCGTCCTTCTTAAGACTTGCAGGCGGCCAGTTGTCGAGGCGCATGCCGAGGGACAGACCGCGGGAGGCCAGAACGTCCTTGATTTCAGTCAAGGATTTCTTGCCCAGGTTCGGAGTCTTCAACAGTTCTACTTCGGTGCGCTGAATCAGATCGCCGATGTAGTAAATGTTTTCCGCCTTAAGGCAGTTAGCCGAACGTACAGTCAGTTCCAGATCGTCAACCGGGCGAAGCAGGATCGGATCGATCTCGTCTTCCTGCTCGATTACCACTGGTTCGCTGTCACCTTTGAGGTCGACGAACGCAGCCAACTGCTGTTGCAGAATGGTTGCAGCGCGGCGGATAGCCTCTTCAGGATCCAGAGTACCGTTGGTTTCCAGATCAATAACCAGCTTGTCCAGGTTAGTACGCTGCTCGACACGGGCGTTTTCCACCACGTATGCGATACGGCGAACCGGGCTGAACGAAGAGTCAAGCTGCAAGCGACCAATGCTGCGGCTTTCGTCTTCATCGCTCTGACGCGAGTCGGCCGGTTCATAACCACGACCACGAGCTACGGTGAGCTTCATGTTCAGGGCGCCGTTAGACGCCAGGTTAGCGATTACGTGATCGGGGTTAACGATCTCGACATCATGATCCAGCTGAATATCGGCAGCGGTAACCACCCCCGAACCCTTCTTCGACAAGGTCAGCGTAACTTCGTCACGGCCGTGCAGCTTGATAGCCAGACCTTTAAGGTTCAACAGGATTTCAATTACGTCTTCCTGTACACCTTCGATGGCGCTGTACTCGTGGAGCACACCGTCAATCTCGGCCTCGACTACTGCACAGCCGGGCATTGAGGACAACAGGATGCGGCGCAGCGCGTTGCCCAGGGTGTGGCCAAAACCACGCTCGAGAGGCTCGAGAGTGATCTTGGCGCGGGTTGGACTGACAACCTGCACATCAATGTGGCGGGGTGTCAGGAACTCATTTACCGAAATCTGCATGGATGCACCTATTTTCTAGCCCTTACTTGGAGTAGAGCTCGACAATCAGGCTTTCGTTGATGTCGGCGGACAGATCACTGCGAGCAGGAACGTTCTTGAAAACGCCCGACTTCTTCTCAGTGTCTACTTCTACCCATTCTACGCGGCCACGTTGGGCACACAGATCGAGAGCTTGGACAATGCGAAGTTGGTTTTTTGCTTTCTCGCGAATCGCGACCACGTCACCAGCACGAACCTGGTAAGACGGGACGTTAACGGTTTGGCCGTTTACGCTGACGGATTTGTGCGATACCAGCTGACGGGATTCGGCACGAGTCGAACCAAAGCCCATACGGTATACAACGTTGTCCAGACGGCATTCGAGCAGTTGCAGCAGGTTTTCACCGGTTGCACCTTTTTTGCCAGCAGCTTCTTTGTAGTAGCCGCTGAACTGACGCTCGAGAACGCCGTAGATACGACGGACCTTCTGCTTTTCACGCAGTTGGGTGCCGTAATCGGACTGGCGACCGCGGCGTTGGCCGTGGATACCAGGTGCTGCTTCAATGTTGCACTTCGATTCGATCGCGCGCACGCCGCTCTTCAAGAAGAGATCGGTGCCTTCACGACGAGCGAGTTTGCATTTTGGACCAATGTAACGAGCCATTCTTTACAATCTCCTGGATTACACGCGGCGCTTCTTCGGCGGACGGCACCCGTTGTGCGGGATTGGCGTCACGTCGGTGATGCTGGCGATCTTATAGCCACAGCCGTTCAAAGCACGGACAGCAGACTCACGACCTGGACCTGGACCTTTGACGTTGACGTCGAGGTTTTTCAGGCCGTATTCCAGCGCAGCTTGACCAGCACGTTCAGCAGCTACTTGAGCAGCAAACGGGGTGGACTTGCGGGAACCGCGGAAACCCGAACCACCGGAGGTAGCCCAAGAAAGCGCGTTACCTTGACGGTCGGTGATGGTCACGATTGTGTTGTTAAAAGATGCATGGATGTGGGCGATGCCATCAACCACTGTCTTTTTAACTTTTTTACGAGGACGAGCAGCAGGTTTTGCCATGATAATTTTCCTGTCGATTCGCGTGGGCGATTACTTGCGGATCGGCTTACGCGGACCTTTACGGGTACGCGCGTTAGTCTTGGTACGCTGACCGCGTACTGGAAGACCACGACGATGACGCAGACCACGGTAGCAACCGAGGTCCATCAAACGCTTGATTTTCATGTTGATTTCGCGACGCAGGTCACCTTCAGTGGTGAACTTCGCCACTTCGCCACGCAACGCTTCAATCTGCTCGTCGCTCAGATCCTTGATCTTTGCGGCTGGGTTTACCCCAGTGTCTGCGCAAATTTTCTGCGCAGTAGTGCGACCAACACCATAGATGTAGGTCAGCGAGATAACAGTGTGCTTGTTATCTGGAATGTTAACGCCTGCAATACGGGCCATTCAGTGGGACTCCAATTGACAGCTACCTACGCCCCGGAAGCCAAGAAATAGGGCGCGAGATAATATCGCTGTAATAACAAATAATCAACCCGGCAGCGCACTAGCTGCCGGGCTTCAAGCGGATCACACTCAGCCTTGGCGCTGTTTGTGACGCGGTTCCGCGCTGCAAATTACTCGAACAACACCTTCGCGGCGAATAATCTTGCAGTTACGGCACAGCTTTTTCACCGATGCACGAACTTTCATCACCAACTCCTCGAACCTTATGGGTACTCAGCGCAACATGCCGCTGCCGTAACCCTTCAGGTTGGCTTTCTTCATCAGGGATTCGTACTGGTGCGAAACGAGGTGCGATTGTACTTGGGACATGAAGTCCATCACAACCACGACCACGATCAGCAACGAGGTCCCGCCAAGGTAGAACGGAACGTTTGCTGCAACCACCAGGAACTGGGGAAGCAAGCACACGGCCGTCATATATAGAGCACCGAACAAGGTCAAACGAGTCAGAACGCCATCAATGTAGCGTGCCGACTGCTCACCTGGACGGATACCCGGAATAAAGGCACCGGACTTCTTCAGGTTTTCCGCTACGTCTTTCGGATTGAACATCAACGCCGTATAGAAGAAGCAGAAGAAAATAATCCCTGCACTAAACAGCAGAATATTCAACGGCTGACCAGGAGCGATCGACTGAGAGAGGTCCTGCAGCCAGCCCATATTTTCAGACTGACCAAACCAGGTACCCAACGAAGCCGGAAACAGCAAAATGCTGCTCGCGAAAATTGCCGGAATAACACCGGCCATATTCACTTTCAGCGGCAAGTGGCTGGTCTGCGCGGCAAAGACCTTGCGGCCCTGCTGACGCTTGGCGTAGTGAACAGCAATACGACGCTGGCCACGCTCAATGAACACCACAAAACCGATAATCGCTACTGCCAGCAAACCGATAGCAACCAAGGCGAAGATATTGATATCACCCTGACGTGCAGACTCGAAAGACTGCCCGATTGCTCTCGGAAGACCGGCGACGATACCTGCGAAAATCAACATCGAGATACCGTTACCAACACCACGCTCAGTAATCTGCTCACCCAGCCACATCATGAACATCGCACCAGCCACAAAAGTGGATACCGCGACGAAATAGAAGCCAAAGTCACCAGTGAACGCAACACCCTGCCCGGCCAGGCCAACGGACATGCCGATAGCTTGAACCAGAGCGAGGATGACAGTGCCGTAGCGGGTGTACTGGCTAATCTTGCGACGGCCAGCTTCACCTTCCTTCTTCAACTGCTCCAGTTGCGGGCTGACGGCGGTCATCAGTTGCATGATGATCGATGCCGAAATGTACGGCATGATCCCCAGTGCAAAGATGCTCATCCGTTCCAGCGCGCCGCCGGAAAACATGTTGAACAAGCTAAGAATGGTCCCCTCATTCTGTCGAAACAGGTCTGCGAGTCGGTCCGGGTTGATACCTGGAACCGGGATGTGTGCGCCTATTCGGTAGACGATAATCGCCAGGAACAGAAAACGCAGACGAGCCCAAAGTTCAGACATACCGCCTTTGCCGAGCGCTGAGAGAGCACCTTGCTTAGCCATTTATTCCTCGAACTTGCCGCCAGCTGCTTCGATAGCCGAACGCGCACCTTTGGTGGCGCCGATTCCCTTGCCGATAGTGACAGCGCGAGTCACTTCACCGGACAGCATGATTTTCACACGCTGTACGTTGACGTTGATCACGTTGGCATCTTTCAGGGTCTGCACAGTAACGATGTCGCCTTCCACTTTAGCCAGCTCGGACAGACGCACTTCTGCGCGGTCCATGGCTTTCAGGGATACGAAACCGAACTTAGGCAGGCGACGATGCAGCGGCTGTTGACCGCCTTCAAAGCCTGGAGCGATGGTGCCACCGGAGCGGGAGGTTTGACCTTTGTGGCCACGGCCACCAGTCTTACCCAAACCGCTACCGATACCACGGCCCGGACGATGCTTTTCGCGACGGGAACCCGGCGCTGGACTCAGATCATTGAGTTTCATCGATTAACCCTCTACACGCAGCATGTAGTAAGCCTTGTTGATCATCCCGCGATTCTCGGGAGTATCCTGGACTTCTACAGTGTGACCGATGCGACGCAGACCCAAACCTTTAACACACAGTTTGTGGTTAGGGATGCGGCCGGTCATGCTTTTGATCAGCGTTACTTTAACGGTAGCCATGATCAGAAGATCTCCTTGACAGTCAGACCACGCTTCGCAGCGATGGACTCAGGAGATTGCATAGCTTTCAAACCCTTGAAAGTGGCGTGAACCACGTTTACCGGGTTAGTCGAGCCGTAGCACTTGGCCAGAACGTTCTGAACGCCAGCAACTTCGAGGACAGCACGCATAGCGCCGCCAGCGATGATACCGGTACCTTCAGAAGCAGGCTGCATGTAAACCTTCGAAGCGCCATGGGCGGACTTCATTGCGTACTGCAGAGTGGTGCCGTTCAGATCAACCTGGATCATGTTGCGACGAGCAGCTTCCATTGCCTTCTGGATCGCAGCAGGCACTTCACGTGACTTGCCACGGCCGAAGCCAACACGCCCTTTACCATCACCCACCACGGTCAACGCGGTGAAAGTGAAGATACGGCCGCCTTTAACGGTTTTGGCTACGCGGTTAACTTGAACCAGCTTCTCAATGTAGCCTTCGTCGCGCTTTTGGTCGTTATTTGACATAACTTAGAACTCCAGCCCAGCTTCACGAGCAGCATCAGCCAGCGCTTTCACGCGACCGTGGTACTTGAAGCCAGAGCGGTCGAAAGCCACTTGCGAGACGCCGGCGGCCTTAGCACGCGTAGCGACCAGCTGGCCAACCTTAGTGGCCGCGTCGATGTTGCCGGTGGCACCATCACGCAGTTCTTTGTCCAAAGTCGAGGCGCTTGCCAGGACTTGGTTGCCGTCGGCCGAGATGACCTGGGCGTAGATGTGCTGCGACGAGCGATACACGCAGAGACGCACGACTTCGAGTTCGTGCATTTTCAGGCGTGCTTTGCGAGCGCGACGCAGTCGAGTAACTTTTTTGTCGGTCATTTGCTATGCCCTACTTCTTCTTGGCTTCTTTACGACGGACGACTTCGTCCGCGTAGCGCACACCTTTGCCTTTGTACGGCTCTGGTGGACGGAAGTCGCGGATCTCAGCGGCCACCTGACCTACCAGCTGCTTATCAATACCCTTGATCAGGATATCGGTTTGGCTAGGGGTCTCAGCGGTGATGCCTTCCGGCAGTTCGTAATCCACTGGGTGCGAGAAGCCAAGGGCCAAGTTCAAAACCGTGCCTTTTGCTTGCGCTTTGTAACCAACACCGACCAGCTGGAGCTTACGCTCGAAGCCTTGGCTTACGCCTTGGACCATGTTGTTTACCAACGCACGCGTGGTACCGGCCATTGCGCGAGTTTGTTGATCGCCATTGCGAGCAGCGAAACGCAACTCACCAGCTTCTTCAACGATCTCAACGGACGAATGGATGTTCAGTTCAAGAGTGCCCTTGGCACCCTTCACCGAAAGCTGTTGGCCTGCGAATTTTACTTCGACACCGGCTGGCAGCTTAACGGGGTTCTTAGCGACGCGAGACATGCTTATCCCCCCTTAGAACACAGTGCAAAGAACTTCGCCGCCGACACCGGCAGCGCGCGCAGCACGATCCGTCATCACACCTTTGTTGGTGGAGACGATAGACACACCGAGACCGCCACGAACTTTCGGCAGATCTTCAGCGGACTTGTACTGACGCAGGCCTGGACGGCTAACGCGCTTCACTTCCTCGATGACCGAACGGCCTTCGAAGTACTTCAGCTCGATGGACAGCAGTGGTTTGGTTTCGCTGCTGATCTGATAACCCGCAATGTAGCCTTCGTCTTTCAGGACTTTGGCAACAGCTACCTTCAACTTGGAAGATGGCATGCTTACGACGGACTTTTCAGCCATCTGGGCATTACGGATACGAGTTAGCATGTCCGCTAACGGGTCCTGCATACTCATGGGCTAGACGCTCCTAATACAAAAAAATTAGCCTTGCGGCTACATATGTCGCCGAGAATCTCCGGGCATAAAAAACACGGGCTCAGGCGAGCCGCGTATTTTAGACATACTCCAGAAATGAAACAAGCCCCAAAAGGGGCTTGATCCAGATTCAAGGCCACCGGCGGTCAGTATCTTGCGATTCTGCCCACCGGGACGCTGAAAGTACTTACCAGCTGGCTTTAACCAGACCTGGGACGTCACCACGCATTGCCGCTTCACGCAGTTTGTTACGGCCGAGGCCGAACTTGCGGTAAACGCCGTGTGGACGACCGGTCAGGCGGCAGCGGTTACGCATGCGCGAGGCGCTTGCGTCACGTGGCTGCTTCTGCAGAGCTACTGTCGCTTCCCAACGTGCTTCTGGACTTGCGTTCAGATCAACGATGATTGCTTTCAGTGCTGCACGCTTCTTGGCGTACTTGGCAACCGTGAGCTGACGCTTCAGCTCGCGGTTTTTCATGCTCATCTTGGCCATGGTCCTACTCCAATCAGTTGCGGAACGGGAATTTGAAAGCACGCAACAGGGCGCGACCTTCATCATCGTTCTTGGCAGTGGTGGTCAGGGTGATGTCCAGACCGCGGAGAGCATCGATCTTGTCGTAGTCGATTTCCGGGAAGATGATCTGCTCTTTCACGCCCATGCTGTAGTTACCACGACCATCGAAGGACTTGGCATTCAGGCCGCGGAAGTCGCGGACCCGAGGCAGGGAGATCGACAGCAGACGATCCAGGAATTCGTACATACGCTCACGGCGCAGAGTCACTTTGACGCCGATCGGCCAACCTTCACGGACTTTAAAGCCAGCGATGGATTTCCGAGCGTAAGTCACAACGACTTTTTGACCGGTGATCTTTTCCAGGTCAGCTACAGCGTGCTCGATGACTTTTTTGTCGCCGACCGCTTCGCCCAGACCCATGTTCAGGGTGATTTTGGTAACGCGTGGAACTTCCATCACGTTCGAAAGCTTAAGTTCTTCCTTAAGTTTCGGTGCGATTTCTTTCCAGTAAATCTCTTTTAGTCGTGCCATGGTCTTCTACCTAGCAGTGTTCAAGCATCAACCGCTTTTTGGGTCGACTTGAAGACACGAATTTTCTTGCCATCTTCTACTTTGAAACCAACGCGGTCAGCCTTGTTGGTTTCGCCATTGAAAATAGCGACGTTAGAAGCGTCCAGTGGAGCTTCTTTTTCGACGATACCGCCTTGTACGCCCGACATCGGGTTAGGCTTGGTATGACGCTTAACCAGGTTCAGACCACCGATAACCAGACGGTTATTAGCGAGAACCTTAAGCACCTTACCGCGCTTACCTTTGTCTTTGCCGGCGATCACGATGATCTCGTCGTCACGACGAATCTTTTGCATGTCGGATCTCCTTACAGCACTTCTGGGGCGAGCGAGACGATCTTCATGAACTTCTCAGTACGAAGTTCACGGGTCACTGGCCCAAAGATACGGGTGCCGATCGGCTCTTGCTTGTTGTTCAGAAGAACAGCAGCGTTGCCATCAAAGCGGATAATGGAGCCATCAGCACGACGTACGCCGTGACGAGTGCGGACTACAACAGCAGTCATCACTTGGCCTTTTTTCACTTTACCGCGAGGAATTGCTTCCTTCACGGTAACCTTGATGATGTCACCGATACCAGCGTAACGACGATGGGAGCCACCCAGCAC
This sequence comes from Pseudomonas fluorescens, assembly GCF_002022275.1. Lineage (GTDB taxonomy): Bacteria > Pseudomonadota > Gammaproteobacteria > Pseudomonadales > Pseudomonadaceae > Aquipseudomonas > Aquipseudomonas fluorescens_AJ. The sequence goes on from NZ_MSDF01000013.1 coordinate 323,701, forward strand.
CTTGATGCACATAACACGGCGAGCGCCGCTGTTATCGGCCACATCGAGCATGGATTGAGTCTGAATCATATAATTTCTCCGACCCCTAGTCCTTAGACTTCCACAGCGCGTTCGAGAACATCAACCAATGCCCAAGACTTGGTCTTGGCCAGCGGACGAGTTTCACGAATAGTGACTTTGTCGCCGATGTGGCACTGATTGGTTTCGTCGTGCGCGTGCAGCTTAGTCGAACGCTTAACATATTTACCGTAGATCGGGTGCTTAACGCGACGCTCGATCAAAACGGTGATGGTTTTGTCCATCTTGTCGCTGACAACACGGCCAGTCAGCGTACGGACAGTCTTTTCGGCTTCAGCCATGATCACTTACCTGCCTGCTGGTTAAGCACAGTCTTCACGCGAGCGATGTCACGCTTAACTTGCGAGAGCAGATGAGACTGCCCCAACTGGCCAGTTGCTTTCTGCATACGCAGATTGAACTGGTCGCGCAGCAAGCCGAGCAATTGCTCGTTCAGCTGCTGTGCGGATTTTTCACGAAGTTCATTCGCTTTCATCACATCACCGTCCGTTTAACAAAGGAGGTGGCGAGCGGCAGCTTTGCAGCAGCCAGGGCGAAAGCCTCACGCGCCAGCTCTTCAGTAACACCCTCGATTTCATACAGGACTTTGCCTGGCTGAATCTGGGCAACCCAATATTCCACGTTACCCTTACCTTTACCCATACGAACTTCGAGGGGCTTTTTGGAGATAGGCTTGTCCGGGAATACACGGATCCAGATCTTGCCGCCACGTTTAACGTGACGGGTCAGTGCACGACGCGCTGACTCGATCTGACGAGCGGTGAGACGACCACGAGCTACAGACTTCAGCGCGAACTCGCCGAAGCTGACTTTGCTACCGCGCTGAGCCAGACCACGGTTGTGGCCTGTCATCTGCTTGCGGAACTTCGTACGCTTAGGTTGCAACATTTGGCGTACCCCTTACTTAGCAGCTTTTTTACGAGGCGCTGGTGCTTGTGGTTTCAGTTCTTCTTGGCGACCACCAATTACTTCGCCTTTGAAGATCCAAACCTTTACACCGATCACACCGTAAGTGGTGTGAGCTTCGTAGTTGGCATAGTCGATGTCGGCACGCAGGGTGTGCAGTGGCACACGACCTTCGCGATACCATTCAGTACGTGCGATTTCAGCACCGCCGAGACGACCGCTCACTTGGATTTTGATGCCTTTGGCACCAATGCGCATGGCGTTCTGTACAGCGCGCTTCATAGCGCGACGGAACATTACGCGACGCTCCAGCTGCTGAGCTACGCTCTGCGCAACCAGCATACCGTCGAGCTCCGGCTTGCGGATCTCTTCGATATTGATGTGCACAGGCACACCCATTTGCTTGGTCAGGTCCTGACGCAGTTTCTCAACATCTTCACCTTTCTTCCCGATAACGATACCTGGACGAGCGGTGTGGATGGTGATACGTGCAGTTTGCGCCGGACGATGGATATCGATACGGCTTACGGACGCGCTTTTTAGTTTGTCTTGGAGATACTCACGCACCTTCAGATCAGCGAACAAATAGTCCGCATAAGTCCGACCGTCTGCGTACCAGACGGAGGTGTGCTCCTTGACGATTCCCAGGCGAATGCCAATGGGATGTACTTTCTGACCCATCTCTTCGACTCCGTTACTTGTCAGCAACCTTGACAGTGATATGGCAAGACCGCTTGACGATGCGATCAGCACGGCCTTTGGCACGTGGCATGATGCGCTTCAGCGAACGCCCTTCGTTGACGAAAACGGTGCTGACCTTCAGGTCATCAACGTCTGCGCCTTCGTTATGCTCGGCGTTGGCTACGGCCGACTCCAGCACTTTCTTCATGATCTCGGCGGCTTTCTTACTGCTGAAAGCCAACAAGTTGAGCGCTTCGCCCACCTTCTTCCCGCGGATCTGGTCGGCGACCAAGCGGGCTTTCTGGGCGGAGATTCGAGCGCCCGACAACTTAGCGGCTACTTCCATTTCCTAACCCCTTAACGCTTGGCTTTCTTGTCTGCCACGTGCCCACGATAAGTGCGGGTACCGGCAAACTCGCCCAGTTTGTGGCCGACCATGTCTTCGTTAACGAGAACTGGGACGTGTTGACGACCGTTGTGTACTGCGATGGTCAGACCGACCATTTGTGGCAGGATCATCGAACGACGCGACCAGGTTTTCACCGGTTTGCGATCGTTCTTTTCCGCCGCCACTTCGATCTTCTTCAGTAGGTGAAGATCAATAAAAGGACCTTTTTTCAGAGAACGTGGCACTGTCGTATCCCTCTATTTACTTGCGACGACGGACGATCATTTTGTCGGTACGCTTATTACCACGAGTCTTCGCGCCCTTAGTCGGGAAGCCCCATGGCGATACCGGATGACGACCACCAGAGGTACGACCTTCACCACCACCGTGTGGGTGGTCAACCGGGTTCATGGCAACACCACGAACGGTTGGGCGAACGCCACGCCAGCGTTTGGCACCAGCTTTACCCAGCGAACGCAGGCTGTGCTCGGAGTTCGAGACTTCACCCAGGGTCGCGCGGCATTCAGCCAGCACTTTACGCATCTCACCAGAACGCAGACGCAGGGTCACGTAGACACCTTCACGAGCGATCAGCTGAGCCGAAGCACCAGCGGAACGAGCGATTTGCGCGCCTTTACCTGGCTTCAATTCGATGCCGTGTACGGTGCTACCAACTGGAATGTTACGCAGTTGCAGAGCGTTGCCCGGCTTGATCGGTGCCAGAGCACCTGCGATCAGCTGGTCGCCAGCACTCACGCCTTTAGGGGCGATGATGTAGCGACGCTCGCCATCTGCGTACAGCAGCAGAGCGATGTGAGCAGTACGGTTTGGATCGTATTCGATACGCTCGACAGTGGCAGCGATGCCATCTTTGTCGTTGCGACGGAAGTCGACCAGACGATAATGCTGCTTATGGCCACCACCGATGTGACGAGTGGTAATACGACCATTGTTGTTACGACCACCAGTCTTCGATTTTTTCTCGAGCAGCGGTGCGTGAGGAGCGCCTTTATGCAGCTCCTGGTTGACCACCTTGACCACAAAACGGCGGCCAGGGGAAGTCGGTTTGCATTTAACGATTGCCATGATGCACCCCTTCCTTACTCAGCACTGCTGCTGAAATCGAGATCTTGGCCTGGCTGAAGGGAGATAACTGCCTTCTTCCAGTCATTACGCTTGCCCAGACCGCGAGCAGTGCGCTTGCTCTTACCCAGAACATTCAGGGTAGTAACACGCTCTACTTTCACGCTGAACAGGCTTTCGACGGCCTTCTTGATTTCCAGCTTGGTTGCGTCAGTTGCAACCTTGAAAACGAACTGGCCTTTCTTGTCAGCCAGAACCGTAGCCTTTTCGGAAACGTGCGGGCCAAGCAGAACTTTAAATACGCGTTCCTGGTTCATCCCAGCAGCTCCTCGAATTTCTTCACGGCCGACACGGTGATCAACACCTTGTCGTATGCGATCAGACTAACTGGATCGGAACCTTGCACGTCACGTACATCAACGTGTGGCAGGTTGCGAGCAGCCAGGTACAGGTTCTGATCAACAGCTTCAGACACGATCAAAACGTCGGTCAGGCTCATGTTGTTCAGTTTGCCCAGCAGATCTTTGGTTTTTGGACTTTCAACAGCGAAGTCTTGAACCACGACCAGACGGTCAGTACGCACGAGTTCAGCAAGGATGGAGCGCAGAGCTGCGCGGTACATCTTCTTGTTGAGCTTCTGCGAGTGATCCTGTGGACGAGCTGCGAAAGTGGTACCACCGCCACGCCAGATAGGGCTACGGATAGTACCGGCACGCGCACGGCCAGTACCTTTCTGACGCCAAGGGCGCTTACCGCCACCACGAACGTCGGAACGGGTCTTTTGCTGCTTGCTACCTTGACGGCCGCCGGCCATGTAGGCCACGACTGCTTGGTGAACCAGCGTCTCGTTGAACTCGCCGCCAAACGTCAGTTCGGAAACTTCGATCGCTTGAGCGTCATTTACATTTAATTGCATGTCAGCTTCCCCTTAACCGCGAGCCTTGGCCGCTGGACGTACAACCAGGTTGCCGCCAGTAGCGCCAGGAACAGCACCCTTGACCAACAACAGATTGCGTTCAGCGTCGACGCGCACTACTTCGAGGGACTGCACGGTCACGCGCTCAGCGCCCATATGACCGGACATTTTTTTGCCCTTGAATACACGACCAGGAGTCTGGCACTGGCCAATAGAGCCCGGGACGCGGTGGGAGACGGAGTTACCGTGAGTGTTGTCTTGGCCACGGAAATTCCAACGCTTGATCGTACCCTGAAAGCCTTTACCCTTGGACTGACCGGTTACATCAACCAGTTGACCAGCGGCGAAGATTTCAGCGTTGATCAGATCGCCAGCCTGGTAGTCGCCGTCTTCGAGACGGAACTCCATAACAGTGCGACCCGCTGCAACGTTTGCTTTAGCGAAGTGACCTGCTTGAGCAGCAGTCACGCGCGAAGCACGACGCTCGCCGACAGTGACTTGCACTGCACGATAGCCATCGGTCTCTTCAGTTTTGAACTGGGTGACGCGATTCGGTTCGATCTCAATGACCGTGACCGGAATGGAGACACCTTCTTCGGTGAAAATACGGGTCATACCGCATTTACGACCGACTACACCAATAGTCATGTTGTAAACCTCATGAGTGTACGGGGCTTTCACCCGCTATGGCCGCCCATTTCAGAGCGTTACACGACTAAGACCCAAGTCTTAGCCGAGGCTGATCTGTACTTCCACACCGGCCGCCAGATCGAGCTTCATAAGTGCATCAACGGTTTTATCCGTTGGCTGGACGATGTCCAGTACGCGCTTATGAGTACGGATCTCGTACTGGTCACGCGCGTCTTTGTTGACGTGCGGGGAGACCAGAACGGTGAACCGCTCTTTACGGGTAGGCAGTGGAATTGGACCACGCACTTGAGCACCAGTACGTTTCGCGGTTTCCACGATTTCCTGGGTGGATTGGTCGATCAGGCGATGGTCAAAAGCCTTCAACCTGATACGGATTTGCTGATTTTGCATTGGATTTCAGACTCCGGCTGCTATTCCCAGCGAGCGCAATACGCCCGTTAAAAGGAGGCGCAATTCTATAGACGCCCCAGATAGGTGTCAACCCAATAAAAAAGGCCCCCGCTAAGCGGGGGCCTTCTCAAAACATTGAGCCATCTCGAAAGAGATAATTACTCGATGATTTTAGCTACAACGCCAGCACCAACGGTACGGCCGCCTTCACGGATAGCGAAGCGCAGACCGTCTTCCATAGCGATGGTTTTGATCAGGGTGACAACCATTTTGATGTTGTCGCCTGGCATTACCATTTCTACGCCTTCCGGCAGTTCGCAGTTACCGGTTACGTCGGTAGTACGGAAGTAGAACTGTGGACGGTAGCCTTTGAAGAACGGAGTGTGACGACCGCCTTCTTCTTTGCTCAGCACGTACACTTCAGCTTCGAACTTGGTGTGCGGCTTAACCGAACCTGGCTTAACCAGAACCTGGCCACGCTCAACGTCGTCACGCTTGGTACCACGCAGCAGAACGCCGCAGTTCTCGCCAGCACGACCTTCGTCGAGCAGCTTACGGAACATTTCAACACCGGTGCAGGTGGTGACGGTAGTGTCACGCAGACCAACGATTTCCAGTGGATCTTGAACCTTAACGATACCGCGCTCGATACGACCAGTCACAACAGTACCGCGACCGGAGATCGAGAATACGTCTTCGATTGGCATCAGGAACGGCTTGTCGATAACGCGCACTGGATCTGGAATGTAGCTGTCCAGAGTCTCAACCAGTTTCTTAACGGACGTGGTGCCCATTTCGTTGTCGTCTTTGCCTTCCAGAGCCATACGAGCAGAACCGATGATGATCGGAGTGTCGTCGCCTGGGAAGTCGTAAGTGCTCAGCAGATCGCGCACTTCCATCTCAACAAGTTCCAGCAGCTCAGCGTCGTCTACCAGGTCAGCCTTGTTCAGGTAAACCACGATGTACGGAACGCCAACCTGACGGGACAGCAGGATGTGCTCACGGGTTTGTGGCATCGGACCATCAGCGGCCGAACAAACCAGGATAGCGCCGTCCATTTGAGCAGCACCGGTGATCATGTTCTTCACATAGTCAGCGTGACCTGGGCAGTCAACGTGAGCGTAGTGACGGATCAGCGAGTTGTATTCAACGTGAGCGGTGTTGATGGTGATACCACGAGCTTTTTCTTCTGGCGCGCTGTCGATCTTGTCGAAGTCAACGATAGCCGAACCGAAAATCTCGGAGCAAACACGAGTCAGAGCAGCAGTCAGCGTAGTTTTACCGTGGTCAACGTGACCGATGGTGCCAACGTTGACGTGCGGTAGGGAACGATCAAATTTTTCTTTAGCCACGACAATTAACTCCTTGCCTAAAGGACTGAATCAGCCTTGTTTTTTGGATACAGTTTCAGCGATGTGCGCCGGAGCTGTGTTGTATTTTTTGAATTCCATAGAGTAGCTTGCGCGACCCTGGGACATGGAGCGAACGTCGGTCGCATAACCGAACATCTCACCCAACGGAACCTCGGCGCGAATCACTTTGCCGGAAACCGTGTCTTCCATACCCAAGATCATGCCGCGACGACGGTTAAGGTCGCCCATGACATCACCCATATAGTCTTCAGGTGTAACAACTTCTACCGCCATGATTGGCTCAAGCAACTCACCACCGCCCTTCTGGGCCAGTTGCTTGGTTGCCATGGAAGCAGCCACCTTAAACGCCATCTCGTTGGAGTCGACGTCGTGGTAAGAACCGTCAAAAACGGTTGCTTTCAGGCCGATCAGCGGATAGCCGGCAACAACACCGTTCTTCATCTGCTCTTCGATACCCTTCTGGATAGCAGGGATGTATTCCTTAGGAACAACACCACCTACTACTTCGTTCACGAATTGCAGACCTTCCTGACCTTCGTCAGCAGGAGCAAAACGGATCCAGCAGTGACCGAACTGACCACGACCGCCGGACTGACGAACGAACTTGCCTTCGATTTCACAGTTCTTCGTGATGCGCTCACGATAGGAAACCTGAGGCTTACCGATGTTGGCTTCGACGTTGAACTCACGGCGCATCCGGTCAACCAGGATGTCCAGGTGAAGCTCGCCCATGCCGGAGATGATCGTTTGACCAGTCTCTTCATCAGTCTTGACGCGGAAAGATGGATCTTCCTGAGCAAGTTTGCCCAGAGCGATACCCATTTTTTCCTGGTCATCCTTGGTCTTAGGCTCTACGGCAACCGAAATAACCGGCTCCGGGAAGTCCATGCGAACCAGGATGATTGGCTTGTCAGCGTTGCACAAGGTTTCACCAGTGGTGACGTCCTTCATGCCGATCAAGGCCGCGATGTCACCAGCGCGTACTTCCTTGATCTCTTCGCGGGCGTTTGCGTGCATTTGCACCATACGACCCACGCGCTCTTTCTTGCCTTTAACCGAGTTGATCACGCCGTCGCCGGAGTTCAACACGCCCGAGTAAACGCGGACGAAGGTCAAGGTACCCACGAATGGGTCAGTGGCAATTTTAAATGCCAGAGCAGAGAACGGTTCTGCGTCGTCTGCATGACGCTCCAGCTCGATAGTCTCGTCATCCGGGTCTGTACCCTTGATGGCAGGAATATCCACTGGTGCCGGCAGGTAGTCGATCACAGCATCGAGAACCAGGGGAACGCCCTTGTTCTTGAACGAGGAACCGCAAACAGCCAAGACGATCTCACCAGCGATAGTACGCTGACGCAGAGCGGCCTTGATTTCCGCGTTGGTGAGTTCTTCACCTTCGAGGTACTTGTTCATCAGCTCTTCGTTGGCTTCGGCCGCAGCTTCAACCATGTTGTTGCGCCATTCGTCAGCCAGTTCCTGCAGCTCAGCAGGGATAGGCTTGCGAACAGGAACCATACCTTTGTCAGCATCGTTCCAGTAAACAGCTTCCATGGTCAGCAGATCGATCTGGCCCTGGAAATTGTCTTCGGAACCGATAGCCAACTGGATTGGCACCGGGGTGTGACCCAGACGCTGCTTGATCTGACCGATCACGCGCAGGAAGTTGGCACCAGCACGGTCCATCTTGTTTACGTAAACAAGACGTGGAACGCCGTATTTGTTGGCTTGACGCCATACGGTTTCCGACTGAGGCTCAACACCCGAGGTACCGCAGAACACAACGACAGCGCCGTCGAGTACGCGCAGGGAACGTTCAACTTCAATGGTGAAGTCCACGTGGCCTGGGGTATCGATTACGTTGAAGCGGTGCTCGTCTTTGTACTGCTTCTCGGAACCCTTCCAGAAGGCGGTAATAGCAGCAGAAGTAATGGTAATACCACGCTCCTGCTCCTGAACCATCCAGTCTGTGGTCGCGGCGCCGTCATGCACCTCGCCCATCTTGTGACTTTTGCCGGTGTAAAACAGTACGCGCTCGGTGGTGGTGGTTTTACCAGCATCCACGTGAGCAACGATACCGATGTTACGGTAGCGGCTAATCGGAGTAGTACGAGCCATAAAGCCCTCGCAAAATTAGTGAAGCTAAAATTAGAAGCGGTAGTGCGAGAAAGCTTTGTTAGCTTCAGCCATACGGTGCACGTCTTCACGCTTCTTAACAGCAGCACCTTTACCTTCAGCAGCGTCCAACAGTTCGCCAGCCAAACGCAGGGCCATAGACTTCTCGCCGCGCTTACGGGCGAAGTCTACCAACCAGCGCATTGCCAGGGCGTTACGACGGGACGGGCGAACTTCAACCGGAACCTGGTAAGTAGCACCGCCTACACGGCGCGACTTTACTTCGACCAGCGGAGCGATGGCGTCGAGAGCTTTCTCGAAGATTTCCAGGGGGTCGCTGTTCTTGCGCTCTTTAACCTTTTCCAGCGCGCCATAAACGATACGTTCGGCAACGGCTTTCTTACCGCTTTCCATTACGTGGTTCATGAACTTGGCCAGAATTTGGCTTCCGTATTTTGGATCGTCAAGCACTTCGCGCTTGGCTGCTACGCGTCTTCTTGGCATGGATAAGCCCTCAAACGGTCTTCAGGTTCGTTCGGAATCGGTGCCCTTGCGGGACGCCTCCGACCTTACTCTTATCGACTCAGAAAATAAGATGATTCAGTTTTACAAAAAGCCGCTACTACTTAGGCTTCTTGGTACCGTACTTCGAACGACCCTGGTTACGACCTTTAACGCCGGAAGTATCCAAGGAGCCGCGTACGGTGTGGTAACGAACACCTGGCAAGTCTTTTACACGACCGCCGCGGATCAGTACCACGCTGTGCTCTTGCAGGTTGTGACCTTCACCACCGATGTACGAGGAAACCTCGAAACCGTTGGTCAGGCGCACACGGCATACTTTACGCAGTGCCGAGTTAGGTTTTTTCGGCGTGGTGGTATACACACGGGTGCATACGCCACGACGTTGCGGGCAGTTCTGCAGCGCAGGTACGTCGGATTTCTCGACGATACGCTTACGCGGCTGACGTACCAGCTGGTTGATAGTTGCCATCTACTAGCTCCACTGTTGTCTTGCGACGCTATTGTCTTGCAAGAAAAGCAAAATGGCAGGAACGAATTCCCGCCAAATTTAGGGGTACAAGAGTCTAAAGAGGATCTTGTCCCCAGTCAAGGCAAGGCCCCGACCTCCCCTCTCATCGAACCGAGTCAAAACTGCCTCGATCCGACGAATGGGGCTGCCAGGGCCCGGACTTATTTATCGCAGAACTCAGTTACCGCTTGAGTTCAGCGCTTCGGTCAGTGCAGCTTCCACTTCACTGGCGCTTACGCGCAGCGGCTTGTCAGCATCACGGCGGCGCTTGCGCTCGCTGTGGTAAGCCAAACCGGTACCGGCCGGGATCAGACGACCCACAACCACGTTCTCTTTCAGGCCGCGCAGGTAGTCGCGCTTGCCGGTTACCGCCGCTTCGGTCAGTACGCGAGTGGTCTCCTGGAAGGAGGCCGCCGAGATGAACGACTCAGTGGACAACGACGCCTTGGTGATACCCAGCAACACACGAGTGAACTTGGAAACGAATTTCTCGTCGCCAGCCAGACGTTCGTTTTCTACCAATACGTGAGTCAGTTCCATCTGGTCGCCCTTGATGAAACTCGAATCGCCGGATTCAGCGATTTCAACTTTACGCAGCATCTGACGCAGGATGGTCTCGATGTGCTTATCGTTGATCTTCACGCCTTGCAGACGGTAAACGTCCTGGATCTCGTTAACGATGTACTTGGCCAGCGCACTCACACCCAGCAGACGCAGGATGTCGTGTGGATCGCTCGGGCCGTCGGAGATAACTTCGCCGCGGTTTACCTGTTCGCCTTCGAAGACGTTCAGGTGACGCCACTTCGGAATCAGCTCTTCGTACGGATCGCTACCGTCGTTCGGGGTAATGACCAGACGGCGCTTGCCCTTGGTCTCTTTACCGAACGCGATGGTGCCGCTGACTTCAGCCAGAATCGACGCTTCTTTCGGACGACGAGCTTCGAACAAGTCGGCAACACGCGGCAGACCACCGGTGATGTCACGGGTCTTCGAAGTTTCTTGCGGGATACGCGCGATAACATCACCGATCGCGATCTTCGCACCATCCGCTACACCGACCAGGGCGTTGGCTGGCAGGAAGTACTGAGCGATTACGTCAGTGCCTGGCAGCAACAAGTCCTTGCCGTTGTCATCGACCATCTTCACGGCAGGACGGATGTCTTTACCGGCAGCTGGACGATCTTTCGCGTCGAGTACTTCAATGTTGGTCATACCGGTCAATTCGTCAGTCTGACGTTTGATCGTGATGCCTTCTTCCATGCCCACGTAGGTCACGGTACCTTTCATTTCGGTAACGATTGGGTGAGTGTGCGGATCCCACTTGGCCACGATTGCGCCAGCGTCGACCTTGTCACCTTCTTTAACCGAAATCACAGCACCGTACGGCAGCTTGTAACGCTCACGCTCACGACCGTAGTCATCAGCGATTGCCAGCTCACCGGAACGGGATACAGCAACCAGGTGACCATCCACTCGCTCAACGTGTTTCAGGTTGTGCAGACGGACGGTACCGCCATTCTTCACCTGAACACTGTCGGCTGCGGAGGTCCGGCTTGCCGCACCACCGATGTGGAACGTACGCATGGTCAGCTGGGTACCCGGCTCACCGATGGACTGGGCAGCGATAACGCCGACCGCTTCACCGATGTTCACCTGGTGACCACGAGCCAAGTCACGGCCGTAGCACTTGGCGCAAATGCCATAGCGGGTTTCGCAGCTGATCGGCGAGCGAACAATCACTTCGTCGATGCTGTTGAGTTCGATGAACTCAACCCACTTCTCGTCCACGAGGGTGCCGGCAGGAACGATAACTTCCTCGGTACCTGGCTTGAATACGTCACGGGCAATAACACGACCCAATACGCGCTCACCCAGCGGCTCTACAACGTCGCCGCCTTCGATGTGCGGAGTCATCAGCAGACCGTGTTCGGTACCGCAGTCAACTTCAGTCACAACCAAGTCTTGCGCAACGTCTACCAGACGACGAGTCAGGTAACCGGAGTTAGCGGTCTTCAACGCGGTATCCGCCAGACCCTTACGAGCACCGTGAGTAGAGATGAAGTACTGAAGTACGCTCAAACCTTCACGGAAGTTCGCGGTAATCGGCGTTTCAATGATGGAACCGTCCGGCTTGGCCATCAGGCCACGCATACCGGCGAGCTGACGGATCTGCGCAGCAGAACCCCGTGCGCCCGAGTCGGCCATCATGTACATCGAGTTGAACGACTCTTGATCGACTTCTACGCCATGACGGTCGATAACTTTCTCTTTCGAGAGGTTAGCCATCATCGCCTTCGACACTTCGTCGTTGGCCTTGGACCAAAGGTCGATCACTTTGTTGTACTTCTCGCCCTGGGTTACCAGGCCGGAGGCGTACTGGCTTTCGATCTCTTTCACTTCATCAGTAGCAGCATTGATGATCTGAGCTTTTTCATCCGGGATAACGAAGTCGTTAACACCGATGGAAACGCCGGAAATGGTCGAATAAGCGAAGCCGGTGTACATCAATTGGTCAGCGAAGATCACGGTCTCTTTCAAACCAACCACGCGGTAGCACTGGTTGATCAGCTTGGAGATCGCCTTTTTCTTCATCGGCAGGTTGACGACGTCGTACGACAGACCTTTTGGCACAACTTGATACAGCAGCGCACGGCCGACAGTGGTGTCGACGATACGGGTGCCGCTCACGCTGCCACCGTCACGGTCGTTGACGGTTTCGTTGATCCGCACTTTAACCTTGGCGTGCAGTGCGGCTTCGCCGGCACGGAACACACGGTCAACTTCTTGCAGGTCAGCGAATACGCGGCCTTCGCCTTTGGCGTTGATCGCCTCACGGGTCATGTAGTACAGACCCAGTACAACGTCCTGCGACGGAACGATGATTGGCTCACCGTTGGCTGGCGACAGAATGTTGTTGGTCGACATCATCAACGCGCGCGCTTCCAACTGGGCTTCCAGTGTCAGCGGTACGTGCACGGCCATTTGGTCGCCGTCGAAGTCGGCGTTGTACGCAGCACAGACCAGCGGGTGCAGCTGGATAGCTTTACCTTCGATAAGTACCGGTTCAAACGCCTGGATACCCAGACGGTGAAGGGTCGGTGCACGGTTGAGGAGAACCGGGTGTTCGCGGATCACTTCAGCGAGAACGTCCCAAACCTCTGGCAGTTCGCGCTCGACCATTTTCTTGGCGGCTTTGATGGTGGTCGCGAGACCGCGCATTTCCAGCTTGCCGAAAATGAACGGCTTGAACAGCTCAAGCGCCATCTTCTTGGGCAGACCGCACTGGTGCAGACGCAGGGTCGGACCTACGGTAATTACCGAACGACCGGAGTAGTCAACACGCTTACCGAGCAAGTTCTGACGGAAACGACCTTGCTTACCCTTGATCATGTCAGCCAGGGATTTCAGAGGACGCTTGTTCGAACCGGTGATAGCGCGGCCACGACGACCGTTGTCGAGCAGAGCATCGACCGCTTCTTGCAACATACGCTTTTCGTTGCGCACGATGATGTCCGGAGCGGACAGGTCGAGCAGACGCTTCAAGCGGTTGTTACGGTTGATTACGCGACGGTACAGGTCGTTGAGGTCGGAAGTCGCGAAGCGACCGCCATCCAACGGTACCAGCGGACGCAGGTCTGGCGGCAGAACCGGCAGAACGGTCAGCACCATCCACTCTGGCAAGTTGCCGGAACCCTGGAAGGCTTCCATCAACTTCAGACGCTTGGACAGCTTCTTGATCTTGGTTTCGGAGTTGGTTTGCGGAATTTCTTCGCGCAGACGGCCAATCTCGTGTTCCAGGTCGATAGCGTGCAGCAGTTCACGGACAGCTTCGGCACCCATGCGGGCATCGAAATCGTCGCCAAACTCTTCCAGCGCTTCGAAGTACTGTTCGTCGTTCAGCAGCTGACCTTTTTCAAGGGTGGTCATGCCTGGATCGATAACGACATAGCTCTCGAAGTAGAGAACGCGTTCGATATCACGCAGGGTCATGTCCATCAGCAAGCCGATACGGGACGGCAGCGATTTCAGGAACCAGATGTGGGCAACCGGCGAAGCCAGTTCGATGTGCGCCATGCGCTCACGACGAACTTTGGCGAGCGCAACTTCAACGCCGCACTTCTCGCAGATCACACCACGGTGCTTCAAGCGCTTGTACTTACCGCACAGGCACTCGTAATCCTTAACCGGGCCAAAGATCTTGGCGCAGAACAGGCCGTCACGCTCGGGTTTGAACGTACGGTAGTTAATGGTTTCCGGCTTTTTAACTTCACCGAACGACCACGAACGGATCATCTCAGGCGATGCCAACCCAATACGGATGGCGTCGAACTCTTCGACTTGACCCTGGTTTTTCAGCAAATTCAGTAGGTCTTTCAAGGCCTTTCCTCCTGGCGGAGCAGAGAGCGGGCTAAACAGCCCCGCTCTCGATTCGCGTCACGTGTTATTCGGTTTCCAGATCGATATCGATGCCGAGGGAACGAATTTCTTTGATCAACACGTTGAAGGACTCGGGCATGCCCGGCTCCATACGGTGATCGCCGTCCACGATGTTTTTGTACATCTTGGTCCGACCGTTCACATCGTCCGACTTCACTGTGAGCATTTCTTGCAGAGTGTAAGCAGCACCGTATGCTTCCAGTGCCCAGACCTCCATCTCCCCGAAACGCTGACCACCGAACTGAGCCTTACCACCCAGCGGCTGCTGGGTAACCAGGCTGTACGAACCGGTAGAACGAGCGTGCATCTTGTCGTCTACCAAGTGGTTCAGCTTCAGCATGTACATGTAGCCAACAGTAACCGGGCGCTCAAACTTGTTGCCGGTACGGCCGTCGAACAGCTGCATCTGGCCGCTTTCCGGCAGATCTGCCAGTTTCAGCATGGCCTTGATTTCGCTTTCCTTGGCACCGTCGAACACCGGGGTAGCCATTGGAACGCCGCCGCGCAGGTTCTTCGCCAGGTCCAGGATTTCCTGGTCGGAGAAGGTGTCCAGCTCTTCGTTGCGACCGCCGATCTCGTTGTAGATCTCGTGCAGGAACTTGCGCAGGTCTGCGACCTTGCGCTGCTCTTCGATCATGCGGTTGATCTTCTCGCCCAGACCTTTGGCCGCGAGGCCCAGGTGGGTTTCAAGGATCTGACCAACGTTCATACGCGAAGGTACGCCCAACGGGTTAAGGACGACGTCGACCGGGGTGCCATTGGCATCGTGCGGCATGTCTTCAACCGGCATGATCACGGAGACCACACCTTTGTTACCGTGACGACCGGCCATCTTGTCGCCCGGCTGGATGCGGCGACGGATTGCCAGGTAAACCTTGACGATTTTCAGCACGCCTGGAGCCAGGTCATCGCCCTGCTGCAGTTTGCGCTTCTTGTCTTCGAACTTGTCGTCCAGCAGACGGCGGCGATCAACGATGTAGGCCTGAGCCTTCTCGAGCTGCTCGTTAAGAGCATCTTCAGCCATGCGCAGTTTGAACCACTGGCCGTGCTCAAGACCGTCGAGAACTTCGTCGGTGATGTCCTGACCTTTCTTCAGACCTGCGCCGCCTTCAGCCTTGCGGCCTACCAGAGCGGAACGCAGACGTTCGAAGGTCGCGCCTTCAACGATACGGAACTCTTCGTTCAGGTCCTTGCGGATCTCGTCGAGTTGAGTCTTCTCGATGGACAGTGCACGAGCATCACGCTCAACGCCGTCACGGGTGAAGACTTGTACGTCGATGACGGTACCCTTGGTACCGGTAGGTACACGCAGAGAGGTGTCTTTAACGTCGCTGGCTTTTTCACCGAAGATGGCTCGCAGCAGCTTCTCTTCCGGAGTCAGTTGGGTCTCGCCTTTCGGAGTGACCTTACCGACCAGGATGTCGCCTGCGCCAACTTCAGCACCTACGTAAACGATACCGGCTTCGTCCAGCTTGTTCAGTGCAGCTTCACCCACGTTCGGGATGTCTGCAGTGATTTCCTCTGGCCCAAGCTTGGTGTCACGTGCCACACAGGTCAGTTCCTGAATGTGGATCGTGGTGAAACGGTCTTCTTGAACAACTCGTTCCGACAGGCAGATGGAGTCTTCGAAGTTGTAACCGTTCCAGGCCATGAACGCGATACGCATGTTCTGACCCAGAGCCAGCTCACCCATATCGGTGGACGGGCCGTCAGCCATGATGTCGCTGCGCTGAACCCGATCACCCTTGCTCACCAGCGGACGCTGGTTGATGCAGGTGTTCTGGTTGGAGCGGGTGTATTTGGTCAGGTTGTAGATGTCGACACCGGCTTCACCAGTTTCAACTTCGTCATCGGCAACACGAACCACAATACGGCTGGCATCAACGGAGTCAATCACGCCGCCACGACGAGCCACGACGCAAACGCCGGAGTCACGGGCTACGTTACGCTCCATGCCGGTACCTACCAGCGGCTTGTCAGCGCGCAGGGTCGGTACAGCTTGACGCTGCATGTTGGAACCCATCAACGCACGGTTGGCGTCATCGTGCTCCAGGAACGGGATCAGCGACGCTGCAACCGAAACTACCTGCTTCGGCGAAACGTCCATCAAGGTGACGTCTTCCGGCGCCTTGACGGTGAACTCGTTCAAGTGACGAACAGCTACCAGCTCGTCGATCAGCATTTTCTTGTCGTTCATCGTGGCCGAAGCCTGAGCGATCACGTGATCAGCTTCTTCGATGGCGGACAGGAACACGATCTCGTCGGTGACCAGAGCGTCTTTCACCACACGGTACGGGCTCTCGAGGAAGCCGTACTGGTTGGTGCGCGCATAGGCGGCCAGGGAGTTGATCAGACCGATGTTCGGACCTTCCGGCGTTTCGATCGGGCAAACACGACCGTAGTGCGTCGGGTGTACGTCACGAACTTCAAAGCCTGCACGCTCACGAGTCAGACCGCCCGGGCCCAGTGCGGAAACACGGCGCTTGTGGGTGATCTCGGAGAGCGGGTTGTTCTGGTCCATGAACTGCGAGAGCTGGCTGGAACCGAAGAACTCTTTCACCGCCGCAGCCACTGGCTTGGCGTTGATCAGATCTTGCGGCATCAGGCCTTCGCTTTCAGCCATCGACAGACGCTCTTTGACCGCACGCTCAACACGTACCAGGCCAACGCGGAACTGGTTTTCAGCCATCTCGCCTACGCAGCGAACACGACGGTTACCCAGGTGGTCGATGTCATCGACGATGCCCTTACCGTTACGGATGTCGACCAGAGTCTTCAATACCGCGACGATGTCTTCCTTGCACAGCACGCCCGAACCTTCGATCTCGGTACGACCGATACGACGGTTGAACTTCATCCGGCCGACCGCAGACAGGTCATAGCGCTCAGGGCTGAAGAACAGGTTGTTGAACAGGGTTTCGGCAGCGTCTTTGGTCGGTGGCTCACCAGGACGCATCATGCGATAGATCTCGACCAGCGCTTCCAATTGGTTGCTGGTGGAGTCGATCTTCAGCGTGTCGGAGATGAACGGACCGCAGTCGATATCGTTGGTGTACAGAGTCTCGATGCGAACCACCTGAGCCTTGGCGATCTTGCCCAGGATCTCGGTGTTCAGCTCGGTGTTGCACTCAGCCAGAATTTCGCCTGTAGCCGGGTGAACGATGACCTTGGCGGTGGTGCGACCCAGGACGTAGTCCAGAGGCACGTCCAGCGACTTGATACCGGCTTTTTCGATCTGGTTGATGTGGCGCGCAGTAATACGACGGCCAGCCTCAACAATGACCTTGCCCTTCTCGTCCTGAATGTCCAGAACAGCAATTTCACCACGCAGACGCGAAGCAATCAGCTCCAGGCTGAGGGTTTCATCCTTCAGGCTGAACACGTTGGTGGTGTAGAAAGCGTCCAGCACTTGCTCGGTGGTATAGCCGAGCGCGCGCAGCAGTACCGAGGCCGGCAGCTTGCGACGACGGTCGATACGCACGAACACGCAGTCTTTCGGGTCGAACTCGAAGTCCAACCACGAGCCGCGGTACGGAATGATCCGCGCGGAGTACAGGAGCTTGCCGGAGCTGTGCGTCTTGCCGCGGTCGTGGTCAAAGAACACGCCCGGGGAACGGTGCAGCTGGGAAACGATTACACGTTCGGTACCGTTGATAACGAAGGTACCGTTCTCAGTCATCAACGGGATTTCGCCCATGTAGACTTCTTGCTCTTTGATGTCCTTGATCGCTTTGTTCGACGATTCTTTGTCGAAAATGATCAGACGGACTTTTACCCGCAAAGGTACGGCGTACGTAACACCGCGCAACACGCATTCTTTGACATCAAATGCCGGTTCGCCCAGGCGATAACCCACGTACTCCAGCGCAGCATTGCCGGAGTAGCTGATGATCGGGAAAACGGATTTGAAGGCCGCATGCAGGCCCACGTCGCGGAACTGATCTTTGGTCGCTCCCGCCTGCAAGAATTCACGATACGAATCCAGCTGGATAGCCAGAAGGTACGGGACATCCATGACGTCCGGCAACTTGCTAAAGTCCTTGCGGATACGTTTTTTCTCAGTATATGAGTAAGCCATCAGCGTTCCCCAGCTTGGTCACCTGCTTGTTTGGCCCCTCCGACGGGAGCAGCCAGAAAATCTCGCAAACCCCATGGTTTGCACCACCGCATCGGGTGGCTACAGCGCGTTAATGGCGGCGACCGAGTCGGCAGCCAAGAACGGAAAAAGGCCGGTGGCAAGAGCCACCAGCCATCAGCCTTCAGCTTAACGCTTGGGCTGGAGACGCAAGGTCGATGCTTACTTCAGCTCGACTTTAGCGCCTGCTTCTTCCAGAACTGCTTTGGCTTTGTCAGCGGCGTCTTTCGACACTGCTTCCAGAACCTGGGCAGGAGCGCCGTCAACTACAGCCTTGGCTTCTTTCAGGCCCAGACCGGTCAGTTCACGTACTGCCTTGATCACGTTTACTTTCTTCTCGCCAGCTTCCAGCAGCATGACGTTGAATTCGGTTTGCTCTTCAGCAACAACTGCAGCAGCAGCTGGGCCAGCAGAAGCAGCGGCAGCGGAAACGCCGAATTTTTCTTCGAAAGCTTTGATCAGCTCAACAACCTGCAGAACCGACATTTCAGCTACGGCGTTGAGGATATCGTCTTGGGAGATAGACATTGCTGTATTTCCTGAATTGGGGGACGGCCTACGCGGCCATCGAAATAAACAAAAAAACGCGAGAGAAAATGCTCAGCCTTAGGCTGCGGCAGCTTCTTTTTGCTCGCGAACTGCGGCCAGAGTACGAGCCAACTTGCTGGTAGCGCCTTGAATCACGCTCATCAGCTGAGAAATAGCTTCGTTACGGGTCGGCAGTGTTGCCAGTACGTCGATTTGGTTAGCTGCGAGGAACTTGCCCTCGAACGCAGCTGCCTTGATCTCGAACTTATCCTGACCCTTGGCGAATTCCTTGAACAAACGGGCAGCAGCGCCAGGATGGTCAGTGGAGAACGCAATCAGGGTCGGGCCGGTGAACACGTCGTTGAGGACACTGTATTCAGTGTCAGCAACAGCGCGCTTGAGCAGGGTGTTACGTACAACACGTACGTATACGCCAGCTTCACGAGCCTCTTTACGGAGTCCGGTCATAGCGCTTACTGTCACACCACGGGCATCAGCCACGACAGCGGACAGAGCAGCTTTGGCAGCCTCGTTGACTTCAGCGACGATGGCCTTCTTGTCTTCGAGATTAATTGCCACGGGTTTAACTCCTGCTTGTTACCGTTTCATCTGGCCTAAGCCGGATGTCGTTTTGGTGTCTGATTCGGTAAGGAACCGGGAGCACCATCTGCGTAGGCTTTTGGTTTAAGGCTTGCGCCGCCTACGGTCTTGGATAGCCCCCGCCAGGCAGGGACCCCAATTTTTTCAATTGGCGCGATCGCTCGCACCAACTTGTGTCTTATACGTCCAGCGAGCCTTGGTCGATGACCAGACCTGGGCCCATAGTGGTGCTCAGGGTAACGCGCTTGACGTAGATACCTTTCGAGGAAGCTGGCTTGATACGCTTCAGATCAGCGATCAGGGCTTCAACGTTTTCCTTCAGCTTGACGGCATCAAAGCCGACTTTGCCAACGGAAGTGTGGATGATGCCGTTTTTGTCGGTGCGATAACGAACCTGACCAGCCTTGGCGTTTTTAACCGCGGTGGCTACGTCTGGGGTTACGGTGCCGACTTTAGGGTTAGGCATCAGACCACGTGGACCGAGGATCTGACCCAACTGACCTACAACGCGCATTGCATCCGGGGAAGCAATAACGACGTCATAGTTCAGGTCGCCGCCTTTCATTTCGGCAGCCAGGTCGTCCATGCCAACGCGGTCAGCGCCGGCGGCCAGAGCAGCTTCAGCTGCCGGGCCTTGGGTGAAGACAGCAACACGTACAGTCTTGCCAGTACCGTGTGGCAGCACAGTAGCGCTACGAACGACCTGGTCGGATTTACGTGGGTCAACACCCAGGTTTACAGCAACGTCAACGGACTCGCTGAACTTGACAGTCGACAGCTCGGTCAGCAGAGCAGCAGCGTCTACAAAGTTGTAGGACTTGCCCGCTTCGATTTTGCCGGCGATAGCCTTTTGGCGCTTGGTCAGCTTAGCCATTACACACCCTCCACGTTAAGGCCCATGCTACGAGCAGAACCGGCGATGGTACGCACGGCTGCATCCATATCAGCTGCAGTCAGATCCGCGTTTTTGGTTTTCGCGATTTCTTCCAGCTGAGCACGAGTTACGGTGCCAACCTTAACGGTGTTAGGACGAGCGGAACCGCTAGTCAGACCAGCAGCTTTCTTCAACAGAACCGAAGCCGGGGTCGACTTGGTTTCGAAAGTGAAGCTACGGTCGCTGTATACAGTGATGATCACTGGAGTCGGCAGACCTGGCTCAAGACCCTGAGTACGGGCGTTGAAAGCCTTGCAGAATTCCATGATGTTCACGCCGTGTTGGCCCAGAGCTGGACCGACGGGTGGACTTGGGTTGGCCTGTGCGGCCTTCACTTGCAGCTTGATGTAAGCGGTAATCTTCTTGGCCATGAGGCACTCCAATTACGGGTTCAAGCGCCTCGAAAGGCTCCCCGGTTACTTGCGCGTATATCCCAGTGACGACAAAACCCCACAGCCTAAGGCTGCGGGGTTGGGATGCTTGCTCAGCTAGACCTTCTCGACCTGACTGAACTCCAACTCTACCGGAGTAGAGCGACCGAAAATGAGCACCGCCACTTGGATCCGGCTCTTTTCGTAGTTAACTTCTTCGACGGTGCCGTTGAAATCAGCAAACGGACCATCTGTGACACGAACAACCTCACCTGGCTCGAACAACGTCTTCGGCTTGGGCTTGTCGCTACCATCAGCAACACGACGCAGAATTGCTTCAGCCTCTTTGTCGGTGATAGGAGCAGGCTTATCAGCGGTACCGCCGATGAAACCCATGACACGAGGGGTATCCTTGACCAAGTGCCAAGTACCTTCATTCATGTCCATCTGAACCAGCACATAGCCAGGGAAGAACTTGCGTTCGCTTTTACGCTTCTGACCATTCCGCATTTCAACCACTTCTTCAGTGGGAACCAGAATTTCGCCGAAGCCATCTTCCATGCCTGCCAGCTTTACGCGCTCCAGCAAAGAGCGCATAACATGCTTCTCGTAACCCGAGTAAGCATGCACAACGTACCAACGCTTAGCCACGGGACACCCTTAGCCAACAATCAAGGAAACAAGCCAGCCGAGCAGGGAATCAAGCCCCCACAACAGCAACGCCATAACCAGAACAACAGCCACAACAATCAACGTGGTCTGCGTGGTTTCTTGGCGAGTCGGCCAAACGACTTTACGAATTTCAGTGCGAGCTTCCTTTACCAGTACTGCGAAAGACTTGCCTTTGGCAGTCTGCAGGCCTACAAAGGCAGCTACAGCAGCAAGAGCAAGCAAAGCAAGTACGCGGTACAGGATCGGCGAAGCAGAGTAATACTGATTGCCAACAACGCCTACGACCACCAAGGCGACTACAGCGAGCCACTTGACCAGATCGAAACGAGAGCTTTGAGCTTCAGCCTTAGGAGTCATCTATGAAGATCCTGTGAAAAGAAAGCCAGACACACCACGTGAATCTGGCAGGTCAGGAGGGAATCGAACCCCCAACCTACGGTTTTGGAGACCGTCGCTCTGCCAATTGAGCTACTGACCTAAAACAAAATCAGGCCGACCATTATGCAGGCCTGAAAAAGACTTTACAACAACCAACCCCAATAGACTTGAAATCACCCAGCCACAATGCCAAGCACAAAACAATCAAGCCGAGGCAGCTGTTAAAACAAAGGCAGATATTTTCATATCTGCCTTGTTATATGGAGCTCTTGAGCGGATTTGAACCGCTGACCTCACCCTTACCAAGGGTGTGCTCTACCAACTGAGCTACAAGAGCAAAACACCTTGCACAACCTGCAAACCTGGAGCGGGTAGCGGGAATCGAACCCGCATCATCAGCTTGGAAGGCTGAGGTTCTACCACTAAACTATACCCGCGGAGCTTGCAGCTCACGCTAAAAATGGTGGAGGGGGAAGGATTCGAACCTTCGAAGTCGTAGACGTCAGATTTACAGTCTGATCCCTTTGGCCGCTCGGGAACCCCTCCTAAGCGAGCCGGCATTTTACATCACGCCGACCTTCTGTCAAGCATTTTCTCATTTAAAAATATGAGGTTAGCTGCGTTGACCTTCGCTTCACGCTGTAGACCGTAAAGGTCTTCACTGCGAAGCGGGCGCCATTCTATGCAAACTATTCGAGAGTTGCAACGCCTTCGCACAACATTATTTTATGTTTTAACTCATTGAATTCCTTAGCAAGGTTTTCAAAGGGCAGATCATCAGCGAGACGCCTGCTTTCAGGGGCAACGCGAAGCCAGTAGCCGGAAGCATCCGGCGTGTTAAGCAACTGGACCTTGACCTTGATATCCAGGCTCATCAGACGCTGCTCAACTGATTGGGCCTGCAACTGATCAGCAAACCCACCTATGTACAAACAAGTGTTTTGCGCATCGGTGGCTTTTGCCCGATCGCGCCGGGGCAGAGAGCCAGAAGATTCACTCAGCAGGCGAATATCCTGCTGAGAGCCTCGATAGAGGCTCAGGGGCGTAACATCCTTGGCGCGCAGCGGTGCATCTTGTTGATGCCAGATGTAATAGAAGGTATTGAGAACGAGCAAAAGCAAGAACAGCCAACGCATAAACACCTCAGGACAAAGGGCACGCCATTGCAAGCCCCACAAAAACCAGGTCCGGAACGAATTGAGCCTGCGGCACAGCATCCTTGACCAGGTCAGCATCCCCACCCGTCAGGAAAACGGTGAAGTTTTCGCCCCAGTAACTTTTGGCCAGTTCGAGCTGAGTGAGCACAAATCCTCTGAGCATCAGCGTACAACCGCGCTCTACAGCTTCGACCGTGGTACGACCGGGAGAAAGACGCTCAATGGCTTGCTCAGCTGCGGCATCGTCATAGCGAATCTTACGCGTATGGGTTCGCAACTGGTTGCGCATAAGCGGCATGCCAGGACAGATGAAGCCACCCAGGTGCTCGCCATCCGCCGCGATAAAGTCCGCGGTTGCCGCTGTGCCAAAATCGAGCACCAAGCACGCGCCTGACGCAAGCTTGAATCCACCAAGCATTGCCAACCAACGGTCGAGCCCGAGTCGCTCGAACTCGTCATAGCCGTTGCGCACCCCCGCCATCTCCCGCGCGGAAACAGCACATGACACTGCGACTCCAAAAGCACTCTCCAATGCCTTGACCAGCTTCTCAGTCTCTTCAGAAGCCCTGACGCTCACTAGCCGGCAGCGTGTCAGCAGAAGACCAGGAATCGCCAGCAGACTTTCAATCAAAGCGACATCCGAGCCAACCACACCTTCTAAGGTGGCAGCAGCTTTACTCGACTTAAGTACACGCCACTTGATAAAGCTATTCCCACAGTCGAGCTCAAGAATCATCACGCAACCTCAGGCTTAGCTCACCACCACTGTAAACTTTCTCAACACCGTCAACGCTCAGACGCAACGCACCCTGACGGTCCACACCCAACACCACGCCAT
This sequence comes from Pseudomonas fluorescens, assembly GCF_002022275.1. GTDB lineage: Bacteria > Pseudomonadota > Gammaproteobacteria > Pseudomonadales > Pseudomonadaceae > Aquipseudomonas > Aquipseudomonas fluorescens_AJ. The sequence continues at coordinate 347,362 of NZ_MSDF01000013.1, forward strand.
CAACCTGACTTGCGCCCGCAATGAGGGACACTGCTTTTCCCTGCCATAAGTGGTGCTGCTCCCACTCCTCCTGGAGCGCGGAAAATCCAGAGGCCTTGTGCCGCCCCAGATAATCCCGTAGCTGCAAACTCAGCCGCGCAGCCAAATAGTTACGATCAATCGGGCAACCCGTTTCAAGCCCCACCGCAGTCCACTGCCGATCAACCTCATCCGCTTTCTGCATATTCACGTTAATACCTATCCCCAGTACAACGTGGCAAATATCTGCAGGATCTCCCACCAACTCCAGCAATATACCGGCTATTTTCTTCCGTCCAACCAGTACATCGTTTGGCCATTTCAAGGCGGCGCCCTGCACCCCAGCCTCACGCAAGGCCTGCATAACCGCCAATCCCACAACCAGGCTCAAGCCCTCCAGCTGCCGCAAGCCACCCTCAATACGCAATACAAGGCTGTAATACACGTTCTGAGCGAAGGGGCTAACCCACTTGCGGCCTCGGCGCCCCCTCCCAGCAGTCTGCTGCTCCGCAAGCACCAGGAACGGTGCGGCGCCGCCGCTCTCTATGAGGCGAAGGGCTTCAGCATTGGTGGAGTCAATAGAATCGAAGATACGGATCGGCCAAGTTAGCGAAGGCGCGCTAGCCACGATCTCGTCGGCATTTAACAGAACCAGGGGCGAGGCCAGTTGATACCCCTTGCCACGGACTTTATGAATCGGCAAATTCAATTCAGCCTCAAGAAGCTGGAGCTGCTTCCAGACAGCACTACGGCTGACGCCCAGCGCCTCACCCAGCGCTTCTCCGGAATGGAATCGGCCGTCTTTCAGAAGTTTCAACAACGTCAGCATGCAAGTATCGCCTCACAATGAGGCACGCATGATAGCCATGCGCAAGGCCATTGCATAGAAATCGCCAGACATTAGCACCGGGAAGAGCAGGACCAGGCTCACGACAATTTTTCGACCGCCCAAAACAAAACCCCTGTTTGCGTTAGCAAACAGGGGTTTCGGAATTTAATCTTGACGATGACCTACTCTCACATGGGGAAACCCCACACTACCATCGGCGATGCATCGTTTCACTACTGAGTTCGGGATGGGATCAGGTGGTTCCAATGCTCTATGGTCGTCAAGAAATTCGGGTACTGAGTCGTGACCAGTTGGTCTCGCTTCAGCAAATTGGGTATGTGATAGCTTTCGGTGTTTTGTGAGCGTCGAACTTTCGGTTCATTTCGTCTTCACACACCGCAATC
>NZ_MSDF01000001.1 GCF_002022275.1 Pseudomonas fluorescens
CTGTAAGAGCGGAACCATAAGTGGCCGTTACCGCAGCAACGGATATGCACACTATCGACCTCCCCCACCCCTCAAAAGCTGCATCTGCTGCCGATAATCATCCGTCACCTGCCGCGCCTGCCCGCTATTGGTCACCACCCGAGGCGTAATCAACACAATTAACTCCGTACGCTCCCGAGACTTACTGGTGTTGCCAAACAACCACCGCAACCCCGGAATCTTCCCCAGATACGGCACCGAGCTGACCCCCTCAGCGTTGTCCTGCTTGATCAACCCCCCAAGCAACACCGTCTGCCCACTCTGCACCGCCACCTGCGTCGACACCGAACGCGTCGAAATGCGCGGATTCACCGGCGTATCACCCGTGCCACTCTGACTTTGCGCATCACTGACCTGCTGCTGAATATCCATATATACCAACCCCCCCGGATTAATCCGCGGCACCACATCCAGAATCACCCCCGTCTGCACATATTCCACACTGCTCAACGTGGTATCCGAGGTGCCGGTATTGACCGTGGTCTGGCTGATGGGAATGTTATCCCCCACCTGAATCTGCGCCGGCTGGTTATTCATCACCACAAGCGACGGCGCCGACAACACCTGGGTCCGGCCGTTCTTCTCCAGCGCGTGCAACGCCACTTGCAGGTTCGAACTGACAAACGAATAAAACAACGAATCCGCCGCCCCCAACCCTGCCCCGCCACCGCCCAGCGCGCCTTGGCTGCCGGACTCGTTGGCCACCGTAGTACTCGTGGAATTCCCCGCCAGACGCCCCAAATACCACTGCACACCCAAGTCCAGTTCACCACTGAGCTTGACCTCAAGAATGCGCGTCTCGATCTGCACTTGCAGCGGCGGGTTGTCGAGGCGTTTGATCGCAGCCTCGATCTCCTTCCATTGCGCCGGACGGGTCCGCACCAGCAACTGGTTGCTGCTGTGCTGGGCGGTGATGCGGGTACCTGCTTCGAGTCGGCTGACGGGCGTCGCTTCAGCAGTGTCCGGCTCCGGCTCCAGCTCCTCAGTAACGGGTGCAGGGTTCTGCACGCTGTTGTTGGGCGAGGACAAGGTCGCGGTGCGCAACCCCGGAGCAACCTTCGCCGGCGTATCGTCCTTGATTGCGCCCGTGCCGTAGATCTGCCGCAGGTATTTGGCCAGGTCGGCGGCCTTCATGTTGCGCACATCGTAGACATACATCTGCGGCTCGTTCCCGCCGCCTTCGTCAATCGTGCGAACCCAGTCACCGACCTCGCTGAGGTACTGCGGCTGGGAGGAGATCACCACCACCGAATTGGTGCGCTCAATCGGCAAAAACCGCAGCATGCCCCCCAAGGGGCTGCCGCTGTCGGCGCCGAACATCGCTTGCAGCTCGGGCATCAACTCGGCCACCGAGGCGCGTTGCAGGCCGAACACGCCTACCGACATGCCTTTGAGCCAGTCCACATCAAAGGTGTCGATGGTGTCCTGATAGTTGGCCAGTTCATCCGGCGTGCCGGCCAGGCTCAATACGTTGCGCGCCGGATCCACCAGCAAAAACGCATTCTCGCGGGCGAACGGTTTGAGCAGCTTCTGCATCTCGGTGGCGGAGATGTAACGCAAGGGAAACAGCCGCGCCGAAAGGCCGCTGGAGGGCGCGGCCACCTTCATCTGCGGCACCAGCTTGCCCGCCACGGCCTGGTCTGCGGGCAGAATCACGTAGCGCTGGCCTTGGCGGATCATCGCGTTGCCCGTCCAGGACAGCAGGGTTTCAAGGATCGACAACGCCTGTTGTTTGTCGACCGGTTTAGAGGTGGAAAAGCTCACGCTGCCTTTCACACCCTGGGCGATGCTGTAGTTTTCGTGCAGCAGGTCGCCCATCACGCTGTTGATCACCGCCTCGATCGGCTGGTCGGCAAAGTTGAACACAATGTCGCCGCCCTCCTCTTTCGCCTCCGCTGTCGCCGCCGGCGGGCGCACGAATTGCTGGTTGCCGCGAATCAGCTGGCGCTGCGGCACAGGCAACGCTTCGGGCTGCGGGCTTTCGGGTGCAGGCGCCTCAGTCGGCGGGCGTTGCGCACCGGTGCCTTGCAGGGCTTCGTGGAGCAGTTCGTCGTCCGCGCCGGGGCGGTCGGGGAAGGATCCACAGCCGCCCAAAGAGACGGCGGTGGCCAGGCAAAACAGGGAGGTGCGCATGTCGATCAAGGGAGGGGCTCGCGGGGCAAAGTCACAGGTGGGCGGGTGGACGGCGGAGGCAAGCGCTTGGCGTACAGGCTCAAGGTTTGGGTGCGGCCGTCCAGAGCGAATCGGGCGTATTGCGGGGTGAGGTGTTCCAGGCGCCAGCCGTTGGGCAGGGTTTGGCCGAGGCGCACGGTCAGGGCCGGGCCGTTCGCCCGCTTGAGCATGGCCATTTGCAGGTTGCCGGTGATCATGATGCCGCTCAGGGTCAGGTCGGCCAGGCTCGACACTTGGGCTTTACCTACCACGCGGTCGGGGCTGCGCTCTGGGCTGAACAGCGGGGCCTGCCACGTGGCGGAGAGGTTTTCCAGCGGCACGTTCGGCGCACTTTGTACGCGGGCCGAAGGCTGGGCGCGGGTGTCGGGTTCGGGCAGCCACTGCGGTTCATCACCGACGCTGCTGAGGATCACCGCCATCAACACGCCGAGTACGCCGGCCAAGCCGAGCAAGCCCCATTCCAGGGGGCGCAGTACGCCGATCATCGCGACACCTGCGGTTGCAGATAGCCGCGAACCAGCAGGTGCACCACCAGTTTGCCCGCGCCGCCACTCGCCGGCGCCTCGCGACTGCGGCGGATGCGCAGCTCATCCACAAACAGAAACGGCGGCTGATATTCCAGCTCATGCAACAGCGCCTCCAAGGGCTCGATAGCGCAGTTGAGTGTGAGGCTGACCTGGACCTGGCGATACGGCTCGCCGCTGTCCTGCTCCGGGGTGATGGGCTTGCGCTGGGTCAGGCTGCAACCGCCGCCGAGGTTGGCGTGGCTGCTGATCAAATCGGCGAGGCGTTGCATCAGGTCCGCAGCGACCACATCGGGGTCATCGCCCGGCAACAGGCTGGTGGTGCTGGCGGGGTCTTGCTGCGCGCGCTCAAGCTGCTGGCGCAGCGCATCGCGGTGGCGCAACACACCCGCATAGCGTTGCTGCTGTTCGCGCAATTGCTCGGCCTGCTCGCCCATGGCGCGCAAAGGGCCGGCGAACCAGCTGTCGATCAACAGCCAATAGGCGGCGCCGACAACCGCCGCCAGCATCAGCAAGGCGGCACCACGGCGTTCACGGGGTGTGAGGGGTCGGCGCATCGGCGGCCTCCGGGCGAAGGTGGGCACGCAGGGCAAAGCGGTCTTTGCCGGTGCGGGCATCGGGTTGAATCACGCCTTCGAACTGGGCGTTTTCCAGGCGTTTGCAACCCTTGATACGGGTGATCAGGCCGCTGGCCTTGGCACTTTGTCCGGAGAGGGAAATTTCGCCGTCCTTGACGTCCAGCTGGTCAAGCCAGGTGTCGGCAGGCAGGCAAGTGGTGAGGTCATTGAGCAGTGCGGCAAGCGGTGGCTGCGCCAGCTTGCGGCGAATCAGGTACTGCGCCGCGCCCCGGGTAGTGAGCAGTTGCTGGCGCAAAGCGTGGACCTCGGCGACCTGGGCTTTTTGCAGCTCGACACTGGCCCGCATGGCATCGACCACACGCTGGCGGTCGTTGAGCCACAGCACCATCGCGGCAATCAGCAATGCGCCACACAGCCACGGCAGGCTGCGTTGCAAACCTTTGCCGCGTGGCGGCGTGCGTGGGCGCAGTGGCGCGGGGAGCAAGTTGATTCCCAGGCCTGCCACGTCCACACGATGCGGGCGCAGGCCAAGCGCAGCGCAGCCGGTGAGGATGTGGTCGAGGTGTTCGCGCAGGATCGCCACCAGCATCACCTGAAGATGAGTCGGCGTGCGTTGCTGCAGATGCGCGACGAAGTACAGCTGGTCCGCCTCAAAGGGCGTGTAGCGGTCCAGTTCATAGCCGACCACGTCGTTGAGGTTGCGCGCGGCGGCCAGCGGCAGTTGCACGGTTTGCAGCAGCACCGCGTCCGGGCCGAGCATCAACACCTGGCGAGAGGTGCCAGGCGCAAGCGGCTCCGTCAGGGGCCAATGATTAATGTGCTCCGGCGGCTCCCGCAACACCAGCCAGCTCGGCACACAGCCGCGCAGCTCGGCGAGCCACAGGCGCCAGCCTTGTTGTAGCAGGCTGCCGCGCCAGTGTCGGGCAATGGGTTCCAGTCGATTCATTCTTGCCAGCGCAGCACCCGGTAGGGTTGCCCGCTGTCCTCCGTTGGGCTCAATAAAACCGTGAGGTGCAGCCGCGCCTGATAACCGCCGGGGCGTTCGGCGCGGCTGTCGATCGCCAGCATTTCGCCTGGGTCGGCCCCCTCGGCGTCTGGGTGCGGCAGGTTCAGCGCCTCGCGCATCAGCGGGCTGGCAAAGGCGGGGTCGGGGCGATCAAGGTCACTCCACAAAGTGAGCTCCGGCAGTAACTGGTTGTAGAGCGCCTGGGTCATACCGGGCAATGGACGCAGCTCTTCCAGCACCCGAAACGGCGCCAGGCCCTGGGCGCGCCGCGCGTCGAGGGCCTTCATCAATTGCACGGCCTGGGCACTGGTGGCGCCGCAGGCCCGGGCCAAACGCGTGAAGTCATCCGCTTCGGCGTTGGTCAGGTAGAGCTTGCCGCGCTCGCTGCGCAGGCTGACGTGCACGCTGGCGTCGTCGAACGTGAGGGGGATGTCGCGACCGTCAGCCACCCACTGCCGCCCGGCCATGACCATGGCGATACCTGCCTCGGCCGCCAACACCGTTTGTACATGCTCGCGCAGCCACAGCGCCTGGCGACTTTGCAACTGCACCCAACCGGCCAGGCCGCCGAGCAGCACGCTGAGCAACGCCAGGACCCATAGCACCAGCAACAGGGCCGCACCGCGTTGGCGCTTCATTCGGCCGAGGCTCCGCTGGACAGGTTCAGGCGCAGGGCAATCACTTCGGTCACCCATGGCACCGGTCCGTTGACGTGGGCGGCGATACGCACTGCGTCGGGCAGGCGCTTGGGCCACGGCCATTGATTCAGCCAACCGGTGGGCTGACCCAGAGGCGACAGGCCGCGATAGCTGAATTGCAGGCTGTCGACAGTGTTCAGCAGCACTTGTGGCTCACGTTGCGGAAAACCCACCTGCAACGCCCGTTCGGCGCGTTGCAGGGTCATCCGTTGAATGCCGCCACCGAGCACACCGGGCAAGGTCGTCACACACTCCAGACGTTCGGGCGTGCCCGTGAAAAAATCCTCGCCATGATTGATATTCAGCGGCAGCGCCTCGCTGATCGAGGTGCGCAAAAACTGCTGGGCGGCGCGCATTTCATCCAGGCTGGCGGTGTAGTGCTGGGCCTTGGCCACCGCACGATTGGCGCCCAGTAACGCGCCACCAACCAGCACCAACAACACGCTCAGCAAACTCAACACCACGAGGACTTCCAGCAAGGTGAAGCCCTGCTGACGGCGCCTCACAGACGCGCCTTCAAGGTGCTGAAGCGGGCGTGATGCCGACCTTCGCTGACCGTCAGGTCGAGACGAAACACGTCCTGCTGACGGGTGCGCGTCAACTGCCACTGCATGCCGTCGAGTTCGCCCCGGCTGACGCCCTCCGTCAGCGTGCCGGCCGTTTCCTGATCGAGCACGCTGAGCGCTGCGTGGGTCAGGCGATCGCTGTGAGCGACTTGCGCCAGCGAACGCGCACTCTGGCCGAACGCGACCAACAAAACCGTGCTGCCCACCGCCATCAGCGTCAGGGCGGCAAGCATTTCAAGCAAGGTGAAACCGGCCTGGTGCTTCATGGCAATGCCTTGGACGCAACGCTGCCGGTCAGCCAGCCGATGTCGATGCGCCAACGCCGGCTGCCGTTGGCCACCAGCAGATTGCCGCCGGTGGAACTGCCGTCGGGGTAGAACTCGATGGCAGGCCCAACGTGTTCGGCGGTGTGCAACGTCACGTTTAGTTCGTCCGGCCAGCGTTGAAGGGTACGGCCTGGCGCCTGAAACGTCTGGCCCTGTACATCAAATTCAGTCCGCGCAGCCTTGCCACCGATAACGGCTGCAGCCCGTGTGGCGCGCAGCGCATCGACCATTTCGCCGACCACGCGCCGCTCTTTCGCTGCCTGCACACCCTGGCGTATACCCAGCCCCAACACGCCCGCAGCGAGGCCGATCAGCAGGATGACCACGAGCATTTCCAGGAGTGTGAAGCCGCGCTGGTGCATGGCGCCGTTATTCCCAATTGCCCAGGTCGGCGCTATAGCCATCGCCGCCCGGTTGGCCGTCCTGGCCGTAGAAAATCAGGTCAAAGGCGCCATGCTCACCCGGGAAGCGATAGCCGAAGGCATGGCCGAACGGGTCCTTGAGGTCCGACGGTTTGGCATACGGCCCGGCCCAGCCTGACGCGTTGGCGGGCTTGTCGAGCAGCTGTTGCAGGTTGTTGGGCGGTGAACCAATGTCGAGTGCGTAGCTGTCGACCTTCATGCTCAGCCCGGCCAACTGCGCCTTGCCCGCGCCGTATTTGCCCTTGTCCACGTTGCCGCCGACCTGGCGCACCACAATGGTTGCGACAATGCCCAGCAGCACGATCACCGCGAGCATTTCCAGCAGGGTGAAACCGCCTTGGCGGCGTGAAGTTCTCATCGGGTGTTCTCCTTCAAATAGTGCTCGTCAGGCTCATCAGCGGCAGCATGATCGCGAGCATGATCACCGCCACGAGTACGGCCATGATCACGGTCAGGGACGGCACCAACGCTGCGAGCAAGCGCTCGATGCCGCGTTTGGCTTCGACGTCGAACACGTCGGCGACCTTGAGCAGCATGCTGTCCAGTTCACCGGCCTGCTCGCCGACTTCAATCATTTGCAAGGCCAGGTCCGGCAGCAGCGGCTGAACGCCGAAAGCACTGGCCAGGGTGCCGCCGCCTTTTACTGATTCCGCCGCGTCCTCCACTTGCACCTGCAAGGCGCGATTGCTGCAGACCTGCCGGGCAATCACCAACGCGGGCAGCAGCGCCACGCCGTTGCTGAGCAAAGTACCGAGGGTGCGCGTCAGGCGCGCTGCTTCGACACGCTGCAACAGGGGGCCGATTACGCGCATACCGAGCAGGCGGCGGTCGTAGTTCGCTCGGCGTTGCGGGTCACGCAGACGCGCAAACACCCCCCATGTGGTCACGATCAGCGCGGCCAGCACCATCAGGCCGTAGTCGCCGAGGAATTGCCCGAGCGCGAGAATCACCTCGGTGATCAACGGAATCGGCACGCCCAAATCCTGAAAAATCGGTACAAATTGCGGCACCACATACGCCAGCAACAGCGCCAGTGACCCGAGCACGCCGACCACCAGGAACGCCGGGTAGATCAGCGCGTTGATTACCTCGCCGCGCAGCAACTGGCTGCGTTCCAGGTAATCGCTGAGCTGGCGCAAGGTGCTTTCCAACGCACCGCCCGCCTCGCCGGCACGCACCATGCTCAGGTACAGCGGGGAAAACGTACCGCCCTCTTCTTCCAGCGCGGCGGATAACGGTTTGCCGGCCTTGACGTGATCGCGGATGCGCTCGATCAGCGCGCGCACCTGGGGTTGGCCGGGTTGCCTGAGTAATAGCCCAAGGGCGCGCTCAAGCGGTTGACCGGCGCCCAGCAGCGTCGCCAATTGCTGGGTGAAACTCACCAGCGCCGCGCCCTTCAGTTGCCCGCGCGCGCGGCGCAGCAATGGGCTGCGCGCCGCGTCGATGTGCAATAACAGCAGGCCACGCTTTTGCAACGCGGCGACGGCGGCGGCTCTGTCGCGGGCTTGTAGTGTGCCGTTGTGAGCCGCGCCCTGGCCGTCCAGCGCGCGAAACTTGAACAGGCTCACGCGCCCTCTCCAAGGGTGACTCGCAGCACTTCTTCCAGCGACGTGATACCCGCCAGCGCCTGGCGCAATCCGTCTTCATACAGGGTGCGCAAACCGGCGCGGCGGGCGGCCTGTTCGAGGGTGGCGGCATCAGCGTGGCGCATCAGCAGACCACGCAGTTCATCGTTCATCACGAGCAATTCGGTGAGCGCGCTGCGGCCGTGATAAGCGCCGTTGTAGAGCCGAATCGGGCGTTGCTCGGTCAAGCGATCCAGACCGTGTTCGGCGATCAATTGTGGCGACGCTTCAAAAGCAACGCGCGTGGCGGGGTCGAGGCGCCTGACTAGCCGCTGCGCAAGAATGCCGCTGACCGTCGACGCAATCAGGTAGCTCTCCACGCCCATGTCCAGCAGGCGCGTGATGCTCGCGGCGGCGCTGTTGGTGTGCAGGGTCGAGAGCACAAGGTGCCCGGTGAGAGACGACTGAATCGCGATGCGACAGGTTTCCAGGTCGCGGATTTCGCCGATCATGATCACGTCCGGGTCCTGACGCACGATGGAGCGCAGCGCACCGGCGAAGTCCAGGCCGATGGCGGGCTTGACCTGGATCTGGTTGATGCCTTCGAGCTGGTATTCCACCGGGTCTTCGACGGTGATGATTTTGCGCTCGCTGGTGTTGAGCCGCGACAACGCGGTGTAGAGCGTGGTGGTTTTGCCGGAGCCGGTGGGCCCGGTCACCAGCAAAATGCCGTGGGGGCGCGCCAGTAAATCGAGGAAGGTCGCCAGCCGCTCGCCATCAAAGCCCAGGCTCTGAAAATCGAACCTGACGGTTTGCCGGTCCAGCAGGCGCATCACCACCGACTCGCCAAAGCTGGTGGGCACGCTGGACACGCGCAAGTCGAGTTCCTTGCCCTGGATACGCAGCATGATGCGCCCGTCCTGCGGCAGCCTGCGCTCGGCGATGTCCAGCCGCGCCATGATCTTCACCCGCGAAATCACTGCCGCCGACGAACTGGCGGGCGGCGCTTCGGCGTCGTGCAGCACGCCGTCAATGCGGTAACGCACTTTGAGCTGAGTTTCGAAGGGTTCGATGTGGATGTCCGAGGCGCGTTGCTCCACGGCGCGCTGCAGGATCAGGTTGACCAGGCGAATCACCGGCGCTTCGGAGGCCATGTCCTTGAGGTGTTCGATATCCTCCAGCGCGCCGCCCTGCTCATCGAGGTTTTCGATCAGCGTACCCATGGCGGAACGGCCTTGGCCGTAATAGCGCTCGATCAGCGTATCGACCTCATTGCGCGGGCCGATGGCCAGCCACACCGGCACCTGACAGGCGTAGGCCAGTGCCTGAAACGGATAACCCTGCGCTGGATTGGCCGCCAGTACACGCAGGCCGCCCTGGGTCCAGCCCATGGGCACGATTTGGTAGTGGCGCATAAAGCGCTCGGTGAGCACCGGCAAAGGGTCCAGCAGCGGTGGTGCGGCGTCTGCCAGCAACAGGGGGGCATCGAGCAAATCGGCCCACGCGCGGGCCAGTTCGACTTCAGAAACCAGCCCCAGGCGCGTGAGCACGCCGAGCAGGTCACTGGCGTCGGTGGACAAACGCCGGGCTCGCTCCAGATCAACGGTTTTCAACCCGGCATGCTGCGTCAGCCACGCGCACACTTGATCAGTGTGCGGTATCTGCATATGGCAGGCATCGATAAGGGCTGACGACATAATATTAAGTTCTAGTTGCGAGAAAGTATGGCTATTTGGAACTACCGAGAAGTGCCATTAGTTAGCCACGCCCGAAGAAAGAGTTAGCAGGGTTAATCGACTGGAAGTTCCAACGCTAGTTCCTGAGGCGGGGAAACAAACTGAAATGAATAGCCACGGGCTGTCCCGGATTTCCGGTACAACCCTTGTTTTAGAGGGTGCGCAGCGAAGGTCTCGGGTTTAGCTAATTGCAATGAGCCACTTCGTTAGTTGCTCAGGCGTTCTCGCGCTCAATGGGGTGGCAATCCAAAAGATTCAAGCGTTGCACTTCATCTCTCACAGTTGAACCGGGTCAGGCGTGAAGTCGGGTGCTTTTTTCGACTATGCACATCGGCGTGCCGGACACGGGTTCATTGATGACCTGCACTTGCACATCAAATACCTGACGCATCAACTCGACGCTGATCACCGCGGCGGGCGTCCCATCGGCAACCAGCTGGCCGCCGTGCATCACCGCCAGATGGTCGGCATACCGGCAGGCCTGGTTGATGTCGTGCAGCACGGTGATCACGGTCTTGCCTTCTGCGGCCAGCTCGCCCATCAAGTCCAGCAATTCGACCTGGTGGCTGATGTCGAGGTAAGTGGTCGGCTCATCCAGCAATACCACCGCTGCATTTTGCGCCAACACCATGGCCAGCCAGGCCCGCTGGCGTTGGCCGCCGGACAAGTCCGCCAATGCGCGGTCGGCCAGGCTGTCCAGTTCCAGTCGTTGCATGGCCTGCGTTACCTGCGTTTGGTCACTGCCACTCAGGCGCCCCCACAGCGAGTTATGCGGGCTGCGGCCATAGGCGACCAACTGGCGCACGCTGACGCCTTCCGGCACCGGCAACACCTGGGGTAAAAACGCAATGTGCTGGGCCAATTGGCGAGCGGAAAGGCTTGCATAGGCCTGGCCATCCAGCGTCAGTTCGCCCCTGGTCGGTTTGAGAATGCGCGCGAAGGTCTTGAGCAACGTCGACTTGCCACAACCGTTCGGGCCGATCAGCGCCGTGACCTTCCCCGCCGGCGGCGCAAATGAAAGGCCCTGCACGATACGCGTGGCGTCGTAGCCGATGTCGAGTTGATGTGCCTGGAGAATGCTCATGTCATCAGCCCTTGAACCGTGCCAGCAACCAAAGAAAATACGGCGCGCCAATCACCGCCGTGAGTACCCCCGCCGGGATTTCGCTGGGCGCGATCAGCGTGCGTCCGAGGGTGTCGGCGAGCACCAGCAACAGCGCGCCAATCAACATCGCCGCCGGCAGCAAGAACAGGTGATGCCCGCCGACCAGCCGCCGCGCCATGTGCGGCGCAACCAGGCCGATAAATCCAATCGGCCCGATCACCCCCACGCCCAGGCTGGTGAGCAGCACCGCGCAGGCCATCGCCAGCCAGCGTGTGCGGTTCAGCGCCGTACCCAGGCTGTGCGCCGCCTCGTCGCCGAGGGCGATCAGGTTCAGCGGTTTGGCCAGGCACAGGCCCAGCGGAATCAGCACTAGAAACGGCAACACCAGCGCCACGTGGTGCCAGTTGCGGCTCCACAAACTGCCGGTGAGGGCAAGCAACGCGGTGTTGATATCCAATGGGTGGGACAGGATCAGAAATTCGGTGACGCTCGACAAGGTCACGGCAATGGCCACCCCCGACAGCGCAAAACGCACCCCGGAAAAGCTCACACCCGTGTTGTAGAGCGCCAGCAGCAAGGCGCCGCCGGCACCGCCCAGGCAAGCCACCAGCGGCAGCCAGGCGATCGGCAACTGCGGCCAGCTGATGATCGCAACCGTCAGCGCCAGCCCCGCGCCTTGGGTCACGCCGAGGATTTCCGGCGAGGCCAGCGGGTTGCGGATCACGCCCTGCACAATCGCCCCCGCCAGGCCAAAAGCACAGCCTGCGAGGACCGCGATCAGGCTGCGTGGCAGGCGGTGGTTCCACACTTCGAAGTCGAGGGCGTTGTGGGCCAACAGGTGTTGCAGCACGGTGTCGGGTGTGAGCCACGACGTGCCCGCGCTGAGGCTGACAAAGGTCGCCGCCAATAACAGGCCGACCAGCAGCCAGAGGCGCAAGCGTGGCCGGATCATAGGGTGCGCCTGGCGAGAAAGAGGAAGAACGGTGCGCCGATCAGTGCCGTGACCACGCCTGCCGGGGTTTCCACCGGAAAGGCCACGGCGCGGCTAAGCAAGTCGGCACCCAATACGATCACCGCGCCCAATGCCGCGCTCAGCGGAATCAGCCAGCGGTAATCATTACCCAAAAACTGACGAATGATGTTCGGCGCGATCAGCCCGACAAAACCGATGGGGCCGACCGCGCAAACACTGGCGCCCACCAGCAGCAGGCTGGCGACAAACACTTGCAAGCGCAGGCTGGCGATACCCACGCCGAGGGAGCGCGCAGCGTCTTCGCCAAGGTTGATCAGGTTCAAACGCGGCGCGCACCACAGGGCCCACAGACCACCGATCAAGGTGCACGGCCAGAGCAATTGCACTTGCGCGGCGCCGACGTTGGCCAACGAGCCGGCCAACCAGTTCAACACGCTTTGCGCCTGGGCCTCGACCAGAATCACCGTGAGCCGGGTCAACGCTGCGCACAACGCAGCGACGGCGACACCGGCCAGCACCAACCGCCCCTGCGCCGTGGTGGGCGACCACGCACCGCCCAGGCTGAACACGGTGATCCAGGCCAGCGCGCCGCCCACACATGTCATCAACAACGCACCGCCGGCAAAGGGTGGCGCGACCAAGCCGGTCGAAAACAGCGCCAGCCCCAACGCCGCCCCCGCCGTGACGCCGAACAATGAAGGCGACGCCAGACGGTTGCGCGTGATGCCCTGCATCAGTGCACCGGCCAGGCCCAGGCAGGCGCCCACCAGCGCGGCGCAGACCGCGCGCGGCACGCGCAACTGGGCGACGATATAGGCCATATTGCCGCCCACGCGGCCCTGATGAGCCAGGCCGTTCCAGGCGTCTGTCGCGGTGATGGTGAACGGTGATCCGAGGTACAACGAAAACCAGAACAACCCGGCACCGAGCAACACGATGCCCACGGCGGCGACACTGCGTTGCACGCTTATTGGCTCAGTACGGCTTTGCCGCCTTTAAGAATGGCCAGGGCGTCTTCGGCGATTTGCTCGGAAGCGAGTACGCCACGGTTGCGCGCCCAACTGTCGCCATCCACTTCGGCAACGTGATGATTACGCACCGCGCCAAGCACTTGCCACAGCGGCTGCTTGCTCCAGGTGTCGACGATGCTCGGGCGACGGTAATGGCCGACCAGCAGCCAACCCGGGTCCAGTGCAAGCAGTTGCTCCAGGCTGACGAATTCGGTGGGGGCGGCCTTGGCGCGTACCGACGGGACCTTCAAGCCGATGGCTTCCAGTACGCTGCCAGCGTAGGAGTCCGGGCCGTGTACGGAAAAACTGTCTTCACGGGCAACGCCGAACAACACGCTGGCACCGGAGGGGATCTGCTGCGCAATCGCTTTCAGGTGTTCACGGTTCTGCGCGATACGCGCTTCCATCTGCGGGCTCTTGCCAAGGGCTTTGCCGATCAGCTCGGCGGATTTCAGACTGCCCTGATAATCCTCACCGCGCGACGGCAACAACAGCGTTGGCGCGAGACTCGACAGGTCGCTGTACAGCGCTTGATGGCGGTTCAGGTCGGCGATGATCAGGTCCGGCTTGAGGCGGGCGATCTCTTCGATGCTCGGCTGCGAACGCAGGCCTACGGACTTCCACTGGCCGATGGCCTGGCGCACGCGGGGCAAGACGCGGTTGGCGTCGCCATCGTCGGCGGCGCCTACGGGCGTGACGTCAACCGCGGCCAGGCTGTCGAGAAAGGAAAACTCCAGTACCACCACGCGCTTGGGCGCGTCCGGCAAATGCACGACGTGCTGGCCATCGTTGAGGTCGATGGGGGCGGCGCTGAGTACGCTGGAAGACAACGCCAGGAGGCAGGCCGCAAGGGTCGGGATGGAGCGCAGCATTCGCATGGAGAGTACCTCGGCGTTAAAACACCCCGGCTAGACAGGCTGGGGAAAACGGCGGGTACTATTCCATATCGGCGCGTTGCAATCAAAAAACATTCTTATTAACACTGTAATTCCCTGTGGGAGCTGGCTTGCCTGCGATCGCGGTGGGTCGGGATCAAATATAGACACTGATACACCGCTATCGCAGGCAAGCCAGCTCCCACATTAGTCCTGCGCTTAGAAATCGACTGTGGCGGACAGCAGGTAGGTTCGGGGGGTTGATAAGGTCAAGCCCGGCTCGCTGTCATCCGAAGCACCGGCCGAGCTCCAGTAACGTTTATCGGCGACGTTCTCGACATTCGCGCGCAAGGTGATGTGTTTGTCATCCACCTTGAAGGCATAGCGCGCGCCCACATCGATGCGGTTCCACGCGTCAATCTGCTTGACGTTGGACTGGTCCAGGTACTGCGAGCTGGAATAGATGCCACGGCTGGTCAGGGTCAGCCCTTCCAGCGTTGGCACATCCCATTCGGCGCCAAGGTTGACGTTGTACTTGGGCGTGGCCGGTGCGCGGTTGCCGTCGAAAGTGCCGTTGGTGGTGTGTGTCAGCTCACTGTCGATTACCATGACCCCACCGAGCAAGCGAAAGCCCTTGAGCGGCTCGCCGAACACAGTTAGCTCCACGCCGTCGTTCTGGCGCTTGCCGTTGGGGCCGAACACGCGAGTCGTGGCGTTCGTCTCGTAGGCAGGCTGTTTGATGCGAAACACGGCAGCGGTCACGGCGAAGGCGCCGGCATCGTATTTGGCGCCGACTTCGACCTGACGGCTGACAAATGGCGGAAAGATTTCATCTTCGTTGACCGACGTAGACGGCGCGATCTTGCCTTGGCTCAAACCTTCCATGTAGTTGGCGTACAGCGACAGTTTGTCGGTGGCCTTGAACAGGAGGCCGCCCGAGGGCGAGATTTTTTCTTCGTCGTAGGCGGTGTCGCCTTTGACGTTGTCGGTCCAGTCATCGACCTTCACCCGCTGCCAGCGCGCGCCGAGGGTGAGTAACAGACGGTCGTCGAAAAAGCCCAGGGTGTCGGAGAGTGCCAAGCCGCTGAAGCGGTTCTCGGTGTAAACCTTGGCGTCCAGGCGCGTCGGCCGTGACGGTGTCGGGGTTTGCAGCGGATCGTACAGATTGCTTGGTGCGGCGGCATAGCGCGCGCCGCCGTTTTCGAAGTCCATGTAGAAGTAGCTGGCCGCCAGGTTCAGCTCATGGCTGACCGGCCCGGTGTGAAACCAACTGCGCACGCCCGCCGTGGCGGTGCGCACATTTTCGTCGCGGGTGAAATCCCGCGGCAGCACGCTGAAGTCCCCGGCGTTATTGGTGACAGCCACCGCGTGCCTCAGGAAGTCGTGGTTACTTTTACGCGCGCCGACGCCGCCGTAGAGCATCACGCTGTCGCTGAGGTCGAACTCGCCGTTGAGCGTACCGAAGGTGTCGTTGGTGCTGGCGTTGCTCCAGGACTGCGCATAGTTGCGATGCACCTCATTGGCACTCGGCACCCTGGCATTGGGGCCAACTTGCACACGTTCCTGCGGCGCATCGGTATCTCGCTCGGTGTGGCCGATATCGGTGGAAAGGCGCAGGCGCTCGCCGCGAAAATCCAGCCCGAGCACCGCCATTTCGCGGTCGACGCTCTGATGATCCCATTCCGTATCGCCCGACTGTTTGACGCCGTTGAAGCGGATGCCGAATTTATTATCCTCACCAAAGCGCCGCCCCACATCCACCGCGCCACCGGCCTGGCTGCCCGAGGCCCAGGTGCCGGTAAACGAGTTGATGTCCTTATCGGTGGCGCGCTTGGGTACCACGTTGATGCCACCGCCGACGCTGCCGCGCGGTGAAATGCCGTTGATCAACTGGCTCGGGCCTTTGAGGATATCGACGCGGTCGGCCATTTCCATGTCGATGGTGTAAGTCGGCAACACGCCGTACAGGCCGTTATAGGCCACATCACTGTTGAACAGGCTGAAGCCGCGAATGGTGAACTGCTCGTAGCGCCCGCCGGCCGGGTTGGTGGCGCGTACCGAGGGGTCGCTGGCCACCAGGTCACCGAGGGTGCGCGCTTGCTGGTTCTTGACCGCGGCCTCGGTGTAGGTGGTCATGCTGAACGGCGTTTCCATGAAATCCCGCGAGCCCAGCAGGCCTTGGGAGCCACGCCGCGCGACCTGCCCACCGGCGTAGGTATCGCCGTCGGCGACGTCGGTAGCGCCGAGAATGGACGTCGGCGCCAGTTGCACACTGCCATCCTCCGGCGCAGGAACCAGCCTGTAGGCCTGCTCCCCCATCGGTTGCAGTCGCAAGCCCGAGCCCTGGAGCAAACGGGTGAAGCCCTCCTCCACGCCATATTCACCGGACAAACCACTGCTGCTGCGCCCGCTGACGAGCGCCGGGTCCACCGACAGGTTCACCCCTGCCAACCCGGCAAAACGGGTCAAGGCGGCACTCAGGCTACCGGCCGGCACCTGGTAACTGCGGCGGGTGGCGGCGTCTTCGGCGTAGCTGACGGCGACGAATAACGGGCTGGTACTGAGGCTCAGCAGCAGGCTCAGATTGAGCAGAGGGCGCAAGCGCAAGGGTGGGACTGCGGGCATTGGAGGAAGCTCTCGATGTGTTCACTTGCCTGAAATGACCGGCGAGGTGAAAAAAGGGGACAGGCTTTCGCCAATTTTTTTCGTCTTGCATAGAGGGCCCCCATTGCTCAGGATGGCGGCCTGATTTCAATCCCTGCAAGAAGGCTCGACGCATGAAGCTATTGCGTAAATGGCGCGAACACCAAGCGCGCAAAGCGTTGCGCGCACTCCCCCCCCTGGAGCGCGCTACGCAAAAACTGCGCAACCGTTATCCCGCGTACAGTTTTGGCGTCGGCACCTACGGCGACCTGAAAGTTCACGACTGGCATGAAGGCACAACCCTGCGCGTGGGCGCCTACACCTCCATTGCTGGCAATGTCGAAGTGTTTCTGGGTGGCCACCACCGTACCGATTGGCTCAGCTGCTACCCCTTTCCGGCCAAGGTCGACAGCGTCGCGCACATTACGGACTTTGGTGGCAGCAAAGGCGACGTGACCATCGGCAACGACTGCTGGATCAGCTCGCACGCGAAGATTTTGTCGGGCGTTTCGATTGGCAATGGCGCGGTCGTGGCAGCAGGCGCACTGGTGACCAAGGATGTCGCGCCCTACTCCATCGTCGGCGGCAACCCAGCCAAGCATATCCGCTGGCGTTTTGATGAGCCGACCCGCGTGATGCTGGAACAGTCAGCGTGGTGGGACTGGCCGCAGGAGGAAGTGTTGAGGGTCGCGCATTTACTGTGCAGTACGGATCTTGCGCCGTTTGTGGAGTACGTAAAGCAACGTCCGCGCAAGTGAAGCGTATCTAAAGCCGGGCATGAAAAAACCCAGGCAGATAACTATCTGGCTGGGTTATCGATCAATTCAGTACAGCAGCGACTCATCCTGAACACCGCGCATCACCGTATTATTTCGAGGTGCAGGTCTCAACACCGTTGCCACCGCCCATGTATTCAGGCTCGTAGTAGGTCTTTTCGATCTTGAACTTTCCTTTGGACGGGCTGCTGACTTTCGCCAACGCCACGCCAAAGTCCTTTTTGGAAGGATCGACGTTGACGAAGTTCATCGCTAAATGATCACGGTCAGCGACGACGGAACCGTTGTAGACAAGCGCTCCATCGGCTTCGACCTTGGCTTTATAACCACCGAATTTACCCGAGCTGTACTTGCTGTCGAGTGTCAGTGTCATCTCACTTTTGCCTTCGCCATCGTGCACGTCCGTGCCCACACATTCATACACACCACTGATATCAACGCCAGAAAACGGCTTGAAGGTGGTTTTTGCTTCCGCCGCATGGCTGGCGCCAGCGATCAGGCAGAGGGAAGCGGCTACAACTGAAGCGAGTTTTTTCATGAAAATGCTCTCAGGATGGGCGGGGTAATGTGCCGGCAGTTGATCGCCTGAAGCACTTTTCATCCTGTGGTTCTACTAGACGTTTGTCGAATAACATTTAATTTATGAACAGACGTGCCGGCGCTTACGCAAGAGGGCTGAGAGAAGCTTTGTGGGCCATGTGAGCGAGGGCGTGACCAATGACTACAAGCGAGACGATGAAGAAATCGTTTGGCCCGAGGCAGTTCCCGAACAGGGTATCAATGAAATCACCCAGTAGTTTTGCGCAGGCACAAAAAAGCCGATCTATATGATCGACTTAAGTGTTTGATTTAATTCAGGAATAATGGTCGGGACGGAGTGATTCGAACACTCGACCCCTAGCACCCCATCTCCTTTTTCATACTTCTTGAAAGCTTCCAAAATTTTACTCTGGATTTTTCTAAGCTAGTATTTACTTGAGCTCCAGCGGTGTTCTGCTCTACGAGAGTCCAGTAACGTCCATCAAGAGCCGACGTTTTTGTGGGGGTAAAAGTAGGGGGAGTCCGTTTCATGGCCAAAATTACCATCAAAGAACTCGAGTCGCTGACCGCCAATGATGCCGGCCGCATCGTCAGGGAGGATGGCAATCTCGCCGGTCGAATTTCCGTGCGTAAGGACGGTGTGTCGGTCAGCTTTTTCTATCGGTATCGCTGGGGCGACCAGAACAAAGAGTACGCCTGCGGAACCTGGCCGCGCAAATCCCTGACGGACATACGCAAGGCCCGCAACCAGGCACGTGCGCTCATCGATGAGCAGATCAATCCCAACGAACACAAGAAAACCGCCAAGGCACAGGCGCATGCCGCAACGAACGCAGAAGCCGAGCAGGTAAAAACGGCGAAGGTGCAAACGCTGACCGTCCAGGATCTGGCCAAAGCCTGGCTGTTGGACGGCGTGGCGCGCAAAGATGGCAATGCCGAGTTGCAACGGCGCTTTAGTAAGGACCTTTACCCAGCACTCGGCAAGACCGCGGTGAACAATGTTTCGGAACACGATATTCGGGCGCTGATCCGCACCGTGGTCAACCGCGGCGCTCACCGTCAAGCCATCAGCTTCTTCGCCGACCTCACCCAGATGTTCAGCTGGGCTAGAAAGCGCCAACCTTGGCGGGCGTTACTGGTGGAGGGGGATCCGACGGAACTGGTCGACATCTCCCCCCTGATCCCTGCCGACTACGAAGCGGAAAGAAGCCGGATCCTTTCCCCGGCTGAGCTGTTGGAACTGCACACCCGCTTCCAGCAAATGACTGCCGATTACGACGCCCTCCCCGCGGGCCAAAAATACGACGGCATTCGACCGCTAAAGAAGGAAACGCAACTCGCGCTCTGGATTAGCCTGGGCACGCTGTGCCGGATTGGTGAGTTGCTCCAGGCCGAATGGAAGAATGTCGATCTGGACCGGCAGACCTGGTTCCTCCCCAGCGAAAACGTCAAAGGCACCCGGGGCAAGAAACAGGACCACCATGTCTTCCTCTCCCCCTTCGCCTTGCATTTCTTTCAAGAGCTCAAAACCCTGACGGGAGACTCCCAGTGGTGCTTTCCGAACAAGCAGGATGACGGACATGTGGACGTGAAAGTGGTGAGCAAGCAGGTGGGTGACCGTCAAGCCCGGTTCAAAAACCGCAAGGCCCTCTCCAGACGGTGCCATGACGATACCCTGGTCCTTGCCGACGGCCAAAACGGCGACTGGACGCCGCATGACTTGCGCCGCACGGGGGCGACCATGATGCAAGCCTTAGGCGTTAGCCTGGACGTCATTGATCGCTGCCAAAATCATGTACTGGCCGGCTCTCGGGTGAGACGCCACTACTTGCATCACGACTATGCCGACGAGAAGAAAAACGCCTGGAACCTGCTGGGCGATCGACTCAGTGCGGTGCTGTCCTCGACCTACGAGCACACGCCAAACGAGTCGAAGTTGTCTTTTCCAGCGTACACGACGAAAGAGCCCCGGACATCCTCATAGGGCTGTTTCACCCTGCGTTCACCGGAATTTAACGTCCCCCTGCTGTGATCCATAATTGGCGATGAGCAAAGGTGGCAGATTGCATGTACACATTCGTGAGTTTTACCGTCAAGGAACTGTTCGAAAAAGTATGGCAAACACCCATGGTCAAACTGGCCCACGAAATTGGTGTTTCCGACGTCGCCGTCGCCAAAGCTTGTCGCAAAGCCGGCATCCCTCTCCCTGGGCGTGGCCATTGGGCCAAATCGGAAAAGCAGCGACAACGCAAACCCAAACCTCCTCAGGTCGAAGGCAATGTCCGATTCCAAGTGCTCAACCGTGACAACTCGCTCATCGCGACTGGCACTGATTTGAACTCACCTATAGTCCGGCGAACGATTGAAGCCCCCTATCAATTATCCGAGCCTCACGCGCTAGTGAGTCAATGGCTAAAGAGTGCAAAAACGTCGAAGGTCAAGGACGGCTACCTCAATTACGCAGGCAAGCGCGTCTTGAATGTGATGATTTCATCGACATTGATAGAACGCTGCGCAATCCTTTTTGATGCATTGATCAAAGAGGGTCAGGCTGAAGGTTGTTCATGGAAGATCAACGCTGAAGGAAAAACAGTCATCACGGTCAACGATGAGCCCATATCTGTGCGACTCGTGGAGCGATTAGACAAACATCCGATCCCACCGCCACCGCCCCCAAAACGCCGCCCAGGTGCTCCATGGGAGCCTAATTTCATGTCCCTGCGACGCCCACAGTTTGAATGGGCCTCAACGGGCGAACTGACGTTTCAGATCGAAGCGCGGATGGATTACGGAGAACGGAAAAACTGGAAGGACACCAAGACCGCGCCGCTCGAGAAAAAACTTTCTAGCATCCTGGCGGGCTTAAATTCCGCATCAGTTTCTATCAAGGTCCTCAGAGAGAAAGAGGAGGCAAGAAATCGTGAATGGGCTGAAGATGAAAGACGACGTCTTGAACGAGCCCGTACAACAGAGACTCAACGTCGCCTCAGACTGAGCGTCGTTAAACATACTGAGCGATGGGAACGAGCCGAGCGCTTACGAGCCTTCATAAAAGCGGTGGAAGATCGGCTGAAAATTGCCCCGATCGCAGATCAAGAAATGGTAAATCCTTGGATCGACTGGGCTCGCAAGCAGGCTGATCTCTTGGATCCTTTGAAGGGGAATCTGGCATTCATTACCACGTTGGAGGTAGAGCTAGAAAGCTGGTTCAGTGGCTCACACTACGGACAGGCGGAGAAAGGTTGGTGGTCTGAGTAGTCGGCAACGATGTAGACCTCAGGAAACACGACTTTGAATGGGCCCTAATCGCAACGTTTAGAGAATTGGTCATCGCAAATTTCCCTACTGCTACGCTGTCCTCACACGGAGAATAACCAATGACCAATTCAGACCTGCTCCCTTCCCTGCTTTTCAAGATCAATCAAAACCAACTCGCCCTCGAAGCTGCCATCATGGAGCTAACACTTTGGGTCGAGCATCGCGGGTCTGCTGAAGTAGCCGAGAATGTTCGCGGTGCACTTGACACAATCAGCAAAAACGAAGAGTTCATCAAAATGACACTCGCGGTGCTGATGGCGCCGGAGTGACGTCGTCTGGAGAGTCGCAAGTCATTGCGAACACTCAGTACAGTACTGAGTTTCTAGATACTACGGAGTGCTGGAACTTCTCCTTCATCGCTGAATTACGAAAACGCAACATCATGATTTTTCTAAACAAATACTGGGCTTCGCGGTTTTTTATTTATATACGGAAAAAATAGTGTGCTTGAGGACCCAGTTTGAAAATCGCCTGACCGGCATTAATCAGAATACGAGCGATCAGCGTTCGACGCATTTCCGATTAGAAAAGAGACGTTTATGAGCGATACTAGTAAGCGACTTAGGGAAGAGCGTGTGCGATTGGAATACACGCAGGCTGCTTTGGCTAAGGTGGGCGGTGTTTTGGTAAATACGCAATATAAGTATGAGGAGAGTAAGCGAAGTCGAGCGCTTTGTATCTTGCTCTATTAGCTAAAATTGAAGTGATCTTGTGTATGTGTTGACTGGGAGACGTTCCCAACAGGTCTGAATGGGCGCCATCCACCCTGCTAAAAAGGGCTGGTACTGTGTTGTGCAAATGGGCGTACACTCGTCATTCAATCGTATGCATCATGATGCAGGGAAAGTAAGCCATGAACGACGAGAAAAATGAGCTGCATTCAAACAGCCTAGAAGCCTTCGAGTTACTTTCCAAGATCGCTACGGCAACCAGCCGATTAGAGGCAATCAAGCTTGATTTTTCTATGCATGCTCTGTTGTGGGGTTCGGAAGCTCATGGAAAGTTAAGCCGACTCGACGCGGATAATTTATGTATTGTGTTCCGAGTCGCATTTGAAAAGCGCATGTTTGAACTGGCTTCTTCACAAGAGAACACCAAAATTCCAAGATAACTTCCCCAGATCTGGAGACACCTTTATATTGCCTGGACTGCCGTCGACACGGTTAATATCTGTGTCTGCCTAGACTGGTCCGTCGACTTGCAAATCGTTTCCAATGCATCGCTCCCCTCCCCCCTAACGCACATCATTCAGTGCGTCAATCAGTTCACTTTTACGCATAGTCGAGCGTCCTGCTA
This sequence comes from Pseudomonas fluorescens, assembly GCF_002022275.1. Classification (GTDB taxonomy): domain Bacteria; phylum Pseudomonadota; class Gammaproteobacteria; order Pseudomonadales; family Pseudomonadaceae; genus Aquipseudomonas; species Aquipseudomonas fluorescens_AJ. The sequence continues at coordinate 22,169 of NZ_MSDF01000001.1, forward strand.
TCCGGTGTTTACGAGCTCGGTCCATCAGCTCATTTTTGCTCATGTCCTCTAATAGCTGATCAGGACGCGGGACCGCTCGTCGTGTCGCTGCAGCTCGCAGGACTGATGATTCTCGGGCTTTAGCTTTTGTAGCTCCGCTTGTCTTCTGGCCAGAGCCACCCTTCCGGTTACCGCCACCTGATTGTTTATTTACTGTTCCCCAAGCACGGCTTTCGGCCTGATCTTTGGACACCCCTTTTGCCTCGTAGCTATCTTCAATATGTTCTGCTTTACGTTTTTGCTTGTCGGTGTACTTATCTTTATTCCCACGTGGCATAGTTCCATCCTCCTAGTTGCTAAGCAATCCGCCTAAAACTGTAGAGCGCCGAAACGAAACCGGGTTCAGGCCAACCGATAAAAGGTTTCTCGAACACCATTGCCAATGTCAACTGCCTTCGGGCTAGAAAGCCTCATCATTAATATGGGCACATCACTCGTTTAGCAGCGCCTAACCAAATCAGGCAATTCATCTCAATCACCATTAATTGATGTATATGTCTTTGGCCTAAGCGATTAACGACCGCCCGGACCATCAATCACTACTCATTATCATCGGCCCTGCCCTCTTGCATCTGTACAGAAGACTTCGTGCCACTCGAATTGCCTTTCGTTGCCTTATCGGCGTTGTCAAAACATCCATGAAGCATGAAGGCGCTGCACAAAGCTAAACAAATAGATAACCTTTTCATGATCGTTCACCTTCCAGCAAGTGGTTCATAAAAGGCACGAGATTTCAGACCGATCATCGCACCCCATTTAGCTTACTTTTCAAAGTCCGACTTTAAGCGGGAGCCACCATAAACTTAGGCGTGCTGTGCTTTTTTCCACTACTGAGGTGCCGAACGCTCGCGCGTCGCACCTAGGTACAGCTTGTTCTCCACTCATACCTGCGCCTTTAACGGCATCAGCCATCGTTGGTCGTTGACGCACCTCAGCCGGAATAATTTTTGAATGGCTAGTAGCCATCAAAACCAGCAAGCTTATTCAGCACCTTCTGCATCTCGGTAAAAAGTACGTAACATCCTCTTTGTGCCACTCAAGGCGAGCGGAGAAACAGAAAGTTTGTCCGGCTCACGAGTGGATCTTCCAATAAACACTGCCCCCCCGATTGTCGAGAGCGCAATGGCGAACTTATGACGGCTTTTGAACATCCCCCCTCAAACTGCCTTGACTCTAAGCGCTCAATACACTTCAGTAAGCAAAGAGATTTATCTTCACAAAAAACCATTCCGATACCAGCCGGCAAAGAATTGGCTAATCAGCTCACACTGCTGGTTTGAGCACGACCTTCGTCCAGCCATCGTCACGTGCGTCGAAATGCTTATAAGCATCTGGGCCCTCAGCGAGCTTGAGACGGTGAGAAATGATCTGAGAAGGTTTAGCACGTCCATGGTGAATGAGCTCGGCAAGGCGGCGGTTGTAGACCTTGACATTGGCCTGGCCGGTTCGAATCTGCTGGCCCTTAAACCAAAAGGCACCGAAGTCGAAGGCCATCTTTCCCGCCTTTGCCAGCTCATTTTTTGCACCTAGATCCTGCGGAACGAATACGCCTACAACGCCGATCCCGCCGGTGGCTTTGGTTGAAGCGACAAGGTTATTCATGGTCAGGTGATTTACTTCATGACCGTTGCGATCGCAGCATTGGTAACCCACACACTCACAGCCGCGATCCGTGCCTTTGCCATGGGTCAGATTCAATATTTGATCCACTGCTTCCTTTTCGAGCGAGTTGATGGGCGTGGCGCCAATCTGAGCGGCCAGCTTCAAACGGTCAGGATGGTTATCGACCACAAAGACTTGGGAGGCGCCCTTGATCATGGCTGAATGGGCTGCCATCAATCCCACCGGTCCGGCGCCGTAGATGGCGATGCTTTCTCCAGGAAGCAGGCCGGCCAACTCGGTCGCATGCCAACCCGTAGGGAAAATGTCAGATAGCATGACGTAGTCCTCTTCACGCTCTTGTGCGTCATCGGGCAACACCAGACAGTTGAAGTCGGCGTACGGCACTCGAAGCAGCTCAGCCTGCCCGCCTTGATAGGGTCCCATGTCGGCAAACCCATAGGCCGCACCGGCACTCCCTGGGTTAGCCGTCAGGCAAAAACCGGTCAGGCCCTTCTCACAATTTTCGCAAAAACCGCAGCCGATGTTGAACGGCAAGCAAACTCGGTCGCCTATCTTGACCCGATCAACCCCTACACCAACTTCAATCACCTCGCCCAAATTCTCATGCCCAAAAACTCTTCCAGCTTCAAACGAGGTTCGGCCTTCGTACATGTGCAGATCAGATCCGCAGATGTTGGTGGCGGTTACGCGCACCAAAACATCGGTAGGCTTTTCGATCTTAGCGTCCGGTACATTTTGCACACTGACGTCACGAGGGCCGTTGTAAACAATAGCTTTCATTGCGTTCTCCCAGAGGCAAGACGAAAGGGAATTTTCGTCAGCGCATGTTTATCTGTCCGGAAGAGGAAATCGTATGTTCAAGAAATCCACCTGCAGCCTGACGAGCGGTAATTCTCAGATCCGATCAAAAAAGTCTGAATTATTCGCCCGTACGTCCCTCTCTCATCTAAACCGTTAGGAGATTGATTGGAGGAGTTGTCTTGAGTTATCTGGACTGGGTTCAGTGGCCTGCCATGGCAGTAACAGTGGTCGCGGCGTGGCTTATCGGCTCTCAACGCCCGGCGAGAAGAATGGCGGGGTTCTTCTGCTTCATATTGAGCAATATTCTTTGGGTTATATGGGGTGCTTACGCTGGGGCCTATGCATTGATCGTGCTGCAGATCTGCCTCTGTTCGATGAACCTGCGCGGGTTTAAGAAGAATTTTCAGAGTCAGTAATCGCGATTCAACCGGAGGCCCGGTTGCCGCGTTGATTTTTCCTGAACCCGCGAGCGTTCATGCCCAGCAAAATGCACTCGAGCGTAATCAGACCGAAAGCATTTGCGTGCCATCCCCAAACAACCCACAGCGCATTGCTGAGGATGAAGCCCCAGAAAGCAATCATGCGTCGGCGCGGTCGTTGAGATCCGATAAACCAGGCCGAGATGACCGTCACGACCATGGCTGGCCATTGCACCCAGTCAATCAGATCCACACATCACCCCTTCCGGGGCTGAGAGCTGAACTCATGGAAGGTTCAACTCCGTGGGGGGCATGGTAGGCATAGGGAAGCCAGGTACGTTTTGGGCAGAAATCACACCCCCCTATCATTGATATCCCTCCACCTTGCCAAGTGTCTTCAGCAATCGACACTGCGCGAACGCGAAAGGTTTAAGTCAGCTGGATATTCGGACTTAACCCGATCTCGACAAGGGGCGCCCGCACTCCAGTGCCACCACCGCGCCAGTATTTACGTAAATATATTCTGAGCTAGCCTTGGGGTGTCCAAATCTTCAAGCACGGTGATCAAATGGACACACTGACCAAAATGGAAATTGAGATAGCCCTTTCGACCCGCCTGCCTAATTGCGGGGTGAAGTGCAAAATCAATCCGGATGGCACCTTGTCCATCACCGTGTTGGCACATGGCGCTGACCAATTCACCATCGCCAACATCGATCGCGCCCGGTATCACGGAGAACAGGGAGTCACCAGGCTCATCCGTGAAATATTGGAAGAAATGGTGATGTCCAGACAGTCTTCCCGACTGTCGTCCACAGGGTAGAAATGCGAGGTCTTTTTATGTCTGATTTTATTGAAGCCACCGCGCGGGTCATCAAGATCGACTACCTTCAAGACACACTGTTCGGTGTGAATGCGCTTACCTGTGAGTGCATGGCACATGTCGCGCGTACTGCTTCCGGGTGGCAGTTGCGGCTGACTCCGCCATGGCCCTCGCGGTTAAAGGATGCCCATACGATTGCGTTCGAATGGGACGGTGTTGCCTGCCATGGCCTCATCAAGGACGTGCAACCATTGCCCCCAGGTGAACTGCTAGTGGCAATTGAAATACAGCCGTGAAAGCAAAAATGTCCCGCAGCAACGCATTGACGTTATGCGGCATACCGGCTCAACCGCAAGCAAGCGAGAGGCTCCAGCAAGCCGGATAACCGGTCTTAACTGCGAGGAAAGTATCGATGAAAACGTCATCCGTCACTGCGCTGAAGGCATCGATGGCTTTAATGTTCGTTTTGGCCACCTCTTCGGCCCTGGCTGCCGGCTGCGATGTGGTTACGCGCCCTCAAAGTGACAAGGTACCCATGGTTGAACAACACACCTGTTACGCCTACGAAGGTGTGCCGGCAGATGACATCGATTGGTCGTGTAGCAACGAACACACTGACATGTTGGCCACGCAAAAAACCAGGGTTGCCCAATGTCCCGGCGACTTTTCCGCCAGTTGCAAGGCCACGTTGACCCAGGAGGCGCTTGCCAATCCTCATGCAACGTCCAAAGCTCCCGGTCATGCCGGGGCTATGCTCCCCAACAATGCCCGGGTGGTGACTTACCACTATGCCGCTCAGGATCTCAAACAGGCCAAAGTCGATTGTGAAAAAGACGGCGGGCAGTGGACATGGCAGTCAGCCCAATAGCCGTCACACGCTCAATCGGAGTTTTTAGATGACTGTTTCTAAGACTGATTCACCGACGCCAACGTCCCTGATGTTCGAGCCCAATCACCCCGTGCCGAACAACTCTGACCTCCCGGTGCTCGTGTACACCCAAGTGCTATCACCACAGCTCGTCGACCTGGCCACGCGCTTTGAGGAAATGTTCACCACTCAGGGCTGGCCGCCCAAGTGGCGCAGTCGGGTTTATGACTATCACCACTACCATACCGAAGGGCATGAGGTGCTTGGTATCGCGACAGGCCATGCCCAACTGATGCTTGGTGGCCTTAACGGGCATGTTCTGGAGGTGCGCGCTGGAGATGTCCTGCTGCTGCCCGTCGGGACCGGGCACCGCAATATCAGCGCCAGCGAAAACTTCCTGGTGGTAGGCGCTTACCCGCCGGGCCAGCATGCGGACATCTGTCGCGAAGCGCCCAGCCAGGCGCAGTTGGCGAGGATCAAACAGCTGCCGTTTCCTGATCAAAGTCCCGTAAAGGGTGATGACGAGACGTATCGCGGCCTTTGGATAGGTCGACGTACCGGCTAACCCTGCGCACCCAAGCTGCGCGAACAGTAGGCGGTTAGGGCCGGCTTTAACCTTTCAATTTGAACGCACGCAACAGGATGGAACCTATGAGGCTTGACACTGGAACGCCGCGGGCTGCCGCCTCACTTTGCCTGGCCGCGCTCCTTGCCCTGCTCAGCGCATGCGCCGGCAACACTTCACCCTCAAACGTCGAAGCACCCGGCAAGCCTGAAACCCCAAGCACACAAACGCTGGAGGCCGGCGGCGCCCTGTTGCAGTCGCGTCCGCCGATAGACGCACTGAACGCCTACCTGGATGGTTTCCACTTCTACAACGGGCATCCCGATGTGCAGATGGAAGCCCATCATTACTGCGCGATTCTCAACGAGGAGGTGATCCAGTGTGTGATCTATGACGGCAATCGCAAGGACGCCAAGCTGATGGGTGTGGAATACATCATCAGTGAAGCGCTGTTCAAAGGCCTGCCCACGCCGGAGAAAGCGTTGTGGCACAGCCATGTGCATGAAGTGAAATCGGGTCAACTGGTCGCACCAGGGATCCCTGCGGTAGCCGAGCATGCCCTGATGGAAAAGCTGGTGCATACCTACGGCAAAACCTGGCACACCTGGCATACCGACCTCAACAAACGCCTGCCCTTGGGCATGCCTCAACTGATGATGGGCTTCACCGCCGATGGGCAGGCGGACGCACACATGGTCGCTGAGCGGGACCAGCGGATGGGGATCGACAGCGCCCGGAAAAAACAGGCACGCACAGACATCGTCGCACCGCCCTGACGCCAGGCGCAGATGCCTGGCGTCAGGGCAACATCATTCAGATCGTCGACCCGACCGCGCCGCCGCACGCCCACTGACAGTGCCTTTCGGTCATTCCGATGGAACGATCATTTACGCCGCCTTCTCTATCGCAAAACACGTGAATGGAGGATGTCGTGATGATCGACTCAGCAACCGGCATGAAGCCCGGCGAACGGTATGCTGTGCACAACCTGGAGCGAACCCACAATTTCGGCGGGTTTTTCCTCGATGGAAAATACTACCTCGGCCCGGAACTGATGACGGCGGTCGGGTGGCTGGAAGGCCAGACGTTTTTGTACGACGAACTCGATGCGTCGGGAGAACAGGTTTTTCCAGACCGGGTCACAGGCGTTATCGATGACCTGACCCTGTTAATGAACGATGGCGCGCGGCTGAAGTTGCATACCGCGCAGGTGCATGTGCAGCCTCCCAGCGATCAGCCCGAACTCTCACCCTCCCCGGCTAAAATAAGCGGGCAACTGCTCGGTAAGACCGTAGTGATTACGGGTGCCTCCAGCGGGATTGGCCGTGCCGCCGCGCACGCCTTCGCCGAGCAAGGCGCACGTCTGGTGCTTGCCGCCCGGGACGACAGCGCGCTGGCCAACGTCGTCGAAGAATGTGCCGCACGCGGCGCCGAGGCGGTTGCGGTCAAGACCGACGTGATCCACAGCGATGAGATGAGGGCCCTGGCCTCCAAGGCCGCTGCGTTCGGTCATGGCCGTATCGATATCTGGATCAACAACCCCGGCGTGGGCGCCGTAGGCAGCTTTGAAGACACGCCCCTGGCAGCCCACGAACAGGTGCTGCAGACAGACTTGCTGGGTTACCTGCGCGGTGCCTACGTGGCATGGCCGTATTTCAAGGCACAAAAGGCCGGCATCCTGATCAACACACTGTCACTCGGTAGTTGGGTTGCCCAGCCCTACGCCGTCGCCTATTCGGCGAGTAAATACGGCCTGCGTGGCCTCAGCGAAGCGCTGCGCGCAGAGTTGACAGGGCTGTCGAATATTCACGTGTGCGACATTTACCCGGCCGTGATGGACACGCCAGGCTTTCGGGATGGCGCCAACTTCACTGGTCATGCACTGAAGTCGCCATCCCCAGTGTATGACCCTCAGCAGGTGGCAGAGGCGATGGTTGCCTGTGCGCTCCAGCCTCGCAAAAGCACCACCGTGGGCGGCGCTGCAATAGCCGCTCGGGTTGCACACTTCCTGGTGCCGGGCTTCGCACAGCTTTCCGGCTGGCTGACGCGCTTCGCGCTGGGTCGTAGCCCCCAAGCCGATACCTCGTCGGGCAACCTGTTTAGCGCTTCCGCGGGGCAACGCCGGGTAGAGGGGGGATGGCGCCAAGCCAACCGACCCGCGCCCTTTCTGCTCATAGCAGTTGGCGCTGCGTTGTTACTGGGCGGCGTTGCGATTGCGCGCAGCTATCAATCAACTAACAAACATCAACAATGACCGCTCTCGTTAAATGAGGTAGCCCTAATGCCTTACGATTACCAAGGTAGTGCCAGTGTGATTACCGCCTCACGGCACCTGGGAACACAATCGGATGAACGCCTGAACGCGTCCGTCTCGATCCACCTGACCAGCAGCGGCAAACCCACGCTTGCGCGGTTGAGCTTCGAGATCCCGCTCGACTGGCCCGGCAACCCCAACTTTGTCACGGTCAACTTGCCCGACGGCTCTTCCGTGAGCGGTGTAATTGCCGAAATTGAACGACCGAACACTGGCCCGGGCTGGGTGACGTTCACGGTGGACGACTGATGGTTTTCGCAGGTCGTGTCGCTCATCGAATTGTCGAACAATTTCTTTGAATTTTTTTTGACGCCAAAAATCTGTAGTTCATGAGCATAAGGAGGCCTCATGAACCACAACGAATTATTTACGATCAGCTATCAACTGCACGGTGAGCGCAAGTCGTTCATCGTGCGGGCGCAGGGCATGGACAACGGCGAAGCCTGGCATTGGGCCAGTTGCGATGCCGGCGTCGCGGTCATACCTAAGTTTGGCCAACAAAAACCCAAACGTGTCTCCAAACCGATGGCCGAAAAATACGGCATCACTGACGTGCACTGGCGCGGCGCGGCAGCGATCCGGTGGACGGAGGGTGTATCGCAATGAGCGGTCAACTACTCAGTTACACATCCCGGCAGGCCTGGAATGACGAAATGGCGCGCACCCACCAAATGTTTTTCGAGGCCGATAGGCTGGATGCAATAGCCTACAAAATTATCGGGACCTACCAAGGTGATGCGCACACCTGGGCACGCTTTATCGAGGCCAAGAAGATTGCGGACGCGCAACGTACCGCCGCGTACCAAGAGTGGATGCGTATTAACCGCGCGAAGCGCAAATGAACGGCCAGCCCTGCCGAAAACAGGGCTGGCGCGCCAGCGTGGTGTCACGCCCCTGACTCTGGGTCTTTCGAAGGCCCGCCAGGGGCAACGCCGCCCTGCTCGGCCTCGACTTCCCAAGGGCGGTCGACATTCGGGTTTTCCGATTTGTCGTTTCGTTTGGCCGTTTCAGGGTGTACTTTTTGCCCGGCATGGGTGCCTGGGCTGGGTTTTGAATGCTCGCTCATACCACCTCCTCAATCGCTGACGTGCAATACAACTTTGCCGTGCACGTGTCCGTTAGCAAGGAAGTCCAATGCTTGCTTGGCCTCTTCCAGTTCAAATGTCTTGGCCACATACACCTGCACATTGCCCGCCGCGATCAGCCCGGCGATCTCGGTCAGTTCCTCACCGCGCGGGTCGGCGGTGAACCGTGTGCCGGTCTTGCCTGCCGCCTGGGGATGGTGCGCATCGGGCATGGTCAGGGTCGAGACCAATCGCCCGCCCTCGCCAAGCACCTGCCATGAACGCGCTTGGGTGTCGCCGCCGATCAAATCGATAACCAGGTCGAAGTCCTTGCAGATGTCCTCGAACCGTTCGGTCTTGTAATCAATGGCGCGTTCGACGCCCAGCTCTCGCAGGAACGGCAGGCTGTCAGTGGATGCGGTGGCATACACTTCGGCGCCCTTGACCTTGGCAAATTGCACCGCGAAATGGCCGACGCCACCGGTGCCTCCATGGATCAACACCTTTTGCCCTTGCTCGAGCTGACCGTGCTCGACCAAGGCCTGCCAGGCAGTGTGCCCGGCCAGCGGCACGCCGGCAGCGGACGGCCAATCGAGGCCTTCAGGGATCAGCGCCAGATGCTCGGCAGGCACCCGCGAGTACTCGGCATAACCGCCGTCGGCACCGATCATGGCAAACACGCGGTCGCCCGGCTTGAAACCACTGACGCCTTGCCCAACCTTTTCAATCACCCCGGCGACTTCCCGGCCCAACGTCAGCGGCAATTTGTCCTGCTTGACCTCAGGGTACTGACCCTCGCGAATCTTGTAGTCCACGGGGTTGATACCCACAAAGACATTCCTGACCAGCAACTCACCCGCCTTGGGTTCCGGCACCTCGACCTCGCGTACGTGCATGACCTCGGGGCCGCCAAATTGCTCAATCCTGATTGCTTTCATGCCACTTACCTCTTCGTCTTTTCAGAACACACAGGGGTGTGGAGGACGCTCGGCGGCCATGGGTTCACTCGGTGTTGCGCAGCGCAGACAAACGGCACCTCCCGTCCGGCATTCCGCTCGAACCTTTGCCCTGACGGCCCGTCCCAAGGTTATCCAGCCAGCGCCCGGGAGTGCCACGATGCTCATTCATCCCAAGACCCATTTCCAGCCCTACACCCACGCGAGCGGAGGCTGGGGCTCGGCCAAATCGGTGATGCAGATCCTGTGGCGCGAACAGGCCCTGATCAAGGCCCCCGTTGCGCTGCTCAAGCAAAACAAGCCCGACGGGTTCGCTTGCGTCAGCTGCGCCTGGGCCAAACCCGGTCGCCCGCATGCGTTGGAGTTCTGCGAGAACGGCGCCAAGGCCACTGCCTGGGAGCTGACCTCAATGAAGACCGACCCGGCGTTTTTTGCCGCACACACCCTCAGTGAATTACGCGACTGGCCCGACTATGCGCTTGAGCAACAGGGCCGCCTGACCCATCCGTTGCGTTATGACCCGCAGAGCGACCGCTACCGTGAGACGTCGTGGGACGAGGCCTATCAGGCAATTGGCGTGCAGCTCAAGGCGATGGAGCCCGACAGCGTGGTGTTCTATGCCTCCGGGCGCGCCTCGCTGGAAACCTCGTTCATGTACCAGTTATTCGCCCGGGCCTACGGCACCAACAACCTGCCCGACAGTTCCAACATGTGCCACGAGAGCACCTCAGTCGGCTTGCAGGAAAGCATCGGCGTGCCGGTCGGCACGGTAACCCTGGACGACTTCGAGCACACCGACTGCCTGTTTTTCTTCGGCCAGAACGTCGGCAGTAACAGCCCGCGCATGCTGCATCAATTGCAGGACGTGCGCCGGCGCGACGTGCCGATCATCACCTTCAACCCTTTGCGCGAGCGCGGGCTGGAGCGCTTCGTCAATCCGCAATCGCCCAGCGAAATGCTCACGCCCGAGTCGACCCTGATCAGTACCCAATACCACCAGGTGGCGATCGGCGGGGACACGGCCGCCATCACCGGCATCGCCAAGGCGCTGCTGGAAATGGATGACTGCGCCACTGAACGCGGCACACCGGCCGTGCTCGACTACGACTTCATCGCCACCCACACCGAAGGTTTCGAGGCGTTCACCACCTACGTGCGTGACTGCACGTGGGCGCAACTGGAGCACAAAAGCGGGCTCACGCGCGGCGCACTCGAAGCCGCCGCCACGGTGTACGCCAGCAGCCAACGGGTGATGTTCGTCTATGGCATGGGCCTGACCCAGCACCGGCACGGGGTGGCGAATGTGCAGATGCTGGTGAACCTGATGCTGATGCGCGGCAATATCGGCAAACCCGGCGCCGGCATCTGCCCGGTGCGCGGCCATTCCAATGTGCAGGGCCAGCGCACCGTGGGTATCACCGAAGACCCGAAAAAGGTCCCGGCGGACCTGATCGAGCGGCACTTCGGCTTCAAGGTCCCGGCGCAAAAGGGCCTGTGCACCGTGGACGCCTGCGAAGGCATTCTGCAGGGACAGGTGCGCGGGTTCATCGGGCTGGGCGGCAATTTCCTGCGGGCGATACCCGACACCTCGCGTATGGAGCCGGCGTGGCAAGGGCTGGAACTGAATGTGCAGGTCGCCACCAAACTCAATCGCACCCACCTGCTGCCCGCCCGAAATATGTGGCTGCTGCCGTGCCTGGGGCGCATAGAAATTGACCGGCAAAAAGGCGTGGCGCAAACCTACACCACCGAGGACAGCACCGGTTGCATCCACGGCTGGCACGGCAGCGCCGAACCGGTCGGCCCGCAGGTGCGCGCCGAAGCCAGCATCGTCGCCGGCCTGGCCATGGCCGCCTTGGCGCCCGGTAACCGCATCGACTGGCAAGCCTGGAGCGACGATTACTCGACGGTCAGGACCGCCATCGGCACGATCTACCCGCAGATTTTTCATGACATGGAAACCCGCATGGCTGAGCCCGGCGGTTTCCACAGGCCGATTGCCGCCGCGCAACGCGAATGGCTGACCCCGACGGGCAAGGCGCAGTTCATCACCCCCGTGACGCTGGCCGAAGACGATGACGTCAACCTCGCCGAACCGGCGCGCGACGTGCTGCAACTGATGACGCTGCGCAGCAATGACCAGTTCAACACCACCATCTATGGGTATGACGACCGTTTTCGCGGGGTCAGCGGCACGCGCGAAGTGATTTTCATGCATTGCAACGACATCGTGCGCCTGGGGTTCAAGGTCGGCGAGCAGGTGCTGTTGACCACCGCCATCGAGCCGGAGGTAAAGCGTCAGGTCGGCCCGTTCGAAATCATTGCCTACGATATTCCCGAAGGCTGCGCCGCCGCCTACTACCCGGAGTGCAACCCGCTGGTGCCGCTCTGGCACCACGCCGAACGCAGTAAAGTGCCGGCGGCCAAGTCGGTGCCGGTGCGCCTGAGTTCAGCGGGTGGCTGATTCACCGAGGATAAACACCACCATCACCAGCAGCCACAGCAGGTACACCCAGCCAAACAGGCGCGCCCAACCGCGGTGACGGTAAAGCCCCAGGTAGAACAGCAACAACAGCAGGAACTGCGCACCGGCGGCGAGCATGACCACACCGCCCTGTCGGGGCCAGAACGTTGCACACAGCGACTGCAGCGCCAACAGCAGCAGCAATCCGGCGTAGACCTTCAGTGCGCCCGCCTTGCTCATCTCAACGCCCTACCAAGTAGAGGGTGGGGAACAACACAATCCAGATCCCGTCGACCAAGTGCCAATACAGGCTGATCATTTCCAGCCGCGTGTCGGCCTGATGCACCGCCAGCGTGCCGCGTCCCAGCGAACGGTACAGCCACAGCGCCAGGCCGACGGCGACCAGCACATGCACGCCGTGCAGCGCCGTGGCGATGAAATACAGGTTCATGAACAACTGCGCCGAGGGCACTTGCCAATGCGATGCCTGGGCGAAACCAGGCAACACGCCCTCTTGAATCTCCAGGCCATACTCAATGCCCTTGCAGCCCAGGAACAGCACGCCCAACAGTGCAGCGCCGAGCAGCCAGTGACGCACCCGGCGCGGCTCACCGGCGGCCATCGCCAGAGTCATCAGCAAGCTGCTGGTCAACAGCAGGAACGTATTGCCGGCCGCCAGCCAGTAATGCAGCCCTGCCACCGCCTCCGCCACCCCGTCCGGGTGCTGCAACCGCAGCAACCAGGCGACCATGATCAGACTGCCGAACATCATTGCTTCGCTGGCCAGGAACAGCCACATGCCCAGGCGTGCGGCGTCGCGCTGCTGGGCCCAGGCCACGAACGGCTCGGCCGGTTTCTCGTCAGAGCGGATCACGACGCGCCTCGGGTGAATAGTCGTACGCTTCGAAATCCACCGTCACCGGTGCTTCGAAATTATGCACCGGCGGCGGCGATGCCACGCGCCACTCAAGCCCGGCAGCCTCCCAGGGATTGATCGGCGCCCGCTCGCCCCAACGCAGCGAGCCCAGCAAGTAAAAGAACGGCAGCACGTAGGCCACGGCCAGGATCGACGCGCCGGCGGAGGACAACACATTGAGGAACTGAAAGTCAGGGTCATAGCTGTGATAACGCCTGGGCATGCCCAGGTAGCCGAGCAAAAACTGCGGGAAAAACGTCAGGTTGAAGCCGCAGAAAATCAGGATCGCGGTGATCTTGCCCCACAGCTGCGAGTACAGCCGACCAGTGATTTTCGGCCACCAGAAATGCAGCGCGCCAAAGTAACCGGCCACCGCCGCACCGACCATGATGTAGTGAAAATGCGCGACCACGAAATACGTGTCGTGGGCATGCAAATCCGCCGCCAGCAGCGCGAGAAACAACCCGGTGACGCCACCGATGATGAACAAGCCGATAAAGGTCAGGGCGAACAGGAACGGCGCGTGCAGCGTCAGGTCACTTTTGTACAGCGTGGCGCTCCAGTTGTACGCTTTGATCGCCGACGGAATCGACACCAGAAAACTCAACAGCGAGAACACCAGGCTGGCGTACATCGACTGCCCGGCCACAAACATGTGATGGCCCCATACCAGAAAGCCAATGACAGCAATCGCCACGCTCGACGAGGCGACAAAGCGATAACCGAAAATACGCTTGTGCCCTGCCGCCGTGATCAGTTCGCTGACCACGCCCATGGCCGGCAAAATCATGATGTACACCGCCGGGTGGCTGTAGAACCAGAACAGGTGCTGGAAGAGCAGCGGGTCGCCGCCCAGTTTCGGGTCGAACACGCCAATATTGAACAGGTGCTCGGCGGCCACCAGCACCAGCGTGATCGCCAGCACCGGCGTGGCCAGTACCAGGATGATTGAGGTCGCGTACATCGACCAGATGAACAGCGGCAGGCGCATCCAGGTCATGCCCGGCGCGCGCAAGGTATGCACGGTGGCGATGATGTTGATACCGGTGAAGATCGACGAAAACCCCGCGATAAACACCCCGCAAATCACCGCGACCACATGACCGTTGCTGAACATCGTCGACAACGGCGTGTAGAAGGTCCAGCCAGTGTCGACCCCACCCAACAGCAGCGCGAGCAGGGTGAACAAACCACCGCCCAGCAACAGGTACCAACTGAACAGGTTCAGGCGCGGAAACGCCATGTCTTTGGCCCCGATCATGATCGGCACCAGAAAATTGCCGAACACGCTGGGAATCGAGGGAATCAGGAAAAACCAGACCATGATCACCCCGTGCAGGGTAAACGCGCGGTTGTAACCATCGGCGGTGAGCAAGTCGCCTTCCGGGGTCACCAGTTCAATACGGATCAGGCTCGCCGCCAGTCCGCCGGCAAAGAAAAAGAAGGTCACGGTGAGCATGTACAGCACCGCGATGCGCTTGTGGTCGCGGGTCAGGAACCACGAGCGCAGACCTTGTTTATGCAGGTAGCTGGGTTGGCTCATTTGGGATCTCCAGGCAGTGTGCGCAGATAGGCCACCAGGCGCTGCACGGCCTCTTCGTCCAGCAGGTTGCTGTAGGTCGGCATGATCGGCAGGTAGCCGGCCACCAGTTGTTTTTGCGGCAACAGGATACTGTCGCGCAGGTAGGCTTCATCAGCCTTCACCTGGCTCCCATCGGCCAGCTGTACCGTGCGATTGAACACCCCGGCCAGCGGCGGCGCGTTGCCCGAATCGTGGCAACTGCCGCAGCCGTATTGGCGGTACAGGGTTTCGCCCTGGCTGGCGAGGTCGGCGGCGCTGCCGTTTTCAGTCAGCCAGTGCTCGTAGTCGGCGGGGTCCAGCACCACCAGGCGTGCCAGCATGGCCGCATGGTCGGTGCCGCAGTATTCGGCGCAGTACACCTCGTAGGTGCCGCTGTGCTCGGCCTGGAACCACAGCATGCTGTAGCGTCCTGGCAGCACGTCCTGCTTGATGCGCAGGCTGGGGAAAAACAGACTGTGGATCACGTCCTCGGAAATCATCGTCAACTTCACCGGGCGCCGGGCCGGCACATGCAAGGTGTTGATCTCGCGCTGGCCGCCCTGGTGCTGGAATTTCCACATCCATTGCCGGGCGGTGACCTGCACTTCCAACGCGTCATCCGGCGGCGTACGCGCGATGAAAAACAACCGCGCGGAAAACAGGAAGACCACCAGCGAGCCAATGAACGGCAGGATGATCCAGGCCAGTTCAATGGGCAGATTGCTTTGTGGACGGTGGTCGCGGTCTGCCACGCGGCCGCGTCGATAGCGCCAGATAAACACCCACAACGCCACGAAGACCGGCACCACAAACAGCGCCATCATGGCGGTGAAGCCAATCACCAGCCAATCCACCGACACCGCATAATCCGAGGCTTGCGCCGGCCACAGGCGCAGGAAATGTTCGTTCATGGCGCCCTCCGACGTTCGCGGCGCACGGCAACGCCGATAAACAGGCCCAGCACCAACACGGTGGCGACGCCGGCCACTTGCAGCAACAAGATAATCCGGCTGCTGTAGGTGCCGCTTTGGGGGTCGTAGTGGTAGCACAGCAACAACAGTTGCTCCTTGATTGCGCCGAGCTTACCCTGCCCGGCTTCGGTGAGTGCCAGGCGCAGGTCGCTGGCCTGGTAGCCCAGGCCATAAAGCCAGCGCGACAAACGTCCGTCAGCGGTGACCACAGCCACCGCCGAACTGTGGGCGTATTGTTGTTGCTGCGGATCGAAGCGGTAACCGAACCCGATCGAGTCGGCCAAAGCCTGGCTGGCAGCCGCGTCGCCGGTCATTAGGTGCAGGCCGGGCGCGTTGGCCAATGCCGGCCAGTGCTGGCTGAGCTTGGCCAGTTCTTCGCGGGCGGCGCTCACGTCCTCACGCGGGTCGAAGCTGAAGGCGATGACCTGGAAGTCCCGTCCCAGGCGGTAAGGCTGGCTCGCCAGTTGGCTGAACAAGGTCGAGAGCGCCGCACCACACACATTCGGGCAGCGGAAGTACAACGGCACCAGCAGCGTCGGCCGGCCGTTGAGCAAATCGCCCAGGCGCACCGAGCTACCGTGCTGATCGGTAAAGCGCGTGTCCAGGGCTAGGTGGCTGCCCACGCGGCTGCTGTCGATGCCAGCGGCGGTAAACGGGTCGAAGCCCTGGGCCATGACCGGTTGCAACACCAGGCACGCCAGCAGCGCCAGTACGGGTTTAATGCCCACGGCCATCGTCCTCTGGTGCGGGCCAGCCTCGCTCCAGCATCAACTGCCGAGCGTGCGCCAAGGGCAGATGCACGATGTGATGCTCGCGGTCGACCCAGCCAAAGCTGTCCAGGTGCACACGCTGGCGGGCGAGTTGTGCTTCGCCGGCCAGCCTGGGGTTGGCTTGCAAGCGCGGCTCGGGCGGCAGCAGACGCTGGCTTTCCAGTTCGCTCAAGGGCGCCTGTTGCGCATGCTGGCGATAGCCACTCAACAGCCAGGCCACGCCACCCAATGCCAGCGCAACCGCCATGAACAACAGCAGGATCACGCGCCAGGCTTTTTTGCCGTCAAAATTGTTGGGTTGGTAATCAGGTGTCATGGCGCCTCCTTTGCCATTGCCGACGCCACCACATGAACAGGCCCGCCGCGTAGACACCCTGGCAAAGCGCGGCGGTCAGCACGGCGCCGGCGCCTGCTTCAGGGAATATCGACGGCAGGCTGATCCAGATGGACTCCAGCGCCCCCAACAGCAGGATCGCCACGCAGCCTCCCATCAACACCCACATCCGCGCGCCCCACGGCGACGCGAGCACCAGCAGACTCGCCAGTTGCCCAAGCATCAACAACGCAGTCACTACGCCCCACAACCCGGCTTCCCGCAGGCGATACCAGAGCGTTTCATGCTCCAGGTTCACCGACCAGATAATCAGGTACTGCATGAAGTGCACATACACCCAAAATCCCAGGGCACTCACCAGCAAACCACGCAATATCACGCACTGCCGGGCCGGCAACACCACCACGTTCCAGCACATCACACAAAGCCCGGCAAACGCCAGGCCATCGAGTAAGTGCCGGGCAATCAACAACAGGCCGAAAATGCTGGAGACAAACCCCGGCTGCAGCGACATCAGCCAGTCCACCGCCGCCAGGCTGGCCGTCAACCCGTAGAGGATCAGCCCCGCGGCGTTGTGCCGACCGGCCCAGCGCAGCACCCGCCAAGCCAGCCCGGCATACAGCAAGGTGCGCAGCACAAAAAACCACGGTGACAACCAGAGTCCGCGAAAACCCGGGGTCTCCTGGCTGTACCACGGGTACATCCACGCCATTGCCAGCAGCACCGGCAGCAGCATCGGCACCATCAGGATCACCGCACTCGCGCCCAGGCGGCTGCCCGGTTCCAGCAGCGGTTGCCAGCGCCCGCTGACCAAGGGCGTCAGCACGGCGAGCAGCACGCAGCCGAGCACGATGCTGGTGCCATTCACTGCCGCCGCCAGTGCGCCCGCGCCGACCCAGGCTGGCTGCCACAGGGCAAACAGCGCGAGCCCGAGGGCTGCGCTGGCGACCAGCAGTGGTAGGCGTTTCATTGCGCTCGCGCCTCGAACGCCTGGCGCAGCGGCGCCGGCAGGCTGTCGAGGTCGGCATGCTGACTCAATTGCAACACGCGCAGATGGGCGACAATGGCCCAGCGTTCCTGCGGCTGGATGCGCGATTCGTAGCCATACATCAAGCCTTGCCCATGGGCGATGACCTGCATCAGTTGGTCATCGGTTGCGTTCAACAGCCGAGGCTCGATGAATGACGGCGGCGCCGGAAAACCGCGACCGACCACCAAGCCATCGCCGAGCCCGCCCAGGCCATGGCAGGGCGTACAAAAGATTTGATAGGCCGCCTCGCCCCGGGCAAGCAAAGCCGCATTCAGCGCCGGGCGCTGCTGCACGCTTGCCTCGCGCTGCAACTGCCCGCGCGCCACGCTGCCCGCTGGCGGCTGACGGCTGCTGAGGCCGTCGGCGAACAGCGCACCCGCACGCTGCTCCAGCACTTTGGCCTGGCGTGACATGTCATCGCAGCCACTGCACAGCAACGCCAGGCACAGCGCCCACGGCCAGCGACTCACGGTTGCACCGCCTGCACGCTGAGCGCGTGTTCGGCCAGCCAGGCACGGGTGTTTTCAAGGTCGAACAGTGGGTCACGCGCGTCGATAAACAGGAAGAACCCGTCATCACTGGCGGCGTCGAACCCTTCTGCAGCAAATAACGGATGGTGCAGGCGTGGCAGGCGGATGCACATCAACCAAGTCAGCACCGCCGCCACGCCAGCAAACACCACCGCGAACAAGAACGTCACCACCCACAGCTGCGGCAACGCAATCAACGGACGCCCGCCAACGTTCAGTGGATAGGCCCACACCGAGCCAATCTGCATCAACAGTGCCAGCCCGGCGCCGACCGCAGCGCCAACACACGCCATGCGCGGCACGCGGTTGGCCCTGGGCGCCAATACCGGCTCCAAGGCTTCCAGCGCAAACGGCGCAAACGCGTCCATGCGTCGATAGCCAAGGTCCCTGGCGCGCAACCCCGCCTCTACCAGCGGTTGGGGTGCGGAAAAACGCGCGAGCAGCCCCAGGCAGTCAGCCATCGCCACGCTCCTGATGCAGCGCCTGCTTGACCTCGAACGCCGAGACCATCGGCAGATAGCGCAGGAACAGGCTGTAGGGCACCAGGAACACGCCAAAGCTGCCGATAAACAGCGACCAGTCCCACAGCGTCGGCGAATAGTCGCCCCAACTCGACACCAGCAGGTCGCGGGTCTGGGGCGGGATTAGCAACATGAAACGTTCGGCCCACATGCCCACCAGCACCGCCAACGCGACCAGGGCCAGGCGTCTCGGTTGCTGTCGCACTTGGGGCCACCACAATGCTTGGAGCACGCCGACATTGCAGACAATGGCCAGCCAGAAACTCCAGGCATGCGGGCCACTGATGCGCGTGAGCAGCACTTCGATTTCATGCGCATCGCCGCTGTAGAACGGCATGAACAGATCCGCCAGGTAACCGTAGGCCGTCAGCCAACCGGTGGCCAGCAGCAAGCGGCCGAGCATGTCCAGATGGCGCGCGGTAATCAGGCTTTCGATGCACAGCATCCAGCGCACGCCAATCGCCAGCAACGCCACCAGCGCAAACCCGGAAAACACCGCGCCGGCGACGAAATACGCCGGGAACAACGTTGAATGCCAGCCACTCTGGGGGCCCATGGTCATCAGGAACGAGTAACCGCTGGAGACCGCAAACACCAGCGGTATCGCCAGGATCGCCAGCACCCGCGTGGTGCGTCGCCATATCGCCCAGTGCCGTTGCGAACCGTGCCAACCGAGCGCGAGCAGGCCATACAGAACTTGCCGCAGCGGCGTCCTGGCGCGGTCACGGGCGGTAGCAAAATCCGGTATGGCGCCCACCAGCAGGAACAACACCGACACCGTCAGGTACGACAGGATCGCAAACATGTCCCACGCGGTGGGGCTCTTGAATTGCGGCCACAGCCCCATTTCATTCGGGTACGGCATGGTCCAGTAGAACAGCCAGGGACGGCCCAGGTGCAGGATCGGGTACAGCGCGGCGCAGATCACCGCCATCAGCGTCATCAATTCGGCCAGGCGATTGAGGGTATGCCGCCAGGGCCGTTCGATCAGCAGCAGCAACGCTGAAATAAACGTGCCGGCGTGGCCGATGCCCAACCACCAAATGTAATTGAGAATGCCAAAGCCCCACTGCACCGGCTGGTTATTGCCCCACATGCCCACGCCCTTGGCCAACAACACCGCAACTGACCCGAGGTATATCAGCAACAGCAAGATGCCGGCGCCGAACATCCAGCGCCAGGCCACGCGCCGCGGGAACTGTTGCAGCGGCCCGAACACTTGCCGCGACACCTGCTGGTCACTCAAGGCCTGCGGCAAAAAATGCGCGGTGTCGTGCAGCAATGGCTCAGTGCTCATCGGCCGCGCCCTCCTCTTCGATCCGCGCCAGGTAGCTGGTGCGCGGTCGCGTGCCGAGGGCTTCGAGCAGGCGGTAGTGGCGTGGGTCCCGGCGCGCCTGGCTGACGGCGCTCGCCGGGTCGGCAATGTCGCCGAAACGGATGGCCTGGCTGGGGCACGTCTGCTGGCAGGCGGTGACCACGCCGGAGGTGTCGAAGTCGGCACCTTGCTGCCTGTCGTCGACTCGCGCACTGCTGATGCGCTGGATGCAGTAGGTACATTTTTCCATGACGCCTCGGGCGCGCACCGTCACCTCGGGGTTGCGCTGGGCCTGGAGTGACGGCGCCGCATCGGCGCTGTAGTCGAGCCAATTGAAGCGACGGACTTTGTACGGGCAATAGGAGGCACACGTGCGCGTGCCGATGCAGCGGTTGTAGACCATCTGATTCAAACCATCGCGACTGTGTACCGTGGCATTGACCGGGCAGCCGGTTTCGCAGGGCGCCTGTTCGCAATGCATGCACGGCAACGGCTGGAAGCGTGAGCGCGGTGCCTCCAGCGGGCCCTGGTAGTAGTGATCGATGCGCAGCCAGTGCAGGCTGCGGCCTTGGGCAACCTGGTCGGCGCCGACCACGGCGATGTTGTTCTCGGCCTGGCAGGCGACGACACAGGCGTTGCAACCGGTGCACAGGTCCAGGTCAATGACCATGCCCCATTGCGGGCCGCCGTCGGCGGCCGGGCTGTAGAGCGACACCGGAATCGATTGGGTGGGCAGTTGCGGCGCATCGCGCGCGACCACGCGGATGGGTGGGTCTTCATCGCCGGGAAGGTGGTGATGGACCTGCGTGGCGGCCAACCGATAACGCTCGCCCGTGGCACGCAGGGTCGCGCCGACGCAAAGCTGTTCGAGCGGCCTGACGGCGTAGCCGAGGTGGTTACCGACACGCCCGGCGCGGGTTCGGCCATAACCGGTGTACAGGGCGATGACCTCGTCGGCCTGCCCCGGCTCGATCCACACGGGCCCGCGCACGACCTGGTCGGCCAGGGTTGCTTCAACACCGTCACCATTGCCAAGGCCCAACTGCTCCGCTTGGCGCGGCGAAAGCCCGATCACGTTGCTCCAGGTGAGGGTACTGATCGGCTTGGGCAATTCCTGCAGCCATCCGCAATTGGCGAAACGCCCGTCCCACACCGTCGGGTCTGGGCGGATGACCGCCTGCAGGCCGTCGATATCGGTCAACGCGGGCGTTGCCGCGGGCGCGTCTGCGACCTCTATGGGCGGCGCCGCCGGTTCGATCCAGCCGTCCGCCAAGGCCTGGCGCCATTGAGCCTCGGGGATAGGCACCCACGTGGCGCGCACTAATTGCAGGGCATCAACCTCGGCGGCGTTGAGCAGCATGTCGACCACCTGATGCAGCGTACGGGTCGCGTACATCGGTTCGATCAGCGGCTGCACAATGCAGGCGCTGCCATCCGCCGCGCGGGCGTCACTCCAGCCATCCAGCGCATGGTTGAGGGGCAGGTGCCAGTGGCATTCGGCAGCGCTTTCGTCGTAATAGAGCCCGGCGTGCAGGCGGAACGGCACCTGCTGCAGCTCGCGCGCAAGCTGTGAAGTCTGCAGCGGGTTGCAATCCAGCATGAGCAAGTGAGTCACGCGCCCCGCTGTCAGCGCGCGATTCAGTTGATCCAGCGAATCCCAACGGCGTTGCAGCGCATAACCCAGCAGGCTCGGCACCTGCCAGTCCGGATGGCCGAGACGCTGGTTCAGGTGCATGACCTGCGCCTGCAGCGCCTCGGGCGCCTGAGGGCTGACGCCGATGAACCCTCGGCCTGGATGCGCCTTGAGCGCGGCGGCGGCCGCGTCAACCCAATGCTGCTGCGCTGTCGTCATGCGCGGCGTGGCCGAAAGCGTTTCGCCCAAGGCTTGGCTCAAGGCCAGCAACAGGTCCGGCAGGCGTGATGGCGCAATCGGCAGGCGTGCCGTGGCGGCGGCGCCAGTGAGGGTTGGAATGCTTTCAGCCACGAACGCCAATGCGCCGCCCTCGCCTTTGGCCGCCCGCCGCCGCCGCTCGGCCCAGCCGCGCTGCAACGCCGTCTGGCGGGGACCGCTGCCCAACGGATCGTATTCCAGACACACCAGCACGTCAGCCTGTTCCAAGTGCACGCGCGGGCTCAGCGGCTGGCCGAACACCCGTTCGCTGCTGTGCAGGGCGACGGTCTCGTTGAATGCCTCAGCGTGGTACAGCCTCGCCTCGGGCCAGCGTTCTTGCAGTTGATCGAGCTGTCGCCCGAGGGTCGGCGAACTGCTGGCGCCGCAGGCAATGTGCAGGCCTTTGCCGTGGACGCCATCCAGCGCCTGTTGCATGCCCGACAGTGCCGCAAGCACGTGCGACCAACTGGTTTCGCGGCCTTTCAAGCGCGGCGCCTGGGAGCGGTCGGGGTCATAGAGTTGCAGGATCGCCGCCTGGGTGAACGCGTCACAGGTGCCGCCGGACATCGGGTGTTCGGGGTTGCCTTCCAGCTTGATCGGGCGTCCGGCGACAGTCTTGCCCAACACCGGCTGAGCGACGCCGCAAAAGGGTATGGCGGTGGCATACCAGGCGGCGACACCCGGTGTCAGTGAAACCGGCTGGTTAACCGCCGTAACGGCCTGTTCCGGGGTTTTGCCGCACGCGGCCAGCCCGGCCATGGCGAGGCTGGCCGCCATCAGTTGCAGGAAGCTGCGGCGGTCCATCAACGGTGCCGCTCCCGGAAACTCCGCTTCCATCAGCGCTTGGGTCTCGGGGGACGCCGCCAGCGCCTCAAGCCCGCGCCAATAGGCCTGGCCCTTGAGCCCGGCCAGTTGGTCGCGCAAGGCGGCGAAATCCAGTGGCGCGCTCATCGGTGGCACGTCCCGCAGTCGGCCAGACCTCGGATATCAATAGGGTGCGCCTTCATAAGCCGCTCACCCAGCGCGCGGCGATCCTCATCGGTACGCCATTGCATATTGGTCACCTGATCCACCGGCCGCAGGTGCGGTGCCGGGTCGCGGTGACAGGCCAGGCACTGGCCCATATTCAGCGGCTGGGCCTTGAACGTCAGTTGCATACGGTCGACCTGGCCGTGGCATTCGCTACAGCCAACACCGGCGTTTACATGCACGCCGTGATGGAAGTATACGTAGTCCGGCAACTCGACCACGCGCTGCCAGTGCATCGGCTCATGCTCGCGCAGGCTCTTGCGCAACGGCGCCAGCACGTCGGCGTTTTTCCAGACCTGGGAATGACAGCTCATACAGGTTTCGGTGGGCGGCAGGCTGGCGATAGCCGAGGACTGCACCGCGCTGTGGCAGTAGCGACAGTCAATCTTCAGCTCGCCCGCGTGGTGGGCATGACTGAAGGGCAAGGGCTGTTCGACCACCCAATTACGCCCGGTGCGGTAGTCGGTGCCCTCCAGGGTCAATGCCACAAGCAAGCCTCCCGAGAGGCCGACGATCAGCAGCAGCAGTCCCACGCGCAACCAAGTGTCGGCCGAGCGCCTGAAAATCTGCGTCATCGCCGGATTCTCATGTCCATGTCCATGTCCTTACAACTATGGCTGCGCGGGTGCGCAGGAGTTCGTTATTTTTGTTATCGGCGCGGGCTGTCTATGGCTTCGCGCGCCCCGGCAAGACACTCGCCAGCACTTGCTTGGCAGTTTGCACAATCACCCCGGCCTCATCCGGATCGCCCTGGAGCAGCGTGGAAGCAAATTTCTTCGCTTGTTCCAGCTTGAAATGCGGTGGCAGCGGCGGCACGTTGGGGTCGGTCTTGAACTCGATCAACACCGGCACATCCGAGG
This sequence comes from Pseudomonas fluorescens, assembly GCF_002022275.1. Taxonomy (GTDB): domain Bacteria; phylum Pseudomonadota; class Gammaproteobacteria; order Pseudomonadales; family Pseudomonadaceae; genus Aquipseudomonas; species Aquipseudomonas fluorescens_AJ. The sequence continues at coordinate 45,833 of NZ_MSDF01000001.1, forward strand.
CGAGCGCTTGCTCCCAGGCCGACGCGACGTCTTCTTCGCGCTCGACGAAGATACCCTTGAGCCCCAGCGAGATCGCAAACAGGTGGTACGGCACGTCGGGGATGTTCTGCGAAGCCTCGAACTTGGGATCGCCTTCCATCACCCGTTGCTCCCAGGTGACCTGGTTCAAGTCCTCGTTATTGAAGACTGCGCAGATCCATTTCGGGCTCTGCCACTGCCGCCAGTATTTGGCGACGGTGATCAACTCGGCCATGTTGTTCATTTGCATCGCGCCATCGCCTACCAGCGCGATCACCGTCTGCTGCGGATGGGCGAATTTGGCCGCAATCGCATAGGGCACGGCGGCGCCCATCGACGCCAGGCCGCCGGACAGCGAACACTGCATGCCTCGGCGGATCTTCAGGTCACGCGCATACCAGTTGGCGCAGGAGCCGGAGTCGCTGGTGATAATCGCGTGGTCGGGCAAGCGCGGCGAAAGTTCGTATACCACGCGCTGTGGGTTGATCGGCTTGGCCTTGGCCAGGGCGCGTTTCTCCAGGGTTTTCTCCCAGCTTGCGCGCCAGCCTTCGACCTTTTTGCGCCACGTGCGCGTGGTTTTGTGTTCCAGCAGCGGCAGCAGTGCGGCGAGGGTTTCGGCCGCATCGCCGAGCAGGTTCACCTCCATAGGGTAACGCAGGCTCAGCATGTCGGGTTGCAGGTCAATCTGTACGCCGCGGGCTTGGCTTTCCTTGGGCAGGAACTCGGAATAGGGAAAACCCGAACCGATCATCAACAAGGTGTCACATTCGGTCATCAACTTGTAGCTGGGCTCGGTGCCGAGCAGGCCGATGCTGCCGGTGACCCACGACAGGTCATCGGGCAACACCGCCTTGCCGAGCAACGCCTTGGCGGCGCCTGCACCCAATGCTTCGGCCACGGCGATCACCTGGTCAGTCGCCGCCAGTGCCCCGGCGCCGACCAGAATCGCAACTTTTTTGCCAGCATTGAGTACGTCAGCCGCGCGTTGCAGGTCGGCGTCATAGGGTACGACCTTGGGTTTGCTGTAGCCCACACCGGAATGCACCGTGCCATGGGCCCTGGCGGGCAGCTCGTAGGCAGTTTCCTGCAAGTCGTTAGGCAATATAATCGCGGTGACCCGGCGCTCGCCAACAGCGGTACGCACCGCGCGGTCAATCAGGTGGCGCACCTGCGACGGCACCAAGGCCTGTTGCACAAAGGCGCCGGCCACATCCTTGAACATCGAGACCAGGTCCAGCTCTTGCTGGTAATGGCCGCCCAGCGCCGCCCGGGCTTGTTGCCCGACAATCGCCAGTACCGGCATGTGGTCCATACGCGCGTCATACAGTCCAGTGATCAAATGCGACGCACCCGGCCCGGAGGTGGCAATACACACGCCCAGTTCGCCGGTAAATTTAGCGTGGGCCGAAGCCATGAAGGCGGCCATTTCTTCGTGACGGGCCTGGATGAACTCGATCTTGCCGTTAGCGCGACTCAAGGCACCAAACACGCCGTTGATGCCGTCACCCGGATAACCAAAAATCCGCGTGACGCCCCACTGGGCAAGCCGTTCAACCAGAAAGTCACCTACTATCGTTGTCATTGGAACCCTCGCTTAAAGCAGGTCGAATGAAAACCGGCGCAACACGTTGCGCCGGCCATGCGTCAGAGAATCGGCTTACCGCCCGTCACGCCGTAGCGTTCGCCGGAGATGTAACTGCCCTCATCGGATGCCAGCAGTACATAAATCGGCGCCACTTCGACCGGTTGGCCTGGGCGACCCAGGGGCGTATTGCCACCGAAATTCCTCACTGACTCTTCAGGCATCGTCGACACGATCAGAGGTGTCCAGATAGGCCCTGGCGCGACGCTGTTAACACGAATACCGCGCTTACCGAGCAACTGCGCCAGGCCTGCGGTAAAATTGGCGATGGCGCCTTTGGTGGCCGCATAACACAGGAGTGTCGGGTTGGGCGCATCGGAGTTGACGGAGCTGGTGTTAATGATCGAGCTGCCTGCGGCCATATTGGGCAGCGCGGCCTTGCAGATCCGAAACATGGCGGTGACATTGACGTCGAATGTCTTCACCCATTCCTCGTCAGCAATTTCTTCCAACGTTTCATGGGTCATCTGAAAGGCTGCGTTGTTAACCAAAATATCGATACGCCCAAAGGCCTTCACCGTGTCATTCACGATGGCCGCGCAGTGCGGCTGGCGGCTCAAATCACCCGGCAAAAGCACGCACTGGCGGCCGGCCGCTTCGACCCAGCGCGCGGTTTCCTTGGCGTCCTCGTGCTCGTCAAGATAAGAGATCGCCACGTCCGCACCCTCACGTGCGAAGGCAATGGCGACGGCTCGGCCGATGCCGCTGTCGGCGCCGGTGATCAAGGCTATTTTGTTCGCCAGACGGCCTGAACCCTTATAGGTTTTTTCACCACAATCGGGTTGCGGGTCCATCCGGTATTGGTCGCCGGGCACCGCTTGCTGTTGGGGTTTGAACGGTGGTTTTGGGTAGTTGCTCATCGGAGGTCCTCCTTCGTCTGCCTATTCTTGCGAGGACTCACCGCAGGCAATAGTTCAGACGAAATTGCAAAATCCGGATTAGCGTTGCGGTGGCGCGATACCACCCGTCGATCTGAATAAACCTTCCGCAAGGTTTGCGCCTCAACCGAATAACAGGGATTATCGTGCGATCTAAAAACGTCTTTGCTGGCCAGTTTTTAGGCTATATTTCGCACTTCTTTATCAATCCTTATCCGTCTGAATCGAGGCCGTGTGATAACGGACTTTCAGCGCGCTGTTAACCAAGGTTTACCTCATGAAGTCTGCCCCACCACGGTCCCCGAATGTTCCGCAACGCACGGACCTGACGCCCAGTAACCTGAAATTTCCGGTCGTAGGTATCGGTGCGTCGGCGGGCGGGCTGCAAGCGGTGAAGGCATTTTTCGAACACATGCCCAAAGACTGCGGCATGGCCTTCGTGGTGATTCTGCATCTGTCGCCCGACCATCAAAGTGTGGCCGACAAAATCATCCAGGAGTCGACGCGGATGCCGGTGCTGCAAGTCACCGACACCACACCCATCGAAAAAAACCACGTCTACGTCATCTCCCCCGCACAACATTTGGCGATGAATGATGGCTATCTGGCGGTTTCGCCTTCGGTACGCGAAGGCGGTTCGCACATTGCAATCGACCTATTTTTCCGCGACCTGGCAGACACGCATAAGGAGCGCGCCTTTTGCGTGATCCTTTCCGGCACCGGCTCCGACGGCGCAGTTGGGTTGTCGCGTATCAAGGAGCAAGGCGGAGTCACCTTGGTACAAACGCCGGAAGATGCCGAATTCGACGGCATGCCGCTGGCCGCCATCGAGACGCAGATGGTCGACCTGTCGCTTCCAGTGGTGGAAATGCCTCAGAAACTACTCGAACTGTGGCGTAATGCTCAATCGATCATCCTGCCCACGGCCGATGACCCAGAGATTCACACGACACCGCCCGCGACCGAACGGGATGTTGCCGTGGCCGAACAACTGTTGCTGGACATCCTCATCCAGCTCCGCGCCAGCACCGGCCATGACTTCAAGCACTACAAGAGGGCCACGGTGTTGCGCCGCATTGAGCGGCGCCTGCAGGTGACCGCCCAACCTGACCTGGCCAGTTATTACAATTTTCTGCAGGCACACCCCGAAGAAACCAAGGCGTTACTCGGCGACATGCTGATCGGCGTTACGAACTTCTTTCGCGACCGCGAGGCTTTCGAAGCGCTTGAGCGTGACGTGATTCCCAACTTGGTCAAGACTCTGGAAGACAGCGTCCCGCATCGCGAGGAAGTGCGTATCTGGTCGGCCGGTTGTTCGACCGGCGAAGAAGCCTACAGCTTGGCGATGCTGGTCGCCGAGCAACTGGTGCTGGACGCCAGCGGGGCAAAAATGCAGGTGTTCGCCACCGATATCGACGAGCGCGCGATCAGCCATGGCCGCAATGGCGTGTACCCCGAAGCGATCATCACCGACGTGCCGCCCACGCGCCTGCGCCAGTATTTCTCCAAGGAGAAAAACCAGCACTATCGCGTGCGCAAGGAAATTCGCGAAAAGGTGTTGTTTGCCAAGCACAGCCTGATGGCCGACCCGCCGTTCTCGCAGATCGACCTGATTGTGTGCCGCAACCTGCTGATCTACCTGGACCGGGAAGTACAACGGGACATCCTGCAGATGTTCCATTTCGCCTTGCGACCCGGCGGCTATCTGTTCCTTGGTTCGTCGGAATCGGCTGATAGCTGCCTTGACCTGTTTGTGCCGGTGGACAAGCGCAACCGCATCTTTCGTGTGCGCGCTGGCTCGACCTCGGTGCGCCGCGCGCCCACCATGCCGCGCGGCGGCTACTTGCGCCCCAACATCCTGCCAGCCATCACTGAAACCAAGATGCCGACGAAAGTCTCGTTTGCTGAAATTCACCTGCGCGCCCTGGAAAAAGCCGCGCCGCCGAGTGTCATCGTCGATGTACACGCCGATATCTTGCACATCAGCGAAGGTGCCGGGCGCTTCCTGCGTTACGTAGCAGGGGAAATGACGCGTAATTTGCTCGCGCTGGTACACCCCGACCTGCGCCTGGATATTCGCACGACGCTGTTTCAGGTCCAGCAATCCGGTCTGCCGGTCACGTCACGCAAGGTGCAACTGGAGCGCGGCCAGGAATTGTTCATGGTGGACATCACTGCCCTTCCCTACCGGGATGACGCCACCGAAAGCGATTTTGTCCTAGTGACGTTCAAAGAGACCCAGGTCGACTCGCAGCAATCGGGCGAGTCGAGCGTCAACTTCGTCGAAAACCAGATGATGAGCAATCTGGAACGTGAACTACAGCGTACAAAGCTGCACCTGCAGGACACCATCGAACAATCGGAAGTCTCCAGCGAGGAACTCAAGGCCTCCAACGAGGAGATGCAGGCGGTCAACGAAGAATTGCGTTCGGCCACTGAAGAATTGGAGACCAGCAAGGAAGAGTTGCAGTCGATCAACGAAGAGCTGCTCACCGTCAACTATGAACTCAAGACCAAGGTTGAAGAAACCGACAAGGTCAACGACTACCTGACCAACCTGATTGCGTCAACCGACATCGCTACCGTGTTTGTCGACCGCAATATGCGCATCCGCTGGTTTACCCCGCGCGCCACGGACATCTTCAGCATGCTGCCGGTGGATACCGGGCGCTCTTTGATGGACATCACCCACCGCCTCAACTACCCCGAAATGGCAAGTGACGCGACGAATGTCTTCGAATCATTGAGCATGATCGAGCGCGAGATCAGCAGTAAGGATGAGCGTTGGTACATCGCGCGTCTACTGCCTTACCGCTCCAGCGAAGACCATATTGACGGCACCGTGTTGACCTTTATCGACATCACCAAACGTCGCCTGGCCGAGGAGGAACTCAGGTTGGGAGAAGAGCGCATGCGCCTCGTGGCCGAAAGCACCCATGACTTCGCCATCATCATTCTAGACGACCATGGGGCTATCACCGACTGGAATACCGGCGCGGAATTGATCTTCGGCTACACCAAAGAAGAAGTGCTGGGTGCTTACTACGACCTGATCTTCTCCCCGGAGGACCGCACCGACGGCGTGCCGGAAAATGAACTGCGCGCTGCCCGCGAGCATGGCCGGGGTGAAGACGAGCGCTGGCATGTGCGCAAGGACGGCAGCCGGTTCTATTGCAGTGGTGAAGTCACTCAGCTCAAGAGCGACAGCCTGCGCGGCTACGTCAAGATCGCCCGCGACCTCACTGGCCATAAACGCATGCATGATGAGCAACACAAACGGCTGATGGAAACCCAGACCAACAGCCATCTCAAGGACGAGTTTTTCGCGGTGATGTCTCACGAGCTCAAACACCCGTTGAACCTGATCCAGCTCAACGCCGAATTGCTGCGCCGCCTGCCGGCCACCAAGTCAGCGGTCCCGGCCATCAAGGCCGTTGATACGATCTGCGAGGCCGTCTGCAGCCAGGCACGAATTATTGACGACCTGCTTGACGTGGCAAGGGTGCGGACCGGCAAGCTCAAGCTTAAGAAACAGCCGGTCGATCTGGCCAAGACGCTTCAGGACGTCTACAACGTGGTGCTCAACGATGGCCACCGTTGCCAAGTGACACTGGATATTTCCCTGGCGCCGCAGACCACGCTGGTCGTCGATGCCGACCCTACGCGGCTTGAGCAGGTGATTTGGAACCTGGTCAACAACGCACTGAAATTCACCCCGGACGATGGCCGCGTCCAGTTGGTACTGAGCCGCGTGGATGGGCATGCGCAACTGGACGTCATCGACAGCGGCATCGGGCTCGCCGAGGAAAGCCTGGATAAGATTTTCGACCTGTTCAGCCAGGCGGAAAACCAGCACCAGACGCATCAGCGTGAGGGTCTCGGGATCGGCTTGTCGCTGGTACGCCAATTGGTTGAGGCCCATGGCGGACAAGTGAGAGTTCACTCCAAAGGCCTGGGCTTCGGCTGCGCGTTCTCGATGCTGTTGCCCCTGAGCGAGCAGCATGATGACCTGCTACTCATCCCTGAAACCTCAGATGAGGATAACCGCCTGGGCGGGTTGAAAGTCCTGCTGGTCGATGACTCCCAAGACGTGCTGCTCGTGCTACAGATGCTGCTTGAAATGGAAGGTGCCGACGTAAAGGCCTTCGGCGATCCGCAATTGGCACTTGAAGCCGCGAACACCGATCGGTACGACCTGATCATTTCAGACATCGGGATGCCGGGCATGGACGGCCATGAATTGATGAAAAACCTTCGTAAGCTGGATCACTTATACACGACGCCATCCATTGCACTCACGGGCTATGGCGCCGTGGGCGATCAGAAAAAAACCGCAGAGTCAGGCTTTAACCATCATGTCAGCAAGCCGGTGGCTCATGAGTCGCTGATTGAACTGATCAATAGTTTGCGCAGCGCGGGCAATTAAGGACAGATAATCCACATTATCGTTGCTGGCGTCGCGCCAGCAATGCATACAATTTATTGACACTTTCTTGTAACGCATCTTCGACGCGTTGATCAAGATTGATTTTTCGGCAGATGGGGCAGCACGGATCATGCCCAATGAATGCCGTATGCGCTTGGCTTTCAAGCGAGGGAAAATACTCCACCTGACAGGCCACACAGTTTTTTCCCACTTGTTGATGAGACATACACACTCCATCCCTTGACGTCTAGTTCGCATCATTAACAAGCGATATCAATAAGCCTGCCGAGTTTCAAGCCACATCCTCAAAAATCTTCAAACAAGCGCTTACTTGATTTCACTGTGCCGCTACCTGAAATCCTGCCAGCACACGGCTCAATCCGCGCCGTCGTTATCCGGCCTGGGCACGATGTCGATGCCGGGGGTGCCGTTAGGTGGAGGCTGCGAGTCTTCGTCCGTGCCTTTGCGGTGTTGCGGGTCATCGGGATGATCCCAGTCGGTCGTGGCGTTCGGATCTTCATCCCGCCCGGCAGTGCCGACGACGAAGCCATCATCATTCGGCTCTTGAGGATTTTCTACTGGGGCGGACTCGGTATTGGACGGGTCGTTTGTCATGGCGAAACTCTCCAATTAATAGCTAACAGCGTATGGATCTGTTTCGAGTCGCTAGCGGTGTCGAAGTGCAACGTAAAAGACGAATGGCACGCAGGTCAACTCGCCAGAACGATTTGCCCCTCTCGACTCTCTTCCGCCAGCCCATCTACCACGGCCTGCCAGCGCTCCTTGGCAGGCGCCGCGCTTGCCTCATACCAACCTGACTGCCGCTGAGCGCTGGTGCCATCGCTGAGTATCCTCCGGGCTTGGGTAAACACGCCCTCCTCACCCAACGCGCAGGCAATGGCGCCAAAGCGTCGCTCTGCCAGCGTCAGCCATTGTTCAAGCGACAGCGCCGGCGTCTCGGGCGCAAGCACAAAGCGCCCCTGGTGCCCCCAGCGCCTGGCTTGATTCCGGTTTTCCTTGAGCAGCCAGTGGCACTCGACACTGTATTGACTGCCAGGCGTCGGTAACAGGCAGGCATATTTGACCATCACCCGGAACAGCCCGGCCAAGGCCAGCGCGTCGCTCAAACGCGGGCATGCGTCGGTCATGCGCAACTCCAGCGTCGGGTAGCTCAAAGAGGGGCGACAACCCCACCAGATATTTGCGTCGCTGGCCACCGCGCCGGTCCGTTTGAGTAAGCCCAAGTAGTGCTGGAAACCGGGCTCATCCAGCAGGTATTCGGGGATGCCCATACGCGGCCACTCGTCACACACCACTTGCCGGTAGCTGCAATAGCCACTGAGTTGGCCCTGCCACAACGGCGATGAAACGCTCAGGGCCAGCAGCATCGGCAACCAGGGCAATACCTCGTTCATAACCGCGATGCGATCGACACCTGCCGGGATCTCTGCGTGAACGTGCAGACCGCTGAGCACGCTACGCTGCGCGACGATTCGGAACTCATCGAACAACCGCTGGAAATGCGCCTGCGGGGTAGCCCGTTGCGCCTGCCAACCGGCCATTGGGTGCGCGCCGCTGCTGATAAACCCCAGCCCGTGTTCGGCCAATGCCTGGTTCAGTTCTCGGCGCACGCGGCCCAGGTAGGTGGCAGCGTATACGGCATCGTCAAACACCGGCGATGCCACTTCGACCTGGCCCTGGAACATCTCATAGGAAAAGCCCTCGCCAATTGCCTCGCGACAGGCTGCCAACACCCCCGCCGACGGTTCGGCAAGCAGGCGTCGGCTGCGCAGATCGATGATGAAATATTCTTCTTCAATGCCAAAGCGCTGTCCGCGGTCCATGGCCACTCAGCTCAGGCGGGTAACGGTCAGCGCCACTGCGGCAATGCGCTCGACCCGCTCGTAGCCGGGCTTTTCCAACTCTTCGCCGAATACGTCGGGGTCCAGTTCGCGGTAGATCCAGCCAAAGGCGTCGCTGGTCAACACGGCACGGGCGGCCTCAAGAAACGCATCGCGACCGTCGACCATCGCCACGCCGGTGTAGAGCAACAAGGTGCCGTCGCGCGCCAGGCGCGGCAGCGCTTCACGCAAGATGCGCAACGACAGCGCTTCACCCAGTTCGCCGCCGCCGTGGCGGTAGGCCCGCTGTTGACCGTCCTTCATGTAGGGCGGGTTGGCGAGGATCAGATCAAAGCAGCCGTCGACGCTGTCGAGTACGTCGCTGTGGTACACGCTGACGTTCGGCGTCTCGGCTAGTTCGGCATTGACCGCGCTCAGGCGCAGCGCCCTGGGGTTGATGTCCACCGCCAGCACCTCAGCGTCATGCCGTGCGCGCGCCACCAGCAAGGCACCGGCGCCCGAGCCACAGCCGATGTCCACGGCGCGGCGGATCGGCGCAAAGCGCTCGCGCAGACAGTCATCAATGACGCCGGCAAAACGGTAGGTGTCGGGGCCGAAAAACACCGAGTCTGCGTCCTCGGTTGGAAACGCCGAATGCGCCAACAGCAAAGGGCCCAGGGTCGACCAGCGTACCGTGCTGTACCAGCGCCCGTGCGCCTTGACGACAATGCCAGCTTCTTGCAGCTCCCGCCATTCGGCGGGCTCGAACACCTGCGCATCAAAGGGTCGCGACCAGCCGAAAATCCCGCGCATGTCGCTGGCCGGCGCGTTATCTAAACGGGTAATCACCCCTGTGTGGGTCAACGGCGTGGGCGTGATGAAGCGATAGTCATCCGCCTGCAGGCGTCGGCCCAAATGCAGCAGCGCGCGGTCGGCGCGTGATTGGGCCGATGAAATGGGAGACGACGAATACAGCAGCGGATCGACCATGAGTGCATTCCTTTGTCAGTCAGCGCAGGCCTGCGCGCAATTGAATAAAACGCCGGGTGGCAAACAAACCAGCGGGGCGATGATGCCGGTCAGGGCGCAGCCATGGTAGCAACAGAGTTAACTGCTGCTCGCCGCTGCGCAGCGCCAGTGCCTCTTGGAGTGCATGAGCCTCGGGGTCGTCGGGCGCGTACGCGCTTGACGACACGGGCATCGCCGGGCGTGGGCGCGCACTACGTTTTGCATCGCACCAATCCCCGGCGATCCAGTCGCGCAGCAATTGTTTTTCATAGCCACTGAACACGCCGAACATGGCAGCCCCCGCGCCGTCAATCAGTTGCCAGAAACGACTGTCTTCAGGGGGCTGGTTCCGCTTAATCCAGCCCTTGTTCTGCAAGGCCTGCAAGAAATTGCGAACCTGCCCCGGCTGCGCCAACCATTGATTGACAGTCTTGCCTTCAAAGCGGCAGTAATCGGAATGCATGTGCTGGCCGAATGGACGCTTGCGCTCAAGCATTGCGACCAACTCCTGCTCCAGGTCAAACGCCTGGATCACTGCCGTGGATCCCACGCCCAGATCGTTCAGCTGGTAACCGCGACATACCCGTTGCCAATATTCGGTCGCATCCATACCCTCGGGCATCAACGCCAGAACCGCTTGAACCGCGCGCCGGGCATGGCCGCTGCTGGCGTTGTCGATGGTCACATGAAGACTGAAATAATAGGGGTCGATTCCCAGCTCCGTGAGCTCGTAAGCGCAGATGAGCAGGTGCAGCGGCAGTTGCTCATAGCCGAGGTTATAGCCGAGGATTTCCGGCATGTGCGCCTGGGCGCTGTGGCCAAGCGCCAACTGGATGGCGCCTTGGTGGAAGTGCTGATCCTGCCAGTCAAAATCGCCGTCGCAGCCTTGCTCGGCCAACAGGCGTTGGTAAATCGCGACATGGTTCTGTGCCGGTTCGCCATCACCGAGTTCTTCTAGGTAGGTGGTCAAAAGCCCGTCGTAGCGATAATCGCGCCAGTGCGCAAGTACGCCGTAAAGCCAGGCCCCATCGACGTGTTTGGTCGGCGCCACGCACTGCAGGAAATACAGGGCGTGCGCTTTATTTTGAAAATAGCGGCGGTCTTCGCCTTGCTGCCGACCGTGCAGGTACTGCGCGTACTCCTGGGCAACCGCCGTGCAATTGTGTTCGACCCACTTCATCAGTTGGTCAAGCGACGCGGGCAACGGCGCGCCCTCAACGGGCCCGACAAGTCCCAGCTGCGCCTGCAGGAAATCCGCTGCCCGCTGCGAAGATTCGGCATCCCATTCGGCAAGCAAATATTGGTACTGGTTACGCAAAGCGCCCTCCCGCTGCCACTGGCTGGATGCATTTTTCAGGGTTTGAAAGACAGTCATGAAAAGCTCCTTGGGTGGCTTACCCGGCACATCTGCCAGCGGCCACCGACAGGCAAGTACACGCCGAGCGCAACGGGACAAAACAGGAAAGCTATGTAACCGGGCAATGCAGGCATGGCAGGCTCCATCCGCATATTTTTATTCGGGCCTCGGCGACTGCCGACACCTATTACGGGGCGTTTTTTCGCCTCTATTACGAAAGAGCCGCACACTGCGCAAAAAATTCCATCGGCGTGCGCCAGCGCCGGACCAAGTGATGGGGCCGCCCGCGGAGCGTCCAGTGAGTTCAAGGCTTCAAACGCTTTTCATCTTCAGGGCCTGGGGTAACCCGCGCGCCCTTACCGTTTGAATCCGGATTGCGCTCGCCTTCCCTGGACACGCGCTCATCGTCACTGAGCCCTTGGCCGAGGTCCTTTTCCGGAAGCTGGTCAGGCGCGTCGGCGTCAGGTTGGGTGGTGGTAGATGGCGTGTTCATCGGCATAGCCTCCTCTGCTGAATCATAGGGAATGATTGAAATTTTTCCGTTGCGCTCAAGAATCGCGAATTTAATCTGACTCATATCTGTAATGCCCTGTGCGGACCGCGACGCTTCAAGGATGTCTTCTTCGTCCAGCCGCGCGTGCTTCAAGCGTTGGTGCAGGGCGCGGCCTTGCTCAACCAAAATTGTCGGGCCGCCGTCGAGCAGGCGCGAAAACCATCGCGAACGCTGCTTGACCAATGAAAAACCGATGTCGATTGCAATCAGCGTAACGATCACCAGCACCGCATTGACCAACGAGAAATCATCGCCCAACAACGCCTGTTGTGTGGCCTCGCCAATCACCATCAACAGCACCAAGTCGAACGTGGTGAGTTCCGCCAGGGAGCGCCGGCCAGCGATCTTGAACAGCACCATCAGCACTAAGTAAATCGCGGCTGCGCGCAGGACCGAATCCATGAGAGTCCCTAGGGATAAATGAATTGAGAGAAGCGCACGGAGGCGCCACTGGTTCGCGACACTCGGGTCGCGAATTTGCCTACGCCGTCGCTGCGCAGGGTCATGTACAACGTCGCCTGGCCGTCGCTATCGCTCAGTACCCAAAGCTTCACGCCCTCATCGGCGGCGCTGGCTTTGAGCGGCTGCGGCTGCAACATTTCGATATTGAAACCGCGTAGCAGCTCGCCATTGATCTCGACTTCAAGGGGCTCGCGCGCCCGCCCCTGCAGGTGAATGACCAGCCCGCCGGAGGAACCGTTGCGCAGGAACCGCTGGTATTCCACACGCACTCGTCCGTCAGCACTGCGCACCTCGCCTTGGCTCAGCGGCCCCTTGGAAAACAGCCCGGCCAACGTCAGCCCTATCAGAACGACCAGCGCATACCAGCCCAGCCGCTCAAAGCGCCAGACCTTGCGTTGCAAGACCATGTCCTCTCTCACCGGAGCGTTGCGGCTTTGCAGATCGTCAGATTCAGGAGCGTTCATATCAGGCCCGCATTCAACCCTTGCTGTGCTCGGGCGAGGACGGCCCCTTAGTTACGCCGCGCGGGCCGGCGACGGCCCATATCGCGGCGCCTAGAAATGGCAATAGCACGACCACGGCGGTCCAACAGGCCTTGCTACCCGATGCGCTATCGCTTCGCCAGACACTATTGATGATCCACAAGTCGATCAGTATGAGAACAACGGCCAAGCCTATCCAAAAGTACGTGGTTTGCATGATTCACCTCCGGGTTATGCATCTTTAGGTTTCGAATGCACATGCAGGGTTCATTATTTTTATGTGCAAGATCCAAGCGGTAAGCACGGCCTCGACAACGCCACTAATTCAACATCATCCACACTCAAAACGTTGCACGACGGGGCGTTCTTCAGCGAGCCTTTAATATATTTACGTTTTGTTTTTACCGTTCATCTTCTTTTCATTAATTTTTTAAGTGAAATTAAAACATATTGGTCCGAGTAGACATTAGGAGCATTAATTCACAACTAGGGAACCGAGACTTTATTCCAGATGGATCTCGATTTCGTCGAAATTAACCTCGTAGTCTACGTTGAGTACTCGCAGCTTTAACCAACATGAGCCCTTGACCGATGCCATCAGCGCCTATAAAAGTTTGGTAGCCGGACACGAGTTAGGATCAAGGTCAGCTTGGAGACAGATGGATGAGCAGCGCATTCCGATATGCTAAAGCTATTCGTATAGCACTACCCGACATCATGATCTGGTTTAACGGACTGTTGTCGAGATATCTGCAGCCACAGTCGGTAGCGCATCCTTGATCACGCTGAAGCCCGCCGAGACAGTCGTACTCTTCGATGGCACCTGCAAACTCTGTAACGGCTGGGCGTGGCTTATCATCCAGCATGACGTAGCACATCGCATCAGGCTGGCCACGGTCCAGTCAGAACAGGGGCAAGCGTTATTAGCATGGGCAGGACTACCACAGCACGCATTCAACACAATTGTATTAGTCGCTGGTGATCGATTTTATGTGCGATCTGAGGCCATGTTCCAAATAGTCACGCGTCTGCCCTGGTATTGGCGCTGGGCATTGGTAGCGCGCCTAATTCCTGGGCCATTCCGGGACTGGCTTTACGACAAAATTGCGATGAATCGCTACCGGATATTTGGAAAGTACAGCTCATCCCGAACGCCAGTCGCCGATCACAAATATCGTTTCTTGAGTTAAGGAAAAGCGGGGCGAACGCCGTCGTCTAATAAAAGCGCCCTATTAGGTAACTACTGCTAGGCATAGACCAGATCAAAAAATAAGATAAGTCATGGCGACAACAATCGTTAAAGCTATCAAATTTTCAGGTCAAATCCTTTGGATACCAAGTCGAATAGCTTCGGTCAAACACCTATGAAAGCGCGAACACGTACAACCAGTTGATTAGGTGACTTTTATGCAACTTAACCATAAAGATACAAAACTAATGGCTCGCCGCCGCCTTGCGTTTGAGCAAAATCAACGGATTTTCCATGAAGCAAACGCAATCAACTGCAGCGCATGGGCGCTTCTGGATCGTCCAGACCTTGACTGCGAAATATTCGATGAATACTTACACGTGCGACTCAAAGCCAATGCGCTGTTCCGAGAAGCAATTGTCCACCTCAAATTGCTCAACGAGGTTTTTCCACAGTCCTTTACGTTCGCGACGGCTGAACGAACGACCGTACATGAAGATCTAAAGGAAACTGCCTGATGATGGATAGTAAATCCCAAGCCTGGGCGCTAGCGATGGCCCTGATTGCCAGCGGAAAAATCCCGTTCGATCCCGCGAATATGGCGGGATCAATACACATTTTGGCTCGATACCTACAGAAACTGGAAGACGCCCTTGAGGGCGAAAACATCACAAACGAACCGGCTGCATCGGCCACAGCCTAATACTGGTTTACCGCGCTGCACCGCCCAACAACGCGGCCTACTGGATTGCGCCAACCCCTCCCAGTGATCCGGTTATGCTCTTCGCCACAACCCGTGCCAATACGCACGCCACGATAGTCACGCTGGCAGAACAGGGAGTCAGGGATATTTCACGGACACTTCCGCTACCGTGAATTTTCACAGTGATACAACACCCCAGTTGCAATGCGGACAGGTCATTCCTCGCGCCGGCTGGGCTTGTGAACGCTTATAAAGCCTAGCGAAATAGTACAGCCTTCCAAGTTCTGTGGGTCGGATCTAGTTCCTCACCAAATGCAGTGCTCCAACGGACCGATGGCGGCTTGGGCGCTAAGTTGACCATAGATTTCCAGCGGTAGCGCCACCTGTACTGCAGCTACTGCAGCGCTTTACAGGTGTATACCAACCCACACGGCCCAATCGAAATGCTTATTGCCACGACGATACATGCAGCGATCAATTGATTATCGCTGATATTCAGGGCAGCCTCGATACTCGGGAATATCAGTGAACCGAAACTCGCGGCGAGCATCATCACAGCAGCGAATCCCAACCCAGCGGCCTATCTGCGATTAGCAACATCTCACAGCACATCGCGATCAACGCAACTGGCCATCGCGGCAAAGTCGCTGAGCCCTGCGGGGGCCCACCAGCGCACTACAACCGCTGGCCCAAGAGCAAAAAGACCAACGCCAGGTTGAAGAACCAGAACATAGTGGCCGTCCGCCCTTGGTGCGAAGCATGTCGTAGCTAACTGCACTGCTCATGCTGACGACAAAAGGTCAGGCAGCAACCTTTCCCGCTTGCACGAATGAATATATGAAATGGCTCGCCGTGCTAAAGCCGCTCCCTTGGTTATCTGAAAGTGCGAAGCGCCAAATTTTGAAAAAAATTCAGTCTGCCACGATGAGCGGCAGCCGGTTACCGCACTGACCGTCATGCGAGTGCTGATCAGACGCCAATAACCGCAGGCGCTCCTAGAAAAGCAAGACGTTACAGCTTCGCTATGTCTCCCGCCGCCTCACCAATCCCAGCCAAGACTTCCTCCATATCCGTTATATCTTCCGCAAGCCTTTTGAATGACATGTGCAGCGCTTCATCGTCGTCTACTGTCTGTCTTCCTCGGAGAGTAGCCAGATGGTTTTCTTCAGTAAGTTGAAGGGCACTCACGGCAGTTCGAATCGTCCCCAATTGCTGGAAGATAATAGCTATCTGATCGGCCGAGCGGCGGCTCATGGTCGTATCCCTTTGCGTCAAGTACGCTTTTTAGAGCTCCGGTTTTTGGACAAGTTCAGCAGCGTTCCCTAGAGGCACATCTTGCAGTCTCAAACGCTGGATAGCGTGGCGATGCAGTCCGAGCATGCACGGTATCGATCTGCTCGGCCATATGGTAGGCAATGAGCAGATGGTTTGATTAACGAGGACGAAAAGCCCACAGTGATTACAGTGTATGCGTCCGGCCAAGTCATCTACGTTTGAGCGCAATAATGAGGAGGGCTAACCCGCGTAGCTTTATTCAGAATGCATTCTCCTGTCCCAGCCAAAGGTGTCAGCACAGGGTGCCAACCACTGCTGGATTTTTGCATTGTGCGCTAGCTCATTGGGCTTCAGTAAGCGTGCGCCAAAATCGACGTGGCGAAGGAATTGAATCTCAAGACTCTGTTCCAACTGCTCTGCCAGCAGTGGAAAGTCCATAAGCCTCTGCATGCGCGGCCACCTGACGAGCTTACGGTAGCGTAGTTGCTGAGACTCAATACGCAGATCATCATTCGGGCGCCACTGGACATTGAATAGGTCGTCATGACGTGACAAATCGACGCGCCAGTTACCGTTGGATGGGATACACAGATCGAGCTTAAGGCTGTCAGGCCGCAATTTGTTGCGTTTGAAAAACCAATGCTCAGGTGGTTCGGTCATCAAATCTATAGAGCAAACGCTGTATGACACCTCAGCTATGTCGAATCGAGAGAACCATTCGGCGATTTCGGGACAGACCGGATGATCGAACACACTTGACCTCTTCCTGAGTAGTTGTCGGATAGCCGGGCAGCTTACTCGCTTGAGCCCTGCGGGTCATTCAACGTTACCCTAGAATGTATGATCAGAAGGCGATTGATCGAGCCCAGGAAACAAAGATTCGGACACCATTGGCGTGGTCTGACATAAATTAAGGACAAAATGTGTTTACCAAATCTCAAATTATTACCGTCCCAGTCTTGATCTCATAGGTACTTTTACTCACCGGCTGCCCGCCACCAGCATCTTTCACCCAATGGAAACGCATTTCTACCCCTGTCGATGGTTTCAGAGCAGCAATGGCACAGTGTGGAGACCCTGTGGCAGGGCCACAAAACCATTATCCTATAACGAACAGGTGCTTCACTTTCAATGCATGAAGCGCCTCGTTTTTACTCGCAAAGACGGCTTTGAATACTGTGCAATAATGAAGAATATGCCAGCCTGCGTCGAAGAACGGCAGGGCCGTCCGCTCAGCTTGTTCCAGCTCGAAGCGTTGCCGTTTGTCGAAGATGAAGCATTTCATCCAATCAAGCCTAATTCAGGCCGGGATGAACGTATGCAAATCTCATGGCGTAAAGCGGGAGCATCACTCCATTTCTCATTCGAGTTAGCCAATGATAGTGAATCCCTGCCGGTAATGTATTCGTGCGGCTATGCGAAACCACTTGGGTCGAATCTGGACGTCGCCAGCATCGGGCGCACTGCAGAAGTGCAGCGCTGCATGATTGATAATGGTTTTGAGCCCAAAAACAAAATTATGCTGGTTTGCCAGACTTACCCAAAAGTGACGGGCTGTTCGTTGACAACTCCACTGAGTTGACGCAGATAGAGAGCAGAGCCAAGAAGGTTTGCTCTTTAGAGTAGGCGCACGACGTTTCAACTCATCGGCCCAGCTGCGCTTTCTACATTGATTTAACCGATACCAATTCCACGTACTTGTATTTCTTCCTGGCAGTCTTCACAGCCTCCTGCTCAGCAAGCAACGAGCTCAACGTATCAGCCTCGTGAATCAACTCGATCATTTTTCCCTCAAACTCGTTCCCAACGCGTAGCGTGACCCTCAGCCTAGGCGTAAATGCTTTCGCCACTTTCTTCTTGGCTGCTGGAGCGACCACCGGTTTTGCGAGCACAACCTCTTCCACAGGCTCCTTTACTAGAGGAGCAGATATCTGCTCTTGGGGCTGAGTCGCACCGAACAGGGCACGACGCATTTCTTCTTCAGTTAATTCAGCGTTCATAGAACATCTCAAAGGGGGCGGTAGTCAGTTCGACGATTCTACTAGGATTGCTGCTCCAGCGTGTCCTCTGGAAGCGTTTATGACCACTGTGAGTTCGGGTTACATGCGCGCAACATTTCAGCGTGGTAATGGGTCTCATAGCGATAAAAATGATACAGCGTTAGCTAGGCTATTGAGGGCTTAGGGGTTCATCACAATGGTTGTATAGCTTCGTCTTCGACAACTGAGTGAACTGCTCCAACGCGTTTTGGAAGTCCTCCGATGCAAAGCTTACCGGCTTGCTCTCGGCGATCCATTTTGTCGAGATTCCAACTTCCAGTTTGTCCGAAATACTTCGACCGAAGCGCCGCCAATGTAAGGTGTCAGCATCGATTACCTGCTCTGCGGCCAAGACGATACAGTTAAAGTTCATGTCATCGCTACAGACCAGCAACGGCACGATTGTAGAGCTTCCATCCGCCGCCGGGATGATGCGACGGTTCGCAAGAGCGTGTTCGTCTTCGTCGATAAGCCAGATCAGAGAAAGACCAAGCCTTGCGACGTCTGACCATTCGAGATGAGTGGACAGCCATTGCTCAATGCCAATGCCGTCAATCATTAACCATGCGCAAGCGCTCCTGGCGAATACAGGTCGGTGGTAGGTGTGTTCGCCATCCGCTTACATTGCAGTAGCTGGCCATAGGCCTAATCGGTGCAGGGGAATCGCTTGGGGTACTTGCGCATGGAACAACTCGGCTAAGACACTGATAACCATCGCAATATTCATCGGGTCGCCGTAGATATCGCCGACCATGAGATCAGGATGCAACGCCACATAATCCCAACGGCTATGCTCTGCACGCTTTCTCAGTTGGGCTTCCTGAGCAACGTACAGGTTCGGTGGCGTATGCCCGCATCTCTCTCTCGTGCAGGCGTGCGAACCTTGCCCGAAGGTGGGAGCTGTAAATTTTAAAGCCCTAATAGATGACCAGCGCCGCAACCCAGAATTGGCATGCTCCAGTCCGTCGAGCACGTTGGCCAACATGGCGGCGCTGCGACTGGCTTCCACCACCAGACTCCCTCCGACTGCCTGATGAGCCGCCAACTAGGTCCATCTCCGCCCTCCATCACCAAACTTCCTCGGGGGAGCATTGGCGCACCGAAATCTTGCGCCCATCTCCTCCCCAAGAGGTGAGGATTCCACCGAAAGCCGGCCGTTTTGTAGGGGTAAAACAATCAAAAATAAAAAGGGGTCGCGAGATAAAATCTCGCAACCCCTTGATTTATATGGTCGGGACGGAGTGATTCGAACACTCGACCCCTAGCACCCCATCTCCTTTTTCATACTTCTAGAAAGCTTCCAAAATTTTACTCTGGATTTTTCTAAGCTAGTATTTACTTGAGCTCCAGCGATGTTCTGCTCTACGAGAGTCCAGTAACGTCCATCAAGAGCCGACGTTTTTGTGGGGGTAAAAGTAGGGGGAACCCATTTTATGGCTAAAATCACCATCAAAGAACTCGAGTCGCTGACCGCCAACGATGCAGGCCGAATCCTCCGGGAAGATGGCAATCTCGCGGGTCGAATTTCCCTGCGTAAGGACGGCGTGTCGGTCAGTTTTTTCTATCGCTATCGGTGGGGCGACCAGAACAAAGAATACGCCTGCGGGTCCTGGCCACGCAAATCCCTGACGGACATCCGCAAGGCCCGCAATCAGGCCCGGGCGCTCATTGATGAGCAAATCAATCCCAACGAGCATAAGAAAACCGCCAAGGCACAGGCATACGCCGCTGCTAACGTAGAGGCAGAACAAGTAAAAACGACAAAGGTGAAAACGCTGACCGTCCAGGATCTGGCCAAGGCGTGGCTGTTGGATGGCGTGGCGCGCAAAGATGGCAATGCTGAATTGCAACGACGCTTTAACAAGGACCTTTTTCCGGCACTCGGCAAGACCGCGGTGAACAATGTTTCCGAACACGATGTTCGGGCGCTGATCCGCACCGTGGTCAGCCGCGGTGCTCACCGGCAAGCCATCAGTTTCTTCGCCGACCTCACCCAGATGTTCAGCTGGGCCAGAAAGCGCCAACCTTGGCGGGCGTTACTGGTTGAGGGTGATCCGACTGAGCTGGTCGACATCTCCCCCCTGATCCCTGCCGACTACGAAGCGGAAAGAAGCCGGATCCTTTCCCCGGCTGAGCTGTTGGAACTGCACACCCGCTTCCAGCACATGACTGCCGATTACGACGCCCTGCCCGCGGGCCAAAAATACGACGGCATTCGACCGCTAAAGAAGGAAACACAGCTTGCGCTCTGGATCAGCCTGGGCACGCTATGCCGGATTGGCGAGTTGCTGCAGGCCGAATGGAAAAATGTCGATCTAGACCAGCAGACCTGGTTCCTCCCCAGCGAAAATGTCAAAGGCACCCGTGGCAAAAAACAAGACCACCATGTCTTCCTCTCCCCCTTCGCCCTGCATTTCTTTGAGGAACTTAAAATCCTGACGGGCGACTCGCAATGGTGCTTTCCGAACAAGCTGGATGATGGGCATGTGGATGTGAAAGTGGTGAGCAAACAGGTGGGCGATCGCCAGGCCCGGTTCAAAAACCGCAAGGCCCTCTCCAGACGGTGCCATGACGATACCCTGGTCCTGGCCGACGGCCAAAACGGCGACTGGACGCCGCATGACCTGCGCCGTACGGGGGCGACCATGATGCAAGCCTTAGGCGTTAGCCTGGACGTCATTGATCGCTGCCAAAATCATGTACTGGCCGGCTCTCGGGTGAGGCGCCATTACCTGCATCACGACTATGCCGAAGAGAAGAAACGTGCCTGGAATCTGTTGGGCGATCGACTCAGTGCGGTGCTGTCTTCGACCTACGAGCACACGCCAAACGAGTCGATGTTGTCTTTTCCAGCGTACACGGCGACAGAGACGCTGGCACCCTCATAGGGCTGTTGCACCCTGCGTTCACCGGAATTTAACGTCCGCGTGTTGTGACCCAAAATTCGCGGTGAGCAAAAGTGACAGACTGCATGTACATATTCGTGAGCTTCACCGTTGCGGAACTGTTCGACAAAGTATGGCAAACGCCCATGGTCAAATTGACCCACGACATTGGTGTTTCCGACGTCGCCGCCACCAAAGCTTGCCGCAAAGCCGGCATCGCTCTCCCTCGCCGTGACCACTGGTTAAGATCGAAAAAGCAGCGACAACCCAAACCCGAGCCTACTCACGTTCCAGGTTCTCGACCGTTACACCCCGCCCGGCAAGACTGGCACTGATTCGAACTCACCAATAACCCGGCGTACGATTGCCCCCCTTTCAATTGAGCCCGACGCGCTGAAACCACACCAATCTGATAATGACAATCTAGCTCGCTAGGTACGCCACCGGTGGTCGCTCAATGGCGTGACGCAATATGCTGCGAAGCGAGCACACGGGATCTGAAAGACGTTCTCCGCTCTGCATCCCTTGACCTGCTATGGCGACGGAAAAGTTAGTTGACGGTCGCAGAGGCATATTGATCGAGGAGTCTTTCTAACCTTTTCGATTAAAAAAATAACGGTATGACTCAATCAGATGGCGTTTAGCCAGTTTGGGTTGATAAGATTGCGCTCTGAATACATTTAACCTGTATATCAATACAGTATCGTGGATTTTCCTGGCCAGGATGGCGAAGTTAGCTACTCACTGGCCAATCTTGTTTTCCAAGATTGGAGTTGCTGTGAACGCGAAGCTCGATTTTGACGCATCAAAGCTCTACGAAGCCCTGAAGTACCAAATCCATGTAGCGATCGACTACTGCCATACCCTTGATAAGGACGATGTCCTTTGGATCGAGGTGTTTGGCGATGTCACCGTCGAAGGCCGTGATCAGGTTGAGGTTAAGGAGTACAGCGACAGCCTGACCGACAGCCATGAAAACCTCTGGAACACCCTCAATAACTGGCTAAAGCCTGATTTCAATCATCAGCAATACGCCAACCTGATCCTGCTGACGACTCAGGCCTATGGTGAGCGAGCAGCTATCAAAGATTGGTATCAGTGGAATACTGATCAGCGTCTGGCTGCGCTGGAAAGTATCCTCCAGGATGCGGAGGCTCGCTTCGAAAAGGCCAAGCAGGAGAAAGAGGTAACTGCTGACCAAAGCGAGGAAGGTGGTACAGGAGGAAAAACTCCAGGGCCTTCTAAGGCGCTGACCCTGCAGCGCAAGGTGATGGCAAAAGCAATGCGTGAGTCGCTGATGGAGGCTCTGCCCAAGGTCAAGATCATCACCGAGCAACCTGACCTGCTTGGCTTGATCGCCAGGTACAAGAGGGCCCATCTTAAAAGCATCCATGAGCATCGCATGGACGACTTCTTGAATGACCTCTTTGGCTTCATGACCAGCGCCGTTAAGGTCACAGAAGGATGGCGGTTCACCACCGCGGAATTCGACAGCAAATTCACAGAGCTCACCGCCCGCTACCTGATTGGCTCGGTGAAGTTTCCCCGTGTCAACACTGAGGAGATCGAGCGGGAAGCTGCTGAGATGAATGTGCGTGACCGTATTTACGCCCAAAAGCTAGATGAGATCGGCGGCGAGGAGGAGCTTATTCTTGAGGCAACTGCCGATCTGCTTCATGCCCACGAATACATTGCCGAGCTGATCAAGGACTGCACCACGTCACAGAGCGACGTGGAAAGCTACAGCAAGAACCATATGCGCACTCATAGTGCCAGCAGGGCAAAACTGATGATCGGTTGCGACGAAACCTGGTCGGTTTCGAAACTGAAGCAGGAATCCCTCAAGTTCTACTACGCGCGCTGTGAATTGGATGTCGTGGGCTTTCGAAACTACGAAGACACGCCCGTTGAGTTCCGCAATGGCATCTACCACATGCTCGCAGATTCAGTGCCCGCAAGCTCAGCGAAGGAGTTTCACTGGAGGCTCTGGAAATGAGTGCAAAACCCATTGAACACCTTTTCACGCTTCAGCGTTCCCCCATCGCACTGGCACCGGTGATCCACAACTTCTTCGCCCATTCCGAACCTAGGGAACGAGACCTGCTGTTGAGCTATCTGGTGCTGCCCATGGTGCTGTACCTATACGGCCAAGCGAGCTACGACACAATGAACGGCGCGGCCCGCTTAGCTTACGGGCGGCTAGTTATCCACGCGCTCACAAAGATTCCCGCCGAAGCTATGGTGACAACACTCTCCCGCAGCGGTGCCCGTTACGACCACATTCACTGGCCTAGCGCCATCGCCGCATTTCTGAAGTCGACTGCTTGGATTCCTGCGTCGGCGGGCGACGATTTCGAAGGGTTAACTTTAGATCAATGCTGGTTAGGCAGCAGGAGTGACATACCTCGTTTCGTACCGCGGCCGGAGCGCATGGTACGAGAGCTGATAGAAAGCAACCGCTACCTTCAAGAGATGTTGTCCGGCAAATTGAATGTACCCGCTTGGTCGGACCCAAAAAGTGCACCCCGACGCATTGCCGCACTTGGCGAGCTACTGGAGCGCGGTATATCAGAGGCCTTTCTTGATGACTTTCGAAAAGCCTATCGCGAAGCATGGACAGAGTACGCTCAGCTCGACTTGCGCCCGGCTCTGCCTCCGACACTCGTAATCCCTAAAGACACTATTGATGGCTTGACGGCCGTGACGCTTCACAAAAGCGCTCCACTCGTTGAAACGATCTACATTGACGATGGTTCGCGGCCCACTTTTCAACAAATTCTGGCTTCTTTTGGTCGCATCACCATTGATGTGGGCGGTACAGCGACTGCAAGCTGTATCAGAGCGCTAGCAACGTATCTGGGTTGTAAGGCCCAGCCAATTCATGAGGACTCGATATCCGTCACCACAGACGGCGTTCCTTTCTTTCCGAGTGCAGCGGATGAGCTGCTCGTAAGCAAAGATTGTGAATGGATCGCTGACCTCGCTGTTCTCGTACTCGAAGTGAGCTCAAATCTAAGCAACCAGAACACCCTACGCGCGCGGCAGGCGTTGGGAGGCGCTATCCGCCGAGTACGGTTGCGTTTTGTCCGAGAAATCACTGTCTCGATAGATGGGAACTCAAGCCCCCTGCCAGAGGAGCTTGACGGCATACTTCCGGTTGCCAACGAAGAGTATCCGTCGGTCCTGTGCGAGGGGCAGTTTTTGAATTGGTCCACGCTGTCCATGATCGCGGCGGCCGTGCCCGCGGCGATAGGCAGACCGGGATTAACGGACGCTTTTCGCCTAACATTTTCTGCGTTTGGAAACGAGATGTCGCGGGACGGTCATGAGCTGAAAGCACCCTCGGATTTGCAACTCGCTCGAGCACTTGGACGACCCGTCTCTCGGATCACCGAGCTGAGGCGATCGCTTCGTGCGACCACGCCGCGTTTATTGGAGTATTTGATCCCGTCCGTCCACGCCATGGGGCATACCGACCTGGCTGCAATATTGATCGAGCGGACCGACGAATTCAGAGATGATTCCGACGTGATGGCCGTTATTTCTGGTTACGGTATACCCTCCGACCAAGCCGAAAGAATCGTCAGCGCCTGCCGAGACGCCGACACACTTAGCGGCCTACGGCATGAGCTAGGGCTTGAGTTCAACGTACTGAACGCGAGCCTAGTTGCGCTGGGTCGGTCTCCGCTGGAGTTCAAGAAAAGGTTAACGGAGCGTTTCTCCTCCCGCGTTGAGCATCGGCGTGCTGAAGTTGAGCGAGCCGTACGGGATGCGTACACCCAAACCATTGAAGCGGACGGAGCCCTTCAGGCCTATCGCGAAGCAGTCGCTTTGAAATGGCTCCACCTGCCAGATGATTGGGTGGAACGATTCGATGATATTGATACACAGCAGGTAGATGAGGAAATCGATAGGCAGGTAACACTCCGCCTTGGTGCAGGCCCTTTTCCCAATGGCAGTCCCATCGACGGCGTCCGCCAGCACAACCGCCAACTACTCACGCGGATTGCGGAACATTTGCAACGTTTGGTAAGAGCTTGGGCGAAGTGCAATTCGACGCCACTTGATGAACTCTGGTTGCAAGGACCTGAACGCCTGATTCGAGCTGCACTGTCATCCGGTACGCTTGACTTCGAGTCCCTCAACGAGAGATCCGTCCCCTCCGCACTTCACCGAGCGAGCCTCTGGCCAAATCAAATGCCGGAAAGCCTGGACACTGTTGCGCTTGGTCTTTCCGATAGTGATCTGGCATTCGAAGCATCAGAGGAGCGTGAACGCGAAACGCGCAGACAGAAAGAACGTCGTAGTCTGCAGTTTGGGGAATTAGAAATCGATGGTGGTACTCAGGGTTGGCATGATGCAGTTGCGCAAGCCATGCAAGAGACGCTTGCGAGTGGAGGATTCAAAACGCGGTCCGGTCCTGCGGCATTGCAAGTCTTTGGCCCTCGAACTGCCCCTAGACCGACTAAGCGCGGCACAAGCAATCGAGGTGATGATCCACAGTATTTGAGTCAAGAACAACGCGACCTCATCGGTTTCGCCGGGGAGCTCGCCGCCTATCAATATTTACGCAATAAACATCGAAATATGCGGCCCGAATACTGGGTATCTTCGATGGGCCGCAGGTATCTAGGGCTTCCGCCAGAAAGTGATCAAGGATTCGACTTCAAAGTATCGGACGCGAAAGGCTTCATTCATTACGAGGTTAAGGCGCATGTCGCAGATCCAGGACACATCGACTTAGAGCGCTCTCAGGTAACTGCGGCGGTAACGATGCGCCATGACGGAACCAACCGCTGGCGTATTCTCTATGTCGCGAACGTACGAGGTCCTAACGTCGCAGTTTATGAGCTGCCTAATCCATACTCCCTAGGTGCAAGTCGGCTATTCCGGGAAAGTCATCAGCAGGGTGTCCGTTTCACTGTCATGCGTGAATAGCAATTGCCCGGTGAGCGCATGCGCAAATTACTCTGTGAGAGTTGGCTCGCCAAACGTGAGCCAAACTTTGAATTGCCAACCAAGATGTAAGCATGCCAATCGCCCGCGCCCGCTTCCAGCTCGGCTCGAATGCCCAGATCCAGTAATCGCTTATAGATGGCAATCTCGCCAAGAAGGTCAGCCACCAATCGCTTCTCATTGATTATCCTAGGCCAGGGCAGGCCACGCATACCGACCTTCTGCTAAGTGTCGGTGCCAACCTTCAGAGCACAGTTTAAAGCCTTGAACGGACAACCCTAGGGCTTTGAGCTACTGCGGTGGCAGCCAAGCCCTCTGCTCAGCAGTGCCATGTTTACGGAGAAATGACTGCATTGCATCCGAGACAGGTCGCTCAATATGGAAGTCCCCGTAGCACTTAAGGAAATCGGCCCAGCGCGCCAGTAACAGACCCATCCGTCGATACTTCGGCGCGAACCATATCCAGTGCAGCGCCCACTGACCTTTGTGCGGGCCCGATGATTCAGGTAAAAATCCACAAGCGCCAGCGATCGTGCCTTCACCGTCTCCAGCGAAAAGATAACCGTGCCAGCCCTCTGAGGCTGGACTAGTCGCAGATCCATCCCACTGAACCCGGTCATAGCCAAATTCGCGCCTGAACGCCCTGGCTCGCTGCAAGACTTCCTCATGCATCCAAAGCGGGCTTGACGAATCAACGAGCTCCCCCCTAGGGACGACCGCAAGCCGCTGCGCGAACAGAGAGTTCGGGAAGGGCTCGTAGAGCTGGCGAGTCCACTCATGCTCTGCTTGGTGGATGCGTTCGTCTGCAGAGCTGTTGGTAAGGTAGCGATGCTTGCAGTAGTCGCAAATGACGAACTCCTGTGGTTTAGGTTCGCTGTAGTTGGGCCCACGCACTTCCAGCCGAATCGCAGCTTTTCCCCTCCAGGTCATTGCGAACTGATATCCCGAAGCGTCCTTGTGGTGGGTTACAAAGATATCCCCTTCCCCTGCACTTGGATCAGCTTTGAGCACAAAGCACTGCTTTCCCCGGTAGTGTCGGTACATGAGGACTGAAAGTTCACTGTTCGTCAGCAGCTTCTTCTCGTTGAGTTCCGGGGTCAGGGCGGCGACCAACCTGCTCGGGTCTACCTGCAGGCCAAGATGCTCCATGTCGATCAGCAGCCCTACCGTATCCACTGCCGTTAGACCCTCGTATCCACTCACTTCATCTTCAGGATATTCCGGCTTGTAGTAGACGGTCTGCCTAGGAATCGAAAGCGGATAAATCAATGCCTTGAATAGCCGTTCGATCGCGCTGTAGTGGCGGCGCTCAGTCAAGATCAGATAGTCGCCAAACTCTACAAATGCCGTGACTCGATTGACCATGTGCTGACGCTCAAAGCGTGTCATCGAGTGGCTGCTGGATAGCGAGCGTCTATGCTCACTGAGGATACTGTAGAGCTCAGCAAGTGTGTTGCTCTCAATAAAACGGTCCATGATCATCTAACGGGAAGACGAATGCAGCATATTGCCAACCGTTGTCGGAGCACGCAATGCGCTTTATACAGTCAAGTACATAGCGTCACCGTCGCCGGCTAACTTCGCTGAATTCTTCTCGTACTTGGGCTGGTGGAGCGAAAAGCGTTGTGATCGGCCTAGTCAAAATCCCGCATTGATCTACACGCTGGTAGCACGTAAAAAACGCTGGTTACAGACTGTTCTTAAATACTGCAATCTGGAAATGCGAAGAACCGAAAGTCCGCCCGTGGAACTAAACGCTAGGCAAATCTATGTCATCCATGATGGCGAAATACAAGAATCGGCCAGGCGTACTCCTCAGCTGCTTCGTGGAGTCAATTCTCTGGTTCGTTGACCAGCCAGTAAGCCTTCGCTGCCCCTCCCTGCCTCGCGTAACTGATACAGAACGCCATAAGATCACTCAGGTGAGCATTGATCGCCGAGCGGCGAATGCCAGGCTGAACGCCGATCACGGAAAACGTGAGCTTGGTGGCCGGTGTAGTTTTCAACAGCTGAGTAACGTCGGCTCTGTTGCCACGAACAAAGTAGGATGGTGATGTGTGCCTTGGAAGCATCCTATCTTCCATGTGCTGAACAATCGTCGGCACGTTGCAGTAATAGACCGACTTGACCAACTGTCCTGCAACCTCGTAGACATCACCCACACGGCCTCCACTTGGCGGCCCACCAGCACCTTTGCAGTGGTAGAAGCTGACGTCGACTTAATCCTCAGCATTCTTGGTGACGCAGATATAATCCGCGGCCTCCCCCGCCCTGTGGTCGTAGAAGAGTCCTTGAACATCCGGCAGGTTGACCAAGTGTCGTTCCAGGTGCTCCTGCACGGTCAGGTTTCCTGCGAGCAAGGCTCGCTTTCGCAACGTCTCGGGGGATTGATTCTGGGGTAGAAATTCGATGTGTATGCCACAGCCCCTCCAATCGATGATCTCTGCATCGCCAGGAGCCAAACGTTCGGTTTGCAGCAGCGGTGCAGCCATCAAATTCATTCCCTCAAAGGATGATTTGTCGGCGGCATAGAACACTGGACTGTGTTCACAGAGCCAGTCCGCCATTGCAACCCAGGAATCGTGGGCAGATTCGATTTCGATGGAGACGTCAGGATCCAGACACGTCACCATCCGTGCGTTTGCCAAGTGAAATCGCATTGGCACCACGCCGAAGGCGCTAACCAGCGAAAAGGCTAATTGTCCCGCCTGTAGATCGCACTGAAAGTTCTGGATTTCCCACTCAACCAATCTCGAATATTGAACGCGCTGCTGGGCGGCAGCCCGAAAGCGGACTTTCGGGTTGTTTTTGAATCCGCTTTTAGGCCAGTTCGCCGCTATGACCACATCTGGTAACCGACTCAAAAGCTTACTAGAGCGCACGATGTCTAACTGGGTTGCGCTAAAAGGTGCATTACCGGAGAGGCGTCCGTTGAGGGTTTGCACTCACTCAAAGAAATCAAGGATCGAGAGGCGCTGATTGTTCCATATCCGGGAACTGCTGCTTGCACCAATCGTTTCCTTGACCTGTCCATTCATACCGCTGCCGATGAAGTCGTGTTGCCCTCCTCCCGGGCGTGATCAATCTCGCGGCGGGCCCGGTCCTCAACTCTACGCCAATAGCATTCCTGAGTGGATCGTTCCAGCTCGTTTTTAGGTAGTGAGGCCTGAAAATTCTTCTGAGGTCTCGCCCCCCTCGGCGAAGTCAACTCCTCAACACAGCTTTGAGGATTGGATCGTTTAGATAGGCAACGTTGAGTCTGGTCCAAGGATTAACACGCGACTGCTCCGGTGAAAAAATGTGCCCAGGCGCAATCATGAAACCCTTCGGAAGCAGATTTTTCGTCAGTTCCCTCGCATCTTCGATATGCGCAAACCTGGCCCATAGATAAAGACTTTGTTCAGGACGACAAAAAACCTCGGCGCCGATCTCGTCGAGCATGCTGAGCCCGGTGGCAGTAGCCTCTTTCAATCGCTCTTGAAGGCGGATCAGATGCCGCAGGAAGTGGCCTTCCATAAGGATAACATCGACTATACGCTCACAAAACTCCGAAGAGCTGGTATGCAACAGCATCTTCAAATCGCCCAATTCGTCAATGATGTCTTTGCTGCCCGCGATGAAGCCTACTCTCAAGGCCGCAGAAACCGATTTGGAGAAGCTTCCTACATACAACGACCGCTTCAACTGGTCCAGGGCTGACACCTTGATGGCTGATGCCGGCTTGAAGTCTGCCAATGCGTCGTCGTCCACCAGAATGAAATCATGCTGCTGCGCCAACTGAACTAGTCGGTGCGCCTTGCTGGGAGAGATGTCCGATCCTGTGGGATTGTGGCCAACCGACTGAATGAAAAACAACTTTGGCTGGTGCACGCGCAGATGCTGCTCCAGTACTTCCATGTCGGGTCCATCCGGCAGACGCGGTACGGATAACATACGCGCCCCCTGCAATTGAAGCTTGCCGAAAAGAGGGTAATAACCCGGGTCCTCCACCAGCACGGCGTCACCCTGTGCAATGAAACGACGGATGATCAGGTCCAGTGCGTGATTGGCCCCAAGGGTGGTAACAATCTGCCGGGGGGTGACGGCAATAGCGTAAGTTGCCAACTTCTGGGCAAGGTGCTGGCGCAAACCAGCGTTCCCCAAGCGATTGCCATACCTGAACAATGTGGTAACGCCCGTGCGCATGATCTGCCGGGTGAATTTGTCCAGACGCAGATCCATCAACCACTCCACCGGTGGAAAACCCTCGCCAAGCGGCGAATGCCCAGGCTCACGTACGAACTGCTGACGCATCAGCCAGATAGTGTCCATCGCTCGTGCATACGGCAAGGGCTCTTCGGGCTCACTGTGGTTTGGAGTGCCCTGTTTAACGAAAAAGCCCTGCCCATGCCTGGCCTCGACCAAGCCTTGAGAGGCAAGCGACTCATAAGCGGTAATCACCGTATTCTTTGAGTGGCCCAACAATCGCATGCATTCGCGCAAGGATGGCAGCCGGTCGCCAATCCGGTATGTCCCGTCGACGATCTGCGCTGACAAGGATGCCGTCAGTTGCTGGGCCAATGTCAGCCGCGCCATGGTTGAAATCCAGAAGAAATGAATACAAAGGGTACAGCTTAGGTACTGTCTTTCAAAACTGTACCTTCTTTGGCAGGGCAGAGCGGAATACGTTTACGAACCACTCAAAACAATAACCACAACAGGACGCCTGATGAGCATTGACTCTCGCCTTCCCATGTTCCGCAGCATGACTCCTGCCGAACGCCTCAATCATTTGCAAGAATTGCTAGAGCTACCTTCCACCGATATTGCCCTGTTGAGTGACGTCGGGGCGCTCTCGCTCGAAATCGCCGATGGAATGATCGAGAACGTGATCGGCAAATTTGAACTGCCCTACGCCGTGGCGAGCAATTTCCAAATCAACGGCCGTGACGTCATCGTGCCGCTAGTTGTTGAAGAACCATCGGTTGTCGCGGCGGCCTCTTTCATGGCTAAACTGGCACGCGAGGCTGGTGGTTTCCAGACGTCCAGTACTCAGCCATTGATGCGCGCCCAAGTGCAGATCGTCGAAATTGACGACCCCTTCAATGCCCGGTTGAGCCTCTTACGTTGCAAAGAAGAAATCATTGAGCTTGCCAATAGTAAGGATCAACTGCTCATCAAACTGGGTGGTGGCTGCCGAGACATCGAAATTCATACCTTCGCCCAGAGTCCGCGTGGCCCGATGTTGGTGGCACATCTGATTGTGGATGTGCGCGATGCCATGGGCGCCAATACCGTCAACACCATGGCTGAAGCAGTGGCGCCGCTTATGGAGGAAATCACGGGAGGTAAAGTTCGCCTGCGCATTCTATCTAACCTCGCGGATTTGCGCCTTGCCCGTGCGCAAATCCGCATCGCGCCTGAACTCCTGACAACTACCGCATTCAAGGGTGAGGATGTTATTGAGGGCATCCTCGATGCCTACAACTTCGCCGTTATAGACCCCTATCGGGCCGCCACTCATAACAAGGGCATCATGAATGGGATCGACCCGCTGATCGTAGCCACAGGCAATGACTGGCGGGCGGTGGAAGCCGGGGCGCACGCTTATGCCTGTCGCAACGGCCATTACGGCTCGCTGACAACCTGGGAAAAAGACAGCAAAGGCCACTTGGTCGGAACGCTAGAAATGCCCATGCCGGTGGGGCTGGTCGGCGGCGCCACCAAGACCCACCCACTGGCACAACTGTCCCTACGCATCCTGGGCGTGAACACCGCACAGGAGCTTGCGGAGATCGCGGTTGCCGTGGGCCTGGCACAAAACCTGGGCGCATTAAGGGCGCTTTCGACCGAAGGCATACAGCGCGGTCACATGGCCTTGCATGCGCGCAATATTGCGCTGTCTGCAGGCGCCAAGGGTGATGAGGTCAGTTGGCTGGTCAAACAGATGGTAGAAGCGCGCGACGTGCGGGCCGACAAGGCAGCCGAGCTGCTCAAGCACAAGCGGGCCGAGTAATGAGCATGAGCAGCACACAGCACGTCCGGCTGGTTGAAGTCGGCGCTCGTGACGGCTTGCAGAATGAGCATCTGATACTCGATCCAGGCGTGCGGGTTCAGTTGCTCGAACGGCTGGCCCGCGCAGGGTTACGAACCATCGAGGCCGGGGCGTTCGTGTCTCCACGCTGGGTACCGCAAATGGCAGGCTCTGATGAGGTCTTCAAAGCCTTGCCTGTTCGCGCTGATGTGACATGGACTGCCCTGGTACCCAATATTCAGGGACTGGAAGCAGCGATGACCGCCGGGTGCCGCGAAGTGGCGGTATTTGCCGCCGCTTCCGAGGCGTTCTCGCAAAAGAACATCAACTGTTCGATCGCGCAAAGCCTTCAACGGTTTGAAGCCGTCATGGTGCGTGCCCGCGAGGCGGGCGTCAGGGTCAGGGGCTACGTTTCCTGCGTCATGGGCTGCCCCTTCACGGGCTCCGTCAAACCTGAAGCAGTCGCTGCCGTCAGTGCCTCCCTCTATAAGATGGGCTGTTATGAAATCAGTCTGGGCGACACCATTGGCACCGGCACCCCAGCAGCCACCAAGGCGTTGATCGAGGCCTGTAGGCAGGTCATTCCGGTCAACGCTCTGGCAGGGCATTTTCATGACACCTATGGCATGGCCATCGCGAATATATGCGCGGCGCTGGAGACTGGTGTGCGCGTCTTTGACAGCTCCGTCGCAGGTTTGGGCGGCTGCCCCTACTCCCCGGGCGCAACGGGGAATGTGGCAACAGAAGATGTGCTGTACCTGCTCGACGGCCTGGGTATTGAACACGGGGTCGACCTTGATGGATTGATCGAGACAGGCGAATTCATCAATGCTCACCTGGGCCGCGAAACTGCATCCAAAGTCGCTCGGGCTTTACTCGCCAAACAACAATAAAAGCTCGCAAGAGCAGTGGGAGAATTCCTTGAAACCTGATCTATATGAAGTCTGGGGTGACACTGTAGACGGTCGTCACCTGATCTATGCCATTACAATAGGCGCGGTGGTCAGCCTAGGCGCGTTTTTCCTTGCGCAATTCCTTTTTACGGCCTGGGTGAGCAACGTGCAGATGGCCCACGCTTACGCAATGCTGGTGGGCATCGTCGGTTGCCTCGCAGGCGGAGCGATCAGCGCAAAGCTGTTCAAGCCCAAGCGGCATGTAATTGAACATCAGGCTGACCCTGCCTGGCGCTCACAGGTGTTGATTGAATTACAGAATGAGTTTGGCGACCTGGGCAATATGTCCACCCTCCCCCCGGCGACGATTGCCGAGCTGAAAGAAATGGACCTCTACGATCTATTCGCCGACCACGAGAACGCTACTGCGGCTGATGCATCGACGAATCCCAATGGAGCGCGCTCATGATGGCGCCACTATTGGAGCAGATCCTGATCGCTTTGGGCATGGGCGTTTTGGGTGCTGTGATTTTTGCCGGAATCGGGCTTATTTCAGGCAGCGATGAAACCACTACGCTCGCCCCGCTCACTTTACTTGTCGTGCTGCTGGGTATCCCGGCGCCTGGGGTACTGACATTTTTTCTCGCCGGCGCCGTGGCCAAGCACATGACCCACGCCGTGCCGACGGCGCTGCTCGGTATTCCGGGTGACACCCTGGCGACACCGCTGATGCGTGAAGCGAATTTCCTGCGCAACCTGGGTGTGCCGCATGTAGCGCTGCGCAAGATGATCTCGGGGGCCGTGATTGCTGCGTTGATCGCTGTGCCAATGGCTGTTCTGTTTGCGGTGATGCTCGCGCCATTTGGCGACGCAATCAAGCATGCTGCACCTTGGGTGTTCCTGCTGGCGGCAATGGCCATTGCGTGGTTCTCAAAAGGCCGTCTGGCGGCGGTGCTGACACTGATTCCTTTTGTGATGGTTGTCGTGGGCCTGCAAAGCATTACCGCACAGTACGGAGTAAAACTCAGTGTTAGCTACTTCCTTGGTATTGCCATCGGCCCGCTGATCGCGGCCCTGTTTTCCATGCTCGCGCCTGCCGAACGGGAAAGCATGCGGCGTCAGGAGATGGGTACGTTTTCCTTGTCTCCCGATGTCAAAAGCTGGGGCGGATTCTTCCCAAACCCACTCAAGGTTCTAGACAGTAAACAAAGCCTGTGGACCGCGATAACCGCCGTGATCTCCAGCGCGACCTTTGTATTCAGTCCCGTCGCCATGACCGTCATCTTGGGCGAGCTTGTCGGCTCGCGGGTCAAGCATGTCTACCACCGCCTGACCACCGTAATCACTGCCCGTAACGGCGTAACTGAGGCGACTTACATCGCCGAAGCACTGATCCCGCTGATTGCATTTGGCTTACCACTGAGTCCGGTTGCCGCCGGTCCGGCTGCGCCATTATTCAATGCCCCGCCCCGCTTCAGCGTCGATGCCGCCAGCGGCCAAGTCAACAATCTGCACTCACTGCTCAACACGTGGGAGTTTCTGGGTTACGGCCTGCTCGCGGTGGTGGTTGCGATCCTGATCGCATACCCCTTCACCATGAATTATGCGCACCGGGCAGCCTCCTACGTATCACGCAATATCAGCCACGAAGCTGTGATCTCAACCTTTGTAGGTCTGATTCTAGTGATCGGCATCTGGGAAGGCGGCACGCTTGGGCTGCTGGTGATTATCACTGTGGGACTGTTGGGCGGTTTCCTCTCGCGTTTTCTGGGATTCAACATCGGCGTGCAGTTCATGGGGTACTACACGGCCGTCTTAACCGTGCCGGCACTCGTTACCTTGCTCGGCTCATGAGCCATTCAAAAATAACAACAAACGAAGGTCGCCATCATGCAAAAAAATCTTCTGGCCTCCCTGCTGTTTTTGCTCAGTGCCGGTTCGATCACGGCCCACGCCACGGACGCTGCATCCACGCTGAGTTACCCGCCTGAGGGCCGCCAGCTGCAGGCGATTCCCGCCCCGGAAAAGGACCTGCCAACCGTCACCGCAGCGCTTTGGATGAAAGTGTCAGATCAGGGGCTGCAACTGGAAGGCCCATCGTTTGACCGGGAAGGTAATTTGCTGTTTGTGGAGGTCTTCGGCGGCCAGGTGCTCAAAGTCGACACCCACGGAAAACTGAGCGTTGTAGTAAAAAAAAACCCGCTGGGCGGAGCCGGTCTGGCGATTCACAAAGATGGCCGGCTGTTCGTGGCAGGACTGGGTAACTTCAAGAACACCGGCAATCTTACGGCTTACAAACCGGACGGCTCGGGCAAGCAGGTGATCATCCCCGGGAGCCGACATTACCTGGTGGATGACCTGGTGTTCGATAACACCGGCGGCTTCTACTTCACCGACTTTCGAGGGACCTCCACCGAACCAACGGGAGGTGTGTTTTATGTGCCCGCCGACGGCAAAACCATCGTGCCGATTTTGCCAAACATGGCCATCGCCAACGGTATAGCGTTGTCCCCCGATGGCAAAACGTTATGGGTTACCGAGTTCGCCAAGGGCCTGCTGCACCGGATCGAGTTGGAGAACGCCACGACCGTTGCACCGTTCGGCGAAGCCGTGATTTATCGGTTCAACGGCCCATCGCCTGACTCAATGCGTGTAGATCAGGACGGCAATCTCTATGTGGCCATGTATAGCCAGGGCCGCGTGTTGGTACTGAACCCCAATGGAACACCTATTGGCCAGGTCCTTCTTCCAGGTCGCGAAAACGGCCACTTCCTCAGGTCGACGAGCCTGGCCATCAAGCCTGAAACCAACGAACTCTACCTTGTCACCAACGACGGCAAGCTTGGTGAGGGGAGCGCGATTTTCAAAGCCCAAGGTTTTGCCAAGGCATTAAAACTCTATTCGCATCAGTAGTGAACAGCGATGGCGCCACGAGGTAGTGTTCGGCGGGAGCTCAATCCGACTATCAAAGCTCTCCCGTCAAAAATTGGGCTCTGCCGTGTCCAAAACTCCAATCGGAGTCGGTGTTGGTGGCAATTGATACAATCAGGTCTGTCGGCTTGATTCCGCAGTTTTCCTCCAGCGATTGCGCTAGTAATTGGTAAAACTTCACCTTATCCGCCTCAGTCCGTGGCCTACTTGTAACGCTAATCACGACGACTTTATTGGTTCGGGCAATTCCCAAACCTGTGTCCTCAACGATCATACGATTTTCGCGGTGCTCGCTGAGAATCTGATAGCGATCTCTCTCAGGTACTTGGAAAGCGTCCACCATGGCGCGATGAGTAGTGTCGAGCAGCGCCCTGATCTCTGTTTCAGAACGACCTTCGATAATGTCAATTTTGATAAGTGGCAAGATATTACCCTCGATGGTAGTGGAGTGCCTGCTTAGCAGGCGAGGTAGCTGAAATCGGTTTTTGATACTTGAATGCGCCAAGACTCTGTCTGATCACCCACACCCAGCCATAGCATTTTGCTTGGTAAGTAATACAGATTGAGACGAAATCCTCTACTGCAGGCTCACCAATAGAGTGTAAGAGGCTTAAAAAGCAAAGCACGAGCAGCCAAACGCACCCCAGAAACCCTGGAAGTCACTGACCGGCGCATTGGAAAGCCGCGCTTTTTCATGGCTGTGGCTATGCACGCCACACGGGCCGCTGCACTGATGAACCTGAGCCTGCAACGGCGAGGTCGGGCGCCAGTGGCCCGGCACCTTGACCACCGGCGACCAGTCCGGCAGCACCGGCACGCGTGGCGGTGCGAAATCTTCAAAATCGCCGGCGCCGTACACCACCTTGCCGCCGACCACGGTCAGTACCGACTCGATCCACTTGATGGCTTCTTCATCGACACTGAAAAAGTCCGCTGACAACGCGGCGACATCCGCCAACTGGCCGACCTTGATCTGGCCCTTTTTGCCCTGCTCGGACGAAAACCAGGCACTGCCATGGGTAAACAGTTCCAGCGCGGTGAGGCGTGGCAGGCCCTCGGCGTGCAGCTCCAGGCCGCCCACGGTGCGGCCGCTGACCATCCAGTACAGCGAGGTCCACGGGTTGTAACTCGACACCCGCGTGGCATCAGTGCCCGCCCCCACCGGCACGCCTTCGGCGAGCATGCGCTTGATCGGCGGCGTGGCCTCAGCGGCCTTGGCACCGTAGCGTTCCACAAAGTATTCGCCCTGGAACGCCATGCGGTCCTGGATCGCAATACCGCCGCCCAAAGCGCGCACGCGCTCGATGTTTTTCGGCGTGATGGTTTCGGCGTGGTCGAAGAACCACGGCAGGCCATTGAACGGGATGTCGCGGTTGACCTTCTCGAACACGTCGAGCATGCGCGAGATGGATTCGTCATACGTGGCGTGCAGGCGGAACGGCCAGCGCTGCTCCACCAAGTGGCGCACCACCGGCTCCAACTCCTGCTCCATGGTCAGCGGCAGGTCGGGGCGCGGTTCCAGGAAGTCTTCGAAGTCCGCCGCCGAGAACACCAGCATCTCGCCCGCGCCGTTGTGGCGCAGGTAGTCATCGCCCTTGGGCTTCTGGGTAAACAGGTTGTAGGCAATGCGCACGGTCAACTGCTCGTCCTTGGCCAGTTGCTCGATCACGGCGTAGTCGTCCGGGTAATTCTGAAAACCGCCGCCCGCATCGATGGCGCTGGTGAGGCCGAGGCGGTTGAGTTCACGCATGAACTGTCGGGTCGAGTTGACCTGGTATTCCAGCGGCAATTTGGGGCCTTTGGCCAACGTCGAATACAGGATCATCGCGTTCGGCCGCGCCACCAGCATGCCGGTGGGGTTGCCGTTGCTGTCGCGCACGATCTCGCCGCCCGGCGGGTTGGGCGTGTCCTTGGTGTAACCGGCCACGCGCAAGGCAGCACGGTTAAGCAAGGCGCGGTCGTACAGGTGCAGCACGAACACCGGTGTGTCCGGTGCGGCCTGGTTGAGTTCTTCGAGGCTAGGCATGCGCTTTTCGGCAAACTGGAATTCATTCCAGCCGCCGACCACGCGTACCCATTGCGGGGTGGGTGTGCGGTCGGCCTGCTCTTTGAGCATGCGCAACGCGTCAGCCAGCGACGGCACGCCTTCCCAACGCAATTCGAGGTTGTAATTCAGCCCGCCACGGATCAGGTGCAGGTGCGAGTCGTTCAGCCCGGGAATCACGGTACGGCCCTTGAGATCAATGACCTGCGTACCACTGCCGCGCAACGCCATGGCCTCGCCATCGGTACCGACGGCGACGAAGCGGCCGCCACTGATGGCGACAGCGGTTGCGCGCGGATGTTCACGGTCAATAGTATGAAATTGACCATTAAATAAAATCAGATCAGCGTTCATCGAATCCCCTTGAAAGTCGCAACTGCCCGTTAAACACCGCAGTGGTTGTAATGGACCTTAAGATCAAATTTCGCAATGAGGAAGCATCGTTTTGTTCACCGAACAAAACATCGATAGTTGCCGCGTTCTGTGCCAATGCGAAGAACCGCAGCTCAATGAGCTGCGGTTCCGGTGTAAACAGACGACTGCGAAAGGCAGACTACGCACACAACGATCAGAGCTTCACAGCGCTGGCTTCAGACTTTAGACGTGGCATAAACCACATGATCAAGCCTGCAGCGATCGCAAACGCGCCCATTATTGCCGTAACCGATGCGCGCTCTAACTCCAGCGTGAATAACACGCCCGCGAGCCAAGGCGCGATGGCGCTCCCAATGCGTCCGATGCCAATCACGAACCCTGAACCCGTAGCGAGCATGCGTGCTTCAAATACGCCGGTAGTCACAACATACAACGCGACCGTAGCTCCCGTAATAAACCCGCCCACAACTATGGCCGTCGCCCCAAGCGCCCAAACGCTTGCAGGCATCAGTCCGAAGGCGATGATTGCGATGCCAAGGCCGAAGACAGATGCAACCGATAGAAGTCGCTCATTAAAGCGCCTGGCGGCAAAAGCGAAGAACAATACCCCGGCAGCACCTGAGAGGCTGCTAGTTCCTGATATCGCGGCGGCTTGAGCCATGCTTAACCCCGCATCCACCAGCATTTTGGTTTGCCAACTCAGGAAGAAAAAGATCGCAATCCAAGAGAGCAAGCAAAACAGTGAAGCACTCAATGTGCCGACAAAATGTCGAGCATCGAAAATGGCTAGGTACGGAACGCTCGAATTGGACGGAGCCGCGGGTAACTCTTTCAACGGCTTGTGACCAAACTGACGCAGCACGACGTTAATCTTGTGCAATGCTCCAGCCGGACGGCGCTCGTAAAGATAGGAAATCGACTCGGGCAACTTCCAAATGACCAGCGGAACAAGCGCAATCCCAGACACGGCGCCTATGATAAAGATTGATTGCCAGCCCAATGGAGCGACCAGCAGCGCAGCCAATCCTCCGGCGATCGCACCACCAATAGGAAATCCAATCGCCTTTATTGCAATAACGAAGGCTCTGTTGCGTGCATTGGAAAGTTCCGCGGAGATCGGATTGACGATCACCATCATCGCACCAATGCCGATGCCCGTGAAAAGCCGAACGATTGCCAGCTGTGTCAATGAGTCGCACACAGCCGATGCCGCCATCCCCAAAATCAGGATTAACAGGCTAATAAGGACAATGGGTTTGCGACCTACGCTGTCTGCAAGCGGTGCAAGAAGAAAGGCACCGAAGAGCGTGCCGGCCAACCCCGAAGACAGGAGGATGCCCAGCCCCCCAGGCCCGACACCGAACTGCGCTGCCAAAGCTGGCGCGACAAACGCCGTGGCGAGCAGGTCATACCCGTCGAGGGCGGAAAGCAGACCTGTAATGATGATCCCGTATATCTGATTTCGGGACATCGGAGCGGTTCGGAGAATCTCGCGCGGATCTGTTTCCGCGCTATATTCATTTCGCACTACTGTCTCACTAGTGCCCAATATTTTATCCATGACTTTCTCCGTATAAGTAGCCGCCCGTGTTTCACAGGTGACTCTAGGAATAAGCATTATTTAATGCGATTCAGCGCAACTCACCGCTCACACTGCCTAGCCAAGTGATGGCCTCCTGCTGGATCCGCTCTTCTTCCTCACTCCCTCGAGTGGCGTAGCGACGCTGCACAGCGAAACCACACTGGTCCAACACATAGGCTAGAGCTGCGTACTCCCGGGGATGGTGCTGCAGACGATTTCTGTCGATGTCGACCGGGCCTGCGGGGAACGTAAAGAAACTCATGTCGTAAACCACGTCGCGACGTGCAATCCTCCACTCCCCGCCTCGCTGTTCGACACAGTCAACAAATCGTCCATGGGTAATGAAGCCCAAATCGTGTGCGTCATCCTCCCCAATGATAGACATGGGCGTTAGTGCCAGTGCGCGGCAGCCGTTCCATTGAATCAACGGCGCGCCAATTGCGTGCCTACTGACAAAGTGGCTACGGCCCATTTTGATCGACGCATCGACAAAATCAGTAAAGAGACCTTCGAACCAGCTTAGGCTCAAAGTACCGTCCTCATGGAACAACCCGCGTAACTGCGTCCAGTCGTTCATGTCCCGATACAACCAACCTTGCATCAAACCGCCGATGGCTGATTCATCCTCAAGTCGTTGCAGGCGTTGCTCGCTTTTAAGGTTCATGGCGTCACTCCGTTTCAGGCTGGCGCGCCGCCGCTGATCAACAAATGCTGCCCGCTGATATAACTCGCGAGCTCTCCAGCCAAATACTCAGCGGCGTTCGCAGTGTCGTCCAGGCTGCCCATTCGCCCCATAGGGTTGCTGGATGAAATGAAGTTTTTCACTTCTTCGCGTGCGCCGTTGGTGGACACGCCAGCCCCTTCGGTTGCGGTGGGCAGGATCGAGTTTACGGTGACGCCGCGCACGCCAATTTCCTTGGCCAGCACCTCGACAAAAAAGCGTGGTGCCATCTTACTGCTGCCATACAGCGCGTGACCCGGCATGGGAAAGGCGGTGGTGCTGGAGCCGACATAGATAATCCGCCCTCCGTCGCTTATATCCCGAGCTGCGCGCTGCATGGTCAGGATCGCGCCTTTAGTGTTGACTGCGAACAGCCGGTCAAAGTCGTCTTCATCAAATGCGGTGGCAGAGCGCCCGACCAACTCAATACCGGCGTTGGCGACGACAATATCCAAGCGACCGTAGTACTCCAGCGCCATGTCGAAAAGACGATCAATCTCTCGCTGCTTGGACACATCTGCCTTGATGGCCACGGCGCGGGCACCGATCTCTTCTATACGCTTGACCGTATCCATCGCCGCTTTTTCGCTGCCTGCATAATTGACCACAATGTCGGCCCCCAGTTGGGCGTAGCGTTCGGCAATAGCTTTGCCCAAACCGCGGCCGGATCCAGTGATCAACGCAACCTTACCTTTAAGATTTGTCATGACATCCCTCCGGGCCCGCCTTCGCAAGGAAGGCAGGCCGTGAACACAAGGTTTATAGGAACATGCCGCCCGAGGCCTCGATACGCTGGGCGTTGACCCAACGACTGTCTTCGGAAAGCAGCGACGCAACTAGGTGCCCAATGTCATCCGGCAGACCGGGGCGACCTAGCGCAGTGACACTGGAAACAAACTTGTTAACGTCCGGGTTATCTCGGACGGTGCCGCCACTGAAGTCGGTCTGGATCGCACCCGGCGCTACGGCGTTAACGGTGATTCGGCGCGGTCCGAGCTCCTTGGCCTGATAGCGCGTCAGTACTTCGATCGCGCCTTTCAATGCCGCATAAGGACCGCTCTCCGGGACGCAAAAACGCGTGAGACCGGTGGAGATGTTGATGATTCGGCCGCCGTCATTGATATGCGGGACCAGTTGCTGAGTCAGGAAGAACACGCCCTTGAAGTTGACGTCGTACAGCAGGTCCAGCTCCGCTTCCGTGGTGTGCTCGATGCTGTTGTGATGGGAGATGCCCGCGTTGTTAACTAGGAAGTCCAGGCGCTCGGCACCCAGGTCGGTCAGAGCCATGGTGACGCGATTGACAAAATCGGCAAAGGTGCCGATTTTGCCGGTGTCCAGTTGCAGTGCGATGGCTGCAGCGCCGGCTTGGCGGGCGGCTTCAACGACCTTGTCGGCTTCATCTTTGCTGGAGTTGTAAGTGAAGATACTTTGAACTCCCCGGCTAGCCAGGGCCAGAACGGTACTGCGGCCGAGGCCGCGACTACCGCCAGTAACCAGAGCTGTCTTGGGATGGGATGGGGTTGTCATGTTCGTTCTCCAGAGTGTGTTGAGAGACACAAATATAGAGATAAGCCGTCAAGACCAACATGCCCGAACACAGCCAGTTCTTGCCTAATCTTGCTTGATGGGTGACGCTATGCCATCGCTATGGAGACTTAATCATGCCAGATCTCGACCTTTTACGAATAGCGCTCTTACGCCAGTTCGAAGACAGAGGTATCAAGAGTCCCTTTTACACCCCGCTAGAGGGCGTAATTCTGCTCAAGGCCAAGGCTGAGCGGCATCCTACATATATCGTTCACAACCCTGCCTTGTGCATTGTAGTGCAGGGTGCGAAATGGACCACATTTGGCGATCGGCGTCTTGAATATCAAGCCGGCCAGGCAATGGTTGTGAGCGTTGAGATGCCCGGCGGCAGCCAGGTGGTCGAGGGCGACGATCTGCCTTATCTGGGCATGGTGGTTGAGTTTGATCTGGCGATCATGCGCGAAGTCTACGAGGCTCTCGCCACAGAGCCCCAGCTCGGGACGCCCAAGCAGCCGGGCGCGTTTGTGATTGACCTGAATACGCAGCTGATCAACTGTGCCGTGCGCATATTGGAATTGCTAGATCGCCCACAAGCGGTGTCGATCCTTTACCCCGTGGTGATGCGCGAACTGTGTTACTGGCTGCTTTCAAGTCCTCATGGGGAGGCATTGGCTAGTCGAGTAGTAGGGAATGACCTAAACCGTAAGGTCATACAAGCGATTCGAATGCTCAGGGAGTGTTTCAACAAGAGTGTGCGCCTTGACGAGCTGGCCGACATCGCCGGTCTGAGCCCCTCGGCCTTTCACCGGCATTTCAAGATATTGACCGACATGACCCCCCTCGATTTCCAGAAGAAGATCCGTATGGTCGAGGCCCGCCGTCTGATGATCGCCGAGGATATGTCTGCAGAAACCGCTGCTTTTGAGGTGGGCTATGCCAGTGCGTCGCAATTCAGTCGCGAGTACGCACGCATGTTCGGCGCACCGCCCCGGCGTGATATCGAGAGACTGCGGCGTAGCACGGACACGAAGGCAAGAGAGATAGAAGTCTCTTAAACGTCGGATTAATCGCTCTCCGTTACAGACAGCCGATGCGCGTTTACCGCAGCGCAGCAATCCGCGAACAGCCAGCTTAACTACAAAAGCAGCCCACCTGCCTCTGTTCACAGGCGAGGCTTAATCAATGTAATTGCGCCGTTAGAACCAACCCGCTGCCATGGCAAACCGAGCACCAGCGTTTGCAGTTGTACAGCGTCGAGTTCCACGTCCAGGCTGCGATGAGTGCCGGGGCAATGGAATTTCCCTTGGTTCAATCTCCGTGATGTAAGCCAGATGCCCACGCCATCGTGCACTAGCATCTTTATCCGGTTGGCGCGTCGGTTGATAAACAGATGTGCGCAGTGCGGCTTTGCCGCACCAAGTACCGCGACCACGCTGGCCAGCGCAGAGTCGGTACCAGCACGCATGTCCATGCGTTCGGTGGCGAGCCAGATGGCGTCGATGCGGATCATTGCGAGAGGCTTCGAATGAAGCGGGCGCAGCCGTCCGGGTCGCAGACGGGCCATTCGGCCGTAATGGATTAGTCGCCCTGCGGCAGCGTAATAACTACCACTTCAACAGCGTGACTTGGGCATCGGTTACAGTGGCACGAATGCTGGCAGCGATGCCGCGGGCTTTTGGCGGTAAATACTCAGCCACTTGCGGATGACGTTGGCGTTAATGCAGTGGCTGATGGCGACACTCGACACTGTGGCACCTGGTTGCGGGCACTCCTGCACGACCTGGGCCTTGAAGGGTTTGGGAACAGAGCATCGTTGGCGCATGGGGATGCTGGCATTAGGGCAATTGCGTCTGCTCAAAAATAGGTAGACAGAATTGCCCTTAATGCTGGAGCTCGGAAGGTGTGTTCGCCATCCGCTTACAGCTTAAATTCACTTCTTCAGCCAGGACTCAACAGTGTCGGAACCGTACTCAGCTTTCCACTCTGTCAACGTATTGTGATTGCCACCTTTGGTTTCGACGAACTCACGCATGCGTCTGGGCATCAAGCCTTGCGTGATTAGACCGGTTGCAACTTATGCGGCAGCAACTGATCGATTTCACTCGCCCACTGTGTCGGCAGGCACGTGAGGACATCTTTCAAATAGGCATACGGATCATGCCCGTTAAGCCGCGCAGACTGGATCAAACTCATGATCGCCGCTGCCCGTTTTCCGCTGCGTAGCGGCCCTGCGAAGAGCCAGTTCTTGCGAGCCCAAGTCGGATCTGGCTCTCGCACCAATTGTTATCAATGGGTACGGCCCCGTCATCGAGGTAGCGCGACAGCGCAGCCCAGCGTTTGAGGCTGTAATCGAGTGCTCTGCTGATAGCCGAACCTTCGGGCACGAGGTCACGCTGGGCGATCATCCAGGCATGCAGCATCTCCATCACCAGCATGGCTTTTTCTTGCCGTATTTGGCGGCGCAAATCCGGCTCCAGGTCGCGGGTTTCAATTTCGATTTCGTACAGTAATTGGATATAACGCAGGGCCTGCTCGGCGAGCACTCTTGTTGGTGGCGTGCAGCTCGAAGAACTTGCGCCGCGCATGTTTGGGGTAGACAGCTACACGCCGCTGTACTCGCTGAGGCGTGATCAGGTCAGCTGCTTTGAGGATGTTGTAGATCGTCGTTTTGGACAGCGGATCCTGATCCGGAAAACGCTTTAGCAAGTCATTCTAGATTTTCTTGGGCCCTGGAGTTGTTTGTCCAATAGATCGAAGCTCGACAATTGCCTGCCTAACAGCGACAGGCACCACATAGCTCTGGTTATGCCGACAACGGCTGCGCCCCTTAAGCCTGCTAGCGCCTTCGGTTTCGTAACGCTCGACCCATTTATAACCAGTCTTTAGACTGATTTCGTAGTCGCGGCATAGCTTGCTAAAGGTTTGTTTGTCTGCCAGATAGGCAGCGATGAACATCACTTTGAGGTCCATAGGTTTCAGCTTTCTCCAGGTCATGGCCTGATCCTCGCAAAATCGACCTTGCCAGTTAAAAACTGTTACCTATTTGCGTGAACTGATTTTTAACCCA
The DNA here is from genome assembly GCF_002022275.1 of Pseudomonas fluorescens. GTDB lineage: Bacteria > Pseudomonadota > Gammaproteobacteria > Pseudomonadales > Pseudomonadaceae > Aquipseudomonas > Aquipseudomonas fluorescens_AJ. The sequence continues at coordinate 90,700 of NZ_MSDF01000001.1, forward strand.
TGTGGGTGAGTCATACCCGCATTCGCTTCTTGACCGCCAGACGCAGCATTTGAATTACCATCGATTTAATTGCCGAAAACGACGTGATACAGTAGGCCCAGGCCTAAGCATAGTGGGTTTCTTTTCGCCCGGCGCGAGTATCTGCATTAGCGTTTAGTCAGTGGTGATCATTGGAAATATCTGAGCTCTTCATCTGATTACTTGCATTTCTTACAATGCCTTGATGAGCCTTTTGACATTTTGCAGATGGTCTATGGCGCGCATCATACTATAAAGCGACTCGCCATCAGGCAAATTTTGCAAGTCAACACGCAAACTAGAATAGTGCTGAGTTTTCGGCGGCATGTAGCATAAGCTTTGACTTTCATACACGAGCGTATTACGAACCATTGGATGATTTTTACAAAAGCCATCAAGCTCCTCTGCTTTTGCCTCCTGACGATTAATGATAAGCAGGTCAAAAGCCTGCTTACCATAACGTGTAACTGCCACAAACTCTTCAAACGAATTCATAGGCGCAATACGATAGCAACCTAGTTTATTTAAAATTTTTTCGACGTAAAGACGACGAGCATGTTGTTGATCAACAATAAGTATTCGTGTGGACTTATTTATCATCGTAGACTCCTTTCAGTGGACGATTCAATGCAGAGTTGCCGTAGGCAATAGGACACCCAAGAATGTTCAGCTAACGATTGGAAATGTGTCGGCCAGCTGTGTACGCTTTTCCAACCAGTCCAGCGTTTGTGCCGCAGGCATGGGCTTCGCGCACAAATAGCCTTGCCCATTACTGCATCCAAGATCAACTAGAACTCGACGTTGCACCTCGGTCTCAACGCCCTCTACAACCACCGACATGCCCAGAGTTCGCCCCAGAGCCAAGGTGCTGCTGACAACTGCGCGACAACGAGGTTCGTACTCAAGTCCACGGGTGAATAGAGAATCAAGCTTTATCTCATTGAACGGCAATTGGCAGAGGCGTTGGAGGGCCGAGAAGCCTGCACCAAAATCATCAATCGACAGTCCACAACCCATAATGCGCAGGCAAACTAAACTCTCTAGAGTAGTAGGAGATATCTCAAGCAAATCAGTTTCCGTAAGTTCAAAGGTCAGGCCCGAGCCAGGCATACTACGATCTTTCAAAATACGCATAACACGCGAAATTAACTCTTCGTGCGTCAATAATTCGGTTTCCAAATTGAACGCTAGGCTTATTGCATGACCACGCTCCCATGCTTGCTTTTGAAGACTTAGACCTAGCTGAAGCTGGGAATATAGTAATTCCTTCATTAGCCCGAGACGCTTGAGTACAGGGATGAATATGGATGGCGGAAGAATTCCTTTCACTGGGTGATGCCAACGAGCTAAAACCTCAAAACTGCTCACATGCCCTGTTACCAGATTAAATTTTGGTTGAAAATAAGGTACCACTTGATTCTGCAAGAGCGCGACTCGCATATCTTCATCGCTAGCCAGCTCGACAGAAGAGGCTGGTAAAAGCGCATACGAAGTTTTTTTCATGTAATCGTGCAGCATTTGCTCCAATGCTGCCGACTGAAGAGGATAACTAATATCTCCTAAAAACCTCAAGCCTTGCAACGATGTGATCTGACGCATTACCCCCCGTAGATCGCCTTGTAACGAACCACTGATAATCACCGAATTCGCTAACCCTGCCTGCCCAACATCCTTAATAAACTTTAGACTTTTCATACTTAAGTCAAACATTGCCACATCCACTCTCCCTTTTTCCTGTAATATTTTCCACGCCTCCTGGCCGTCAGAGGCGCCAAGAACCTCATGGCATCCGAGTTGAAACAATTGAGTTACGGCGATAGTGCGTTGAAAAGCGTTACTTGCAATCACCAATATACGCAGAGGAAAGGGTTTGGGCATGGTAGTGGATAACTCAAAATGTAGAGGAAAAATCAATTTCCCGGGTTTCATAGCTAACTTTCATGAGATAAGTTTGCATTAACGCAAGGGATGCTCGTTAAAAACTGAACTTTTCGACGCACGACAATTTGCATCTAGCAATGCGCTTGTCCTTGACAAAACATTGCTTCAGACCAGCAACCTAAAAAACAACGATACCGCCCGCCTCTACATAATTCACCGCAGATAGTTAGTTTATGGCACAAACTTCGATTTCAATACCGGCGCAAAACTCCAAACTAATAAAGTATGGGTAGCTAGTATGCCGCTGCCAGTCTGAGTGAATGACGCTCTACGAACGATTGAATGTTTAAAGCTAATTATTCGACCAGGTTCTTAATGCAGAGTTTGTCGAAACGGCGTTTTTTATCAACTCAGGTGCAAGATAGGCGGTATCAAGCAAATATATCTTGCCCAAGAGCTTACCTTCACCATACCAAGGCGTCCGATTCATGCTCAGGTTCAGCCCGTCGTAGCCATACTCAAAAAGATAACCGCTGTTGCTGCGGAACTTGAAGTCACTGTCGGAATACTCAAGCAGTGTGAAGTCCGTACCCTGACCGCTGGCGTAGAGTTCCTTGACCCGCTGCAGATAAGCCGGAGCTATTGCGGCAAAAAGACTTTGAGCATTCTGGTTGTATTGCTCCAGCGTCAGACCGAGGGATTTTTCCAGTTCCGTGGCGATCAGCGCAAAAAGTTCAGCGTCAGCTTTGGCAACGGCCAGTTGCACGTCTAGAAAACGATTGAGTTTTTGTGGATCAACAACGAGTGCTGTGGTTTTTATAGTCCCGGCCGCTTCGGCTTTGGCTTCTACCATAAACTCGCTGGTTTTCGGCAAGGTCATGACGGAAGTCGCTATATAGGCGGCACAGGCGGTCACTCTTTGGGGCCGGTCCGGATTTACCAGCAGTGAAAGCGGGTGACCTTGTTGTGGGATGTTGTTGAGCTCAATGCCTTGTTGACGCAGCGTCTGACTAACCTGTTCCTGTGAGCTTTCGCCACGGGCCAGTTCACAGACCTGGCGCATCATCAGATCATTCCGCTGTCCTGCTACGGTCGGCACCAGGGCCATTACCGCCCCCTGAATGATTGGCAGTGCAGGCAACGCCACGCTGTGTGAGACGATGTTGTCAGCCCGGTGGTGGGACATATCATCACAGCCAGCCAGAAGGATCAGCGGCAGAATCCAGCTTGGAATCTTGAATAAGGACATGCTCTTGTCTCGGGTGAGTACGTGTAAAACCAGGCTGCACGGGTACAGCCTGGTTGTCAGGTCTAAACAATGTTCGCGATGGCTCGAATGCTTCAGTTACCTACCACTGATAGCCCATACCGACACCAATCCCCGCGTCCCCTTGCGTATTGGTAGTGGCTTGCAGCTTGCTGACCCAGCGACCGTTATCGGAGATTCTCGATACGCCAAACGAAAGCGCCGATTGCCCGCGATAGTTGGCTGCTGCGATTGACGTCATACTGGCTCCAGGAGAGTAGGGCTGTGGCAGGCTTGCCATGGCCATGGCACCGGCGATGCCCGCGCTCAAGGTGTCGTCCTGCTTCTTCAGGTCGCGCTTGAGTTCGGAGTAACGCTGGTCAGTGTAGGCGTTAACGTCGTTGGTGATGTTCGAAACGCTTTTATTGAGCTGATCGAAGTTCACCGCGTCAGTGCCTTGGGTCGCGGCCGCTACATTGGTGATCTGCCGTTCGCTGCCCACGACGCCCACCGAGACGCTGTTATCACGACTCGCCACCGAGTTGGCCCCCAGCGCCGTGCTGTGGCTCCCCGTGGCGCTGGCACCGTTACCCATGGCCACCGAATTAGCTCCGGAAGCCTTTGCATTGGTGCCGACTGCTGCGCTGTTGTTGCCGGAAGCCACCGAGCCTGCACCACCGGCCACAGCATTGGTACCTGTAGCGGAGGGTTTGGCTTCGGTGCTGGTGTTGTTTACTTGGAACATGCCGTCGGTGCCATTCTGCACCTTGGAAACATTGCCTTCGATCTGGGTGACACGGTTGTCCACGGCCGTAATGCTGCCAGTGATGTTGCTGATGTTGTTGTTGACGGTGCTCAGTGAGTTATCGGTGTACTGCTTGGACTCGGCCACCGCGCCATCGAGCTGGCGTACGTTGACTGCATCAGTGGCCTGGCGGCCATCGGCAACGTTGCTGATCGTGCGGGTCTGGCCCGTGGCGGCATTGCCCACCGAAACAGTGCCCACGCTGGCGTTGCTGGCGTTGGAGTATTTGCCGGTGTAGTTCTCGGCACCGCGGCCATTGTCGCTTGAGCCTTGACCCACGGCTACGCTGCCATTGGCACTCGCCGTGGCGCCATTGCCCACCGCCACAGCTCCTGCGCCGGTTGCTTGCGCACCGTTGCCGGAGGCCACCGAGCCTGTGCCCGAAGCCTGCGCGCCGTTGCCCGAGGCTACCGCGCCATTCCCGGAGGCACTGGCGTTGCCGCCGATCGCCACCGAGTCCGCGCCGCTGGCCACCGAGTCAGCCTGGGTAGAGTTGGCGTGGAAGTACTTCACGCCGCCACCGTTGGTGATGTTGTTGATATTGCCCTCAATGGTGGTAACGCGCCCGCCGAGGTTGGTGATGCTGGTGGTGTTTTGCGCCACCTGGTCACCCACCGCCGTCAGTTGCTCTACGTTCACTGCATCGTTCGGCGCCGAGCCGGCAGCTACGCCAGTGATCTTGCGATTACCCGACGCGGTGCCAATGCCCAATTCGCCGACCGAAGTCTGCGGCGCGGTCAGGCCATAAGCGGTGTAGCCGCTCTGGGCGCCGACCGTAGTGACCGAATTGGAACCCAGCGCGATGCTGGTGGCTTGACTGGCCACCGCACCGGCGCCGAGTGCCAGGGACTGCACGCCCTGAGCCTGGGCATCGACGCCGATAGCAATACCGGAAGTCGCCAACACTTTGCTATTGCGACCTACTGCAATACCGTCCGGCGCCGCCTGGTCAACGGTGGCCTGGTTACCGATGCCGATACCGTTGTCACCACTGACCACGGTACCGCCGCCTACGGCGACGGCTTCCAGACCTACCGCCTGGGAGTCCGCGCTGGTCGAATTGGCGTGGAAGTACTTGATGCCCGCACCGTTGGTGATGTTGGTGATGTCGCCCTCAATGGTGGTCACTCGGCCGCCGAGGTTGGTGATGCTGGTGGTGTTCTGTGTCACCCGGTCTCCGACGGAGGTCAGTTGTGCCACGTTTACCGCATCGTTCGGTGCCGAGCCGCCAGCCACGCCAGTGATCTTGCGATCACCCAGCGCGGTCCCAATCCCCAATTCGCCGACCGAAGTCTGCGGCGCGGTCAGGCCATAAGCGGTGTAGCCATTCTGGGCACCGACCGTGGTGACCGAGCTTGAACCCAGCGCAATGCTGGTGGCCTGACTGGCCACGGCACCGGCGCCGAGTGCCAGCGATTGCTCACCCTGGGCCTCCGCCTGGGTGCCGATGGCAATGCCGGAGGCCAGCAGGACCTGGGTATTGCGACCAATCGCGATACCGCCAGCGGCAGCCTGCCCGACGGTGGCCTGGTTGCCGATACCGATACCGTTATCACCATTGACTACGGTGGCCGGGCCGACGGCAATCGACTCTTGCCCTACGGACAGGGAGTCTTGTGGATTGGTCGAGTTGGCGTGGAAGTACATGGTACCGGTAGCGCTGATCGAGCCAATCGCACCGGTCAGTTGACGCAACGTCACGGCATCCTGGGAGCTGGTACCGTCCGCCACGTTGGTGAGTTGGCGGTACTGGCCGGTTTTACCCAGTGACACGGCACCCAGTAAGGTCGCGTCGGAGGTGTCGTAGCGAATGGCACCATTGCCCACTGGAATCAAACCGGTTGAGGGTGCGATGGCACGGTCCGAGACCGAGCCTTGGCCCAGCGCCACACCGCCCAGCACTTGCACGCTGCTCAGGTTACCCAAGGCAACGCCGCCCGTCGTCGTTGCCACTGCCCCGGCGCCTGCGGCGAAGGATTGCGCGCCACCCGCTACCGATTGCGGACCAATGGCTACGCTGTCGACGCCCGTCGCGGAGCTATCAGCCAAGGTCGAATTGGAATGGAAATACTTGATTCCCGTACCGTTGTTGACGATGTTGTTGACCGAGGTGCCCAGACCGTCGACGGCAGTATTCGTCGCAAACAACTGGCTGCCGTTAACCGCATCGGTGCTGGTACCTGTGACTCGGCCTGCCGCCACATTGGTAATCTGACGTTCATTGCCCGCCGATCCCAAGCTCAACACGCCAATCGGCGCAGCGCCAGCATAGGTGTAGGCCGTACCGTTGACCGTACCACCTGCGTTGGCGTTAGCTGCGGCAGTGATGGCGCCACTGCCCAAGGCCACCGAGTTGGCGGTTCCCGCCGCGGAACCATTGCCCAGGGCCATGGCGTTGCTCGCTGTAGCACTAGCAGCCGGACCGACAGCCACGCTGTCGACGCCCGTCGCGGAGCTATCAGCCAAGGTCGAATTGGAATGGAAATACTTGATTCCCGTACCGTTGTTGACGATGTTGTTGACCGAGGTGCCCAGACCGTCGACGGCAGTATTCGTCGCAAACAACTGGCTGCCGTTAACCGCATCGGTGCTGGTACCTGTGACTCGGCCTGCCGCCACATTGGTAATCTGACGTTCGCTGCCTGCATTGCCGATGCTTAGCACACCACCTGCAGCTGGAGTGGCGCCGGCAAAGTTGTAGGTTGTGCCGCTGATATTAGCGCTGGCCGTCGGATTAGCAGCGCCCACGGTTGAGTTATTGCCCAACACAACAGCACCGTCAAGATCTGCAGCAATACTGATGTTATTGCCTAAAGTCAATGCATTGTTGGCATTGATGTTGTTGTTGTTGCCCAGCGAGTAAGACGCTGTACCCATGATCGATGTTGGGTCGCCAATGGCTCCCGAATTTGCCCCGCTAACGGTATTCCCGCGACCGATGCTAATGGCATTGGTAGCAGACGCGATTGATCCATTACCAATGGCGATAGAGCTGGACTGGCTCGCTGACGCGCTATTACCTATCGCCGTGCTGCTGGCACCCGATGCAGAAGCATTGTTTCCCAGCGCAACTGCATTGATTTGCGTGGCGCTAGCTCGTGCTCCTAACGCTGTTGCAGAGCTGGCCCCGGTACCGCTCTGAGCGCCAATTGCTATCGAATCAGTACCAGTTGCTTGTGCACCCCTAACGCTATTGCTTCCGATCGCGACAGAGCCTGTACCTGAAGCCGTTGTGGAGTTGGCGACGGACAGAGCTGTCGCTCCATTACCACCGGCTCCGCCAATTGCAACAGAGTTCAATGCCGTTGCGTTGCTGCCAAAGCCCAATGCAGTAGAACCAATACCCGTTGCGATTGTCTCAAGGCCAAAGGCGCTACCCCATTGGGCCACACTACTATTAAAACCAAAGGCCGAACCGCCTCGGCCACTCACAGTGGATAACGCACCGTATGCGGTGGCAGCACCTACGGAGCTACCGTTAACGTTGCATCCCGCAAGTGTCGAATATGTTCCACCGTCACCGGTGGGCCCTGCTGTGGTTGGACCGGTAGTAATTCGGCCAGCCGTAACGTTGTTCGGTAATGAGGCACAAGTTGAGTCTGTACTAATTATGCTAGCCCAAACAGGCTGACCACTGCCTAGCGCCATAGCGATACTTGTTGCAAACCAAAGACCAGCCTTTTTAACGCTGCATGACTTCCCTGAAGAAGATGCTAGTTCGGACGCAACTACCCAACTACAGCGGCTAACGCACCAAACGATACGATAAAACCTATTCATATACCCATCCTTTTGACGCACGGCAGTGGACAACCGAAAAATCGAAATCCACACCAAAGTCAAAAACCAATGAAAAACCTAAAAGATGAACCTCCGTGACCGGAAACTCAAAAAAAAGCGCATAATTAAATAATATGACTTACACCTTTAACATTTTATTTTACTACTCGCCTTGATTAAAAACATCACTTCACGCCCACAACTTTCCACACCCGGAATATATAGTTATGCTAACTAACTAACTAACCAAGCAAGTAATCGGTGCAATCGGCATAACCCTTGAGCATGCGCCGGGCCTCGGCCAGGGATAACACTCCTTCCCAGCGCAGTTTGAGTTTGTAGTTCAGGCCGCCACGGATCAGGTGCAGGTGCGAGTCGTTGAGGCCGGCCATGACGGTGCGGCCCTTAAGGTCGATGACCAGGGTGCCACTGCCCCGCAGGGCCACGGCTTCGCCGTCGGTGCCCACTGAAACAAAGCGTCACTGGTGGATGGCGACTGCCGTGGCGCGCGGATGCTCACGGTCAATGGTATGAAATTGACCATTAAATAAAATCAGATCAGCGTTCATCAAATCCTCTTGAAAGTCGCAACTGCCCGTTTAACCACCGCAGTGGTTGTATTGGGCCTTAAGATCAAGTTCCGCAATGAGGAGGGATCGTTTTGCTTATCGAACAAAACATCGATAGGTGCCGCGTTCCGTGCCAATGCGCCCCCCCCTTGCTAACCAATTACTACCGCACAATGGAGGTCCAGTGCCTGAAGCAAACCGTAGCTCGACTTTCCTCCCGCGGGGCCACTAAACTTCATCTGCGCATAGAACCGCAGCTCAATAAGCTGCGGTTCCGGTGTAAACAGACAGCTGCGAAAGGCAGACTACGCACACAACGATCAAAGCTTCACAGCGCGGGCCTCAGACTTTAAACGCGACATAAACCACATACACTGCCTAGCCAAGTGATTGCTCCCTACTGGATCCGCTCTTCTTCCTCACTCCCTCGAGTAGTGTAGCGACGCTGCACAGCGAAACCACACTGGTCCAACACATAGGCTAGAGCTGCATACTAACGGGGATGGTGCTGCAGGTTCGACACAGTCAACAAATCGTCCATGGGTAATGACGCCCAAATCGTGTCCGTCATCCTCTCCAATGATTGATATGGGCGTTAGTGCGAGTGCGCGGCAGCCGTTCCATTGAATCAACGGCGCGCCAATTGCCTGCCGACTGACAAAGTGGCTACGGCCCATTTTGATCGACACATCGACAAAATCTGTAAAGAGACCTTCGAACCACCTTAGGCTCAAGGTACCGTCTTCATGGAACAACCCGTCTAACTGCGCCCAATCGTTCATGTCCCGGTACTACCAACCGTGCATCAAAGCGCCGATGGCTGATTCGTCCTCGAGTCGTTGCAGACGTTGCTCATGTTCAAGTGTCATGGCGTCACTCCTTTTCAGGCAGGCGCACCGCCGCCGATCAACAAGTGCTGCCCGCTGATATAATTCGCAAGATCTCCTGCTAAATACTCAGCGGCATTCGCCCTGTCATCAGGCTACCCATACGCCCCATAGGATTGCTGGATGAAATGAAATTTTTCACTTCTCCCCACGCGCCGCTGCTGTTAAGAGACGCAAGTGTAGAGATAACTCGTCAAGACCGAAATGCCCGAACACAACAAACTCTTGCCTAATCTTCTAGCTGGGTGACGCTATGCGATCGCTATGGAGACTTATCATGTCAGATCTCGACCTTTTACGAATATCGCTCTTACGCCAGTTCGAAGACAAAGGCATCAAGAGTCCGTTTTGCACCCAGTTAGAGGGTGTAATCCTGCTCAAGGCCAAGGCTGAGCGGCACCCTACATACATCGTTCACAAGCCCGCCTTGTGCATTGTGGTACAAGGTGCGAAATGGACCACATTTGGCGATCGGCGTCTTGAATATCAAGCTGGTCAGGCAATGGTTGTGAGCGTTGAGATGCCCGGCGGCATCCAGGTGGTCGAGTGCGACGATTTGCCTTATCTGGGCATGGTGGTTGAGTTTGATCTGGCGATCATACGCGAAGTCTACGAGGCTCTCGCCACGGAGCCCCAGCTCGGGGCGCCCAAGCAGCCGGGCGCGTTTGTGATTGACCTGAATGCGCAGCTGATCAACTGTGCCATGCGCATATTGGAATTGCTCGATCGTCCACAAGCGGCGTCGATCCTTTACCCCGTGGTAATGCGAGAACTGTGTTACTGGCTGCTTTCAAGCCCTCATGGAGAGGCATTGGCTAGTCGAGTAGTAGGGCATGATCTAAACCGCAAGGTCATACAAGCGATTCGTATGCTCAGGGAGTGTTTCAACAAGAGTGTGCGCCTTGATGAGCTGGCCGAAATCGCCGGCCTGAGCTCCTAGGCCTTTCACCGGCATTTTAAGATACTGACCGACATGACCCCCCTCGATTTCCAGAAGAAGATCCGCATGGTCGAGGCCCGCCGCCTGATGATCGCCGAGGATATGTCTGCGGAAACCGCGGCTTTTGAGGTGGGCTATGCCAGTGCGTCACAATTCAGTCGCGAGTACGCACGCATGTTCGGCGCACCGCCCCGGCGTGATATCGAGAGACTGCGGCGTAGCACGGACACGAAGGCAAGAGAGATAGAAGTCTATTAAGCGTCGGATTAATCGTCTCCGTCATAGGTAGCCGCTACGCGTTTACCGCAGCGCAGCGATCCGCGAACAGCCAGCTTAACTATCCACGCGCCCACATGCCGACCCGAATACAGCCGCGACCTTTCCGTTGATATCTACAAATCCCCCCCTCTGAATAGAGGGTGGGGTAAACGAAGACTTAGAGAAACATCCCTCCAGAAGCCTCGATACGCTGGGCATTGACCCAGCGGCTGTCCTCCGATAGCAGCGAAGCAACCAGCGGACCGATATCATCGGGCAACCCTGGACGGCCCAGCGCTGTGACGCTTGAGACAAACTTGTTGGCTTCGGGGTTATCGCGAACGGCGCCGCCGCTGAAGTCGGTCTGGATTGCCCCCGGCGCGACAGAGTTTACCGTAATACGGCGCGGGCCCAGTTCCTTGGCCTGGTAGCGGGTCAATACTTCAATGGCGCCTTTCAAGGCGGCGTAAGGACCACTGTCCGGCACACAGAAACGCGTCAGACCGGTGGAAATATTGATGATCCGACCGCCGTCATTGATATGAGGAAGCAGTTGCTGAGTCAGGAAGAAAACACCCTTAAAGTTCACCTCATACAGTTGATCAAGTTCCGCCTCAGTGGTGTTTTCGAGTGCCTTATGATGAGAGATACCCGCGTTGTTGACTAGATAGTCCAGGCGTTCTGCACCGAGCATCGTCAATGCCTTTCGCACGCTTTCTACAAAACTCGCAAGAGCGCTTATTTTTCCTGTATCGAGTTGCAAGGCGATGGCCGTTGAACCGGCCTCTCGAACCGCAGCGACGACCTTTTCCGCCTCTGCCTCATTTGAGTTGTAAGTAAAAATACTTTGTACATTCCGACGTGCCAAAGCAAGAACAGTGCTGCGTCCGAGACCGCGACTACCACCGGTGACAAGTGCAATTTTAGGCGTGGATTGAGTGGTCACTTCCTTTCTCCCTATGCGGATGGTGAGTCAACACTATAGACGTCATCCGGGGGGGGGGCGCGTGCCTGAACTAAATTTCGTACTGGTCCAGCTCGCCCCCTCACACTTAATCGAGCTCAGTCAGTGTTCCCAGTCTTGTAGATTTGACCCGCGACCAGCGACCCACGACGCTTGATCAGGTTCTCGACGGTCACGAAAACGAAACCTTTCTCGGAGAGATTGCGGATAGTCATTTCTGTCGCCTCTACAGAGCGCTGAGAGGTATCGTGCAGAAAGACAATATCGCCATCTTGCGCCCCTGCGATAATACGGTCACTGATGACCGAAGCTGTGGAAAAGAAGTTCGAGTCGTCAGGATTTTTATTCCACAAAATTATCGCAAGGCCATTAGCGCGTGCCGCGTCCACGACATTGTCATTATGAACGCCATAGGGCGGCCGGAACACTTCAGGCACCTTACCGGTGGCCTTGAGCATGAGGGCATTAACGGTAGTGATTTCAGATCGCACCTTTTCAGCTTCAAGGTCGGTCAGCCGCGAATGGGTCAGTGTGTGATTACCGATCGTGTGACCTTCAGCCATCATGCGCCGCAAGATGGGTGCATTGCCCACAATGGCGCTGCCCAGAACGAAGAACGTTGCTTTGGCGTCGTATTTTTTCAGCACATCGAGCAGTGCCGGGGTAGCTGGTGCTTGAGGTCCGTCATCAAACGTCAAAGCGATGTACTTTTTATCGATAGCGCTCGGTTTACTAATGTTTGATTGGTCTTGAGAATGAGCGGTTGCGCTGAGCAACAATATAATGCCCATACTAAGAGCGTTAATTATTTTCATAACTTCATTCTCGTATGACCGCGCGTTTTTCGGGCGGGGAATTAAGGATGGACGCTGGCGAGGATCACCAGCGGCACTTTGTATCTAATTACTTTCGAAAAAATACGTCAATTAAAGAGTAGACTGCAATTTTGTGCACGTAAAAGGTACGCATCTTCGCTTGAAATCCATATTTGCGCGAAGAATCAGAGTTTCAGCTTTAGGGTCGAGCAAGTGAAAATAGGGCTCCTCGCTCAGTCCGTAATGGTACTGTTCTTCCGTATGCAGTCAAGCAAGCAGTGAGGAAAAGAGTTACAGGTTGTCACCGCGCGGTGATTTAACCACGAAGTAGCAGCCAGTCGACGGATCCAATTCGCGCCTTAATAAATCCCTAATTACCCTAATACTTTCTTAAAAAATGCCCGCCATAATCGACGGTAGAGCTCAAGTGTCGTAATGACGTTGCTGGGTCGATAGGGTCCTCCGTGCACATCGTTCTTGATTCGGCCATCAGTCACGCTGAACTCAGCAACCCTTACAGTACTTTTACTGAATGTAGGATATAACATGACTAAAGAGCTTGAGTTTTCAAAAAAATACAATCGAAATCATGCTGAACGATACTTAGCCAAACATCAGGCAGGCTTAAGTCGACGCGTGTCTAACTGGCGCGAAAATCAGATTGCTAGGCAGGCATTGGAATTCGCAGATGAACCGCATACTGTACTGGATCTGCCCTGCGGTACTGGCCGATTTTGGCCGATGCTCATGGAAAATAAAAACCGAATTATTTTCGCCGCAGATAACTCCGAAGATATGTTGGCGGTCGCAAAAGAAGCACAGTCGCACCGAATAGGAAAAAACATACAAATATTTAAAACCTCAGCGTTTGACATCTCTCTCCCAAATGATTTCGTGGACAGCATTTTTTGCATGCGATTGCTTCATCACATAGGGGGGCAAAAAGATCGACAAAAAATTCTTCAAGAATTTTATCGTGTTTCTCGTGATAGCGTCATTATATCTCTATGGGTCGATGGCAATATCAAGGCATATCGACGAAAGCGAGTGGAGTTGCGCAGAAAAACAAGCGCCTATCAAAATCGCTTTGTGATTTCAGTTAATTTAATTGAAAGCGAATTTAAAGCTGCTGGTTTCGAGATCCAAAACTATATCGATTTTTTACCATTTATTCATATGTGGCGAATTTACATCCTAAGGAAGCCGCAAAATAAATACGAGTGACGGCCGATATGATTTAAGGTGACGAGATGTTAGACCTGAGACGCGGGCATTCCTAGAGCATCGTTTAGAAATCATAAACAAAAAAGGCAGGAACTATCATGGTCGATATGGGAATGTTTTATAAGCTAGCGTTCGGCTTATTGCGAAAGGTGTCAGACTTTTGGGACCGACTGATCGCTCGTAGAGCTCTTTTACTGGCTGATGAGCCAAGAACCGTACTAGATTCACCTTGCGGTGATGGCCGGTTCTGGTCATTGCTGGCAGAAAAAAGCGATCGAAGGATAATTGCAGCAGATGAATCTCCCAATAAGTTGGTAACCGCTTGGAATATCAACACTTCGAAGGTGATCAAACGAGTGCGCTTGCTGCGCACTTCAGCTTTTACCATAGACCTTTCGGGTGAATCGGTAGACTGCATTTTCTCGATGCGGCCGTTTCGGCTCGTCGGTGAAAGCTCTGCTCGCCTAAATTTATTGCGAGAGTTTCATCGAATTACGCGTGACTGTTTGATTATCTCAATTGAGGTCGAGCGCAACCCTCATTTATGTTCGAATCAGCAATCACCACCGGAGCAAGAAAAAAATGGAGACCATCGGATTTTGACGCCTCCAGCGGAAATAGAATCTGAGTTCCGACTTGCAGGCTTTATAATACAACAATATATCGTGAGACTACCGCGACTTGACTTGCAGCGGATTTATATTTTAAGGAAACATAAGATCCACCTGCACCTTAATTGACTGGAGGTATCATGAGTCATCGAAAACTAAAACTTTCTGTACTTTTCGTTATCATACTAATGGCTCTGTGTTTTTATGCGGTATTTATTTTTTCTATATCCGCCACTTACAACAAATTGAGGCAGCGCCTTAACAGGCTGCTATTTATAAAGCGCTAGTTCAACGCACCGCTTTGCTGCGCCCCTACCCATAAACTCTTATATACAAAAACATCATGCAAATGACCGGCGCCCCTCCCCTTTGCATATGAGAAACTATATTAGACTGGACGTTATTGTAATTTTTGTCGGTTCGCAGATGTTGGTCTATCACCATACATGGTTCACAATATAATTCACCTTCAGGAACAGGACTGATATGGATTTCGGCGGAGCTATTTTGGGATATGCGATACTGATCAGTGAGTCAACATCCAATACGATCGCAGCAGATGTTAGATGATTCAATATGGACCTTATAGTTCATACAGTAGTGGAAATACCACCCCCAGTGCTGGCGCCCTTCAGCGACTATGCTCGCAAGCCATTTCCTACAGCGGAGCTTTAGGCAAGCGGTGGTCGATCAGTTGATATAGCGCGCTGTCTGCCGGCCAGTTGCGCATGAAACGCGCACGATCCTTGGCAAAGGCTGGCGTGAAGCTGGCAAGGGAACGGTGCTGACACATCGCGTCTAGATCGATCACCGACCAGCGACCCTCATCCCAGAGCAGATTATGCCCCTTGAAATCACCATGGCTGATATGCCCGCGGATCAACTCGGCGAACAGGTAGTCCAGCGCCAGCAATTCGTTTTCCGGCACGTCACCGCACTTAACATAGGGCGCAAAGCGCTCAATGATGTCCGGACCTGGCAAAAACTCGGCAATCAGATAGGCGCGACCGCGCAGACCAAAGAAACGCTTTTCTAACACCGCCAGCGGCTTGGGAGTGGCGATGCCAAGAAAAGTCAGGCGATTACCTTCGCGCCAAGAATGCCAAGCGCGACTAGGGCGCCAGAAGCGTTTGAGCCAATGGGCGAAGCCCTTGATGTTGTAGCGCTTGATAATCACTGACCGGCCTGCCACCTCAACCTTAGCAACCGTTGCCGTGCCGCCATTCTTATACAGATCGCCCTGATCAAGCAGCGCATCGACTTGTTTCAACACCGGCAACATCGCGGACTCATCCTCGCGACGAATCGCACGCAAATCAAAAGCCCCACGAACCACGCTGAAGAGCGTGGATTCGCGGCCGACCTTGTTCAGAAATTCTTTCGTGCGCAAGGCGCTGACCTTGCGGATCTGCTTCCCCAAGCCTTCCAGTGGTAGCTTGTACTCTCCGTTGCTCAGCAAGTAGTGCCTCAGCAATTCTTCGGTAAACGGTTCGAGATATTTTGGCAATTGGGCGAAAAATATCGCGAGGTTTTCTAGCACTCGTTTTAATGACAGCGGCTTGCCTACCTGTTCGACTCTGATTCCGGCACCGTTGGTAAAATACAGCTTTCCGCCGTGACGCAGCAGGCTGCACAAGCAAGGGTCTTCCTGCCACAGGCCCTTGGCGTGCATCTGTGCAATCGCACCGAGCGCTTCGGCGAGTATTGCGTTTTGCTCATTCGCGAGCGGCAGCAAGGCCTCGAAGGCTTGCCAGGCATTAGCCAGGCTGCTTGCGCCTTCCATATACTCGAACAACAGCCAGCCACCCTCGCCTTCCTGCAACCCATTCCCCAACAACAGCGGCGTGGCCAGGCCTTGCCCGACGAGCACACGTACATCGTTGAGTTCACGCTTGAAATGTCGCGCTGCCTTGTTGCCTACCAGCAGCTTGGCAAAGACCGTACGCCCGCGCCACACGGCGGTGCCGACATAGCGCTGGCCCGGCAATACTCGCAACAAGCTCAACAGTTTCAAGGTGCCGGGGCCGGCAGCGTCGGCCAGTTCGATGCTCAGGGGCAGGCTCGGCGTGCGGCCAGCATCGTTCAGTTCGGACAAGCGCACTAGCAGTTCTCCTTGTGACTTCGCCGAGCCATTATGCATAGTGCTGGCGTAACAGGATCCTGGGGACCACTATGAAACGTCAGCTCAATGTGTTTTTGATTGACTGCGCCCAGTTTTATAGAGCCTGGTTGCTCCTGTGAATAAGCCGTTGTGCTGCTCAACAGCAGAGAGCCAACAATAAAAGTGTTAATTACTTTCATGTTTTCATTACTCGGTTGACTATTTTTTGATGGGATTGGACGTCAATGAAGAGAGCAGACACAGACCGCCTACGCCACGTTTCGACTGAACGCTTTCGTAAATTCGAGTTGAAATGTCAGCTTCGGCTTCCACGGGAAAAAGTACTTACATCGTCTGACGCATAAGTAACTAGACCAGGCCAAATTTTCCAACACAAACCTACCAAACCATCCCCAGTCCTATGCATAGATTCCTCACACTAGTTGGCGCGCGGACCGGCGAGCGCAGTATCAAGGCATTGGCTATCAGAATTCCATCAATAAATCGAAAGCTAAAATAGTTACAAATGGTCATTCAATTCGTCTTGGCGTTGCGCAAGAGCCAGCTTTCGCTGGCATCATCCTGCAACAGAGTTCTGCCCTCCTCAAGAGGCTCAGTGCGGTATCCATCACAGATTCAGACAGACCCGTGAAAACCTTGCCGTGAGCGACTTGGCCACCAGGTTGCTCCATAAGTCGCCCACTGGTGTGCAATTCGATTTGGCCCGGTAGGGGGCAAACAACTCTGCCATACTTTTAACCTTCAGGGTCCTGATTTCGACACAACTTGTCGCGAAATATTACGAAAAGCTTTTTTGGTACAAATTGATAATAAATAGTTTGAAACCCGCTGGATTGGGGGCTATCGCATGTAAGCAGAATAATCGAGACTCTGCATCTATCCGGCACGCACTTTTAATGGCATATGGAGTTTCTGATGGAATCTTCCCCGCACATCATTGTTGTTGATGATCACCGTGATATCCGCGATCTGGTGGGCAAGTACCTTGGGCAACACGGGTACCGGATCAGCACGGCCGAAAACTCCTCGTCACTACGTCGACTAATGGACCACAGCGCGCCGGACCTCATCATTCTCGATGTCATGATGCCCGGTGAAGATGGGCTGACCGTCTGCCGCCAACTGCGTAGCCGCACAAACATCCCGATTATCTTTCTTACCGCGATGACCGAGGAGCTTGACCGCATCATCGGCTTGGAATTGGGCGCAGACGATTACATGTCCAAGCCTTTCAACCCTCGGGAGTTACTGGCGCGGATTAAAGCCGTGCTGCGGAGGTTTCACAGCCTACCGCCTCAACGCGGGTTGTCCAATTCGAAGGTGCTTCGTTTCGATCATTGGGTTCTTAACGTAGGACGCCGGGAATTGGTCGGCATTGACGGCGTCGCCATCCCGTTAAGCACGGCGGAGTTCCGACTGTTGAATGTGTTTCTTGATCACTCGGACCTAGTGCTCAGTCGCGACCAACTACTGGACCTAACCGTCGGTCGCAAGTTTGAATATTTTGACCGGAGCATTGATAACCAAGTCAGCCGCTTGCGGAAGAAAATCGAAATCGATCCCAGAAACCCCATGCTTATAAAGACACATTGGGGCGGCGGCTACAGCTTCACTGCCCAGATAGAGCGAGCATGATGCGCATCTGGCAACGCAGCCTCGCTGCGCGATTCATTTTGTTGTTACTGTTGGCGCTCGTATTGTCCCAGGGTGCCGGCTTCATAATCTCATGGGACGAGCGTGGTCAAGCCCTTCGTAGTGCAGCAAAAAGCGAATTTTTCAGCCGTACCGCCTCGCTGACACTTCTACTGGAGAGCACGCCGTCAACACTTCACAACGACATCCTGAAGGTGAGCGGGACCAACTACAGTCGGTTCTGGATCTCGCCCTCCCCACCTCAAGACGTCCCGTCATGGTGGAGTGATGCTCGTACGCAACTGGTCAAGCCATTACCCAACCGAACAACAGAGTTGGACGACGCTGAGAATGACGCGCCTGCACAGTTCATATCTACACCGCCGAAGACGATCAAGAAGGAATCGGCCTGGACTGACCTTCCCTACACCAGCGGGTCATTTCCCCGGCCTGCACGTTATCTGTCTCTGGAGACAATGAACGGATCAGGCCTGACGATACAACTGAGCAATGACCAATGGCTGAACGCCGTGTATGCCAAACCTATGCGCAACTCACCGCTGACTCTGCAGTCATTGTTTTCTCTGCTGATCACCGCGATCGCGTTGTCGGTGATAGCTATTATCGTCACCCGCAGCATTACACGTCCGATGCGGCATCTGGCGGCGGCGGCCGAGCTGCTAGGTCGCGGCGAGTCAGTACCGAATTTGCCGGAGTCAGGCCCCGACGACATTCGTCAAATGGTCGAGGCTTTCAACCGCATGCAGGCTCGAATCCAGAAATTCAACGACGACCGGACCCTAATGCTGGCTGCCATTGGACACGATCTACGCACGCCTATCACTTCGTTACGCTTGCGTGCGGAGTTTGTCACCGATCCTGACATTCAGGAGAAAATGCTAGGGGCCATCGAAGAGATTCGCAGCATGACCGAAGCTGCAATCGCTTATGCCCGTGAGGAAGCCACAGTGGAGGCGACACGCGCTACCGACCTTTCGGCGTTAGTTGAAAGTCTCTGCGATGACCTCGCGGAGCTGGGTATGCGGGTCAGCTACATAGAGGGATCGAAGATCATCTACCGCTGCCGTCCCGATGCGTTACGCAGGGCGTTGCGCAACGTCATCGAAAATGCCGTCAGGTACGGTGAGCAGGCTCGGGTCAACATTCATCACACCGTGGAAGGGATTGACATTATGGTCGAGGATGACGGACCTGGAATTCCCGACAACGCTCAAGAACGAGTGTTTGCCCCATTTTTTAGACTAGAGGACTCTCGCAGTCGCGACACTGGAGGTATCGGATTGGGCTTGTCCATCGCGCGGGCGATCGTTCGGCACCATGGTGGCGATGTCAGCCTGAACAATCTGGAAGTGGGTCTGCGCGTTCGAATCAGTCTGCCGGTTACACGTTAACTCGTAACTCTTCCTCTTCGTCTGACACTTTGCGACAAATATCCCTCCTCTTGGCAAAGTTTCCATACAGGTACTGGTTAACCTCTAAAACACAGAAGCGTGCGCGCAGGTTTGCAGTGTTTGCGTTGCTCAATGCCGTTTTTTATGTGAGGTCGAGTAAAGACGGCTTCGCAGATTTATCCGCCATCTGGAAGCTGTTCAACATGTGGTGAACGGTGGTGCCGCTGATGGAGGTCAAAGCCTATATCTAAACGGTGCAACGATCGCGATTGCCTATAGCGACTTTTCATCTACATCGTCCTCAGAGAAGTCGGTCGCCACTCGCAGAGCCGCTGTATTCACCATGAGCTTTTAAACCTTCAGGGGAGTTGCCGTCATGTTGCAATCGAAGTCCACAACCCTTCTCAGCATTTCGCTGACACTTGCAAGCTTGTTGATCGTGGCTGGGACTGCTGGGTGGCTTTTGTCGCGCGAGCCTGTGCCTGTCGCGTCCGCCGTCACTCCTTCAGTACCCGTCAGTGCGATAGAGGTGCAATACCGCGACGTTCCCGTGCTTATCCACGCTATAGGCAACGTGCGCTCGCTGCACAGTGTCGAAATTCGTTCCCAAGTCGACGGTTTGTTGCTCGAGTTGCCGGTCAAAGAGGGGCAACTTGTCAAGCGAGGTGATCTACTGGCACGTGTAGATGATCGCGCCATCGTTGCCACGTTGGAACAAGCCAAGGCTCAAAAGGCCGTTGCTCAGGCCCAATTAGCTTCAGCGAGCCTTGACCTCAAGCGCTACCAGGCCCTGGCCACGACACAGGCTATTTCAACGCAAACCCTCGACCAGCAGCAAGCATTGGTCACTCAGTTGCGCGCGACGGTTCAAAGCCAACAAGCGACTGTCGCCGCTAGCCAAGTCCAACTGTCCTATACCCGAATCCTGTCCCCAACCGATGGTAGGGTCGGTATCCGCAACTTCCATGAAGGCAGCTATGTCCGATCCAGCGACATATTACCGTTGTTCACCGTTGTTCAGTTAGACCCAATCAGCATCGAAGCGGCCTTTCCCCAGGCACTTCTGCCCAAGTTGCGCGCACTGGTCGCAGGCTCAGGGCAATCGCCAGTGATCCTGCGCGCGTATTCGGGTGACGGCGGTGCACTTTTGAGTGAGGGTCGTCTTAACCTGATCGATAATCGGATTTCCAATGATACTGGAACAGTTCGGATCAAAGGCGATTTTGCCAACGCCCAAGGACAGCTATGGCCGGATCAATCGGTGGTGGTCAGCGTCCAGGCTGCCACGTTGAACGAAGCGCTCGTGGTGCCACAAAGAGCACTGCGACAAGGAGCGCAAAATACCTTCGTCTGGCGAATTAGAGACGGCAAGGCCTCCCCTCAATCGGTACAGGTCACCTACGCCGACGCCGATATCGCGGTGGTCAAAGGAATTGAAATTGGTGATCAGATAGTTGACGACGGCTACTCACGACTGAGTCCGGGGGCTCAAGTACGAATTCTAAATGCCAAGGATTTTGCTCGCTCGTCTGTCGCCAACGGGGACCTTTTATAATGGCCGGGCGTAATATCTACACTTGGTGCATGGATCATCCCATCGGCACCATTCTGCTGAGTTTTGCTCTAGTGCTACTCGGCGTGCTCGCGTACCCTCGCCTGTCCATCGCACCGCTGCCGGAAGCCGACTTTCCGACGATCCAGATCACCGCGTCATTACCCGGAGCCAGCGCGCAGACCATGGCGTCTTCCGTGGCAACGCCCCTGGAAGTCGAACTGAGTTCAATACCCGGTATTACAGAGATGACTTCGGCCAGTTCTTTGAACATGTTGACGCTGACGCTGCAGTTCACGCTGGATAAAAACATTGATGCCGCCGCCCAGGAAGTTCAGGCGGCGATCAATACCGCGTCGGCGCGTTTGCCTAGCGATATGCCGAGTCTGCCAGTATGGCGCAAGGTCAATCCAGCCGACAGCCCGATCCTGATCCTCAGCGCCCACTCAGCCAACCTTTCGCTGATTGAGGTCAGTGACTTGGCTAACACTGTACTCGCGCGCCAGCTCAGTCAAATCGATGGGGTCGGCCTAATCAATGTGGTGGGCGAACGCCGCCCGGCAATCCGTATCCAGGCCCGTCCGGAGGTCCTTGCGGCAGCCGGTGTCACGCTTGCGGACATTCGCACCGCCGTGCAAAGTGCAAGCGTCAACCTCCCCAAAGGCGCGCTGTTCGGCGGACACCGAGTATCCTATCTGGAGGTCAACGATCAACTTTTCGAACCGCAGGAATATGACGACGTAATTGTGACCTACCGCAACGGCTCGGCCGTTCGAATAAAGGACCTAGCCCAGGTCACGCTGGGTTCCGAAAACGACTACACCCAAAGCTGGCCCAATGGCGAAGCCGGTGTGG
Source organism: Pseudomonas fluorescens (assembly GCF_002022275.1). GTDB lineage: Bacteria > Pseudomonadota > Gammaproteobacteria > Pseudomonadales > Pseudomonadaceae > Aquipseudomonas > Aquipseudomonas fluorescens_AJ. The sequence goes on from NZ_MSDF01000001.1 coordinate 112,271, forward strand.
TATTGGTAATACGGCGACAGCCAGGGGCAAACATTGTCGCCACCGCTGATCGAATTCAGGCAGCACTTCCCCATCTGAAGGCTTCCTTGCCAGCAGATATGGCGGTCGAAGTGCTGAATGATCGGACACGCACCATTCGCTCCTCCTTACATGAAGTGGAGTTGACGTTAGGCATCGCGATTATTCTAGTCATCGGCGTAATGGCCCTGTTCCTGCGCCAGTGGTCGGCCACGCTCATCGTCACCACAGTACTGGGTGTTTCTCTGGTTTCGACATGTGCTGTGATGTACCTCGCGGGATTCAGCCTGAATAACCTGACACTTGTGGCGATCGTCATCGCGGTTGGCTTTATCGTGGATGACGCCATTGTGGTAATCGAAAACATCCACCGTCACCTGGAACTGGGCGAGGACAAACGTACAGCGGCACTCAAAGGCATCAGTGAAATTGGCTTTACTGTGGTGTCCATCAGCGTCTCGCTGATTGCCGCGTTTATTCCCTTGCTTTTTATGGGGGGCGTGATCGGACGACTGTTCCGGGAGTTTGCCCTGACCGCTGCGGCCGCTATTGTGATTTCGATGGTGGTCTGCCTGACCCTGGCCCCAACGCTGGCCTCACTCTTCATGAAAGCGCCCGGCCATCAGGGTGAGTCAGGCAAGCATTTTTCCGATCGATTGCTCAAAATCTATGATCGCTCATTGACCTGGGCACTCGGACACCAGCGAATCATGCTATGCGTGTTCTTCGGCACAGTGGCCCTAAGCGTGGCCAGTTTCACCATGATCCCCAAAGGATTTTTCCCGTTACAAGACACAGCCTTCATACAGGGGTTCACCAAGGCATCCGCCGATATTTCTTATGAGGAAATGGTCGAGAAACACAAGCGATTGGAAGCAATATTCAGCAAAGATCCCGCGGTTATCAGCTATAACCACGCCATCGGTGGTAGCACCTCCGACGCTATCGGCAACGGTCGAGTCTGGCTAGTATTGAACGACCCCGGTGACCGTGACGCGACCGTAAGCCAAGTCATCGACCGACTACGTCCGCAACTGGCTGAGGTGCCCGGTATCCAGGTATTCCTGCGCGCCGTTCAGGATATCAACTTGAGTGCAGGCCAACCTCGGGCCCAGTATCAATATGTGCTCCGTGCGCAGAGCAGTACAGAGCTGGCTACCTGGGCCACCTCTCTAACTGATCGGTTGCAAGCTAATTCGCTATTCCAAGACGTATCCCATGACCTGCAACTGGATGCCAATATTACCCGTATCACCCTGGATCGCGACGAGGCGGCGCGCTATGGCTTCACGGCTCTGCACCTAGACAATGCCCTTTACGATGCGTTCGGCCAGCGCCAGATCTCGGAGTACCAGACCGAGGTCAATCAATATCAGGTTGTGCTCGAGCTGAGCACGGCACAACGTGGGAATGTTGAAAGCCTGAGCTACTTCCATCTACGTTCACCGCTAACCGGTGAGATGGTTCCGCTCCTCACCTTTGCGCGGATTGAACAGCCCGCTAGCGGCCCGGTGGTGATCAACCACAATGGCATGCTGCCGGCCGCGAACCTCTCCTTCAACCTCGCGCCCGGCGTGGCACTCGGTCAGGCCGTCACGGCGCTTCAGAATATAGAACGCGAGATCAACATGCCGGCCTCTGTGAGTGGCACATTCCAGGGCACCGCCCAGGCGTTTCAATCTTCACTGGCCAGCCAGCCATTTTTGATCTTGGCCGCGTTAGTGGCGGTCTACATTATCCTTGGCGTGCTTTATGAAAGCTTGGTGCATCCGCTGACGATTCTCTCCACATTGCCCTCGGCGGGTATCGGCGCGATTCTGTTGTTGTGGGTTTGGCAACTAGACTTTTCGATCATGGCATTGATCGGCCTGATCCTGCTGATCGGTATCGTCAAAAAAAATGGCATTTTGCTGATCGACTTCGCCATTCACGCCCAACGCGAGCACAATCTCTCTGCCCGTGACGCCATCCATAAGGCCTGCCTGGCAAGGTTCCGCCCCATTCTGATGACCACCCTTGCCGCACTGCTCGGTGCCGTCCCGTTGATGATGGCATTCGGCACAGGAGCAGAACTGCGGGAACCGCTTGGGGTGGCCATCGTGGGCGGCTTGATGCTCAGCCAGGTGTTATCACTATTAACCACGCCAGTGGTGTTCCTGGCGCTCGATAACCTGTTTCACCGAAAAAAAGGTCAACCTGTCGCCGCTCTGGAGCCCGACGCATGATGAAAAGACTGTCACTCGTGTCACTGGCCCTGTTGCCTGTTCTCTTAGGTTGCAGCAGCCCTGCACAGGACACATCTTCGTTGCCGGCTCCCAAAGCGAAACCCCAAGAGCGAGTGTCAACCCTTTCTACCTTGGCGACACGTTGGTGGGAGGGGTTCAATGATCCTGCGCTCAATGGCCTCATGGAGTCAGCACTACGCAATAACTTGGACTTGACCACGGCCATCGAAAGGGTTCGCGAGGTACGGGCCCAGCGTCGTCTGGCCTCGGCCCAGCGCTACCCCAACATTGGACTGGCGGCGAACTATGATCGCTCGCGCACGGCGTTGAACGGCACCAGCGAAGATTACCTCTATGGACTGGATTTGAGCTGGGAGCTGGACCTGTTCGGTCGCCTCAAAGCTCTTCGTAACGAAGCCGATGCGCAGTTGAAGGCCAGTCAACAGGATTATCTGAGCCTGCGGATCAGCGTGATGGCCGAAGTCGCCACCAATTATCTTCAATACAGACAAGCCTTACGGGTGGAACAAATCGCGACCGAGGCCAGCAATACGCAGATGCAAACAGCGGAGGTCACCCGGGCGCGACTGGAGCAGGGTACGGTCAACCGCCTGGATCTGGAACGCATTGAGTCTCAGGTAGCGATCACTCAGGCTGAAGTGCCGGTAGCCCGACAACAGGCAGAAACTGCTCGCTACAACCTGGCCTACCTATTGGCCAGTGACCAGTCTGGTGTCGATCGATTGCTTGGAGCGCGAGGTATGGCAGCAATGCCGTCGCCGACCTTGATTTCACTGTCCTCGGTACCGGTGGAAGTGCTCCGTGAACGCCCGGACGTTCGTGCTACCGAACAACGACTGCAAGCGGCGGGGGAATTCTTGACGGCCGAAAAAGCTGCGCGGTATCCGCAATTGACGCTGGGACTGTTGTCAGGCTTCGAGCAAGGGACCAGCGCTCCGACCTGGGCGCTTAGTAGCCAACTGGTTATGCCGCTGTTTGATTTCGGCCGTACCAGTTCACGCATCGAGGCTGGCGATGCGCGCCGCGAACAAGCCAGGCTCGCCTACAAGTCGAGCCTGCTCCAGGCGTTGCGAGAGGTTCATACCGCGTTCCTGTCATACAATCAAGGCATTGAACGCCAGGGCAATCTCGACAACGCTACCGCCTCAGCAGTTCGAGCCGTCGACTTGGCAAAACAGCAATATGCAGCAGGCACAGTGTCGATGCTGGAAGTACTGGATGCAGAGCGCAGCCTTTTCGATGTGCAGCGCAGTCAGGTGCAGGCAAAAACAGACGTCGCACTTCGTTGGGTGGAAATCAACCGGACGCTGGGAATTGCACCTCCGGACACTACCGTTGAAATGTTATAGAAAGATAAAGCGAACAGGTAATTTATGCGCTCAGCGATTCAGCACTAGGTTCTTTGTGCCGTGACTTTTGCCGGGATGGGCACATTTCGGGCAGTGATGAGCTTGCCTGCAATCATCTCGACCCCTTGTACTTAATCGAGCACAATCAGCGTTTCCAGTCTTGTAGATTTGACCCGCAACCAGCGGCCCATGACGCTTGATTAGGCTCTCTACCGCAACGAAAATGAAGCCTTTCTCGGAGAGATTGCGCCTAGTCATTTCCGTCGCCTCCATCGAGCGCTGAGAAGTATCGTGCAGAAAGACAATATCGCTATCTTGCGCGCCAGCTACAATACGATAACTGCAGGAGTGGCGCATTGGCGTCCATTGCGCTGCCTAAAACTAAGAGCGTAGCTTTGGCATCCTATTTTTTCAGCAGGTCAAGGAGCGCCGGCGTAGGAGGTTCTCAAGGTCCGTCATCAAGCGTCAAAGCGATGAATTTTATCGACAGCGCTCGGTTTCTTAGTGGCTGATTTTCCTTGCGAGTGAGCGACTGCGCTGAGCAACAGAGTAATACCCATACTGTGAGTGTTAATTATTTTCATACCTTAACTCTCGTATTGGCGGGCATTTTTTTGGGCAGGGAATTAAGGAAGGACGCAGGTAAGCATCAACTGCGAAGCGTTGCATCTGATTGTTTTCGCAAGATTACGCAAGTTAAAGAGTAGACGTGCTTTTCGTGACGGAAAAGGTACACATCTTCGCCTGAAATCCGTATTTGCTCGGCGAATCAAAGGTTCATGTTTGACATGTGAAAATAAGTTTTCTCATCCAGAGCATGATGGCACTTTCCTTCCGTATCTAGTCAAGCAAATGGTGAGGAAAAATAGTTACAGGCTGTCACTGGACAATAATTTACCGGTATAGTAGCAACCTGGGCCAGCAGATCCAATCTCAGCAGCTTCATAAATGGCTAATTTCTCTAATACTTTCTTAACAATTATCCCCCATACTATATCTCGGAACTCGCGCCGGTAATGACGGCATTGGTGTATAACGTGTTCGATCGGACCCTCCCGTACATAATCGTTGTCGTGTTCGGAGATTACTGATGAAAAAACACACTGAGGGAATCAGTGTTGGTCTTTTTTTGCTAGCAGGTCTTCTGGCTTTATTGTTTCTTGGCCTGAAAGTCAGTGGCTCGTCGAACAGCAATACGGCTGGCACTTACAGACTTTATGCGAATTTCGAAAGTATTGCGGGTTTGACTGTCAACGCAAAGGTAACGATGGCCGGTGTCGTCATTGGCAGAGTCACGGCTATCGATCTGGATCGCGATGATTTCAGCGCCCGTGTAACGATGCAAATGAACAAGGACATGGATGATCTGCCCAATGACTCCAAAGCATCGATTCTCACGGAGGGTCTGATGGGCAGGAAGTACATCGGTGTCAGCATGGGCGCAGACAAGAGCTTACTCAGCGCCGACTCGACCATTCACGACACACAGTCTTCGCTGGTGCTTGAGGACGTGATCGGCAAATTCCTGTTTAACACAGTCAATAATGACGCCAAATAAGGGTGTGCTCATGATCTCTACCTTGCGACGCGGGCTGCTGATACTCCTGGTAACTGCGCTGCCGTGGGCTGTCAATGCGGCCAATAGTGCACACGACCTGGTTCAGGATACGACCAACAGGATGCTGGCAGACCTAGCTACCAACAAAGAACAGTATAAGCAAAATCCGCAACAGTTCTACGCGGCCCTGAACGCGATCGTCGGGCCAATGGTTGATGTCGAGGGTATTTCCCGCAGCATCATGACGGTCAAATACTCGCGCAGGGCCACGCCCGAGCAGATGACGCGCTTTCAGGAAAACTTCAAACGTGGATTGTTTCAGTTCTATGGTAATGCGCTGCTGGAGTACAACAATCAGGGAATCACCGTCGACCCACCAACAGATGTAACGGGTGATCGCACTAACGTCGGTATGACTGTCAATGGAAATAACGGTTTGAAATACCCGATGTCCTACACCCTTGAGATAGTCAACGGAGAATGGAAGTTACGCAACGTGATCATCGACGGCATCAACATCGGAAAGATCTTCCGTGATCAATTTGCGGACGCGATGCAGCGCAATGCTAATGACCTGGATAAGACCATAAATGGTTGGGCTGGCGAGGTAGCCAAGGCAAAGGAAGAAACCGATAACGCCTCAAATAATCCATCTTAGGTAATATAGCCAGCCTACTCTAAAGCAGTTCATTTTATTTCAGAAGAGTAACTTGCTACGGCGCCTGGCTATTTAAAAACTAGCTGGGCGCAGCAACGTTGGTTTACGCACTACACGCTATTTACATAGGGAGAGCGTCACTAGGATATGCTCCCCTACTCCGCATTGGCAGATCGAGGATCTTCCATTGCTTGAAGGGGGGATGTGCATCACACGCAGCACATCCAAAACCAGCTGCTTAATAAGTGGCTAATCCCTCTAAGACTTTCTTAAATATTCTTCGCCATAGTCCACCCCATAACTTCCCACTAGGAATGACGGCGTTGGCGTACAGAATGTTTTACCTTCGTTTCCAGCAACAACCTCGCCGCCTGCGCTGGCTCGCCATGACGTTCGCTGCTTTTGGACTGCTGTTGCTTGCAAGCCTCGGCCTGCTAGGGCTGAACAAATGGCGTAAGGCCACAATGGCGCCCCTGGTGTTAGTCCCTGCGCTGACCATCACCACCAGCGCCGTACTACGTACCCGATGGCCACTGATCATGACCGCGTCAGGCAGCATCGTACCATGGCAAGAAGCCAGTATCGGCACGCAAGTGTCGGGGTTGCGGTTGGTGGAAGTACTGGCACAGGTCGGTGACCGGGTCACACAGGGCCAAGTGTTAGCGCGTTTTGATACCGCGACATTACGCGTCCAAGAAGCCGAACTGCAGGCGCGCTACGAAGAAGCACAAGCGACCGCCTCCCAGGCCGCCGCTAACCGGCAACGCGCTCTGATGCTCAAGAGCGAGGGCGGCATGAGCCAAATGGATATTCTGAGCTACGTCACGTCGGCCGAGACCAGCCGCGCACAAGTGGACGCTTTGCGTGCACAGTTGGCGGCCAACCGTCTGCAACAGAATTACGCTGAAATCCTGGCGCCGGACGACGGCGTCATCAGCTCTCGGTCGGCAACGCTGGGGTCGGTGAAAAATAGCGGTGAGGAGCTGTTCCGACTGATTTGCCAGGAACGCCTGGAGTGGCATGGGGAGCTGCCTGCCAGCCGTCGATCCGAGGTCATGCCCGGACAACACGTGATATTGAGCCTGCCCGATGGTCGCAGTGCCAGTGCGCAGGTCCGCCAACTTGCCCCCGCTCTCGACAGCCAGAGCCGCATGCTGCTTGTCATCGCTGATCTGGACCAGGGCAGCCCTGCCATGGCGGGGATGTACGTCAATGGCCTAATCCTCAGTGGCTACGGCGTTGTAACCGCCGTCCCGGCCGCTAGCGTGGTGATCCGTGACGGACACAGCTATGTATTCAAGGTTGACGAGCAACCGACTACACCCAAGGTGCGTCTGCAGTCGGTTACCACCGGGCGGCGACAGGAAAACGAAGTACAGATTATCAACGGCCTGGCCATTGGCGAGCGAATCGCCGTCATGGGCGCAGGCTTGCTCGACGACGGCGATCTGGTACGTGTGCAGGACGCGCCCAAGGAGACTCAGCAATGAACTTCGCTACGTGGTCGTTGCGCAACCCAATTCCCTCAATCCTGCTGTTTCTGCTGTTGTCACTGGCGGGTCTGCATGGCTTCGAGCGGTTGTCGATCCAGAATCTGCCCGACCTCGACTTGCCCACGATTAACGTGCAGCTCACCCAACCGGGCGCTGCGCCCTCGCAACTGGAAAGCGAGGTTGCGCGCAAGGTTGAGGACTCTCTGGCGAGCATTTCCGGGCTCAAGCACATACGCACGGCCATCAGCGACGGCCAAGTGCAGTTGAGGGTCGAATTTGTGCTGGAAAAGCAATTGTCCGATGCACTGATCGAGACCAAGGACGCCGTGGACCGCATCCGCTCGGACTTACCGGATGACATGCTGCAACCGTCGGTTACCGCAGTCACCATGGCGCGGCAGCCGATCCTGACGTATGCCGTCGTCGCGCACAACATGAGTGAAGAGGCGCTGTCCTGGTTGGTTGATAACACCGTGACCAAAGCCCTTCTGGAACAGCAGGGTGTTAGCCGTGTCGAACGTATCGGTGGCGTGCAGCGCGAGGTACGGGTCGAGGTTGATCCGGTGCAACTGATCGCCAACGGCCTGACCGCTGCCGATGTCAGCCGCACTTTGCGCCTGACCCAACAGGATGCCTCGGGCGGGCGCAGCGAACTGGGAATGAGCGAACAAGGTATTCGCACCTTGGGTAACGTGCGCCAAGCCCAAGACCTGGCAGCGCTGCCGATCAGCCAGGACAACGGTCGAGCGTTACGCCTCGATCAGGTCGCGCAGGTAACCGACGGCACTGCCGAACGCACCCAATTTGCCGAACTGGACGGTCTTCCGGTAGTTGGCTTCAACCTATATCGGGCCAAAGGCAGCGATGAAACACGCATAGCCGAAGCCGTCGACAAGACGCTGAAAGCTCTCCAGGCCGAGCAATCAGGGCTGAAGTTCAGCGTGGTTTCGAGCACCGTGGATTACACCCGCGAGCAGTATCGGGGATCGATGCAAATGCTCTATGAAGGCGCCCTGCTGGCGATTCTGGTGGTGTGGTGGTTCCTGCGGGACTGGCGTGCGACGTTGTTGGCGGCGGTAACATTGCCCCTGTCGATCCTACCCGCGTTTGCGGCCATGTGGTGGCTGGGCTACTCGCTGAACACCCTGACGTTACTGGCCCTGGCGGTGGTGGTAGGCATTCTGGTGGACGATGCCATCGTCGAAATCGAGAATATCGAGCGTCATCGAGGTCTGGGAAAACCGCTGCTGGAGGCCACAGGCGATGCAGTGAACGAGATTGCCCTGGCGGTGATCGCCACTACCCTGACTTTGGTTGTGGTATTCGTACCCACAGCTCTGATGAGCGGCATTCCCGGCTTGTTTTTCCAGCAATTCGGCTGGACCACCGTGATCGCCGTCCTGTCATCCCTGCTGGTAGCGCGCCTACTGACGCCGATTCTCGCCGTTAAATTCCTGCACAACCACGTCCCAAAGCCGCGGCCCGACTCACGGTGGATGACCCTGTATCTGCGCCTGGCGCGCATCGCGCTAAACCATAGACTGCTGACGTTCGTGGCCGCACTGGTGTTCTTCGCTGCCTCCCTGGCATTGGTTCCGCTGATACCGAAGGGGTTGATCCCGCCCTCTGATCGCGGTTACACCGTCGTCAACTTTGAATTGCCTCCCGGCAGCACGCTGGAAGACACACTCGCGGTTGGGCAGAACGTGCGCGTCGCTCTATGGTTGATCCCAAGCATCGAACATGTCTTCAGTACCGCTGGGGTGCCCGAGGCCGGCCAAAATGGTCAGGGCATCGCGCAAGTGCGCAAAGGCAGTCTGACACTGACCCTAGGTCCACGGGATGAACGCGACAGCCAAGCCAAAATTGAGCACAAGGTACGTCAAGTATTGGCTTACATCCCTGGCGCGCGCTTTAGCGTGGGTGCCGGGAGCCCAGGGGAAAAAATTACCCTGATCCTCACGGGCGAAGACTCTCAAGCCCTGAAATTGAGCGCTCAGGCCCTGGTGCGGGAGCTACGCGGTGTTGGCTCGCTGAGCAACATCAGTTCCAACGCCAGTCTCGAGCAACCTGAAATCAGCATTCGCCCCGACTACTCCAAGGCGGCCGAACGTGGCGTCTCAAGCGCCGCCATTGCGCAGACCATCCGCATTGCCACTGTGGGTGACTTTGATGCGCAGTTACCCAAGCTCACGCTGGACAATCGTCAAGTGGCTATTCGCGTACGCATGGGCGACACCCAGCGCAACGACCTGGAGGCACTTAATAACCTGCGCGTCAGCACAGTCAACGGCCTGGTACCGCTGTCCAGCGTTGCCAGCCTAACTGTAGGCAGTGGCCCGGTACAGATAGACCGCTACGACCGTCGCCGTTATGTCGAGATCAGCGCCGACCTTAGCGGCATGCCTATGGGCCAAGCTGTGGCAGAAGCCCTTGCGCTGCCTGCCGCTCGCGCACTGCCGGCGGGGATCAAAATTATCCAGAGTGGCGACGGCGAAGCGGCAGCAGAACTAGCGTCAAGCTTTGGCACCGCCATGATCGCGGGACTGCTCTGTGTGTTCTGCGTGCTGATATTGCTGTTCAAGGATTTCCTGCAACCGCTGACTATATTGTGCGCCATTCCGCTGTCCCTGGGAGGGGCCTTTATAGCCTTGGTGCTATCAGGCAGCGAGCTGGACGTGCCCTCAATGATCGGCCTGATCATGCTGATGGGAATCGTTGTGAAGAACTCGATTCTGCTGGTCGAGTACGCCGTGGTAGGCATGCGCGAGCGCCAACTGGCGGTGCACGAAGCGATACTCGAAGCCTGCCACAAACGCGCACGGCCCATTGTCATGACCAGCCTGGCAATGATCGCCGGTATGTTGCCCATCGCCCTCGGACTGGGTGCCGACGCTAGCTTTCGCCAACCCATGGCGATTGCCGTCATCGGTGGCCTGGTCACCTCCACCGCCCTCAGCTTGCTAGTGGTGCCCGTGGTGTTCAGCTATGTCGATGACGCCGAACGCTGGCTGCATCGCCTCTCTCGACTCGTCGGCCAGAAGGCCCACGCAGCCGTCTCCCGCCCCTGAGGATATGCCCATGTTACCGCTCAAATCTGAATCGCCGCACCCAGTGGTATCGATCATTGCCTTGCTGTTTCTGGCCAGCCTGTCCATGTTGGCGGGGCCACCTGCCGAGGCTGCACCCTTGGACGAAAAACAACAACCCCGAGGCCTGCAGGATATCCCCAGTGAGGTCGCAGCAGTTCTCCAGGAAAACAGTAGGTTCAGCGGAATCGACAAGCCACGGTCACGCCCACATCCAGATTTGAGCACAACCCACTTGAGCAACGATGACCAGGACCAACCCATCGTAGATCATGGAATTCTGGACGTGGCGCCAACGTGGCACATCTATCGTTTTTGACGGCCTATCAACATGAACACTCAGGAAAATCGATGAAAGCACTCTATGCGCTCTTTATTATGAGTCTCACCGGCTGTGCCCGCCCTCCGATAGAGGTCGTTCAGTCAGTTCCGGCCAGCTTCACAGACTACCGACTGCAAACGTTGGCGCAGATTGAGCGCAATCGGCACTTCCAGAACCCGGATCACACCCTGGAGCTAGCTTGGAACGCCCCCCGGGAATGGGTGCCCACGCAGCCTAACGGCAGAGGCGTTCTGCTGGTTCACGGCCTTGGTGATTCACCCGGCTCATTCGTTGATATTGCAACACAGCTGGCTAGCGATGGTTATCGGGTACGCACCGTGCTGCTGCCAGGCCACGGCACCCAGCCAGCGGATATGCTCGATGTCGACATCAACGATTGGCGCCGGACTGTTGAACAACAGGTGGCGCTGCTACGCAAAGATGTCGAGCACGTCTATCTGGGCGGTTTCTCAACCGGCGCCAACCTGGTAGTAGATTACGCCATAGACGATCAGTCGATCGCAGGGTTGCTACTGTTTTCCCCTGCGTTCAAGTCCAACGTTCCGTTTGATTGGGTGTTGCCATGGTTGGCCAGAGTCAAGCCGTGGCTGCGCCAGCCGACAAGTGCAGCCCCGCAGCAGACGTCACTGCGTTACCAAAACGTACCGACCAATGGCTTCGCCCAATTCTACCTTAGCAGCACAGCGGTGCGCAGCAAGCTAGCAGTGCACGGATTCAACCGCCCGGTACTGGTGGTCAGTGCTGCCCATGACTCGGTAGTGGATGTGGCGTACGTGCGAGACACCTTCAACCAGCGCTTCCCTAACCCGGCGTCGCGAATGATCTGGTACGGGAATCTCTCCAGCGAACTGCAAAGTCCACGTATGCTGGTTCGCAGCGACCAGTTGCCGGCCGAACACATCAGTCAGTTTTCCCATATGGGCGTATTGTTCTCGCCCGACAATCCACAATACGGGCGTCAAGGTAACCAGCGCCTGTGCTGGAACGGCCAGAGCGATATCGCGTACCAGCAATGCCAGACAGGTGGGCCTGTGTGGTATTCGGACTGGGGTTATCGTGAGCCCGGCAGAGTCCATGCTCGGCTGACCTACAATCCATATTTCGCTTGGCAAGCGCAGATCATGGCGCAGGTATTGGAGGCAGGGGCTCAAACACATTCAGGGGCGGAAAATACACGGTAATAGCCAACCCCTTGCCATCGAGCCCCTCCCCCACCAGGATCCTTGCGTCATGTCCCTTGGCAATACTCTTGACTAGCGAGAGGCCAATTCCACTGCCACGCCCTCCGGTACCGGATACCCGGTGGAAGCGATCGAAGATCATCTCTTGTTCGACAACCGGTACGCCAGGCCCATCATCGGCTACGTGCAGGTACACGCCTTGCGTTGATTCTCCACAGCTTATATTCACACGTCCACCAGGCTCGGTGTAACGCAACGCGTTGTCAATCAGGTTGCGCAGCAAAATGCCTATCTCATCGATATCACAATCGATAAGGCAAGGTTCGACGCACAGCTGCATGATCCGTTGTTGCTGGACCGCCTGAACTTCAAACTCATCGGCCACGTAGCCGATCAATTCGTTTAGGTCGGCTCGGACGCGATGCAGTCCGGGATTGGAAGCATCCAGCCGTGCAAGGTCAAGCAATTGCTCAGACAAACGCGTACTGCGCTGTGCCACGGCCTGTAACTTCAGCAGGGTTGTGTCCTTCTCTGCCAAGGTAGTGGCGCGCAGTGCAATCTGTGCATGGGCCTGCAAGGCCGCCAATGGAGTGCGCAGTTCATGGGCAGCGTTGCCGATAAAACGACGCTCACCTTCGAGCGCTTGATCGAGTTGGCCGAGCAAATGGTTGAAGGCTTCCACCAGCGGTTGTAGCTCTCTGGGTAAGGCCACCACCGGCAATGGCGTGAGATCGAGGCTACGCCGCCCTCGAAGCACATTTTCAATTTCCAATACTGGCAACAACGCACGCCCTAATACTTGCCACATCAACAGCCCGAGCAGCGCTAGAAGGGTGGTGGTAATACCAAGTGCCAAGAAGGCTTTACGGCGCATTTCGGCATCTATCACGCTGTGCAAGTTGCCGACCTGGACGAATATATGTCCGGTGCTATCGGAAATCGAATAGACCCGCCACTTCCGGCCCTCCACCACAGGACTTGAAAAACCGTCTTGGAAGTCCACTTGCAAGGCAGTCGCCGGAGCTCCTGGCGCCCGCACAGCCATACGGTCGCGTCCCGCCCAGACCTGGAAAGTCAACTCGCCGGTGTCGGCCAACTCTGTGTTGCGCAGTTGCAAGCTGGGGCCATTCATTTGGGGCAATTGGTTACTTTGCGGGATCGAGAGCAGCAGCTTGGTGGCGATGGTTTGCAGCTTGCTGTCCCAACTACTTCGGGAGCTGGCCTGGGTGTAGAGCAATAGCGCCAGCGTTAGCGCCCAGCAAATACCGATTGTCAGGCAAAGGACGCGCATCATGCGTCGGCGCAGGGAGTTCATCCTTTGGAACCGGTGATCATGTAGCCCTGACCATGCACCGTTGTGATGATGTCGTCGCCCAACTTTCGGCGCAACTGATGGATGTACACGGCGATTGTGTTGCTTTCGACATTGCTGGAATGGCCGTATACCAGCGCTTGCAAGTGATCACGAGCAACTACGTGCCCAGGCCGCTCCCACAGCGCCAGCAGTGTGCGGTACTCGTTGGCGCTCAGAGCCACGCGCAGACCCGCTCGCCGCACCACGTTGCGACTGCGGTCCACTTCGATATCTCCCAGCGTTAGACGCGAGATCACCCGCCCTTCGCTGCGCCGACTTACCGCCCTCAAGCGAGCCCAAAGCTCATCGAACTGGAACGGTTTAACGAGGTAATCATCCGCACCGGCGTCCAGCCCGACGATGCGCTCACTGAGCTGACCGCGGGCCGTTAGGATTACCACTGGGGTAGGATCATGCTGCCCACGCATGGCCTTCAGCACCGTCAAACCGGACTCGCCCGGCAGACCGAGATCAAGCAACACTGCGTTATAGGTATGTTCAACCAGTGCCATTCGCGCTTGGGAGGCGTCCTTGACGTGGTCGATGCACCAGGTGTTTTGTCGGGCACCATCGCAAATGGCCTCTGCAAGCATGGCATCGTCTTCAACCAGCAATAGGTACACGAGATCCTCACTAGTACGTTGAATGAGCGTACTTTAAATAAAATATTTTAAGAATATATTAAGTCTAACCAGTGTCGCTTTGGTTCGCGCACAAGTGCTGAGCGCGACTATTTTCCAATACTCTCGGTAACGCGATGAAGATTTATCTCAGAAGCAGCCCGTTACCCCGCGTAATACTTAAGTATGACACCACCGAGCTAACCGCCCCAAGCCGCGAGGCTCGTCAGTACGGACGACTCGGTGGCAGTAAGTGTAAAAGGGTGTCAGGTCTTCTAGATAGGTCAAGATGATTTAAAATTCTATCCTTTGCCACGTGCCTGATTTTTGTGGTGCCGATTGTTATCGTGCGCGGGGCGCAGGGTAAAGTAAGTAAAATTTTCACTTGATCTTTTCGTAAACCTTTGTGACTCTCAGCTAGGAAACTCACGTCTTGGAATGAGTTGAGATATAAAAATACTATGCACCCTTCGGGTAGCCCCAATATTTTCTAGCGTTAGTTACACCCATGATAACTCACGTGCGCCATGCGTGAAATCATAAAATTACCGGAGACATAGCTCATGACTAAAGAAGTTCCTATTCTAAAAACCGTTTGGACAGGTGCCATGAAGGGCCGCGGAGCTATTAAGGGTCGATCATTACACACTGACATCGGCATACCAATAGAGCTTGGAGGCAGCGGCACTGGTACAGATCCGAAAGAATTATTAATTGCCTCAGCAGCAACATGCTATACATTCACATTGATAGCGATGCTCGAGGCAGAAAAACTACCGGTGATTGGGTTAGACATCGATTCGGAAATTAGAAAATCAAGAGAGTCTAAAATGGTAATCATCCATACTGCACACGCACTCTTATCCGCGGACGCTACGGAGGAACAATTGCATAGAGCCAGTGTGGTTTTTTCGAGCGCCCATGAAAGATGTTTTATTGGAGGTATTTTGAGAGCCGCTGGAATCGACGTTGAGATTCAGGGGACGGCCTCTCCCCAATTGCCATCGAGTTAATAATCGCGCGGGGGGGGGGTATGTGAGGTTTAGCATCCCCGACGGTATAAGCTAACGGCATGAATCGATATAACGCTTATTGGGTGATGATAGCGATTATAGTCAGTTGCCAACTGTACCGCCCCGCATGTACGAAGCTAACACTCCTTCCTTGATTATATTACGCGAAGCGATCGCTTAGGAGTATATACCCCGTGATCGCACCACTTATACGCTTCAATGCTGCCAAACGTAAAGAGCAGGTAAGCTGCTCTAGTCGGGCACTCTCAGCCTAATTATCCTCGACTTCACGGCTATCAAAGCCAAACTCGAGGCGCTATAAACGACGCTGAATGAAGCCAAACCAAAGTGCGCCAGCATCTCAAAAACACTCCGCCACAATACAAATTATCTGCACGTTGTTCCAGCGCGACACAAACGGCGATTATTAAAAATTCAGGCACGGGGTTCGGCTTATAATTAGATCGCGCACCCCAACAACTGTAACGTGCAGTTACATACGGCGCCCCTTATACTACGCCACTCTAAGTTATTGCTAGTTAGTTTCATAGCGTTACTACTGCATTCATGATTGGTAAGTGATGCTAATACTCTCTACTCACGCCGGCGCACCGCCGCTGATCAATAAATGTTGACCACTGATATAACTCGCAAGGTCTCCCGCCAAGTACTCAGCTGCGTTCGCCGTGTCATCAAGGTTGCCCATTCGGCCCATAGGGTTACTGGATGAAATGAAGTTCTTCACTTCTTCCCGCGCACC
Source organism: Pseudomonas fluorescens (assembly GCF_002022275.1). Classification (GTDB taxonomy): domain Bacteria; phylum Pseudomonadota; class Gammaproteobacteria; order Pseudomonadales; family Pseudomonadaceae; genus Aquipseudomonas; species Aquipseudomonas fluorescens_AJ. The sequence continues at coordinate 127,953 of NZ_MSDF01000001.1, forward strand.
GTTGGTGGACACCCCTGCCCCTTCGGTGGCTGTAGGCAGGATCGAGTTGACGGTAACGCCGCGCACTCCAATTTCCTTGGCCAATACCTCAACAAAGAAGCGTGGCGCCATCTTGCTACTGCCATACAGCGCGTGACCAGGCATAGGAAAAGCGGTGGTGCTTGAGCCGACGTAGATAATCCGCCCTCCGTCACCTATATCCCGCGCGGCGCGCTGCATGGTCAGGATCGCGCCCTTGGTGTTGACTGCAAACAGCCGATCAAAGTCATCTTCATCAAATGCGATAGCTGAGCGCCCGACCAACTCAAGGCCAGCGTTGGCGACGACGATATCCAAATGACCGAAATGCTCCAGCGCCATATCGAAAAGACGATCGATCTCGCTTTGCTTCGATACGTCAGCCTTGATAGCCAGGGCGCGCGCGCCGATCTCTTCAATACGCTTAACAGTGTCCAACGCAGCTTTTTCACTGCCGGCATAATTCACAACAATATCCGCACCTAGTTGAGCGTATCGCTCAGCAATGGCTCTGCCCAATCCACGGCCAGAGCCGGTGATCAATGCGACCTTACCCTTTAGATTTGTCATCACATTCCTCCAGGCCTACCTTCACGAAGAAAGAAAGCCTTGAACACGTGGTTTATAGGAACATGCCGCCCGAAGCCTCAATACGCTGGGCGTTGACCCAACGGGTGTCCTCGGACAGCAGTGAAGCAACCAACGGGCCAATGTCGTCTGGTAAACCTGGGCGACCCAGCGCAGTAACGCTGGAAACAAATTTGTTGGCTTCGGGGTTGTCACGTACAGCTCCGCCACTGAAGTCGGTCTGAATCGCACCCGGCGCTACAGCGTTGACAGTGATCCGGCGCGGCCCGAGCTCTTTCGCCTGATAACGAGTTAACACTTCAATTGCACCTTTCAATGCAGCGTAAGGGCCGCTTTCAGGGACGCAAAAACGTGTCAGACCAGTAGAGATATTGATGATCCGACCACCGTCATTGATATGCGGAAGCAGCTGCTGGGTCAGAAAGAACACTCCCTTGAAGTTGACGTCGTACAGAAGATCAAGTTCAGACTCAGTGGTTTGCTCGATGCTCTTGTGATGAGAGATGCCTGCGTTGTTGACCAAGAAGTCCAAGCGTTCGGCACCGAGATCGGCCAGGGCCGTAGTGACGCGTTCGACGAAGCTGGTAAAGGAGCCGATGTTGCCTGTATCTAGTTGCAGTGCGATGGCGGTAGCGCCAGCTTGGCGGGCGGCTTTAACGACCTTGTCGGCTTCGTCTTTGCTGGAGTTGTAGGTGAAGATGCTATGAACGCCGCGGCTCGCGAGGGCAAGGACAGTGCTGCGGCCGAGACCACGGCTGCCGCCAGTAACGAGAGCAATTTTCGAGCCAATTTGAGTCGTCATTTTTTCTCCGTGCGCGGATCGCGCATTAACCATTTAATAGATGTAAAACGGTAGTCAAACTGCACTATTTTCTACGTAGTTTCTTCAGAAAACACCGTGCGGAGAGATACAGTTCACAGGAACTCCCCATCCTGGGTCTTCCGCAAAGCGTACAGCCACCTCAAGAATCCTACAGAGTAATAGGTTAGGACATATTTTGGCCGTCGCGTGCACAAGCTACTTTCCGGCTAGGCCAGTGGCGCTTGGCAGTAGCGAACTCAAGTACAGCGTAGCCCAAGGTTGTCGCAGAACGACCAGCCGATCGCTATGCTTTGTTTTTGGGGTGGATACATCTGCATCATCGACTTGGTTTCTGCGACGGCGCTTCGCTCGCCCTTGCTTCTAGAATCCCCGTGAACTGGTTCCTTCCAAACCTATTTGGCTTCCAGACGTATTTTTAGTATCGACCATCTACGCCGGAGAGGAACCTACTTCGGAAGGCTTACTAATGTGGGAGCGGCTTTAGCTTCGACAGGCTTTGCCGATCCACTGTCTGAACTGAAGCTTCTACCACATAGGATCGCCGTTACTTCGTAACAGGTGGAATTGCTATTTATGGCGCACGGTAGCGCGTAGCGGGCTGTGGTGACTGAGCGCCAAATGCGATTAGGTCGGCTTGAAACACAGCGTCGAGCAGCTCGCCCTTCTCTACACCTGGCGCACAAACAACTTCGCCAAACGAGAGACCAAGCAAGCTTGCGTTAACCACATCTTCGGCCGACATGCGGGGAACCGCACTCAAATCCTGTCCCTGGCGGGTGTGGAATTCCGTAGCAACGATTCCCGGACACAACACTTGCACTTGCAGACCATTTGATTTCTGCTCCTCGTGCAACGTTTGCGAAAACGCAACGAGATAGGCCAGTGAGCCGCAGTAGACGACACGGCGCACGGGCACCTTTTCAATGGACGCGGGGCCGCTGAAGGCGATCATGCCAGCGACGTTGATGATGGTGCCTCCGCCGCGCTTGACCATGCCAGTTACTGCGGCATGTGAGAGCAGCGTCGGTGCAATTACTTTCACTTGAAGAATTTCCTGCGCCTTCTCGACCGGCAAGTCGGTAAACGGCATGTAGTGTGCGACACCAGCATTATTGACGAGCAACGTGAGTTCTTCACTCGCGCACACGTCAGCGACAGTTTTCACGCCTTCGCTGGTATCAAGATCGACAACAAGCGGACGAACATTAACGTTGGGCAATAGAGTGACCAGTTCATTGAGTCGGTCAAGACGACGACCTACTGCGATCAGGTCATAACCTTCAGCGCCGAGACGCAACGCGAATGCTCTGCCTATGCCCGAGGAAGCGCCCGTGACAAGCGCCAAACGCTTGGAGTTTCGATTTACGATGAGCGACGTGTTCATACTTTTATATCCTCTAGCGTGACAATGAAAATATACGCGACATACATATTAATTCGTTTGTTAACCGGCATGCTTTAACCAAGCCCATTCGGCGTCGTAGACTGCCTTCACGAGGTCCGGCCTGTCGTCGCCCGGCAGCTCGCGCTGGATCGTTCTTCCAGCACGATCGTGATACCAAGCAAGACAACGATACGACGCCCGAAATTGCATTAGCTGCGCCGGATCGATTGACAGTTGCACGCCCGGAATCGCCGCGGTGACAATGTCGCGTTCGTAAATGGACGTGATACCGGCAATCTTCCACTTGCCTTGTTCGTGTCGCAGACGATATTGCGAGCGGCAATAGGAGGTGAGATCGGCTTCAACGCCATCGACATCAATGCGGAATTCGATGCCGAGGGGAAGTTCTGCAATTGCTCGCCCACTGCAGACGTGCACAGTCGGCGGAGAAAGGCGATGATGTCCCCAAGCCGTTTGTGCGGACTGCTCCTTAGTGCGGCGCACGAATTCTTTCGCGCTGTCGTCAATCCAACTCATGTTAATGAAAGCATCGTCAGTGAAGCCGTCAGCCCAATGCTCCCACCAGCCACGATCGCGGTTCTGACGCTCACCGAGAACCGCTTGTGTTACCTCACTAATGTTTTCGGACATAAAATGTTTTCTCAAATGGTAGTTAACTGTTGAGCAACTGAATCGTTTTTGCGATGCCGCGTGCACCGGCGATACCCCGCTCATAGACGATACTGCCGTCGATACCGACATCGGCCATCGCCACCGCGAACAGATCCATGTCCTCCTCCTCTAGGCGCGAGAGATGGCCAACGGTTTGCTCGGTGATCATTGTGTTGAAGTAGGTCAACGAATTGCTGAACGCGCTGCCGAGTTTCAGCGCTTCAACGGTCTTGCGCGGATCAAGCCCACAGCGGCTAGCGAGGTCGAGTACATCAGCGATCGCGGCCTGATTCATGATCATCAGCGTGTTGTTGAACAGCTTCGCGTATTGCCCCGCTCCCGTTGCGCCCATGTATTGGACATGGCGCGAAAAACTTTGGAACACCGGCAAGCATTGCTTCGCGACTGCCTTCGCCCCTCCGACGTACGTCGTCAGCCGGCATTCTTCCGCAGCCGGCCTACCGCCGCTGACGGGGGCATCGAGCGCCTCGACGCCGCCCTTGGCGCAGATTTCGGCTATTTCCTTGGCCTTCGCTGGCGTACCCGTGCCGTGATTGATGACAATGGCTCCTTTACGCAAATGTTGCAGTAATCCGTTCCGCAAGAGTTGAATTACATCGTCGTCGCTGCTGATGCAAAGACCGACGACTTCACTCGCCGCCGCCAGTGACTCAATACTGTCGTGACGCGTGAACGCCGCGCCTTTGAGGCCGGTATAATGCTCGGGATTTCGCGCCCATACGTGCAGATCATGCCCAGCCCTTGCTATTGCGGCGGCCATCAATAGCCCCTGATCGCCGAGCCCTACAAAGCCGACGGCGATTGACTGCGTGTTTGGCTTGTTCTCACTCATATGTTTGCTCCGAATCGTTTTCATGTTGAGTTAGCGCAGGCCGAATCATTCGGCGGTGTAAGCAGTTTCGTAGGTCGCGCCCGGCACCAGCTCCCCGTGACGCTTGATCAACTCCGATATGGTGACGAAGCGAAAGCCCTTTATAGACGGGCCGAGAAGCTCAAACTGAGCCATCTCGACCGAGCACTGCGAGGTGTCGTGCGGGAACAGGATGTCGCCATACATGGCGCTCGACACGATGCGCTCGGTAATACTTGCGGCACTGGCGAAATAGCTGGACTCATCGGGATAGATGCTCCAAAGCACAATTCCCAGCCCATTAGCGCGCGAGGCGTTTGCGGCTTCAGCGTTAATTACGCCGAACGGCGTTCGCAACACATATGGCACGACACTACTCGTGCGTTCAATCATGTGACTCGCACCTTCAATTTCCGAACGCAGTACGCCGTTGTTCACATCACTGAATCGCGCATGCGTCATCGTGTGGTTGCCGATGGCGTGCCCCTCGTTGACCATGCATTTCAGAATTGATGCATTGGGTTCGATGCTGTTACCCATGACGAAAAACCTCGCTTTCGCATCGTGTTGCTTAAGAACATTGAGCATCGCAGGCGTTGTTTGCTCGTCGGGGCCATCGTCGAACGTTAGCGCGATGAATTTCTCGTCGCTCCTGCTGGCCGCCTCGTAATTGTCCTGGGTGTGCGCGGTACTCCCCTAGCAGCAACAGACCAAGAATTGTCGCGACCAGTTGCTTAATCTTTTCCCTTCCTTAAGTTCCACCGGACGCATGGTAGACTGATCTGAACTCAACAATAATCACCAAAATTGCGTACAGGTCGTGCGGAAATACGAACAATGCCCATCAATCTTAAAGACTTGAGCGACTTCGTCGTGGTCGCTCGCGCCATGGGCTTTCGCGATGGCGCGCGCGCTAGCGGCGTCAGCGCCTCCAAACTCAGCGAAGCCGTTCGCCGGCTCGAAACGCAACTCGGAGTGCGGCTGCTGCACCGGACTACACGTAGTGTGGTACTCACCGAATCAGGGCGACGTTTGCTCGAACGACTTGGCCCGGCCTTGATAGAGGTCGAGGCCTCGCTTGACGCTGTCAACAGCGCTGGTCGCAGCCTCACCGGCACCTTGCGACTCAACGTCCCGGTCTATGCAGCGCGGCTAATACTGCCGAAAATAATTCCACACTTTCTTGCCGCGAATCCTGGCGTTCGGATGGAAGTCACCGCCGAGAGCAGCGTCATCGATGTGCTGGAGGCGGGCTACGACGCTGGCATTCGATACGATGAACGGCTCGAACAGGACATGATTGCGGTGCCGATAGGTCCAAGCAAACAGCGCTTTGCAACGGCGGCGGCTCCCGACTATCTAGCACGGTACGGGCGACCTCGGCATCCTGGTGAGTTGCTGTCCCACGCCTGTCTGAGCAGCCGCTTTGCAGGCGGCGCGTTGGAAATCTGGGAGTTCGAGCGCAAAGGTGAAGTGGTCAAGATCACTCCCGCCGGGCCACTGATAGTGCGCGCTGGCACCACCATCGATCTCGCGGTTGATGCCGCGATAGCGGGAACGGGAATCATTTACCTCTTTGAGGATTGGCTGCGACCCCATTTTGATAGTGGAGTGCTGGAGCCCGTTCTCGAACAATGGTGGCAGGATTTTTCCGGACCGTTCTTGTACTACTATGGCAATCGCTTGGTGCCTGCGCCTTTGAGGGCCTTTATCGACTTCATCAATGCGCAAAAATGACCAATAGGCCCGCTATCTCGAAAAATGGCAAGAGACGCCCGAATTATTCGGCGCTCTCGATGGACTGGTGCGTTTCAGCGATAACCTTTCTTGTGAAAGTGTGATCATGCGCGAGTTACGAGCCGGTCATCGGCCGCTCTTTCACAGTAATCGCTGGTTTGACTCAATTGATCCAATAAAATCTTTGTGGCGACTCCTGTGTCGATCTCGCGTGCCGCGCCGCGTTATCAGGTAAACGATGGCAGCCTCAGTAGGGAATAAAAGGTGACATCGTTGCACGACTAGCTATTCGATCACATAAATACCATGATCCACATGGCCAGCTAGCGTCTGCGCAATCAAGTCCAGACACCAATCGGGGCTCCAGCTAACAGACGCAGCATTGGCTACAGACAGTCGAGATCTGCTAAGCAATATCCTATCAATACTCAACGTTTTTAAGTACGCCAATGCTCGTACTACTCACCTCGATTAGTTGGGCATACTAGATTCTGCTCCAAGGGTTCATAACTAATCCCATCTGCTGCGTAAGATAATTAGAGTGAATTAGTATTCTTCATTAGCAACTGGAGCGGTGTTGGCGAAGTTCGGCAAGAGCAGATACGAAGCTCGAAGACACGGTCGTTCTCGTATGACCTGACACCTGCTGCGGACGGTACCCGTAAGTAGCAGGAGGTTAAATGAACCGGTGCAGTGGTAATTTCGCTCATTTAGGCCTCAACAAAAATCGTCAATGCGCTATATTCGATCCGTCGCTATAGCAGTGAAATTGGATAGCTGATAATCAGCCGGTTCTCATCAAACTCGTTGGTACTGAAATCCCGCCGCAACGTGGAGTTGCGCCACTTCACATTGAGATTCTTCGCAACACCGCTTTGCACAACATAGGCCAATTCTGATTCTCGCCCCCATTCTTTGCCATCAGTGGCCGTACCGACATGGGCGTTGTCACCACTGATATAACGCGTCATCAATGTCAGCCCTGGGACACCCTGAGCAGCAAAATCATAGTCGTAGCGCACTTGCCAGGATCGCTCTTTGGCGGCGTCATAACTGGAGTTGTAGCTGTCGTTGGCCAAGCTGGTGCCGGCGGTGCCGTTGACACGCATCCAGCCGTTATCGCCCGACATACGCTGACCACCCAGGTAGAAGGTGTGGGCGCCGATCTTCGCCGAAAGCATCGCCGACAAGGCCCGATTTTCCAGGTCGCCGGCCAAGGCCTTGCCATTTTCCTCACCGCTGAAGTAGCCGAAATTGGCACCCAGCATCCAGCCGGCCAAGGATTGACTATGGTTCACGTTGAAGTAGCGTTGCTGGTAAATATCCGCCAGCTCCGAGTACCACACACCCACCTGGGTTTTCTTGTCATTGAACTGGTATTCAGCGCCACCAAAGTTGAAACGGTCCGAGGTCGCATCGGGGCGGCCACTCATGAACATGTCTTCCATGCTCGCATCATTGCGCGGGCTGTTGGCGCGAAACTGGCCACCGTACAACGCCAGGCCGCTGAACTCCCTAGAAGTCACTTGCGCGCCACGAAAAGTTTGGGTAAGAGAACGGCCGTCATCGGAGCGTAGCACTGGTAAGATGGGCGCCCACTCCCCTGCCTTGATTTCCGTATCCGACACCTTGGCCTTCAACGCAATCCCAAGTCTCCCGAAGTCATCTGCCGGACGGCCATCACTGTGCACCGGAAGTAACTGGGTATTGGCCGTGCCTTTACCGCCGTCAAGCTTCACCGAGTACAAGCCCAGTACGTCAACGCCGATACCCATGACACCTTGCGTGAAGCCTGACCGGGCATCGAGGATAAAACTTTGCGTCCACTCCTCAGCCTTAGCTTGCGGGTAGTTGACGTGGACGAAGTTGCGGTTTAGATAGAAGTTGCGCAGGTTCAGCGACGCCGTGCTGTCATTGAGAAAGCCTTCGGCATAGCTGCTGCTGGCAGTAAAAACCAGGTAGGTGAGCAAGACAGAATTGGAACGGCAAAGGATCTTCATTTTTATTATTCCTTTTATATAAAACAGCTTCCCAACGCGGACAAACGAGTATCGCTAGAGAAAGAGTTTTGATTTTAGAGTGACGAACTAATTAGTCTTCAGTGCAAGATGCCCCCTAAAAGGGACGAAGTACAATACGGCAACCCAGCGATCGGTGCGAAGTAATGACGCTTTATATTCCAAATTTAATCCAAGCTCATGATGATTAAGGTCCGCAAGGAGCCGAATGGGAGACGGGTTGTGAAAGTTCAGAAAACATAAATCGATGAGCATCAAGCGCTCCTAAAGGAGTCAATTATTATTGGATTTGTTCAAACTGCCTTATATATGGCCCGAAAGGAAGGTACAGTTCTGCCAAACAGTCAACAGCTGAACCCATAATGACGAAGGTGTTGCGCCATGACGCGCCAAGCTCCTGCGTATCAAGCGGCAAACAAAATAAGCGACGGTGCCCCTACGCCCCGTGGAAGCAGTCATCGCTGCGTGATTGTCCATTTAGGATTCTGGCAAGTATTGGTGGCATCCTGTCTGCACAATCGACTAACGATCCCACCCCTCCATGGCTCCCAGCGATGGAAAAACACGCACGAGAGTTCTCAGCAGTAGTTGCCACACCTCCAACATACGAAAATCGCAGTTGTTACTGACTATGCCCCCCCCTTGTGCATGTACCGGATTCTGAGCTGGAAGACCGTTACATAGGTAAAACTGACCCTCCGTCCCGATTTCTCGATGCGGAGGCACTATGGAGCTCAGAGATCAGGGCGCTTACGACGTATTGTCAATTTTATTGCGTGTGCCTGCGTTAAGCTTCTTGTTCAGAGGCGAACGGCGTTGTCACTCGCTGCCTATGCTGCGAACGCTACCGATCGATGGCGACCTTTTCCCGCGTCAATTGTCGGGCTGGTAAATAGGAACAGCGAACTGCCCGTTATATCAGGCAGCAATACACCCGGTGCAGCCGATCACGGAGGGTACCAACGCGCGGGGGTTAACGGCTCAATAACCACATGAACGGTGTTTTTTAGAATACCTAAGATGACCACCGAAAGTTTGCGCAAGCATCCCGCGCTCAGTACACAAGACAGATAAATCGTGTGCTCAACTACATCGACGCTCACCTTGATCAACCTTTAGATGACGGGCATTTGGGCCGCCAACGCCAATTTCTCGCGTTTCCATTTTCATCGAATTTTCGCCGCATAGATGGAAGAAACGCGAAACGCTTGGCAGCTATGAGCAGAGTCCACGGCTCGAGACGGCGGCGTTCCGGCTGTCCTGTGGTAGCAATGAAACAGAGCTTGAACTCGCGTTGGCCGCCGGCTTCCATTCGGGCGAAGCGTTTGCGCGAGCCTTCAACCCCAAGTTCGGCTGCACGCTATCGGCCTGGCGCTCCACGACTCTTGAGCGGCTAAAAACTCAGGCGGCCGCGATCGGGCCGCAACCAGGCAACCAAGAGAGCAAACCTGATCAGGTCTTCGGCAATATCCATCAGGAAGACGAGCACGCGTTCAGGGAACCTGATGGTTCTCATCGGCTAACGAAAGAAATTGCCATGGATGTATGCATTATTGATTTACCAAAATCACGTGTCGCATATCAACTTTTGATCGGTCCATATGGGCCAGCCATCGGCGAATTGCGGTGCGGTACCATTACGCGGTGGATGCACTCAAATGGCCTCAGTGATCAAACGTGGTACGGCATAGGTTATGACGATCCCTCTCTCACGCCAGCAAGTGCCGCTATGACGGTTGCGTCGAACTACCCGCGCCTTTTGTTGCTAGCGACTAGGCGGATACTCAAACTCTGCCGCGCGGCCGTTATGCCGTAGCAAGTTTCAAAGGGAAAGTTGAGGGTTTAGCTAACGCCTGGATGTGGCTGGCTCGTGAATGGATGCCGTCCAGCGGAATGCAATGCGACGACCGGCCTTGCTTTGAGATTTTTTCTGCGACCACAGCACTTGACGTCCACACCGGAGAGTTTAGCTGCGACATCTACATTCCAGTGCGGGCGCTGTAGCGTAACTCCCGTGTGCCACCTCGATTAAGGGAGTGAGCAAGCAAAAAATAACCGCCTATTTCCTTATATATGAACGCGAGGATGGACAAAATCCAAGTTTCGTGCTGCTACTGCCTACCGGCCTTGATGTTCATAACATTTTTCCTAGGCGGCTCGCCAAACAGCCGTTTGTATTCTCGACCAAATTGATTGGCACTTTCATAACCGACCATTAAGGCAGCTTGGATGACATCATAATTTTCAACGAGCATCAGGCGTTGAGCCTCATCTAACCGCAGACGCTTTTGATACTGCAGGGGGCTGAGTGTTGTTATTTTCTTAAAGTATTTATACAAAGTAGAAGGTGCCATATTAAGCTTTGCGGCTAATTTGTCTACCTGCAGCGTTTCCCGATAATTTTCCCGCAGCCACATAATCGCCTGGTTGATGTTATAACCTTGCGAACCCACCGTATTCAAAAATCGAAGCTGATGTCCAAAGGGTGTTGTCAGCAGTCGGAAGTGTATTTCTTGATATATCAAAGCGCCCAGCGCCTCCGCCTGCTCTGGTTTATCGAGTAGTTCAAGCATCCGTAAAACGGCATCAAGCAATTCCGGGCTGAGCTCTTGCACCGCAGCTCCAACTGCCGTGTCAAGATTATACTCCACGGACTGTGGAGTTTTCGCCGCCAACGCAGCTATCAAGCGTCTGTCCAAGTCCAGGGAAATTGACAAGTAAGGTGTTTCCGGGGTCGCTTCCAAGAGACAGCTGGTGACGGGCATGTTCACACCGGAGATAAAACACGTGTACTCCCCGAATGAAAAATCCTTGATTCCAATACGAACCCACTTCTTTCCCTGTACTGCGACGATGAGTATGGGATTGTAGAAGTGCAGATTTGCCGTGTCTGAATGGTCATAGCGGTGCAGCGTAAAACCCTCTATAGACGTGGAAAACCGGCCCGCCTCAGGGAGAAGGCCAAGCAGTATGTCCCTGAGCGCCACACGACCATCTTCAACTGCAAAACGATAGTTCTTCACCAACTATTACCTCCCGTGCCTGAATGTTGGGGTATGGCCGACACTTACACGCTGCCAGAGCAAATTATGATACACGCGGCAAACGCAGAATATTGGAAATATTCAACGCGTAGAGAATCAGGCAGCAACCATATAGAAACATGACTATTGTCTTTTGGCAGCTTCTGAGAGTATAGCCAGCTCGGGCGACTCCTGACTAAGCACTTGATTTCAGATGCTTCAGGATTACTCATTCACTGATAAAGTTGGACGCACTAATATGCCGAGTAATAATATCGAACGTAAAACTTACACAGCACTTCCTCCTACCGTAGGGCCCTACTCGCATTCAGTGAGAAATGGCAATGCGTTATATCTGTCAGGCTTCACGGCATTCGGGACTGAGGCCCAAGGGCAGAGCCTTGAAAAACAGACCAATGCTATTTTTGAGCAAATTAAAACCGTTGCCGTTGAGGAAGGCATCGACATGTCTTCACTCTTGAAAAAGTGACTATATTTATTACCGATTTTAGAGAGGCTGGCGAACTGTGCAAAGTGCTCGTACAGCACTATAATGGGCATTTTCCTGCCAGCTCCCTGGTCGAGGTTTCGAAGTTGTTTTCCCCGGAGCTGAATATCGAAATTGAAGCTATTTTTGGGGTGTAACTGGCGGTTGGTGGTCTGACCTCTATTTTAACGCCAGCTGTCCGGCAGCGTTCGGCCGATGCTGTTGAAAAAGTAGCACCCCTATCTGACCTTCGGCAAAAACTCAGCATTGACCGGCGAGGGATCAAACAGCAGGATGGCACAGTTATCTAGTGGGCAACCTGGAAGGGAAAGACCATCACCGATGTGACCAATGCACACGGTGTATCCCCTGTTTCAGTCTGCTCATTCGTTACCCATTGGGAAGATACATCCGCCCGCACGCAATAGTGCTTTCACCCCTACGATCAACTGCATGAACTTTGGCTCAACTGCTCAAAGAGCTTCGAGCCCCGGGCGCACTTGCGATTGCGAATCGTGCTTGGCGCTCCACAAGACGATGTGTAGCAGCATCGGAATGAGGTCTATGCCATTGTCAACCGATAAAAGTCCTTGCGCCGGTCATCGGGGTTGGGCTCCTTCGAAAGAGTTCCTTGCTCCTCGAGAGAGGCAAGGCGAGAAGCCAGGACGTTGGTTACGATTCCCTCTTCCAATTTAAGGAATTGGCCGTAGGTCTTTTTCCAGTACATACGATGTCGCGGATGATCAGCAGAGACCACCGATCGCCGAATACCTCCACGCTATAATTCAATACGCAGCTAGACCGAAAGACCTCTCTACGTGTCGTTTTCATGGCCGAATTTTAGCATTATTTGCAAAACGAGTAAAAAATCGGCCTTTAACTTGTATTTAGCAAGTGAAAAGCTTGGCACGACGTCCACACCGAGCGCAGTCGTCGAGTTGCTCGACGCTATGCCCATGAAAGTTCAGCATATGAACACTATCAGCATCATCGGCTCGGGTGCCGTGCCCGCGGCTATCCTGGAGACGGCAAGAACCGCTGGCCCGCTGCGCAACTCCGCGATCGTGCATCTCTGCTACGACGGGCGTTCGGGAAGGGGCCCGCAGACAAAACTTGGCACGCGATCGGCGACGAGAGAATCCCTTTCCGCAAGATCGCCGAGGTTATAGCCGCTCGCCTGGGAATACCCGTCGTGAGCATCCCCGCGGACGAATTGAGGCTGCCGGGCTACTTTGGGTTTTTGGCGGCAGTGGCCACGCTAGCCTTCCTCACATCGAACGCCATCACCCGCCAGGCTTTTGGCGGGAACCCAGTTCAGCCCGGTCTGAACGAGAACGTCGACAACGGCCATTACTTTGCGCCGACTGACTTGAGTTAACGGCGGGGCGCTGGGTCGCAACTGCGTCCGCCTATTTTCCGAACCCCCATCACCCATGAGGAGCACGTATATACACGTTTTTGTTACCGGTGGCATCGGCCATTCCGGTCCGTACATCATCTCCGATCTTATCGCCGCTGGCCATGAGGTCACTGCCCTGGCTCGGTCCGACAAGGGCGCGGCGGTGGCAACTGCGCTCGGCGTCAAGGTAAGTCGCGGCAACCTCGCGGACCTCGACGGCTCATGGAGGGGGCCGCTGCCTCGGACGGCGTCAATCACCTCGCGCACCGGCAGGACCTGATTCCAACCGGCGGGATCAACGCCGTTGTGGCCGCGGAGCTTTATATTATGCTCGCCTATTGCGAGATACTGGCCAGAAGCGCAAAGCCGCTGGTCGTATTGGTCTCGACTAAACGAATGGTGAGGATCAATTACACAGAATGGATGCCGCCCCGAGTCGATATGTTGTCTCTTGAGTCGTGAAAGGAAACATTGACCTTTTGGTGCCACGTACACTAAACAGCTAACCTCAATTCAGCGCCCCCGCAAGATTCCGTGCCTTCTGAACCTTTCCTACCTGTGTCGTGTCATGCCCAACTGTTGAAGCCTAGGCGCCGTATACTGAGGCTTTAGCCTGGCGTACCCACTTCGCTGGCTGAGGCTCGGGCTTTTTCCTTGCATGTGTCTTGTGCTAGCTGACCGGCGATAAGCGCAGTTGCATTAACTGCTGCTCCAGTGTGTCGCCACGCGCCAGCTCTGTGGCGGCGTTTTGCAGTGTTTGAAGCTAAAACGCCTGATTGGTCGAGCAGTACTGTGGATCTCGAAAATCGGCGCGCACTACTCGACCACCATGGGATAGCTATATACCTAACCTTGGACACACTCTTGCTTTGCGGTAAACCAGGATCATTGAAAACGTGAATATGAGAATGCGCGGAGATCGTATTTAGAAATTCGCAGCTGGGCGATATCCGCAACGGCCGCTGCGATGCCCGGAGCAATCCCGAAGCCATGTCCACTCATACCTGTGACGATTGTAACGCCTGCGATAGGCCCAGCACCTACGATCGGCAGAGCGTCGGGCATGGTATCGATCATGCCCGCCCAAGATTTTTTGATGCCAAGCTCCCCTTGGTGCGGGAAAGAAAGAGCAAACAGTCGTTTTATGTATTTTAAATCTGTGGAGTTTGGGGACGGGTCGAGAATTCGACAATTCTCGAAAGGCGACTTATCTTCAGAATTCCAGCGTCGCGGAGTAGTCCATGCATCAGGAAAACCAGTTGGGGCTGCAATTTTCAAACGTGTACTAGCAAGCTCATTGCGAATTTGTGGAATATAAGCCCTAAAATGCTTAAAGGCGTCAGGTCCTATAAAAAAATCACGTGTTGCCCATGTAGCAAGCACGTAACTTCCATCCATCCGCCGGCGAAATGCCAACCTGTCATCAGCAGCCGCAGAATTATAAAAATTGCGCATCGGGTGCGTACTGAATACCGATGCTCGAACCGATAGCTGAGGAATTAGCATGCCGTGCTGGCGAAGGAGCAGGGAACTCCAAGCGCCAGCAGCAATTATAACGCGATCGCACTTGACTCTACCGTGTTCAGTGAATACTCCTTCGATTGCACCACTCCTAATATCTAGTGCGCGTACAGCGCAGTGTTCGCGGAAGATCACGCCATCAACCGCAGCGGCCTTCGCGATTACTGGTACAGCAGAAACGGGCTCTGCCGTTGCGTCAGAAGGAGTCGTCAGCGCGCCTATCCATCCATAGGAATCTGGAAAAAGTTTTTTAATTTCACGCTTTGAAAGCATTCGAGAATCAACACCCGAGCCCTTCGCCCCGTCTAACCACTGTTCGTGCTTGTGCATGGCGGCTTGATCTCTTGCCAAGTACGTTATGCCATTTTGGGAGTAGCCGATTTTTTCTTTTATCCCTGAGCTTAAACCGTTCCACATAGGAATTGAGTCAATCATTATTGGTAGTTCAGCAAAATCTCGTCCTTGCTGTCTAATCCACCCCCAATTGCGACTGGATTGCTCAGCCGCTATCCTCCCTTTTTCCAAAAGCAGCACCTTTAAACCTTCGTTCTGAAGTGCCCAAGCGGTAAAGACTCCTATAACGCCACCGCCAACGACGGTAACATCTACTTCACCTGGAAGTGGAGCCGTTATATGCGGGCATTGTTTTGGGGCAATACGAGATTCCAGCATGCGAACTCCCGAGTGTAAGTGCGAGGATGTAAACGATCCTGAAAAACGCACACTTATCAAGCAAACATTTTACAGTGGTCTGCTTGGGCAAAATTAAAGGTTTGTATTAGATATTTCTGATAAATAGAAGTGCTCGCTAAGGCAGCGTCGTCTACAACCAGGTAGTTCCAGCCACTCTACGAAAATTTCCGCCTGCTATTCCTGCAATTTCCAACCAAGAAAAACCGGCACGTCCCAGCTCCTCTAGTATTTCCCCAACCCGCTCTGGCTGAATACTGCGAAGGTTAGTGATTCCGCCATAAAACCTATTAGGCCACCATCTCTCTTCGTCATCACCTTCTGGAAGGTCACTGTGCCCGGGGATTAAAACCGTATCCAGTCCAATGCCCACGTATTCTGGCCCCACAGCCTCAGCGACGTATTGGATTTGACGGATATAAGAACTAGTAGATAAACTTGAATCTCCAAGGAAAACTTCAAGCCCAGTGATGCCAATAACGCCCCCACTTTCAGCACATGCTTTAATTTGCTCGTTATCAACGTTGCGAGGGTGATCGTACAGCGCCTTAATATTGGCATGGGAAAATACGGCCGGTTTCTCCGTACATTTCATAATGTCTAAGCTACTTGTCTTGCTGGCGTGGGCACAATCCACGATAATGCCGCACCGATTCATCTCGCTGACCATCGTCTTACCCAACTTAGTAAGCCCGTTTCCAGCTCCATGAATCCCGCCAGCGCATGCGTTATCTCTATTATACGCCAGCAGCATTTGGCGCACCCCTAAATCTGCATAGAGCGCTACCATCGCAGGATCAGACTCAAGCATATTAGAACCTTCAAGGTCAAATGTTATTGCCATCCTCCCCTCCTGCACAGCTACATCGATATCCGCCAGTGATCTTGCTAGAACGAACCGGTCGCTGTTGTGAGTAATCCAATCTCGAAATCCAGCAAGAACGCGAATAACCTGGACTGTCGATGTCATATCCATACCCACGTTAATCGACACATGATGGAACCCAGCATTTCTATACCGTTCAAGCGAGCTCATGTCTTGACCAGGTAATAACGGAAGACACGCATGAGCATCCCATAATAAGGGAAATCGCGACTTGCCAGTGTCGTTCTTTGCAAGAAAAGAAGTTTTCATCACGTTCACTCCTCTAGCGGAATTTCTGGAAGTTCACGCCCCGGCTCAGGGGAAAGAACCGAAGCTAACAAAAGCCGCGTATAGGCATGCTTGGGCGCTCGCATTACCGATTCAGTTGGCCCTACTTCCACAATCTGCCCATAACGCATAACGGCCACCCTATCCGACATGTGCTCAACGACAGCCAGATTATGGGAAATCATCAGACACGTGAGGTCCAATTCTTTCTGTAGCCGTTGCAGCAAATTCAAAATTTGCGACTGGATTGATACGTCAAGAGCAGACGTCGGCTCGTCGCAGACCAATACTCTGGGACGCACCACCAGCGCACGACCAATTGCGACTCGTTGTTTTTGCCCACCCGATAATTCTCTTGGTGACGCGTAAAGTACACGCCTCGGTAATCCCACGAGGTCAAGAATCTCAGAAGCGTTCTTTCGCCAGTTCTGAGGATCCCCTAGCGCTAATACCTTCTGCGGGTCTATCAGAATTTCCTCTACCGTTTTTTTTGGGTTCAGCGATGAATTAGGATCTTGCAATATCATTTGGATAGTTTTTGCGCGTTCCTTCCGTGAAAGAGTCGATAAATCCCTGCCTTCGATCTTTATTAACCCGCCAGTAGGGTTATCAAGTCCTAGAATGAGACGCGCGAGGGTTGATTTCCCGCAGCCGGATTCCCCAATCAGCCCGTGAACCTGCCCGCGATCAACTGTCAGACTCACGCCCTTAAGAACATGGACGTTCTCCGGTTTGGCGAAGAAAGAGGCCTTCGACTGATATGTCCTAAATACGTTATTGATTTCGATCACGGTGTTCATGCGCGTCGCTCCGAGTGCTCGTGTATCTGTTCAACGGATAGAATGCATCGGCTTTGATGTCCAGTTTCCACTGGCATCAAATCCACCTTCCGTTCAGTGCAAGTTGAAACCACGTTTGGACAGCGGTTCGAAAAAATGCAAGACGCCACCTCCCCGTACACAGCGGGTACTGAGCCGGGAAGCGATCCGAGCTCGACACGTTGGAAAGGCTTCGGAAGGCAGTTCAGCAGGCCTTGGGTGTAGGGGTGTGCAGGATTTCCGAAAATATGTTCTACCGTACCAGTTTCCACCACCTCTCCGCCGTACATAACCATGACGCGGTCGGCAATGTGCGCCACAACGCCAAGATCGTGCGTAACGAATACCACTGAAACTCCAAGCTCTGCCTGCAAAGTCTTAAGCAGTTTTAGAACTTGCACTTGGACTGTAACGTCCAATGCGGTAGTCGGCTCATCGGCGATAATCACGTCTGGCTTGCACATAAGCGCCATAGCGATCATCACACGTTGCCGCAAACCTCCGGACAAATGGTGAGGATACTGCTTCATCCTCGCCTCAGGAGTAACCACTCTTACAGTTGTTAGCAAGCTGATAGCTCGCTCTTCCGCTTCTGCTAAAGTTCCGCGCCCATGCCGAACGAACCCCTCCGTCAGTTGCTCACCAATAGTAAGAACTGGATTCAGCGATGACATGGGTTCTTGAAATACCATCGATATCCGGGCGCCTCTGACGTCGCTCCATTCACGCTCACTTAAAGCATTCAAATTTTGGCCAGCCAGGATGATATTACCACTTGAAATCTTAGCTCCGCTCGGCAGGAGCCCCATAATAGAAAGGGAAGTAAGCGACTTACCACATCCTGATTCTCCGACTATACAGAGCGTCTCCCCTTTC
Source organism: Pseudomonas fluorescens (assembly GCF_002022275.1). Classification (GTDB taxonomy): domain Bacteria; phylum Pseudomonadota; class Gammaproteobacteria; order Pseudomonadales; family Pseudomonadaceae; genus Aquipseudomonas; species Aquipseudomonas fluorescens_AJ. Next base: position 146,031 of record NZ_MSDF01000001.1, read on the forward strand.
TTAACACTAAACGTCACGTTTCGCACGGGCCTTAAGGTTGCATCCCCAAGCGGTATATCGATGCTAATGTCATTGACTGTAAGTACGTCGGTCATTTAACGAGACCTCCTTCCGTGACCTGACTGAAGCCATCACCGAAAGTGTTGATGGTTAACACCAGCACTACCAGTGCTACTCCAGGCAAGTAAAGAAGCCATGGTTCGAAAAATATATACTGCTTCGCCTGAGCCAACATAAGCCCCCACGACGGTGTAGGCTCCTGTACACCGAAACCAATGAATGACAACGAAGACTCCAAAATTATTGCCCAAGACATTTCCAAAGTTGCGACAACTATTAGGGAACTTGCGATATTAGGCAGCATTTCTGAAAATATTATCCGCCAATGAGAGAATCCTAACATTTTTGCTGCCAGTATATAATCGGATCCAGCTATTTGCTGAGTAGCTGATCGAGACACGATAGCAAATCTCTCCCACTGTAAAAGACCCAAAATTAAAACTGTCCCTGACAGAGAAGGTCCAAAAACGACGACAACTGCCATAACTACAAGGAAGACTGGCAAACAAAGTCGACTGTTGATCACAAACATCAGCACATGATCTACCGCCCCACCGAAGTACCCAGCGGTCATTCCTATAGTTACTCCGATTAGCCCCGCAATAACCATCACCAGTAAGCCGATCAGGAGCGCGATACGAGCACCATAAATCATACGGGATAAATAATCTCGGCCAAATCCATCTGTCCCTAAAAAATGAGCGCCATCATGCTTTGCATACCCCCACGGTTCGTATAAGCGATGAGCTAAGTCCTGAACGTTAGGGTCGTGCGGAGCGATCCATGGAGCAAATATTGCGACGACACAGAATAAAATTAATAAGATCCCACTGATCATGATTTTCGAGTTCGTGCGCAGCTTTCTCAGTTCTGTAAAAAAACTTTTGTGTTGCGGTGCAGACAAAGTTTCGTTTACTGCTTTCATTATTTGATTCCTATGCGAGGATCAAAAAAGGCTTTCATAACATCTGCGATTAAAGTCAGTGCTACATAAAAAGCAGAGACAAGTATGGTCAAAGCCTGCAGCACTGGGAGGTCGGACCTTACGGTCGCGTCGTATCCCAACCAACCGATGCCCTGGAGTGCGAACACTTGCTCGATCACAATTGACCCCCCCAGCAGTGAGCCCAACTGAATGCTTGAAATGGAAATGATTGCTGGTACAACGTTTCGCAGAGAATGGCGTATTACAATTCGAGCTGGGCGAAGGCCTTTCGCACGGGCTGTACGCACATAATCGGAGCGAAGAGCCTCGATCAGCTCAGAGCGCGTCAGCCGGAGGATCGCGGGCATAGCGAAGATCCCTAGAACTAAAGACGGTAGGACAAAATTCATAACACCGCCACTGCCGGATATCGGGACCCATCGAAGGGTTACGCCGAAAATCACCATTCCAACAAGCGCGAGCCAAAACGACGGCAAGGCTTGACCAATTGCCGCAAGCAAAACAACGAATCGATCAATGACAGAATCCTGCCAAACTGCACCAAGCACGCCTAAAGGAACTCCCACTAATAGTGCAATTAGGAGCCCGGAAACCCCCAAAATCAGGGTGATGGGTACACGCTCGGAGATTAAAAAGGAAACGGGCTGACGGTAGTGGTACGATTGCCCAAAATCTCCGTGCAATGCATCGACGGCCCAATCAAGGTACTGAATTGCTATAGGCCTATCGAACCCATAGAATTGACGCACCTTAGCAATATCTTCAGCGCTCGCCTCCCTCCCTGCAATGGCACTCGCAGGATCACCAGCCAAATGTGAAACTGAAAAAGTTAAAATGGAAATGAAGAGCACACTGTTCTAGTGAGATGGCGGTGATCAAGACGGGGTAGTGCTCGATCTGCATGCGGGCGGCGATGTCGTTGCCATTGACCGGCAGATGTAGAGAGAGGAAACGGTACATGCTCCAGACGCGCTTTGGAAATGAGGAGGAGTTGCAGGGCTGCGAGGATCGAGACGTCTAGCTGATAGTCGAAGCCGGCTTGAGCGGCGGCCGCGCCCCGCAGGGGACGCCTTGCATCCGCGCTATAGGAGAAGGATGTGTCCGACGCGTCGGACTGCGATTGCTTGATGTCTCGACTATTATTTATCGACATCGTCGAACACCGAGCGCTTTGTCACTACGGGGGTGGAAGGCGGAGCTTCCTCCTTCTTTTGCGTCACGATGTGCGTCCAATCCGCTTCGTCTTCAGAGCTTTCATCATGCTGGCGCTTGCGCTCTTCAAGCGCCTCGACTGAGCGTTTCACGTGATCTCGCGCGTCGTCGATCAAAGCCGTGGCGTCCGCGTCGACACCAATCGTCTCAATGCGATCAAGCACGCCGAGAAGCTTTTTAAAATGGCTGTCAGGCTCTTCGTCCAAGTCAGCGTCGGCGGAGATCTCATCGATCCTCTCTTCGAGCGACGGCAGCACAGTTGTCCGCAGCGCCAAGCCCACACCGATAAGCCTTAGCGGCGGTATGACCGCTAGCATCTGTGGCTCGTCGAAGAAGGATACGTCGAGACCGTTGAGCACGGCAGATTCCAGCCTGTCGGCTACCTCAGAGCGCAGATCGTTAGGCAAGACGCTGAGGTGATGAGCACGTGCATAGGTGGCGATCCGGGGATCGTTGCTAGTTAGATCAGATTGCCAGCAGGACCGTCGAAGTAGATGGGGAAATTGCTCGACGGCTTTGACGAACACGGCCTCGCTCGAACGATAGGAGAGGAAGTGGAACAGCATCCAATTGCGGTGCAATTCGTCGGGCGTGCGGCCAAGTCGTGCGACCAGAGCGTCGTCGAGGGCTGTCTGGATGACAAGCGCATCTCGAATGAGCGGCGAGCCCTCGCACGTGAAACTGCTGAGAATGGTGTCGATAGTCGCGCCTCGTATGAGCGCCGCCATCATATGGGGCTTCTGGCGCAGAATCTCCGTTAGGGCGTCGGAGATCGTCGGATGGGCGAAGGTCCATTTTGATCCGGAAAGCTTCAGGAACGAGCCCTTCAGCTCAGCGAAACAATCCTGAATCTTACTGAGAGTGTACCCAGTCAGCTCGGCGACCGCCTGTGCGGCCGAAGCGTCATGATCGCTAGGATCGAATCCGGCCTGATGGACATACACGAGGATGAGCGCGGCCTGCAGTTGATCATCTAAGGCGTTGACGGTATCAATCAGATGCTCTGTCGGCTCCTCCATAAAGCGTACAAGTGAGCTTTCGCGGGGCGCTAGGCCCTTGGTGAAGTTTGGGTCCCCGAGACGTTCGGCGATCCCTGGGAGAAAATCGCGAACCGCAGCGACAGCGGTTAGATGCGGTTTGATGCTCGATCGCCAGCTCTGGCTCTGCTCACCGAAATTCACATGATTATAGAGAATCTGCGTCTTCTCTTCGAACGTCAACTCGCCGACATCCACCACCGCGCTACCGTCTGCGAATTGGGCAAGGTTGCGCTGCCCGAGCCGGCGCCGCGCCGCTTCATAGATATGTTTTCGAGAAGTTAGAAGAAATCGATTGCCATGTTTGATCGCGGCCCGCAGCTTGGAGAAGGCAGACGTCCAATCCTGCACGTAGTCGTCGCGTAGCACATTGGAGCCGAAGGCATCGTCGATCCAGAAGAAGCGTCCCGGATCATTAGGATTCCAACCCGCCTCAAAGTCGCGCGGGCTGGTCAAAGCAAGTACCGTGTTGTCTGGATTCTCCGACGCTATGGTCGACACGATGGCGCCAATCGCCGATTTACCGCTAGAGGGATTACCGAGTAGCAACACTACGCCGTGCTCAGCGATCGCGTTGACTGCATCGCGATGAGCCTGCGTAGGTACATAGGTGCGAAGCTTTGGAATCCAGCTGTCAAGCAACGCCCGGCTCTGCTCGCTGAGCCGCTCATCTACGATCGATGTGAGGTCGCCTAGGCCGTAGACCTGCGGAACGAGGGCCCGGAGGCGCGCGCTGCTCCTGATAACACGGACGATATACTGGCGACCGAGAATGTGCGGCTTACGCACGCCAAGCGCGCGGAGTTTGGCACGCATTGCGGATGCGACGGGCGCATCTACGCTCATGTTCGTCATGAAGGCGTAGGTCTCTGCTTGACCGGCTTTGACCAGTTCCTCGACATGAGCAATCTCGGCGGTGAGATCACTGAGCTTCAACGCCTTTGCGGCATCGGACGTATGCTTGCATTGCACGGTTCCGATCAGCAGGGCGTCGTTTTCTGCAGAAATGAGGAAGACCGCATCCTGACCGCCGTCTTGAGCTTCGCGGAAGATTTCCACGGGCCGGCCAAGCACGACCTCGCATACCTGGGAGCATAGATCCTGAAATGCGCGCCAACCGATGGTGTGAAGCGCTAGATCGCTCCAAGGGCCGTTTGCTCTACGTTCGGCCAGCACAGAAGACTTGATTAACACAGTCTCGCCCTTCATGCAGTGGCAACAACACGTGGAACGCTGATCGGCGCAGGAGGGATCTTCGCGTCTGTGAGGTCGCAATTTGCACCCAAATCAAGACGGTATTTGTATTTATAGAAGCAGCGCTTTGCCACCTCTCTAGCTGACGGCAGACAATAAGGAGGATCCATGGAAAGCCCAGCGCTGCACATCACTGGGAGGCTGGCGGCGTTCATAGAGGCTAGTAGTCGAGTGATTGTCTCAGGCGTCAAGCAAACCCCCACGGAGAAATATCTCGCCTACCTGATTCAACTGCGATTTCGTCGATCCAGTTGATCGAATTAGTAGCACTCACCGTTGTTCCTCACTTTGGCTTTCTCAAAGCCCTTCTTCCCTGATCAGTGATCGAAGGAGTCATGCCGCAGCGCGTCACTCCTTGGTCTCCTCAAATCTATCCTGTCCGACCTTGATCGCATAGCCTGACTTCGTACTGCTAATCAGCAGGTACCCGCTGCGCGCTCAGAAAATCCGTTGAAGGTCGCCCGATTTGCGGCATGTAAGCCTCAGGCGCAGGCGGCGGAACGCCGACCTCTAGTGCATCTAATAAGTCCGCCCAGTATTGCATCATCCTACGTCTCGGCTCGACGTATTCTGCATGATTGTATGCAGCCCGAATTTGGTTGGCATCAGCGTGTGAAAGCTGCACCTCAATCCACTCTTCGACAAAGCCAACCTCGTTGAGCGCCGTTGATATGGTGGCTCTGATGCCATGACCGGTGAACCTTCCTTGTAACCCATCCGGCTGATGGAGGTGTTGAGGGTATTTTCGCTGATCATTTCCTGCGGTTCATATCTGTGAACCAGCAGATACCGCGCACCGCGCGCCCTTAACTATGAAAGGGTCCCCTGAGATACCAAAGCTACCTAGATCCAGAATATCCGTGGGAGTAAATGTGGGAGTATTTTTTCGGCATGAAAAAGCCCAACCTTTTCAGATTGGGCTAAGTCATTGAAAAATATGGTCGGGACGGAGTGATTCGAACACTCGACCCCTAGCACCCCATGCTAGTGCGCTACCGGACTGCGCTACGCCCCGACTAGGCGTGTTACTTGGTTCGCTTCTTGACGAAGCGAACCGGAATATACCGCAAGCTTTTGAAATGTGGAAGTATTTTAAAAACTTGAATCACTTCTTCAAAACCACCAGCACATCTTCGAGTTCGGAGATCATCTGGCGGATCATTTGCTTGTATTGGGTGGTGTCGTCTTTGGCTTCATCACCGGACATACGCTGACGCGCGCCACTGATGGTAAACCCCTGGTCGTACAGCAACGCACGGATCTGCCGGATCATCAGCACATCCTGGCGCTGATAATACCGACGGTTCCCGGTGCGTTTGACGGGGTTGAGTTGAGGAAACTCCTGCTCCCAATAGCGCAGCACGTGCGGCTTTACCGCACAGAGCTCACTGACTTCACCGATGGTGAAGTAGCGTTTGCCTGGGATGACGGGCAGTTCGTCGTTATGACTTGGTTCCAGCATAAGCCTCAACTCGGGCCTTCAACTTCTGCCCTGGACGAAAGGTGACCACACGGCGAGCCGTGATCGGGATTTCTTCTCCCGTTTTTGGATTGCGGCCAGGCCGCTGGCGTTTGTCCCGCAGGTCAAAATTGCCGAAACCGGACAATTTGACCTGTTCGTTGTCTTCCAGAGCGTGCCGAATTTCTTCAAAGAACAGCTCGACCAATTCCTTGGCCTCGCGTTTGTTCAGACCCAACTCTTCGTACAGACGTTCCGCCATCTCAGCTTTCGTCAAAGCCCCCATACGTCACTTCCTTAACGTGGCGTTCAACCTTTGTTCGAGCGAGGTGAGGATATTTTGTGTCGTGGTATTCACCTCATCGTCATTAAGAGTGCGCGATGGATGCTGCCAGGTCAAGCCAACTGCAAGGCTTTTTCTATGCGGATCAATGCCTTTACCCTGATAAACGTCAAATAGCCTGAGGTCTGTCAGCCATTCCCCTGCATTTTCACGGATTACATCCAGAACGGCAGTGGCAGCAACGTCACGATCAGCGATCAGGGCCAGGTCGCGGCGCACTTCAGGGAAGCGCGACAACTCACTGAATTTTGGCATTTTGCCCGAGGCCACTTCAGCCAGAACCAGCTCAAAAACGAAGACTGGACGGTCAAGGCCCAGGGTTTTCGACAGTTCTGGGTGAATCGCGCCGACGAAGCCCACCAGGCGACCTTCACGTTCGATACGCGCGGTCTGCCCTGGGTGTAACGCAGGATGGCTGCCCGGAACAAATGTGAAGTCATTCAGTGCACCAGCAAAGCCCAATACTGCTTCCACGTCAGCCTTGACGTCGAAGAAGTCCACGGTGTCGCGACCTTGTGCCCAGCCTTCCGGCAGGCGGCTACCGCACACCACGCCCGCCAGCATTGGCTCTTGCTTCAAGCCGTCGAGTTGGCCGACAAAACGCAGGCCGCTTTCGAACATCCGCACGCGGTCTTGCTGACGGTTCAGGTTGTGGGACAGGGCTTTTACCAAGCCCGGCCACAACGACGAACGCATGGCGGCCATGTCATTGGAGATCGGGTTGGCCAACAGCAATGGCTCGACGCCCGGGTTGAACAGTTCGAACTGCTTGGGATCGATGAAGCTGTAGGTCACGGCTTCCTGGTAACCACGAGCAACCAGCAGGCGACGCAGCTCAGGCAGGTGCGCACGCGCCTCAGCCTTGGGTTGCGGTGCCAGGCGCGCTTGCGGGTAACGAACCGGCAGGCGGTTGTAACCGTACAGACGGGCCAGCTCTTCGATCAGGTCGACTTCCAGGCTGATATCGAAGCGATGGCTTGGCACTTCAACGTGCCACTGCCCTTCCCCGCTTGCGGTAATACCGAGGCCGAGGGCCGACAGCAACTGCTCGATTTCAGCAGGTGCAATCACCAGGCCAAGCATTTGCTCGACACTCTTGGCGCGCAAGGTGATCGGTGCGATGGACGGCAGGTACTGTTCGTTGACGGTTTCGGTGATCGGGCCGGCTTCGCCTCCGGTGATTTCCAGCAGCAGGCCGGTGGCGCGCTCCATGGCTTCACGGGCGAGCTTCCAGTCCACGCCACGCTCGTAGCGGTGCGAGGCATCGGTGTGCAGGCCGTAGGAACGGGCCTTGCCAGCGATGGCGATCTGGTCGAAGAACGCGCTTTCGAGGAATACATCGCGAGTCGTGTCGGACACACCGCTGTGCTCGCCACCCATCACGCCAGCAATTGCCAGGGCGCGGGAATGGTCGGCGATCACCAGGGTGTCGGCACGCAGGCTGACTTCCTGACCGTCGAGCAATACCAGCTTCTCGCCCTCTTCAGCCATGCGTACGCGGATGCCGCCATTGATTTCGGCGAGATCGAATGCGTGCAACGGTTGGCCCAACTCGAGCATCACGTAGTTGGTGATGTCGACGGCGGCGTCGATGCTGCGCACGTCGGCGCGACGCAGACGCTCAACCATCCACAGCGGGGTTGGACGGGACAGGTCAACGTTACGGATCACGCGCCCCAGATAACGTGGGCAAGCGTTTGGCGCCAGCACTTCGATCGGGCGTACTTCATCGTGCACAGCGGCCACAGCGGCGACCACCGGGCGGGTAACAGGAGCGTTGTACAGCGCGCCCACTTCACGAGCCAGGCCCGCGAGGGACAGGCAGTCGCCGCGGTTCGGGGTCAGGTCGACCTCAATGCTGGCGTCTTCCAGTTCCAGGTAAACACGGATGTCCTGACCCACTGGCGCGTCGGCCGGCAGTTCCATCAGGCCATCGTTGCCCTCGCCTACCTGCAGCTCCGACTGAGAGCAGAGCATGCCGTTGGACTCAACGCCACGCAGCTTGGCCTTCTTGATTTTGAAGTCGCCCGGCAGTTCGGCGCCGATCATGGCGAACGGAATTTTCAGGCCCGGGCGCACGTTTGGCGCTCCGCACACGACCTGAAAAGTCTCCGCGCCATTGCTGACCTGGCATACACGCAACTTGTCGGCGTCGGGATGCTGCTCGGTGCTCAGCACCTCACCCACGACCACGCCGCTGAAAACACCGGCGGCCGGCGTGACGCTATCGACCTCAAGGCCGGCCATCGACAGACGAGCAACCAGCTCGTCGCGATCTACCTGCGGGCTTACCCAGCCGCGCAGCCATTGTTCACTGAATTTCATCCTGCTCTCCTAAAGATTCGTTACGACTAGCGAAATTGCGCGAGGAACCGCAAGTCGTTGTCGAAGAACAGACGCAAGTCGTTCACGCCGTAACGCAGCATGGCCAGACGCTCAACGCCCATGCCGAAGGCAAAGCCCGAGAACTCTTCCGGGTCGATCCCGGACATGCGCAGCACGTTGGGGTGAACCATGCCGCAGCCCATCACTTCCAGCCAGCCGGTCTGTTTGCAGACACGGCAGCCTTTGCCGCTGCACATCACGCATTCCATGTCGACTTCAGCTGAAGGCTCGGTGAACGGGAAGAACGATGGACGGAAACGCACCGCCAGCTCTTTCTCGAAGAACACGCGAAGGAACTCTTCGATGGTGCCCTTGAGGTCGGCGAAATTGATGTCGCGATCAACCAGCAGGCCTTCGACCTGGTGGAACATCGGCGAGTGGGTGATATCCGAGTCGCTACGGTACACACGGCCTGGGCAGACGATGCGGATCGGCGGCTTGTTCGCTTCCATGGTGCGGACCTGTACCGGCGAGGTATGGGTGCGCAACAGCATGTTCGCGTTGAAATAGAAGGTGTCGTGCATCGACCGGGCCGGGTGATGGCCTGGGATGTTGAGCGCCTCAAAGTTGTGGTAATCGTCTTCAACCTCAGGGCCTTCGGCGATGCCGTAGCCGATATGGGTGAAGAACTGCTCGATGCGTTCCAGAGTCCGGGTTATCGGATGCAGGCCGCCCGAGGTCTGGCCACGGCCAGGCAGGGTTACGTCAATGGACTCGGCGGCGAGCTTGGCCGCAAGATCAGCCTCCTCGAGCGACGCCTTGCGCGCATTGAGAACCTCTGTGACACGCTCCTTGGCGACGTTGATCAGCGCACCGACTTGCGGACGCTCTTCAGCCGGCAAATTCCCCAGGGTCTTCATCACCTGAGTCAATTCACCCTTTTTGCCAAGGTAGTGAACCCGGATTTGCTCCAGGGCATTGATATCTTCAGCGCTTTGCACGGCCTCAAGAGCTTGAGCGACGAGCGCGTCCAGGTTTTCCATGTACAGACTCCAGATACAAAATAGGGGAAGAGCTTGAAGGCTCTTCCCCTATTTAAGACGTTTACCACCTTGGGCTGCAGCAGCTCAAGATGACTGTCGGGGGTACTTAAGCCAAGGTGGCTTTAGCTTTCTCGACAATCGCAGCAAACACCGCTTTTTCGTTCACGGCCAGTTCAGCCAGGACCTTACGGTCGATTTCGATGGACGCTTTTTTCAGGCCAGCGATGAAACGGCTGTAGGACAGACCGTTAACACGTGCACCGGCGTTGATACGAGCGATCCACAGAGCGCGGAACTGACGTTTTTTCTGACGACGGTCGCGGTAGGCGTATTGGCCAGCCTTGATTACCGCTTGCTTGGCAACACGGAATACGCGTGAACGCGCGCCGTAGTAGCCTTTAGCAAGTTTCAGAATTTTTTTGTGACGTTTACGGGCAATGACGCCACGCTTTACACGAGCCATGAGTTACTTCCTCTATTCTTGACTAAAATTAACGAAGGCGCAGCATGCGCTCGACTTTTGCCACGTCAGACGGATGCAGCAAGCTGCTACCGCGCAGTTGACGCTTACGCTTGGTCGACATTTTGGTCAGAATGTGGCTCTTGAAAGCGTGCTTGTGCTTGATACCGTTAGCAGTTTTCAGAAACCGCTTAGCAGCACCACTTTTAGTTTTCATCTTTGGCATGTTCGGTACTCCGCATTCAGTTGATAAACATAATCAGAAGGCCTGCCGTGCCCTATTGATTACTTCTTCTTTTTCGGGGCGATGACCATAATAAGCTGGCGTCCTTCCATCTTAGGATGCTGTTCGACCGAACCGTACTCGAGCAGGTCAGCTTCAACCCGCTTGAGGAGTTCCATCCCCAGCTCCTGATGCGCCATCTCACGGCCGCGGAATCGCAAGGATACCTTGGCCCTGTCCCCATCACTCAGGAAACGTACCAGGTTGCGCAGTTTTACCTGGTAATCCCCTTCCTCCGTCCCTGGACGAAACTTGATTTCTTTTACTTGAATCTGCTTCTGGTTCTTCTTCGCTGCAGCAACCTGTTTCTTCTTTTCGAAGATCGATTTGCCGTAGTCCATCACCCGGCAAACAGGTGGGATTGCATCGGCAGAAATTTCCACCAGGTCCAATTTGGACTCTTCAGCAATACGAAGCGCTTCATCAATCGAGACGATGCCAATCTGCTCGCCGTCAGCGCCAATTAACCGAACCTCGCGTGCCGAGATATTCTCGTTGATCGGGGCTTTCGGTGCAGCTCGTTTATCTTGTCTCATTTCACGCTTAATAATAATTACTCCGAATCTGGGCGACCACGCCGGGAAACCGCTTGCGCGAGGAACTCAGCGAACTGGGCGACGGGCATCGAGCCCAGGTCAGCACCTTCACGAGTACGCACAGCGACAGTCTGCATCTCGACTTCCCGATCTCCGATAACCAAAAGATAGGGAACCTTGAGCAAAGTATGCTCGCGGATTTTAAAGCCGATCTTTTCATTTCTCAAGTCGGACTTGGCACGAAACCCGCTTTCGTTGAGAGTTTTTTCAACTTCAGCGGCAAAATCTGCCTGTTTATCAGTGATATTCATGATCACTGCCTGGGTCGGAGCCAGCCACGCAGGGAACGCACCCTCGTAGTGCTCGATCAGGATCCCGACGAACCGTTCGAACGAGCCAAGAATCGCCCGGTGCAGCATAACCGGGTGTTTACGGCTGTTGTCTTCGGAGACGTATTCGGCTCCCAAACGGATCGGCAGGTTAAAATCGAGCTGCAGGGTACCACACTGCCAGACGCGGCCAAGGCAATCTTTCAGCGAGAACTCGATCTTCGGACCGTAGAACGCGCCCTCCCCCGGCTGCAGATCATACGCAAGGCCCGCGCTGTCGAGTGCTGCGGCCAGTGCGGACTCGGCGCGATCCCACAACTCGTCGGAGCCGACGCGTTTTTCCGGACGAGTGGACAGCTTCATTTCGACTTCGGTAAAGCCGAAATCGCGATAAACGTCCATGGTCAGCTTGATGAACGCAGCGGATTCAGCCTGCATCTGCTCTTCGGTGCAGAAGATGTGGGCGTCGTCTTGAGTGAAGCCACGCACGCGCATGATGCCGTGCAGTGCACCCGACGGCTCGTTACGGTGGCAGGCACCGAATTCGGCCAGGCGCAGCGGCAACTCGCGGTAGCTCTTCAAGCCCTGATTGAACACCTGCACGTGGCACGGGCAGTTCATCGGCTTGATGGCGTAGTCGCGGTTTTCCGACTGAGTGGTGAACATGTTGTCGGCGTAGTTGGCCCAGTGCCCGGATTTCTCCCACAGGCTGCGGTCAACGACTTGTGGAGTTTTGATCTCCAGGTAACCGTTGTCGCGCTGAACCTTGCGCATGTACTGCTCGAGCACTTGATACAGGGTCCAGCCGTTCGGGTGCCAGAACACCATGCCCGGCGCTTCTTCCTGGAGGTGAAACAGGTTCAGGCGTTTGCCGATCTTGCGGTGGTCGCGCTTTTCAGCTTCTTCGATGCGCTGGATGTAGGCGGCCAGCTGCTTCTTGTCAGCCCAGGCCGTGCCGTAGATCCGCTGCAGTTGCTCGTTCTTTGCATCACCGCGCCAGTAGGCACCGGACAGTTTGGTCAGCTTGAACGACTTGAGGAAGCGTGTGTTCGGCACGTGCGGGCCACGGCACATGTCGACATATTCTTCGTGGTAGTACAGGCCCATGGCCTGCTCGTCCGGCATGTCTTCCACCAGACGCAGCTTGTAGTCCTCGCCACGAGCGGTGAACACTTCGATCACTTCGGCACGCGGCGTGACCTTTTTAATCACGTCGTAATCTTTTTCGATCAGCGCGTGCATGCGCTGTTCGATAGCCGCCAGGTCGTCCGGAGTGAAAGGACGCTCGTAAGCGATATCGTAATAGAAGCCTTCGTCAATGACCGGGCCGATCACCATTTTCGCGGTTGGGTACAGTTGCTTGACCGCGTGGCCAATCAAATGCGCGCAAGAGTGGCGAATGATCTCCAACCCCTCTTGATCTTTTGGCGTGATGATTTGCAGGCTGGCATCGCTGGTGATCAGGTCGCTGGCGTCAACCAGCTTGCCGTCGACCTTGCCGGCCACGGTGGCTTTGGCCAGGCCGGCACCAATGGATGCGGCGACCTCGGCTACGGAAACCGAATGATCGAATGAACGTTGACTGCCGTCGGGAAGAGTAATAGTTGGCATGGCGCCTCCTCTCCTAGTGGTGACCCCTACCAAAGGTCACGTGGGTTGGGATGAGCCAGTACAAGATCCAATACCAGGCCGTTCAGTGATGAACGCCTGCCTTACAGCGGCAGGAGCCTTTCGGCCAACCGATAATCGAACCAGAGTGACTGGAGTGAGCTAAAAAGAACATGGCAAGGCGGCAAATGGCACGCCTGGAAATAGCCAAGCGCACGATGCTAGCACAGATGAACGGTCATCGCGCCGGCGCCGCCTTACGAAATACAAATTCCAGCGTTTATGGCTGCAAAAGTGAACTTGGGCTGTACGCCAAGCCTCAAACCCACTGAGAATCGCCGTTCGTCCTCGACCCAAAGGAGCATCCACATGATGCGTTTTACCTCGACCCTCGCTCTCGCCGCTTCCCTGGCTTTCTTGTCCCTCGGCGCCCAGGCAGCCGCCCCGTCGAACTGGCCAGCCGGTGCTCGCGACAGCTTCGTCAAAGACTGCAGCTCGGCCGCTCAGCAGAGCGTTGACGCCAAAACCGCCAAAGATCATTGCGAATGTGGCGCAGACAAGATCAATGCCGAATTGAGCACCGCCGAAATCAAAGAGCTCATGACCAATCAGAACGCCAGCCAAGACCTCAAAAACAAGGCGGTCGCGGCAATTTCGTCCTGCAAGGTCGTGAAAAAATAGTCGGACCAAACCCTGTTCAGACGATCGTTTTGTTGAAAAAACGCCCCTAAAACTGCCATTTCTCACAAATTACGCAGCTTTTACGGCTTTTTTTAACAGCTGATATTTCGAGTCAAAGCCCCGTAGATCGGGGCTTTCAGCCGACCACAGCACCAAACGCAACGCTATTGATTAGCAAACAATGCCTTGGGGGGGCTCCCAAGCCGAACATTTCGACTATGATAGCCCGGTGTGCCCAGTTGGCCTGAGCAGCACAGCACTACTGAAAATATATGTTTCTTGGAGATACACCATGTCTAATCGCCAAACCGGCACCGTTAAATGGTTCAACGATGAAAAAGGCTTCGGCTTCATCACTCCTCAAGGTGGCGGTGACGACCTGTTCGTACACTTCAAAGCTATCGAAAGCGACGGTTTCAAAAGCCTGAAAGAAGGCCAAACCGTTTCCTTCGTGGCTGAGAAAGGCCAAAAGGGTATGCAAGCTGCACAGGTTCGCGGCGAGTAATTCTCTGCTGAGCCAAAAAAAACCCCGTCCATGTGACGGGGTTTTTTATGGGCGCTGCAAAAGCCGAGGGAGCTTAGCCGCAGTTAACCCGCGTTATCACCAATTTATCGTCGGTGTTCAGGTTCAAACGGTCGGATCGGTATTCGAGGGTGACCATGTCATTGGGCTTTAGAATGCGTGCATTCTGCGCACCAGAACGGGTACGCGCCTGCTCCAGCAACTGGGGCGAGGCTGTTTGACCGACTGCGAACTCGGCAGCCTTTGACTCACAGCGGCCACTGCCGGCTTCGGTCACGACGGCGTCTTTAGCTGGCACAGAGGCACCCGGGGTGCTGCAACCCGCCAACGCGAGTGCTGCCAACAAAGTACCGAATGATGCGAGCTTCCAAGGCATGAAGCCTCCTATGATAAAAAATGGACAGAGATCGTGCGACAGCGGTATGCAGGATTGGTTTCAAGACGTAAACCGCGCAGGGCAAGTCTGCCTGACTCTCAAGCGGCATTCGTCCGGTCAATCGTGACCAGATATGAACGCACTCAGTAGATGTCGATGTAATCGAACGGCGGCTGTGGCCAGTTCTGTTTCAGGGCGTTGAAAATCTGGGTTACCCACACCTCGTCGCTCGCCGCTACGTTCCCGACATAACCGGAACCCTTGGCCCAGGTTTCCAGGCGAAACAGCAGCCCGTCGATCTCCACGCCACCCACAACGTTGCCGGAGGAAATGTAGGCGATGCCGGCTTTTGTCACGCGCAGCTGGGTATGCTCATCGTCACTGGCACTGGCGATGAGCTGACGCACTGCAGCAAGGGTCAGGTTTTCAGGGTTGTTCAAATCGATCTGCACGCAGCATTTCCCGGCAATTAGACAGAACAACAGTGTCGCACAGCGCTCCCGTCATGCCTAAGTAGCAGTGCCAAACGCCGCGCGAAATGGTTAACTGCCCGGGTAATAACCGCGTTTTAGCGCATTGCCCCGTCATCCAAGTTCGCGAGACACCCATGACCACCGTAACCCTGCAAGCCGACATCAAAGCCAAGTGGCCCCAAGGGCAAAGCTCTTACAGCCCCGGAAGCCCGGAAGAACTGGCAATCATTGGTATCGACCTGCTGGTCAAAGAACTGGGCACCAAGGCTGCGCAGGCGTTCATCGGCCAGGTATTCGAAAAATACCCGGCCGACCACATGGGGGCACACAACCCCGAGCGCGAATAAGATCCGGCCGGCGAGCGCCGACCGGCAAACACATTACTTCAGACGTGCCAGGCGCTCGGTCAGCAGATCGAAGAAGCCCTGAGCGTTGCCGTTTTCAACCCAAAATGCATTCTTCGGCTGCTTCAGGCCATCGTACCAATCGACGATGGTCTGGCCGAAGGTTGGGCCTTCACGGCTGTCCACCACCACGTTTACTTCGCGGCCGCTGAACAGCTCGGGTTTGAGCAGATAGGCAACCACGGTGGCGTCGTGAACCGGGCCACCCGGGATGCCGTAGTGCTCCATATCGCCTTTGACGTATTCGTTGAGAATACTGCTGACAACCTTGCTCGCATTGTTATTCAGGTCAGCGATCTTCTTGAGGCGCGCTTCGCTGGTCAGGACTTTGTGAGTCACGTCCAGCGGCAGGTACGTCAGCTTCACGCCACTTTTGAGCACAATCTCAGCCGCTGCCGGGTCGGCAAACAGGTTGAATTCGGCCACCGGCGTGATGTTGCCGCCATTGAAGTGCGCCCCCCCCATCACCACTACTTCCTTGATGCCCTGGGTGATTTCCGGTGCTTGGGTCAACGCCAAGGCGAGGTTGGTTTGCGGGCCGAGCATGGCGATGGTGATGCTGTGCGGCTTGGCGGTGCTCAGGGTCTTGATCAGGTAGTCAACGGCATTGCCTTCGGCCAGGCCTTTTTTCGGCTCGTGCACGGTCACACCGGAAATACCTTCCTTGCCGTGAATATTTTCAGCGTAGATCGGTGTGCGCAGCAGCGGTTTGGGCGCTCCGGCGTATACCGGGATGTCCTCGCGCCCTGCCCACTCGCGCGCCAGGCGCGCGTTGCGGGAGGTTTTGTCGAGACGCACGTTACCGGCGACGGTGGTCAGCGCACGAATGCTCAGTTCCTCGGGGGAAGCCATCGCAAACAGCAAAGCCACCACGTCATCGGCGCCCGGGTCGGTGTCGATGATCAGATCGATTTTTTCCGCCGCGTGGGCGCTGGCTGCGGTGAGAGCGGACAAAAGCAGGACACTCCGAAACAGGTTTTTCAGGGTTGGAAGACCATGTTGCATGTAACACTCCTTGTCGTGGGGAAACACTAGAACGTGACGCCGGATACCAGTGCGATATTGCAGTAAGGCTGGCATTCGCCAGTACGAACAACAGCACGAGCCTTGCGGCTCAGTTGTTTGAACTCGTCGTGGCTGACCAGGCGGCGCTCGCCCAACGCCGCCTGTTCAGTCAGGGTGTTGAGGTCTGTCAGTGCCGGCGGCTGCTTGAGCAGGATTTCTTCCGCCAGCACGTGGCTTTCTACCTGCATCTCGCTGAGCACAATGCGCAGAGTGCTGATGAAATCCGGGATGCCCTGGGTCAGCGCCAGGTCGATCAGCTCCACACCCGGCGGGACCGGCAGGCCGGCATCGCCAATAACCAGGATGTCACCGTGACCCAAGGATGCGATCACGCGCGAGAGGGCGATATTGAGCAGAGGTGTCTTTTTCATGAGGGCACAAAACCTTGAACGTCGTGCAGCGTAGGAATAGAGGGTTGCGCGCCAGCGCGGGTCACCGACAATGCGGCTGCGACCTGACCAAACCGGATGGCCTCACCCTCGCTTTTGCCATTGGCCAGTGCTGCGGCAAAGCCGCCGACAAAGGTGTCGCCGGCGGCGGTGGTGTCCACCGCCTTGACCTTGGGTGCGACCAGATGCTCAAAGCCTTTACCGTCGGCAAACAACGCGCCTTGTGAGCCCAGAGTAATAATGACCTTGCCTGCACCGGCCTTGATCAGTTGAGTCGCAGCAACCTTGGCACTGTCGAGGGAGTCGACCGTCACACCGCTCAAGGCCGTGGCCTCGCTTTCGTTGGGAATCAGGTAATCGACCGAGGCGTACCATTCGGGCGGCAAGGGTCCGCTGGCGGGCGCCGGGTTCAGGATGACCGTCTTGCCGAGTTCGCGACCGCGCTTGAGGGCATGACCAACGGTGTCCATCGGCACTTCCAACTGGCAGATGATCACGTCGGCGGCCTGCAATACCGCATCGACCGCCTGTAGCGAAGCGGGGGTCAATTCGCCGTTGCTGCCGGCCACGATCACGATCGCATTCTGGCTGCTGTCATCCACGACGATCAGCGCCACGCCACTGGAGCCGTCCACGCTGCTGACGGCCTGGCAATCGATGCC
Organism: Pseudomonas fluorescens; assembly: GCF_002022275.1. GTDB lineage: Bacteria > Pseudomonadota > Gammaproteobacteria > Pseudomonadales > Pseudomonadaceae > Aquipseudomonas > Aquipseudomonas fluorescens_AJ. The sequence continues at coordinate 163,499 of NZ_MSDF01000001.1, forward strand.
TTCCACCAGCAACGCATCGCGCAATTGAGTGCCGTAAGCGTCGCTGCCGACGCAACCGATCATCGCCACCTCAGCCCCAAGACGCGCCGACGCCACCGCCTGGTTGGCGCCCTTGCCACCGGGAACGGTGGAGAACGTTTGGCCGATCAGGGTTTCACCGGCACGCGGCAAGCGGCTGGCGCGGGTGACCAGGTCCATGTTCAAGCTGCCTACTACCACTACTTTTGCTGGCATACATCAGTACTCATCAATTCGGTTCAGCGGTACTGGGCGAATACACCGGCAAACGGCGCCGTGGATTCACGCAATACAATGCTCGGCGTCACGATGCGTTGATCGATCGGCAGTTGGGGTGTCGCAATTCGTCGCAATAAAAGCTCGGCCGCTGTTTCACCCAGTTGCACGATCGATTGCCCGACCGTGGTCAGTGCGGGGTATACGTAACGGCCCATCTGAATGTCATCAAAACCGATCACCGACAGTTCACCAGGGACACGGATATTGCGCTCTGCCGCAGCGCGTAACACGCCGAAACCAATCATGTCGTTGCTGGCAAAAATCGCGCTGGGCGGGTTGTCCGCGAGCAATTTTACCGCGGCGGCGTACCCGCCGGTGCTGGTGAAATCGCTCTCTTCGGTGCGGTTAACCATCACCTCAACGCCCGCTTCACGCAATGCACGCTGATAACCTGCCAGACGCATTTGTGCCACGCGGGTGTGGCCAGGGCCGCCAATGCAGGCGATGTCCCGGTGGCCGAGTTCGAGCAAATGGCGGGTCGCCAGGTAAGCGCCCTCCTCGTGATCGATACGCACCAGGTCGACATCGATGCCGTCCAGTGCGCGGTCGACAATAACCATGGGTGTGCGCACCGCGCTCAACCCTGCGGCAAGGCCACTGTCATCGCCGCCGACAGAGGTAACGATCAAGCCGTCGATGCGCTTCTCCAGCAACACACGCAGGTAGCTGCGCTGCTTCTCAGCGTTGTCATCGGAATTGCAGAGGATCACGCAGTAACCGTTTCGCTCGCAGTAATCCTCGATGCCCCGCGCCAGCTCCGCAAAATACGGGTTAAGGCTATTGGGCACCAGCAGCCCGATGGTCGCGGTGGTCTTGGCCTTGAGCGAGCGCGCAACCGCGCTCGGCACGTAGTCCAACTGCTTGATCGCGGCTTCAACCTTGATCCGTACAGGCTCGCTGACCGGGCGCGTCTTGTTCACCACGTGGGACACAGTGGTGTAGGAAATGCCTGCAAGCGCGGCCACATCCTTGATCGTTGCCATGGTTCAGCCCCGCCGACTGGCGCGCTGGCTGCGGTAGGTGTCGAGGACCACGGCAATTACGATCACGGCACCGGTAATGATGCGTTTGGTGGGTTCCGTGGCACCGATCTGCGCAAGGCCGGCGGCCAATACCGAAATAATCAACACGCCAAAGAAGGTGCTGATGACCGAGCCACGCCCACCCATCAAGCTGGTGCCGCCGATCACCACAGCGGCGATTACCTGCAGCTCCAGCCCGGAGCCGGCATTCGGGTCCGCCGCTTCCAGGCGCGAAATCTGGAACAGCGCCGCCACACCAGCCAACAGGCCCATCAGGCTGAACACCAGGATTTTGTAGGGCTTGGGGTTGATCCCGGCCAGGCGCACCGCTTCTTCATTGGTACCGATACCGATCAGGTAACGACCAAACACGGTACGGGTCAACACCAGTTGCGCGGCAATGATCACCAACAAGGCAATGATGAAGGATGGCGAAATACCGAACGCCACCGGGTTGGACAGCCAGGCAAAGGAGTCGCCGATATAGGCGGTGCGCGAACCGGTCATCTGGTACGCCACGCCGCGGGCCATTTCCAGCACGCCAAGGGACACGATAAACGACGGAATGCGCCACGCCACGGTGATCGAACCGGTGATGGTACCGGCCAATGCCGCACAGCCCATGCCCAGCAACGCGGCGGGCAACACGCTCCAGCCCCAGCCAAGAATGGCCACACTCACCGCCGACGCCGCCAAAGCCATCACCGAGCCCACCGACAGGTCGATCCCGCCGATGATCAGGATGAAGGTCATGCCCACTGCCAGCACCATCAGGTCCGGGATCTGGTTGGCCAGGGTGCTGAAGGTGTCGTACGACAGGAAGTGGTCACTCAAGACCGAGAACAGCGCAATCATCGCCAGCAAGGCACCGGCCAGCCCCAGATAGGTGCCCAGGCCGTAGAAATTGCCGCCAGTTTTACCGGGGGAATGTGTGGTTTTCATGAGGTTTCCCTAAGCACTGCATCGTTGAGCAGCGCATCACGTTTCTGATAGCCGGCAAACGCGGCGGCGAGCAATTCGTCCTGGGTCCAGCTGTCGCGCTCGAAAGTCTCGATCAAGCGACCGGCGGACAACACGCCGATGCGATCACAGATCAGCATCAGCTCACGCAGGTCACTGGACACCACCACCAGCGCTTTGCCCTGGCGAGTCAGTTCGCCGAGCAAGGCATAAATGTCGAACTTGGCGCCGACGTCGATGCCCCGGGTCGGTTCATCAAACAACATCACCGCGCAGTCGCGCTCCAGCCAACGGCCGATCACGACTTTCTGCTGGTTGCCGCCGGACAGCTCGGAGACCAGTTGCGCCGGGCTGGAACTGCGGATACGCATGGCGTCGACCTGGCGCTTGGCCAGGGCGGTTTCTTCGCGGCTGTTGACCACGCCGCCGCCCGAGATTTTCGGCATGTTTCCCAGGGCGATGTTGGCGCTGATGGATTGGGTCAGCAGCAGGCCTTCGCCTTTGCGGTCTTCAGTGATCAAGGCAATGCCATGGCCGACTGCGTCAACCGGCGAACGAATGCTCACCACCTGAGCCGGCGAGCCAAGCGCCACGGTGCCGCTGTCGGCAATATCGGCGCCGAAAATCAGGCGCAGCAATTCAGTACGGCCCGCACCGATCAGGCCGGAAATACCGTAGATCTCGCCGGCCCGCACTTCAAAGGAAACGTCGCGGACTTTGTCCGAACGGGTCAGCCCTTTCACCGTCAAGGCGGGGCCGCCAATGCTGCGCGGGCCCAGATCAATCTTTTCACCCAACTCGCGACCGACCATCAAGGTGACCAGTTGCTCGCTGTTGTAGTTGGCCATCGGCTCGACGCACACCAGCTTGCCGTCGCGCAGCACCGCAATGCGCTGGGCGACACGGGCCAGTTCTTCGAGCCGGTGAGAAATATAAATGATCGCCACGCCCCGGGCCTGCAGGCGGGTGATTTGTTCAAACAGCATCTCGACTTCACGGGCCGTGAGCATGGCCGTGGGTTCGTCGAGGATCAGCACATGGCAATCGCCGATCAGGTTGCGGGCAATTTCAACCATCTGTTGATGGCCGATGCCGAGGCTGCCGACCAGGGTGTCCGGGTCGATCGCCTCCAGGCCGACGTGGGCCATGGCTTCGATCGCGGCTTTGCGCAGTTGCTTGCGGCTGATCCAGCCACATTTGCTGGGCAAGTTATCCAGGAACAGGTTTTCAGCCACGGTCAGGGTCGGCAGCAGGTTAAGTTCCTGCATGACCATGCGCACGCCCAGCCCTTCAGCCTGGGTGCGGCTGCCGGGGCGGTATTCCTGACCATTGAATTGCATGTGCCCGGTGGTCGGCGTAACCAGCCCACCGATAATTTTCGACAGGGTGCTTTTACCCGCGCCGTTCTCACCGGTCAGCGCCAGCACTTCCCCGCGATTGAGCGTCAGGGTGATGTCGGACAGAACCGGCTGGGCATAGGTCTTGCCGATACCGCTGACCGAGAGGACAGCGTTCGGGGCGGAAGATGACATAGGAAAATCTCCAGGCGCCCGCTCAGGACGAGCGGGCGCTGTTGGGTGCTGCCAGGATTACTTCTTGAGGACGAGTTCGACCGGGGTTTCGATCACGCCATCTTTGGCATCGACTTTCTCACCCTTGACCAGCTTGAGCGCGTTCTGGATACCGAACACGGCTTGCTGAGCAGCAGCCTGGTCGGCAGTGGCCAGCACGCGGCCGTCTTGCAGCATCGGCTTGATGGCCTCGATGTTGTCGTAGCCTACAACCAGTACTTTGCCGGCCTTGCCTGCCGCACGTACGGCGGAAACTGCGCCAAGAGCCATGTTGTCGTTACCGGCCAACAGCGCCTTGATGTCCGGGTATTCGCTGAGCATCGCGGAAGCCACTTTCTGGCCCTGGTCAATTTCCCAGTTCCCGGATTGGGTGGAGACGATCTTCATGCCGGCAGCGTCCATCGCATCTTTGTAGCCTGCAGTGCGTTGCTGGGCATTGGTGGTGGTGGGCACACCTTCGATGATCCCGACCTTGTCACCCGAGGTCAGTTGTTTGGCCAGATAGTCACCGACCAGCTTGGAGCCTTTGCGGTTGTCCGGGCCTACAAACGGAATATCGAGGTTTTTGCTTTTCAGCACATCCACATCAAGGCGGTTGTCGATGTTGACGACTTTGATGCCGGCATCCGAGGCTTTCTTCAGCACGGTAACCAGCGCCTTGGAGTCGGCAGGTGCGATCACGATGGCGTTGACCTTGGCCAAAATCATCTGGTTGACGATATCAATCTGCGCGCTGGTATCGGTTTCGTTCTTGATCCCGTTGGTGATCATGTCGAAATCGGCGGCGTGTTCTTTCTGATAAGCCTTGGCACCGTCTTGCATGGTGACGAAAAATTCGTTGGCGAGGGATTTCATGACCAGGCCGACCTTGGGTTTGGCGGCAGCGTCATCGGCAAATGCAGAGGAGAGAGGCAGGGCAGCGGATGCGGCAGCAAGCACAGCGACAGCAAGAAGACGTCCGGCAAATGGCAGCTTCATGGGTTCACTCCGATCTTATGATTATTGTGAGCAACGCTTGCACCGAAGAACGCTTCGGCAGCCTTCCCACCCGGGTGGCTGATACGAGCATTCACGAAGCGCCAGGAGCGTTTCGTGAAACAACTCGCAAACGTTTGCGTTAGCCAAACTATGAGAACCTTGCGGGGATTTGTCAACGATAGAAAAACACCTTTCATCAAGCCCCTCCAACTTCAGCCGCCACGGCCATACAGCTGAAACGATTAAACATTGCCCACGCTTGATCGTTCTCTAAAACGACAGGCTGTGGCATCTGCGTCATACACATCCCATCGACATTCCATCATAGTTTTCGGGCAACCGAACGCAACGCTGTCGACCGTTCGGAAAGCCGGACAGCGGCCTGCCCAACCAATCCATAAACCCAACACAAGTCGTTTTAAATCAATACCTTAATTTATATAGTCGACCACGATGGGGTTGGTACAAATCCTGCTCTTTCTCAGCACCTCGTGGCATTCAAACCGCCCGGGTGTTCTAGATGAACCTGCTACCGCACTCATCAAAAACCAGAGAGAAAAATAATGAAATCTGCATTGAAGTCCTTTGTTCCGGGCGCCCTCGCCCTCCTGCTGCTGTTCCCCGTCGCCGCCCAGGCGTCGGCAGTTGAAACAAAACCCAAACTCTCCAACGTGGTGATTCTCGCCACGGGCGGCACCATTGCCGGTGCAGGCGCCAGTGCTGCCAACAGCGCCACATACCAGGCGGCCAAGGTTGGCATTGAGCAATTGATTGCCGGTGTTCCTGAGCTTAGCCAGATTGCCAATGTGCGCGGCGAGCAAGTGATGCAAATTGCATCCGAAAGCATCAACAATGAAAACCTGCTGCAACTGGGTCGCCGTGTGGCCGAACTGGCCGACAGCAAAGACGTGGACGGCATCGTGATCACCCACGGTACCGACACCCTGGAAGAAACCGCCTACTTCCTGAACCTGGTGGAAAAAACCGACAAGCCAATCGTGGTCGTCGGTTCGATGCGCCCGGGTACTGCGATGTCGGCAGATGGCATGCTCAACCTGTACAACGCCGTGGCCGTCGCCGGCAGCAAAGATGCTCGCGGCAAGGGCGTGCTGGTCACCATGAACGACGAGATCCAGTCGGGTCGCGACGTCAGCAAGATGATCAACATCAAGACCGAAGCGTTCAAGAGCCCATGGGGTCCATTGGGCATGGTCGTTGAAGGCAAATCCTATTGGTTCCGCCTGCCTGCCAAACGCCACACCATGGACTCGGAATTCGACATCAAGACCATCAAGAGCCTGCCGGACGTGGAAATTGCCTACGGCTACGGCAACGTGAGCGACACGGCCGTCAAAGCCCTGGCCCAGGCTGGCGCCAAAGCGATCATCCATGCGGGTACCGGCAATGGCTCGGTGTCTTCCAAGGTGGTCCCGGCACTGCAAGAGCTGCGCAAGCAAGGCGTGCAGATCATCCGCTCTTCCCACGTAAATGCCGGTGGCTTCGTTCTGCGCAATGCCGAGCAGCCTGACGACAAGTACGACTGGGTTGTCGCACACGACCTGAACCCGCAGAAAGCGCGGATCCTGGCCATGGTTGCCTTGACCAAGACCCAGGACAGCAAAGAGCTGCAACGGATGTTCTGGGAATACTGATTTCTGGTGACACCTCTGTAGAGGCGGGTTCTGCCCGCCTCTACTTCCCGCCGACGCCCCACGATTCAACTCCCCGTCCTACACAAATACTCCTTAAATGCTGTCAGACGAACTTCTTGAAGTTTAAGCAGTTGCGAAATGGCTCACAGTTAAATACTGTATGCACGTACAGCAAACCAAGGAATACTCCGTGGCAAAGTCCTCTTCTGCAGCAACCACCGCACCTGATGCCTACGAACGTCTCGCCATTCGCGTGCAGAAAATCATCAATTCCACTAATGCCCAGAAAGCCAAGGCGGCTTTGATCTTCCGTCTGCCGGATGAGCCGGAGGATGAATGGGCACGCTTGCTGGAAGAAATTGCCGAGAATGACAACGTGACCCTCGCCTACCGGGACGATGGTGGCGTGCAGATTTTCTGGGTTGTGCCGAAGGAAGATTGATTCAATGAGTGCCCGCTTTATTGCTGTGTTGTGTCTGTTTTTTGCCGCCGCCGCCCAGGCCCAGGCACCTCGCACGTTCAGCGAGGCCAAGAAAATCGCCTGGAAGCTCTACGCCCCGCAATCCACCGAGTTTTACTGTGGCTGCAAGTACACCGGTAACCGTGTGGACCTCAAATCCTGCGGCTACATTGCGCGAAAGAATGCCAGCCGCGCCGCGCGCGTTGAATGGGAACATATCGTTCCAGCCTGGCAGATCGGGCATCAACGCCAGTGCTGGCAAGATGGCGGGCGCAAGAACTGCACACGCAAGGATGACGTGTTCAAGCGTGCCGAGGCCGATTTGCACAACCTTGTGCCCAGCATCGGCGAGGTCAACGGCGACCGTAACAACTTCAGTTTTGGCTGGCTGCCGGTGCAACGTGGGCAATATGGCTCATGCCTGACTCAAGTGGACTTCAAAGCCAAGAAGGTCATGCCCCGCCCGTCAATTCGCGGAATGATCGCCCGCACGTATTTCTATATGAGCAAGCAATACGGTCTGCGCCTGTCAAAACAGGACCGGCAATTGTATGAAGCCTGGAACAAGACCTATCCGGTGCAAGCCTGGGAGCGCCAGCGAAACCAGACCGTGGCCTGTGTAATGGGGCGCGGCAACGAGTTTGTCGGCCCGGTGAACCTGAAAGCCTGCAGCTGACAGCTGACAGCGGGCGGCAAGGCCGCCCCTTCGGCCCTTATTGCGCCGCTTTGTGCTCGACGACCTCCGATTCGGTGTCATTTTTCTTGGCCCTAGCCATCTTCTCGTTCAACTGTGCCTGCTTGGCCTCAGCCTCTGCCTTGCTGGCGAACGGCCCCAAAAAGACCTCATCCTTGCCGTCGACCTTCACGATATAAAAATTGAAACCGTGTTCCAGCAACCAGGCAGTCAGGTCGGTGATCGCTTGCAACTTGTGGCCCGGCGGACCGACCCAGACGTCCCACTCCTGGGCGGCAATCGCTCCGGTTTGTGGTTGGCTTTCGGTCACGACAGGCTGGGTCTTGGGGGTAGAGACACTTTTACCTTCACCGCAACCGGCCAATGCCAACACCGCAATTGCCATCGCTACTTTACGCACTGCCCTGCTCCTTAAAGGAAAAGAGGCAACTTTATCATTCACTGTCTATTCTGGCCGTCATAAACGTTGGCTTAAACAATGCGAATGATGTATCGCAGACCTGTATGATGCCGCCATGGGAATTAATGTCGCCTCTATGCGTCCTAAAAGAGGCAGTCACAGGGAAGCGCTTAGCAGTAAGCTACACACATCTGACATCTGCCCTGTCTGAAACATGTGTCCTTAAAAGTAATCAAGGAGAAGTCCATGCTTATACTCACCCGCAAAGTCGGTGAAAGCATAAACATCGGTGATGACATCACGATCACCATCCTGGGCGTCAGCGGCCAGCAAGTACGAATCGGCATCAATGCACCCAAGGATGTTGCCGTGCATCGCGAGGAGATTTATCAGCGCATCCAGGCAGGCCTGACTGCTCCGGACAAAAATCAGACACCTTGAAGTCCTCCCTCAGTAGCCAGCCCTTTCGTTCACTGTAACGGCTGGCGAAAACCTTTTTTGGCCTGCTCCGCGTTCCGCGCGTGATCAGCGCTCCCAGCACCCTCTTGCATCGCCAGAAGATGAAACTGTTTTCATGTCTGGAACTTGTTACACAATTTGTAGCCAAATTATCAGACTATTGCCCTGCCATCCGAGCGAATTCAGGAGTACGCCGATGAGGCCTGCGATAAGGCAACCACTTGTGTCCAGATCCTGGCTGATCGCCCTGCTGATCGGGTTGGCCTTTGTGGTGCTGGGATATGGTTTGAAATTCGAGATTGAAGGTGTCAGTGATCCCAGCAAACGCTCATGGCTGGACCTGGCACTGTTTCTGAGTGGCTACCTGTTTGTGTTCTGCCTCAAGCCCATCCAGAAAGCCGTCTTGCGCAAACTGTGTCAGCGCGCCAGTCACCGTAGCCACCAGAAAATCGCACGATAACACCGATATTTCGGCAATCGGATCATCGGTATGTACAGTCGCGTAGCAAGGCCTATGCTTGGGCTTGCACGGTCAGCGAAAGGCGTCAGCGCAGATGGATACCCTGAGTAAATCCGAAATCGAATCTGCCTTGGCTTCCCGTCTGCCCAGCTACAGTATCGCCTGTACGCTGCATGCCGACGGCACGCTGTCTGCCGTCCTCAGTGGCCCGGAAACCGATCATTTTGCAATCACCGGCATTGTTCGCGCGCACTATCGCGGTGCAGAGGCAATCGCTCGGCTTGCCAACGAGATACTCAGAGAAATGGTGCTGTCGCGCCAAGGCATGAAAAGCAGCCGGTTGCAGGTTTCCTCGGACTCGGCCGCTTGCAAATAAAACCTCGACCGCTTCCCGTCATCGAGTCAAAGACTTCAATTCCAACAAGCCATCACCGTCGCGAAGTACCCGCAGCGTGTCATAGGCCTCAATACAGGCATGTACTGTCGCCATCGGCTGCACATGCGTTGAAGTGACAACCATCACGTCCGCGCCCGCGGCCTCCCCCGCTTGAATCCCTACCGTTGCATCTTCAAATACCAGGCAATCCTGCACCGGCACGCCCAAACGCTGCGCGCCGAGCAGGTAACAGGCCGGGTCGGGCTTGCCTTTGGCCACATCCTCAGCCGTTACCAGCACGGCTGGCGGAGCAATACCCGCCGCTTGCAGACGACGCAACGCCAGCTCCCTGGGTGCGGACGTGACCAGCGCCCATTGATCACCGGGCAGATGGCTCAAAAATTCGACGGCGCCGGGAATCGCCACAATGCCCTCGACGTCATTGATCTCAGCCTCGGTAATCCACTGCGCTTCAACCTCTGGGTCGACACCGGGTAGCGCCTGGCGAGTGATCGTGTCGATCGCGCGGGCGCCATGGATAGTCTTCAGAAATGCCGCCACATCCAGGCCGTGGCGTTCAGCCCAAAGGCTCCATACACGCTCGGCGGCGGCAATCGAGTTGAGCAACGTCCCGTCCATGTCGAACAGAAAGGCGCGGTAACGCTGAGTAAATACGGCGGGGCCTTGGGTGGACACTGCAAAGCTTTCCTTTTAGTCGGTAACAAAGGCTGACCCGGATGCAATCTACGGATCACTTGGCAACTTGTAAACGCTGCGGGCGGATTCCCGTGGCATTGCATTACAACCTTGTAATGAAGCTGTAAGTCTTGTCAGCACCCTCACTTCATACAGTGGAGTCGTCAGTCAGCCACACCGGTTGACGCCACTTCCTACTGATGAAAAAGGGTCCCCCATGAAACCTGCAAGCAAACTCTGCCTGATCGCCGCCAGCCTGTTGATGCTGGGCACTGGCAGCGCCATGGCCGGCACTGTCGCCCCGGTCAAAGCCAACAACGTGGTGCTGGTGCACGGTTCCTGGGCTGACGGTTCGAGCTGGTCCGAGGTGATCACCCGCCTTCAGGCCGCCGGCCTGCACGTCACCGCGGTACAGAACCCGCTGACTTCGGTCGCCGATGATGTCGCCGCGACCAACCGTGTGCTGGATCAACAGGACGGTCCTACCGTGCTGGTCGGCCATTCCTATGCTGGCACCGTGGTCAGCGACGCTGGCGTCAACCCCAAGGTCAGCTCTCTGGTTTACGTCGCCGCTCGCGCACCGGATGCCAACGAAGACTTCGTCGCCCTCTCCGCCAAGTACCCGACCATGCCCGTACGCAGCGGTGTGGAAGATCACGACGGCTACCTCACCTTGAGTCAGGACGCTTTCCTGAAGTACTTCGCCGCCGACGTCCCCCGCGCCAAAGCCCTGGAGCTGTACGCCGTGCAGCAACCGATCACCAAGACCCTGTTCAGCGGCCGCACCGTGAATGCCGCCTGGCACACCAAGCCCTCCTGGTACGCCGTGTCTACCAATGACCAGACCATCAACCCGGACCTGGAACGCTTTCTCGCCAAACGCATGAACGCCACCACGATCGAGCTGCCGTCGAGCCACTTGTCGCTGGTGTCCCACGCCAAGGAAATCACCGACCTGATCCTCGAAGCGTCCGGTCGCCAGCCTTAATCCCTGAATGACGAACTTGTCATCATCCTGTTGGTTGGCTGTTGGGGACCACTGGTTAACGTGAACTCACTGCCAGGACCTGGCAGCCAACCCTTAAAGAGAGATACCGCCATGAAACTGTTCATCCTCGGCTTTACCGCTTTGCTTGCCACCGGCTCCGTGTTTGCTGCTGATGCCGCCTCCGCCAACGACGTGATCCACGACAAGGCCAGCTTCTTCGTCCACCTGGATGTCGATAAAGTGCTGTCGAGCACTGACACCTACGGCCAATGCGGTATCGTGCCCGCCCGCCTCGACTACCTCGACCACCAGGGCCGTGAGCACGTGCTGGACTACCAGGTACAGGGTATCGGTTGCGCCAGTGACAATTGATCGGGCTACACTTGCGCCACGTACTGAATCAGGGCACTTCCCATGAACATTCTTGTCGTCGAAGACGAACCCAAGGCCGGCAACTACTTGCTCAATGGCCTGCAGGAACTGGGCTACTCCGTGAGCCTCGCCCGCGACGGCGTGGACGGTTTGCACCAGGCACTGGAAACGCCGTTCGACGTCATCGTCCTGGATGTGATGATGCCGAAAATGGACGGCTGGGAAGTGCTGCGCCGGCTGCGTAAAGAGGCTGATACGCCGGTGCTGTTTCTCACCGCACGTGACGACATTGCCGACCGCATCAAGGGGCTGGAACTGGGCGCCGATGATTACCTGATCAAACCGTTCTCCTTCGCCGAGCTGGTCGCGCGCTTGCGCACCCTGACTCGGCGTGGCCCCAGCCGCGAAGAAGAACAATTGCAGATCGCCGACCTGCAAATCGACGTGCTCAAGCGCCGTGTCACCCGCGCCGGCACACGCATTACCCTGACCAATAAAGAGTTCGCACTGCTGCACCTGTTCGCCACCCATCAGGACCAGGTGCTGTCACGCTCGATGATTGCCTCGCGGGTGTGGGACATGAATTTTGACAGCGACACCAATGTGGTCGACGTGGCCGTGCGACGCCTGCGTCTGAAAATCGACGACCCGTTTCAGCTCAAGCTGATTCACAGCGTGCGCGGTATCGGTTACCGCTTCGATACGCAGCCATGAGCAATCACCGCCACTACTCGCTGACCCTGCGCCTGGCCTTGATCTTCGCCCTGCTTGCCTTTGCGCTACTGGCCACCCTGGGCGTGGCGCTGTACCGCGAGCTGGAGCGCGAACTGATCAAGCGTGACGATGCGGCGCTGATCTATCGCGCTGACCAGTTGCGCAACCTGCTCAACGACAGCAACACCCTGGACCTGATCAAGACCAAGCCTGAGCTCTTCCAGAACATGCTGGGCAACAGCGAGTCAGTGCTGAGCATCGCGGCGCCAGGGCAAAAGCCGTTGCTGCTGGTCAACCCGGGCAATATTGAAATGCCGTCCGTGACGCCCGTCCCCAAAAATCGGGAGCTGGGTTTTTCTGACGTGCACCATTTACCCGGTATCAATGGTGTGCCCTTCGCAACCATCGCCGCGTCCATAGACTCCGGCGACATGGGCAGCCTGCAAGTGACCACCGGGCGCCTGATGACGGAACGCACCGCCATGCTCGCCAGCTATCGCTTGAGTGTGTTTATCCTGGCAAGCATTGCCGCGATCATCCTCGCCGTGGTGAGTTATGTCATGGTGCACCGTGGGCTGCTGCCCTTACGGCGCCTGGCCAAACACGCTCAGGGCATTGGTGTGGGTAACCTGGCCGAACGCCTCGACAGTCACGGTGCGCCGAAAGAGCTGCTGCCGATGATCGACTCCTTCAACACCATGCTCGAACGCCTCGCCAAGGGTTTTGTGCAACTGGGGCAGGTGTCCACCGACATGGCCCACGAACTGCGCACGCCGATCAACAACCTGCTGGGGGAAACCCAGGTCGCCCTGCAGCAAAGCCGCAACATAGAGAGCTACCAGCAACTGCTGGCGTCCAACGTCGAAGAACTCGAACGCCTGGCGCGCATGCTCGACAACATGCTGTTCCTTGCCCGCACCGACCCGGCCAGTGCCCTGCGCCAACGCCAGGCACTCAGCGCGGCGGATGAGGTGGAGCGTATGGCTGACTATTTCGAAGGGCTGGCGAGCGATGTGGGGATGCACATTCTCGCCTCGGGTGAAGGCGTGATCTGGGCCGAGCCAATGCTGCTACGCCGGGCGCTGGCCAATCTGTGCGCCAATGCCATCAAGTATGGTGCGCCGGGTTCCGATCTGATGATTCAGGCAACTCCAGGCCCTGAAGGTATAAGCCTGAGGGTCAGTAACAGCGGAGAGACGATTCCCGCGCAGCATCTGCCAAGGCTGTTCGAACGGTTTTACCGCGTCGACGAATCCCGTGAGCGTTCGGCGCAGTCCAATGGCCTGGGGTTATCGATTGTGGCGACCATCATGCAGCTGCATAACGGTCGGTACAGCGTCACCAGTGAACAGGGCGTAACGTGTTTCGAGTTGTTTTTCCCCAGGCAGGAGGACTGAAAACCGCGTGCCAGAAACCCGGTGTTATTTTGCAAAGGTTTGCCTGTCCCACAGAGCTCCGACTCCTACTATTCTTGCTTCCCAAGCGCTCTCGCACATTGTTTGAAACAGGTGTCATGCTTTGGAGAAAAAACAGTATCGAATCAGCGGGGCAAACGCGCTGAACATCCCGGCTCAAGGCAGAGGCGGTGGAGGCAACGACGGAGGTTCCGGGCTGGAAAAACGTTTGGGTTTACTGGAAAAGGGGCTGGCTGAAATGAAAGAGAAGCTATTCACCGTTTCGAGCAGGACAGACTCCAATGAAAAACATTTCGCCACGCGGGCTGACCTGGCGACCACCGAGCTGAACCTCATCAAATGGTACGTCGCCACGGCGTTCGCGATGACAGGCCTGGCGTGCGCCATCACCTTCGGCCTGACCCGGTTGCTGAGCAGTTAGGGCAACACCGGCAGGTCAACTGACCTGCCCGCCCACCTCAATGGCATCCACCCGGGTTTCCCACGCAGTGCTTACCGCCACGCGCAACCCTTCCACCATCGTCAATAGCGCCATCGACGGCAGCCCGGAATCAATCACCTGTTCCGGCAGGTACGGTACGTGGATAAAACCACTGCGCACGCCTGTCCCCACCAGTGCCTGTTGCAGCAGATAAAACACCTGATTGCACACGAATGTACCCGCTGTCTGTGAAACCGACGCGGCTATCCCCGCCTCACGCACCGCCTTGACCATCGCCTTGATCGGCAACGTGCTGAAATACGCAGCCGGCCCACCGGCCACAACCGCTGTGTCGACAGGCTGTTCACCCAGGTTATCGGGGATGCGTGCATCGTTGACATTGATCGCTACCCGCTCGACGCAGATGTCGCTGCGCCCAGGCCCAAGGCCGGTGGCGATCACCATGGCCGGACGCAATTCAACAATCATCTGCGCCAGACACTCCCCCACCGTGGCAAATGCACAAGGCAGCTGGCGCGCAACTATCTGTAGATCCTCGCCCAGTCTCACGCCGTCCAGTTGGCGCACGGCCTCCCAGGAAGGGTTGACCGGGTCTCTATCAAAGGGCTCGAAGCCCGTCAGCAATACGGTATGCATCGCAGGCTCACATCAACAGGTAAAGCAGGACAATATTCACCACCAGCATCATCAGCGCGGTCGGCAGTTGAGCCTTGATCACCGCGTTTTTGTCCGGCAACTCCAGCAACGCGGCCGGGACGATATTGAAGTTCGCGGCCATAGGCGTCATCAGCGTACCGCAATAGCCGGAGAACATGCCGATCGCCGCCATCACCGCCGGGTTACCGCCATAGATCCCTACCAGTACCGGCACGCCGACACCACCCGTCATCACCGGGAACGCCGCGAAGCCATTGCCCATGATCACCGTGAACAGCGCCATGCCCAATACATAGACCATCACCGCCACCAACTTGAAATCCAGGTTGATGTAAGTGGTGGTGACATGGGCGACCGCTGTACCGACGCCAGCTTCATTGAACAACAGCCCGAGCATTGCCAGCATTTGCGGCAGGACCATGGCCCAGCCCAGGGCTTCGGTGAGGCGTCGGGATTCGCGCAAGGCTTGCACTGGCGTGTCGCGGGTCAGCCAGCACGCCAGGCCAAGGGCAATCAGGCAACCAATGCCCAGGGACACAAAGGTGGTGTTTTTCGGATCCAGCAACGGCACGCCGCCGATCTCTGTGTGTTTGAGCAGGACTGAGCCAATCACCGTGGTCAGGGGAATTGCCAACGCCGGAATAAACAGTTTGTGGCCCAGCCGTCCAGCGCTGGCGCGAGCAGCCTTGTCATGTAATTGGCCATGGGCACCGCGGCCCACACCGCCAAACCCGGCGATCAGCGCCATCACCACAACACCCGCGCCGATAACCACTGGGGGCAAACGCTCGCCTGCCAGGAACGGAATGGCGAACAGCAACCAGAACAACGCCGTGGACCAGCGCTTGGGGTGAGTGCGATCCATCAGGATCATGCCCGCCGTAATCAGCAACAAAACACCGGCCAGCCAGTACAGGTATTGGATGGAGATGATCATTGCGCAGCCTCCACCGGAGCAACGGCTGCCATTTCGCGGGTCAGGCGCCGATCAAATCGATGCAGGCGAATGGCGTGGATGATAAAGGCGCAAATCGCCGTGGGAATGCCCCATACCGCAATGTGCAACGGCTCCACATCAATCCCCGAGCCCAACAGGAAAGTGTGCATCAACGCAATCGCGCCAAAGGCCACAAAGATGTCCTCACCGAAAAACAGCCCGACGTTATCGGTCGCCGCGCACATGGCCAGCACTTTGTGGCGCAGTTTGTCCGGCAGCTTGCCGTAGCGCTTTTCCGCCGCGCCTTCGGCCATGGGCGCCAGCAGCGGCCGCACCATCTGTGGGTGCCCGCCCAGGCTGGTCAGCCCCATGGCGGCGGTGGACTCGCGTACAAACAGATAGATGATCAGCAAACGCCCGACTGTCGCGCGCTCGAAACGCGCAATCCAGTTCTGCGCATGCAGGCGCAGGCCGTGGCGCTCCAGCAAGCCAATGACCGCCAGGGGCAATAACAGGATCAGTTGCAGCGCACGGGTCTGAAGGAAGCCTTCACCCATGCTGGAGAGAATTTTTTCAAGCGGAAAGTGGGCGGCAAGCCCAGTAGCGATAGCGGCGGCGGTCACCACCAACAGTGGGTTGAAGCGCAATACGAAGCCAACCACGATCACAAGCACACCGATCAGTGGCCATAGGTTCACAACAGTTTGCATGGCGGTGAGGTCCTTTAGTGCGCGCTGCGGCGCCATTACAGCAGGATGTGAGCAAAGGGCTCACAGCGTGAAAGTGGCGTGCAGTCGGCTCGGTTTTTTTATTGTTGACCTGAAAGGTCGAGCGTCAGTGGCGGCAACTTTGCTGCCTGGGGGCGGGGGTGTCCAACAAGAAAAATTGTAGCTGCGGACCAATAAATTTTGTGGCGGGTGGGCGCCGGATATTCCGGCGCCGCGTGGTGATTCAAACCAAACGCTTTTGAAAGAAATAGCGTTGATGACCCGGTGGGTAATCAGCGATATGGCCCAACTCGCTGAACCCCCGCTTGCGATAAAACTCTGGCGCCTGAAAGCTGAAGGTGTCCAGCCAGATCCCCGTACAGCCTTTTTCCCGGGCCACGTTTTCAGCGGCGCGCATCAGGCGCGTGCCGGTGCCCTGCTTGCGCATAGAGTCAGGAATGCTCAATAACTCGATAAACAGCCATCCGTAGCTGATTTCCCCGAAAAGCCCACCCACCACCTCTTGGTTGTCGGGGTCGCGCAGTAAAATACCCACAGTTGCAAAGGGCAACTGGCCGGTGTGGCTAAGGTTGTAAGCCCGCAGCGGTTTGAGGATGGCCTCACGCTCTTGCGCCGTCACGTCGAACGACACGTCTAACGCCAATTCCATTGTTTTCTCCCGGGTCTGATTTCAATCACGAACCAGTATGCCCGCCTTACTCCGGCTTGAGCAGCGCCTCATAATCCGGACTGATCTCCGCCAGGATCATTAAAGCCGCCGCGCCCAGCGCCACCGCGTCCTGACCCGCCGTGCCCATTTGTATCCGCGGATGTTTGCGGTCGGAACGGCTACTGATAGAGCGACTCAACGGCTCCAGCCGCGCCATCAGCCGCGCAAGCAAGGTTTCGGGCAGAAAACCGCTGATCAGAATGGTTTGCGGGTCGAGCACCGACTCCAGAATATTGATGGCCTGGCGTAACGCTGGCGCGGCTTCGTCCAGCCACAGCTCGACGCGCGTGTTGAGGGCCTCATCGTTTGCATCCCACGCGCCGAGATCATGCTCGGCTGGCAACCCCAGGTGTTCCAGCAGCGCGGCAATGGAAATGTAGCGCTCCAGGCAGCCTTGATTACCGCAATCACAGGCTTTGCCACCGGGAATCACTGTCATGTGGCCGATTTCACCGGCGTTGTGCCAGTGCCCGGAATACAGACGATTGTCCAGATACAAACCGGCGCCCAGACCGCTGCCGATAAACAGGTGCACGAAATTATTCAGCTCGCTCGCAACGCCATACAAGCGCTCGCCCATCGCCGCAGCGGTGGCGTCATTTTCAATCAACACCGGCAGGCCGACCGTCTGCTGCAAGCGCTGCGCAATATCCGCCGCGTCCCAACCGGACATCGCCGTAGGGCCAACAGCGGTCATGCCCTCGACACTGAATGGACCGGGCAACGCAATACCCACGCCCAAAAATCGCCCCTTTGGCCGCTGCTCACGAAAGCTTCTCACGGTGTCGAGAATCAACGGCAGCGCTTGCTCGAAGGTTGGGTAACTGACCGTCAACGTGACCTGAGCCACGGTGTGGCCCAGCAAGTCGAGCAACACGCCGATGATGCGGTGCTGCTCGACATGAATGCCGATTGAATAGCCGCCGTCAGGGTTGAGTGACAGCGGCACCGGCGGCTGGCCACGCCCGCCCTTCTCCGCTGCATGGGCCAGCAGCGCGCCTTCTTCCTGCAACTCGGTGACGATATTGGAAATGGTCTGTGCGGTCAGCGAGGTCAAACGCGTGAGGTCGGCACGCGTCAGGCGCCCGTTCTGGCGAATGGCTTCAAGAATCACCCGACGGTTGTGCAGGCGAGCGTGCTCGGCATTGGTGCCGGTGGTGACGGACCGTTTGTTTTGAGGATTTTTCATGGGCTGATGATCCACGCCGTCGATTAATTAAATCAAGTTGAATTAATACTCCTGCTGTGGTTTTCTAAGCGCCTCGGCCTCTCGCACCCCGTGTGAACGCCAATTACGCCCCATAAAAACAATGACGGGTCGACAGAACCCTCGATGGCAAGCAGGCCCTTTTGCAATCTGCCCTCACGCGTCTGTCACTCGAACAAGAGGTCGTCCCCATGAGCACGCTGACTCCCGTCGATCCGGATTTGCCAAACGGCAAACGCAAAATCGGCCTATTCCCCGCCATCACCCTGAACATGAGCCAGATGTGCGGCGTGGGTCCGTTTATCACTATCCCGGCCATGATCGTGATCATGGGGGGCCCTCAGGCTTACCTGGGCTGGATACTGGGCGCCCTGCTGGCCCTGTGTGACGGGCTGGTCTGGGCCGAACTTGGCGCGTCCCTACCGGGTGCCGGCGGTACTTATGTGTACCTGCGCGAGGCTTTCGGTAAACGCACCGGCAAGCTGCTACCGTTTTTGTTCGTGTGGACGGCGATGCTGTTTATCCCGCTGATCATGTCCACCGGCATCATTGGCTTTGTGCAGTACCTCACCTGGTTCTGGCCCGACATGAGCCAGACCGCCGGCAACCTGGTCGGCCTGGTAGTGATCTGGCTGATCATCGCCATGCTGTGGCGCAAGATCGAATCCATCGCCAAATTGAGCATCGTGCTGTGGGTGATCATGCTGGTCAGCATCGGCGCACTGATTGCGGCTGCACTCTCCAATTTCCACGCCGACCTGGCGTTCACCTTCCCGGAAGGCGCCTTCAACCTGACCGACAGCGGCTTCTGGTTCGGCATGGCGGGTGGCTTGACCATCGGCATTTATGACTACCTGGGTTACAACACCTCGGCCTACCTGGCGGGTGAAGTCGAACAACCGGGCCGGGTGATTCCCAAGTCGATCATCCTGTCGATCGTCGGCATCCTCGTGATTTATCTGGTGATGCAAGTCGGCGTGTTGGGCGTGGTGGATTGGCACCGCATGCTTGACCCGGAATCTGCCGCCTATAAATCCGTGGCGTCGGTGGTACTCAGTGAAACCTGGGGCAGCACCGCCGCCGGGATCGTCACCGTGCTGATCCTGATCACCGCCGTGGCTTCAGTGTTCGCCGGTTTGCTGGGTGGCTCCCGTGTGCCCTTCGAAGCGGCCAAGGACAAGGTATTCTTCAACGCTTTCAGCAAAACCCACCCCAAGCATGAATTCCCGACCTGGGGCATCGTAAGCATGGGGTTGCTGACCTCGGTCGGCTTTATGATCGGGCGGCTGACTGACCTGAACACGCTGATCCAGTTGCTGACCACGGTGATGATTCTGGTGCAGTCAGTGGCGCAGATCGTCTCGCTGCTGGTGCTGCGCAAAACCAAACCGCACCTCGCGCGGCCTTACAAAATGTGGCTCTACCCGGTGCCCGCATTCATTGCGCTGCTGGGTTGGGTCTATATCTATATGGCGTCCAACCACAACGCGCCCGGCGCCTACCCGATCCAGTGGTCGTTGGTATGGGTGCTGGCGGGCAGTGTGGCGTATCTGTTCTGGGCGCGGGTTCAACGGCTGTGGCCTTTCAATAAGTGATTAACGCAATGCATGAACCCCTGGCATCAACCGGCGCTGCGGCGCCGCGACAAGGCTTTCTGCTGGCAATTGACGTGGGCGGCACCAAGACTCAGGTCGCCTGCTACGACACCGTTCGCCAGCGCATGAACACGCGAACTCTCGCCACCCATGCTGATGGATTGTCCGGCGTGCCGGCGTTGCAACGCATCCTGGATGCCGCGCGCGATTGCGTCGCCGAATTCGACAACGCGCCAGTGCTGAGCGTGGCGGCGGTGTTCCCCGGTGTGGTGCGCGGGCCGACGTTGCTGATGGCGCCGAACACGCCCGGGTTTGAAGGGCTGGACTTGCAGGCGCTGATCTCCCAGGCATTTGGCAACGTGAGCGTCAGCCTGGATAACGATGTGAAAGCCGGCGCCCTCGCGGAGGTGCGCTGGGGCTCGCTGGCAGGCGTCGACAACGCGATCTACCTGAACCTGGGCACCGGCCTGTCGGCGGCAGCCATCGCCAACGGCAAACTGGTGCGAGGGCACAATGGTGCAGCCATGGAAATCGGCTATCTGTTGTCGCCCTTCCTTGACCCGGCGAAGCCTGATCGATGGGCAACTTACCAAAACGGCCACGCGCCGCTGGAGGAGCTGTTCTCCGGGAACGCCCTGAGCCAGTTGGCAGAAGAAATGCTGGGGCATGGGCACTCACCGCTGGACCTGTTTGCCAGCACTGATCCCGGCGTGCGCAAGGCCCTTGAATTGCGCATCGCCGCCTGCGCCGTGCACATTGCCAACCTCGCCGTCGCGCTGGATGTCGAGCGCATCACGGTGGGCGGCGGTCTATACCGTCAGGCCGCCCTGCTGGCGCCGATGATCGAGCAATTGATTCAGCGCGTGGTGCCCTTCCCGCCCGCGCTCGCCACCGCGCACTTTACCCACGACGCACCGCTGTGGGGTGCCTTCAGCATGGCCCTGGAATCCGCCGGGCTGAATGCCATCGCCAGACAACTGATCGCAGCCGGTCAACGCATCGACATCTGCGGAGATTAACCATGTCATTAATGCTGAGTGAAACCTTGTCGATCCCCACGATCGTGCAACGCATGCTTGACGACGACACCGCCGTTCGCAGGCTGAGCCAGCAGTGGGCGCGCACACTGCCCGAACTGCTGATCACCGTGGCTCGCGGCAGCTCCGACCATGCCGCTGCCTGGTTCAGCTACGCACTGATGAGCCAGATCGGCATTCCGAGCCTGTCGATCCCCTTGTCGCTGGTGAGCCTGCAGCACCCGCCCCTGCGCTTGAAAAACGCCTGGGTCGCAGCCTTTTCCCAATCCGGCAAGAGCCCGGACCTGATCGACAGCGTCCACTATCTGCAGCAACGCGGCGCCCGGTCGGTGGCGCTGGTGAACACGCCTAACTCGCCACTGGCGGGTGCCAGTGATCATGAGATCCTGCTACCCGCTGGCCTTGAGCAGAGTGTGGCGGCCACCAAAAGCTATGTCGCGATGTTGATGGCCAGCGCCCAGGCTGTCGCCCATCTGGCAGAAGCCTTCGGTATCGATAACGGACTGACCGCCGCCCTGCAGCCGTTACCGGAGCAATTGAACCAGGCAGCGGCGGAAGACTGGTCGCCGCTGCTCAGCCTGTTGGCGACTGCCGACAAGATGATCGTCGTCGGGCGTGGTGCAGCGTTACCCATTGCACAGGAAGCGGCCCTGAAACTAAAAGAAACCTCCGGTATTCAGGCCGAAGCGTTTTCCAGCGCAGAAGTGCGCCATGGCCCGATGGAAATCATCGAAGACGGCTACCCCGTGCTGGTCTTCGCGCCTTCCGGCCCGGAGCAGCCAGGCACCCTGGCCTTCGCTGAAGAGATGCGCGCCCGAGGCGCGCGAGTACAGGTGGTGGCCCCTCGCGGCACGGCGTGCGAAGGCTTGCTGCCAAGCGCGCCGACGGCACACCCCTTGCTGGAGCCTTTCACCATGATTCAGGGGTTCTACTTGAACGCAGCGCAACTGGCCGTCAACCGTGGACGTAACCCGGATCAGCCGAGATTTTTGAAAAAGGTGACCCAGACCCACTGATTGGCGCGTGCGAGTCCAGGGCCGACCCGGTATCGTCGAGTTTGATCGACATTTATTGGACAAGGAGCGGCGCGGGTGACTTCTTTTGCTACAACCAATTCCGCAGTGCAAACCCGCTTGATCGCCCTGGTGGTCGCCGTGACCTTTTTCATGGAGAACCTCGACGCCACAGTGATCGCCACCGCATTGCCGACTATGGCAGCCGGCTTCGGGGTCACGCCGGTCGACATGAATATAGGCATCACCGCCTACATCCTGGCCGTGGCGATTTTCATCCCGTTGTCCAGTTGGGTGGCCGACCGTTTTGGCGCACGCCTTGTGTTTGCCGGTGCGATCAGCGTTTTCACCCTGGCCTCGTTGCTCTGCGGGCTGAGCCAAAGCCTTGAAACCTTTGTGATTGCCCGGGTGTTACAAGGCATTGGTGGCGCCCTGATGGTGCCCGTCGGGCGCCTGGCAGTGCTGCGTAATACGGAGAAAAAAGACCTGGTCAACATGATTGCCGTGATCACCTGGCCCGGTCTGGTCGCGCCGATTCTGGGGCCCTTGGTCGGTGGGTTGATCGTGACCCATGCGTCGTGGCCATGGATCTTCTACATCAACCTCCCTTTGGGCGCGCTGGCACTGATTGCCGCCCTGTGGCTGGTGCCCAAGGGGCGCGAGGCAAGCGTGCGCACATTCGACGGCCAGGGCTTTGTACTGCTAGCGAGCGCCTGCGTGGCCCTGCTCTGCGGGCTAGAGTGGCTGGGTAATCAGACCAGTGAAACGCTGATCCCCGGGTTTGCGTTGGTGGCAACGGGCACATTACTGGCAGTGTGGGCCGTGCATCATTGCAGACGGCATCCCGACCCCTTGCTGCCACTTCAGACGCTGTCCATCAATACCTTCCGGGTAAGTATTTTGGGCGGATCGCTTTTCCGTCTGGCCATCAGTGCCCTGCCGTTTTTACTGCCCTTGTTGTTTCAAGTCGGCTTTGGCCTGTCGCCGGTAGATGCGGGGTTACTGGTGCTGGCGGTATTTGCCGGCAACCTGGCGATGAAGCCATTTACTACGCCGATCATGCAGCGCTTCGGGTTTCGAACGGTATTGCTGGTGAATGGCGCACTGGGTATCGCACTGGTGGCGGCCTGCGCGTTGTTCACCGTCCAAACGCCGTTCACGGTGATTGCGGCAGTGCTGTTTGTGGGAGGGTTGTCGCGCTCGATGCAGTTCACCTGCTACAACTCGATCGGCTTTGCGGATGTGCCCAAAGCGCAAATGAGCGAGGCATCGGCGTTGTTCAGCATGGCATTCCAATTGGCCATGGGCCTGGGGGTGTCGATTGCGGCGCTGCTGTTGCGGGCCTCCATGGCCGCGCAGGGTCATGACGTGCAGGCGAGTGCTGCGGATTTTCGGGTGGCGTTTGTAGGCGTTGCCCTGCTCGGTATTTTAGGGTTGTTCGACGTGTACCGCCTTCCCGCCGGGGCCGGAGAAAGCGTGCTCAACCGCTCTAAACAGGCGAGACCGTGAAGAATCCTGTTCCACATCTATACTCAAGACAGCCACTGCGCGTTCCCGCGCAGCGCTGACGGCACTTCTGCCGATAAAGAGGGTAGCCACTATGTACGCCGGACAAATGGGCATGGCGACAACAAATGGTGAAATACGCTGCCAGATGGTGGTTCAAATCATCTGTTTGCTCTCGGTGGCTACGCTGTTCTGCTGACGCATCCGCGTCGCCTGCCCGTCAACATCAACCGCTGGAGCGCAGGCGGCGGACGACATCGCTCTCAACTTGCTACCCCTGGTGTGCGTTAAATAATCTGCCGTAAGAGCTTTAAAAGCCGCACCCTATCTATGCAAGGTGGGTGATATGACGGCAGGCGACCAGTTCTTGGTCGCAAGCGTGGGCCCGAGCAGATCTACAACCAAGCGCGATATTAAGCCCATCATACGGCGCTGATGATTTAGGCCGCCTCCCCTCTTTTCGCCAGCCTGATCACAGACTGCAAACCAGCCTGCATAACAACTTTATTTTCAACCCATCGACTCAGCAACCAAGAAATAACTATAGAAACCATGATGGTTACTGCACTTACAGCCAACGACCTCGACAGAGACGAATATATGTATTCCTGAGAAACACCAAGAACAAACAACATGACAGGAAAGTGAATGACGTAGAGGGTATATGAGTAACTAGCGTGCGTGTGCAAACGCTTTGTAAACCGAACTTCACCCCCAAAAATCAGAGCAAGAAAGCAGGCAAACCACAACCCCGAGGCCAGCCTGAAGATATTAATCCTCTCATAAATCACTTCATTACCTGACGGCTGATTAAACATCGAGTACACAATAGATGCAGCAACAGCAATGCTTAACACCGCAAAAGCCCAGCCAAATATTTTATTATTCATTCGAGGATTATGCTGGTGGATCATGGCTAAACCAAACCCGGAAAACCAGACTGGAGCAAGCAGATAAAATAAACTGCTTTTGTGCGTAACATAAACCGTTACCACTAACAAGAAAACTGACAAAAATTTTCGACCAGGCCACAAAAAAAACCCAGCAGCCATTACATAATACCACGCCTCAAGGGACAGACTCCAAAGGGGGCTATTTGCCAATGGATTTTCGACTATTAAGCCGTTAAGGAATGTTAAGGCCCCCCATACATCACGCCAAGACGTAACGAATTCAGTGCGTACAAAATCCACATTGTCTATTATTAGCAGCGACCCAGTACCTGAAGGAAAAAAGTGCGGTGCTATTAACGCAAGAAGCACCATTAAAACTAACGCGACAATCAGAGGGGGATACAGCCGCAGAGCTCGATCCACCGCATACTCTCCGACATTAAACACAGAATTTCTTGAGACGTTGTTGCACACGGACTTACCAATTAGAAAACCGCTCAACACGAAAAAAGCCATCACTGCAAACTGCGACAACAGTACAATCAGGGTAAACCATGAATTAAGTGTAGGAAGAAGAAGCGTCTGAT
This sequence comes from Pseudomonas fluorescens, assembly GCF_002022275.1. GTDB lineage: Bacteria > Pseudomonadota > Gammaproteobacteria > Pseudomonadales > Pseudomonadaceae > Aquipseudomonas > Aquipseudomonas fluorescens_AJ. The sequence goes on from NZ_MSDF01000001.1 coordinate 188,324, forward strand.
AGGTATGCCCAAATAGCACAGCGAATGCTGCTAACGCCCTAATGGAATCAAGCTGCTGCGATTGATCCAGAGTCATACGTGACATACCGCACCCTTAAGTTTATTTTTAGAATCATAGCTTTTCTATCGTCAACCGCTTTATTTGGCAGGATCAGAGGGTATTGCCGGCGTAGACTTTGTCATGCGACTACCTTCCAGCCTATCTATTAGCTTGCGCCCCGCAGCGATGCCGGGCTTCTCAATGTGCTTATAGGTAAACCATGAAATACAGGCCGTCACAGATACAACAAGCAAAAAGAATGCGAGGCTATTCAAATCACCATCACCGAAAAAAGCGACTACCTTTTCATTAGCCAGTAATGTTAGAACTGCAATATGCACCAAGTACATACTAAAACTCAGCCTACCAAGAAAAACAGTGAGACGATTTACGAATATCTTCCATGGATGGTAGGCCAGAAAAATTGAAAATATGGCAAACATGCCACCCGCTATTACATGATGCAATATAAAGGACTGGTGCGGATTCCAAAACTCAACTGACAAAGCAAGAAACGTGACCCCACCCAGTAGTGCAACCTTTAAATTGACAGCCTTGTTTTTAGCCAAAAACATATAAGCCATAATACCCATTATGAATACTGGAAGCTGGCTAAAAAAATTAAAGAACGCAAATCGATCGATAAGATACTTTTGATTATCATTATAAGAAAAAATATACGATGATACCGGGGCATTATATTGCTGCAGGAAAACACACATTATAAGGAGTATCAGAAAATAGTAAAATTTCTTAATACACATTAGAAAAGGAAACACCAGATAAAACGTCATCTCGACGGCAACAGACCAGCCACCCGGGACTACAGAGTTTATAGTCTCAGGATGGAACCCATGCAGAAACAATGCGGTAGCAGGGACAAACCACCAGCTAATCCCATTGGGCGAAAAATACGATGCTTTCGTGCCATTCAGGATGAGAAATAAAGCAATCGCCAAATAAAACATCGGCGCGATTCTGAAAACACGCCTCAAGTAGAAGTTACGAACCTGGTGCAACTCGTTACTTTTCCGAGCAGCCCAAGACATGCACAGTGTTATGGCACTGGCAATGTAGAAAAACTGAACCCCGCTCGCCCCCTCATTCATTATTGCCGATAGCCATGAGGTGTCCGGCTTCACGTGCTGAGAGGAGTGAACAAGAATAACTAAAATTATTGCCAATCCTCGAACAGCATCAATGTAGTCATATTTTTTTATAGATTTTTCTGGCATTTAAGCGGCTCACAGTCGATAAGATCGCGTTGCGATTATCCACAGAAAGAGCTGTTTTAGCCAGAATATGGGAAGAAAGTGGCAGGACCTCAAACGTGCCCTACGCACCATTTGCCGACCGGCGAGGAACGACCCACTTTTCACGAGACCCACGCTTTGGGTGCCTGGCTGTATGAGCAGCAGAAATTCCCACAGGAATACATCCAGGCGCTAATGGGTCATGCGGACGAGAAGATGACGAAGCACTATCAAGAGGGGCACAACGAAAAGAAGATCGAGTACTTTGAGGTTGGCGCCGAACTGGCGTTTTGAGATGGGAGTTTCGCAAAAGTTTTGCAAATCGCAGACAACAAAAAAGGGCCCACCTTTCGGTGAGCCCTTCTAGACCGCCCAGCAGAGCGGATTTTATTTGGTAGGCGCGATTGGACTCGAACCAACGACCCCCACCATGTCAAGGTGGTGCTCTAACCAACTGAGCTACGTGCCTGCTGTGAGGCGGCATTCTACGGAATTCCGGAGGGGTGTCAACATCTTTTTTGCAGCTAACCCTATGAATATGCGAATTATTTATTTGCGGCAGGCACGCTCGTGAATTTCGGGTGGCTGGCAGGCAATTTTCAACTGAGGTAGGATCGCGGCACTCGTAAAAAATATAAAACAGAGGTTCCAGGATGGCGAACACCCCCTACCCCCAGTCGTATTACGCCGCGTCCGCGAATGCAGTCCCGCCTCGCCCGACGCTGCAAGGCGACGTCGAAACCGATGTGTGCGTGATCGGTGCCGGCTACACCGGCCTTTCCAGTGCGCTGTTTCTTCTGGAACACGGTTTTCGCGTGACGGTCCTGGAAGCCGCCAAGGTCGGGTTCGGCGCTTCGGGCCGCAATGGCGGGCAGATCGTCAACAGCTACAGCCGCGACATCGATGTGATTGAGCGCAGCGTCGGCCCACAGCAGGCGCAGCTGCTGGGAAATATGGCGTTCGAAGGCGGCAAGATCATCCGCGAGCGAGTGGCCAAGTATCAGATCCAGTGCGACCTGAAAGACGGCGGTGTGTTCGCCGCCCTTAACAGCAAGCACATGGGCCACCTGGAGTCGCAAAAGCGCCTGTGGGAACGCTACGGCCACACGCAGCTGGAGTTGCTTGACGAGCGCCGTATTCGTGAAGTGGTAGCCTGTGACAACTATGTCGGCGGCTTGCTGGACATGAGTGGCGGGCATATTCACCCGCTCAACCTTGCGTTGGGCGAAGCGGCGGCGGTGGAATCACTGGGCGGCACGATCTACGAGCAATCGGCGGCCGTGCGCATCGAACGCGGCGCCAACCCGGTGGTGCACACCGCAGAAGGCAAGGTCAGGGCCAAGTTCATCATCGTCGCAGGCAACGCTTACCTGGGGAACCTGGTGCCGGAGCTGGCAGCCAAATCGATGCCATGCGGGACGCAAGTCATCACCACTGCCCCACTGGGAGACGAGTTGGCCAAGACGTTGCTGCCGCAGGATTACTGCGTCGAAGACTGCAACTACTTGCTCGACTACTACCGCCTCACAGGCGACAAGCGCCTGGTCTTCGGCGGCGGCGTGGTCTATGGCGCGCGGGATCCGGCAAACATCGAAGCGATCATCCGCCCGAAGATGATCAAGGCCTTCCCGCAACTCAAGGATGTGAAGATTGACTACGCCTGGACCGGCAATTTCCTGCTGACCCTGTCGCGGCTACCGCAAGTGGGTCGCCTGGGCGACAACATCTATTACTCGCAAGGTTGCAGCGGCCACGGCGTCACGTATACGCACCTGGCAGGCAAGGTACTGGCGGAAGCGCTGAGAGGCCAGGCGGAGCGTTTTGATGCGTTTGCCGACCTGCCGCACTATCCGTTCCCGGGCGGGCAATTGTTGCGCACACCGTTTGCGGCGCTGGGGGCCTGGTATTACGGGCTACGGGATAAGTTGGGGTTCTAACCCGGTCAAACTGTGGGAGCGGGCTTGCTCGCGAATGCGGTGTATCAGACACATATTCAGTAGCTGACACACCGCATTCGCGAGCAAGCCCGCTCCCACATTATTTGACCGAGGCGACCCGAAGCCAAATCGCAGACACAAAAAACCCCGGTCTTTCGACCAGGGTCTTTGCTATCGGATCAAAGAGGCTTAACGCGTTCTTTGTGCTTCAAGGCGTTCAGTGGGCCTTGAGGCAGATATGGCGCAGCGGACGGGACTCGAACCCGCGACCCCCGGCGTGACAGGCCGGTATTCTAACCGACTGAACTACCGCTGCGTATCGCTTGACCAGTTAAGCGTAAACCCTCAACCGTCTTTAAACATCTGATCAAGCAGCCTTGGCTGTTCAATCTCAAGCCCGAAAAATCAGACCTGGAAAATATGGCGCAGCGGACGGGACTCGAACCCGCGACCCCCGGCGTGACAGGCCGGTATTCTAACCGACTGAACTACCGCTGCGCGTCGGTGCAACCTTTAACGTTGCGTCTTGCCCGAAGGCAAAACTCTCAAGAAGTGGTGGGTGATGACGGGATCGAACCGCCGACCCTCTGCTTGTAAGGCAGATGCTCTCCCAGCTGAGCTAATCACCCTTTGCTTCGTTGAGGCCGCGAAATTTACGCAGGTAGCGGACCTAAGTCAATAGCCTGCTTGAAGTTTTTCTGAAAAAGACAAAATGACTTCAAGACAGCTACCCGCCCTACTCGCTGTAAATCATCTTCTTGCTCATGCCACCGTCCACGACAAACTCTTGCCCGGTGACAAACCCGGCCTGGCGCGACAGCAACCACGCCACCATCGCCGCCACATCCTCCACCGTGCCTACCCTGCCCGCCGGATGCTGGGCATGATCGGCGTCGGTCAACGGCTCTGCGCGACGCGCTGCCGGGTCACGCGCATCGATCCAGCCAGGGCTGACGGCATTGACCCGCACTTCCGGCCCAAGGCTCATCGCCAAAGCGTGTGTCAGCGCCAACAGGCCACCCTTGCTCGCTGCGTAGGCCTCGGTGTCCGGTTCCGACTGACGCGCCCGGGTTGACGCCAGATTGACGATCGCCCCCGCATGAGCACGCAAATACGGCGCGCAATGCTTGGCCAACAACATCGCCCCCGTGAGGTTCACCGCCAACACACGATTCCAGTAGGCCAAATCGAGGCTTTCCAGCGTGATATTGCGCGGGTCGGCCACTGCCGCATTGCACACCAATGCATCCAGGCGCCCGAACTGCCCAAGCACCTCGGCAACACCTTGGGCGACCTGCTTCTCGTCGGCCACGTCCATGGTGATGAACCAGGCATTTTCACCCAGCACCTTGGACACTTTGGAACCGCGCTCGCGGTCCAGGTCAGTCAACACAACCTGCCAGCCTTCGCTGATCAGCCACGCGGCAATCCCCAGACCAATACCGCGCGCCGCACCGGTCACCAGCGCGACACGTCCGTTACTGGCCGTTGCAGCGTCCATGGACCACTCGATCACAAGGCTGCCAGCCCGCGAGCCAGGTCAGCCTGCAAGTCAGCCACGTCTTCCAGGCCTACGGCGATGCGGATCAGGCTGTCACGAATACCGGCGGCTTCACGCTCTTGCGGCGCCAAACGACCGTGGGACGTGGTGCTTGGGTGGGTAATGGTAGTTTTGCTGTCACCCAGGTTGGCAGTGATGGAGATAAGGCGCGTCGCATCGATAAAGCGCCACGCCCCTTCTTTGCCACCCTTCACTTCAAAGCTCACCACCGCACCGAAACCACGCTGCTGGCGCTGGGCCAATGCGTGCTGCGGATGGCTCTTGAGGCCGGCGTAGTGCACCTTCTCGATACCGTCCTGCTGCTCCAGCCACTCGGCCAGGGCCTGGGCATTGGCGCAATGCGCCTTCATGCGCAGGCTGAGAGTTTCCAGGCCTTTGAGGAAGATCCAGGCGTTGAACGGGCTCAGGGTCGGCCCGGCGGTGCGCAGGAAGCCGACGATTTCTTTCATTTGCTCACTGCGCCCGGCAACCACACCGCCCATGCAACGGCCCTGGCCGTCGATGAACTTGGTGGCCGAGTGCACGACGATGTCCGCGCCCAGCTTCAACGGCTGCTGCAACGCAGGCGTGCAGAAGCAGTTATCCACTACCAGCATGGTGCCCTTGGCGTGCGCCACTTCGGACAGTGCGGCGATATCCACCAGTTCAGCGAGCGGGTTGGAGGGCGACTCGACGAACAGCAGTTTGGTATTGGCCTTGATCGCCGCGTCCCAGCCGGACAGGTCCGCCAAAGGTACGTAGTCCACTTCAATGCCAAAGCGCTTGAAGTACTTCTCGAACAGGCTGATGGTCGAACCGAACACGCTGCGCGACACCAACACATGGTCGCCAGCGCTGCACAGGCTCATCACCACCGCCAGGATCGCCGCCATGCCGGTCGCCGTCGCCACCGCCTGCTCAGCACCTTCCAGCGCCGCGATACGCTCTTCGAAGGCGCGCACAGTCGGGTTGGTGTAGCGCGAATACACATTGCCCGGCACCTCACCGGCAAACCGTGCAGCGGCGTCAGCAGCGGTGCGGAACACGTAGCTGGAGGTGAAGAACATCGGGTCACCGTGCTCCCCTTCCGGGGTACGGTGCTGGCCGGCGCGCACAGCCAGGGTATCGAAAGCTACGCCATCGAGGTCGCTGTCCAAACGACCGGCATCCCATTCCTGACTCATGCTGCGACTCCTTACTCAATTCTTTATTTAAGATACAAAACCGGCCCCTCAGGGCCGGTCGTTACTCAGTTGTTATACAGATCAATGATCGCGCTGACCGCCTGGGTCTTGATCTTCGAGGAGTCGTTACGCGCCTGCTCGATCTTGTTCAGGTAGGCCTCGTCGACATCACCGGTCACGTACTTGCCATCAAACACGGCGCAGTCAAACTGGTCGATCTTGATCTTGCCACCGCCGACCGCTTCGATCAGGTCCGGCAGATCCTGATAAATCAGCCAGTCAGCGCCGATCAGATCAGCCACGTCCTGGGTCGAACGGTTATGGGCGATCAATTCGTGCGCGCTCGGCATGTCGATACCGTACACGTTCGGGTAACGCACGGCTGGCGCTGCAGAACAGAAGTACACGTTCTTCGCACCGGCTTCGCGGGCCATCTGGATGATCTGCTTGCACGTGGTGCCACGCACGATGGAGTCGTCCACCAGCATCACGTTCTTGCCGCGAAATTCCAGCTCGATGGCGTTGAGCTTCTGGCGTACCGATTTCTTGCGTGCGGCCTGGCCGGGCATGATGAAGGTACGACCGATGTAGCGGTTTTTCACGAAGCCTTCGCGGAACTTGACGCCCAGGTGGTTCGCCAGTTCCAGTGCAGCGGTACGGCTGGTGTCCGGAATCGGGATGACCACGTCGATATCGTGCTCAGGACGCTCGCGCAGGATCTTCTCGGCCAGCTTCTCGCCCATGCGCAGACGGGCCTTGTAGACCGACACGCCGTCGATGATCGAATCCGGACGCGCCAGATACACGTGTTCGAAGATGCACGGAGTGAGTTTCGGCGCGACAGCGCACTGGCGGGTGTGCAATTTGCCATCTTCGGTGATGTACACCGCTTCGCCCGGCGCGAGGTCGCGGATCAGAGTGAAGCCCAGCACGTCCAGGGACACGCTTTCGGACGCGATCATGTACTCGACACCTTCGTCGGTGTGACGCTGGCCGAACACGATCGGGCGGATGCCGTGCGGGTCGCGGAAACCGACGATGCCGTAACCGGTGATCATCGCCACCACGGCGTAACCGCCGACGCAACGGTTGTGCACGTCAGTGACGGCGGCGAACACGTCTTCTTCGGTCGGCTGCAGCTTGCCGCGCTGGGCCAGCTCGTGGGCGAACACGTTGAGCAGCACTTCCGAGTCGGAGTTGGTATTGACGTGGCGCAGGTCAGATTCGTAAATCTCCTTGGCCAACTGTTCAACGTTGGTCAGGTTACCGTTGTGCGCCAGGGTGATGCCGTAAGGCGAGTTGACGTAAAACGGCTGAGCTTCGGCCGAGGTCGAGCTACCGGCAGTCGGGTAACGCACATGGCCAATGCCCATGTGCCCGACGAGGCGCTGCATGTGACGCTGATGGAACACGTCACGCACCAGGCCATTGTCCTTGCGCAGGAATAACCGGCCGTCGTGGCTGGTCACAATACCGGCAGCATCCTGGCCGCGGTGCTGGAGGACGGTTAGCGCGTCATACAGCGCCTGATTCACGTTCGACTTACCGACGATACCGACGATGCCACACATGCGACGCAACCCCTACTTAATGAATCTTGACTGAACACAACTTACTGAGGCGTTTTGGCCGGCAAGAGGTGTTCCTTGAACGGAAGATCAGCGGGTACGCTGATTCCGCTGGCCAGCCACTGACTGCTCCACCCCAAAATGAGGTTTTTGGACCAATCTGCAACCAATAGAAATTTTGGCACGAGTACCGACTCCTGCCACCATGAATCCTGCTGTACCGGCCCCAGGCTCAACAGCCCGACCGCCACAACCACCAGCAACGCGCCACGCGCAGCGCCGAAGGCCATGCCGAGAAATCGATCGGTCCCGGAGAGGCCGGTGACACGTATCAACTCGCCGATAAGATAATTGACCATTGCCCCCACCAGCAGCGTGGCGATGAACATGATGGCGCAGCCCGCGATGACGCGAGCCGAAGGTGTTTCGATGTACCCGGCCAGGTAAACCGACAGTGAACCACCGAACATCCAGGCTACGACTCCTGCGATGATCCAGGTCAGCAACGACAGTGCTTCTTTTACGAAGCCGCGGCTTAGACTGATCAAAGCGGAGATGGCGACGATGGCAACGATCGCCCAATCAACCCAGGTAAATGGCACAGTGCAGCCTACGTACGGATAAGGCGGCGCATTTTAGCAGAGCGCCGGGCTATCGGTAAGCTGTGATTGCGGGTGCTTTGCAAATCAATGGGTTGTCTATCTCAAGACCCTCACAAAACCAATGTGGGAGCTGGCTTGCCTGCGATAGCCTCACCACGGGGTGACTGACACACCGAGGCGCCTCCATCGCGGGCAAGCCCGGCTCCCACACAGGCCTGCTCCTACATTTAGACCGTATTGCCCACCAGAGCCTGCAATAACTCAGCCGCGCTCAGGCTGGAAGCGCACCACAAAACCATTCAGGTTCTGCTGGCGACCCAACAGGTCACGCAGGCGATCCGCTTCGGCGCGCTCGATCAGTGGCCCGATAAACACGCGATTCTTGCCGTCGGCGCTGCGGATATAGGCGTTATAACCCTGAGTACGCAGTTTTTTCTGCAAGGCCTCGGCGCTTTCGCGGTTGGCGAGGCTGGCCAACTGGATCGACCAACTGATCGGCAGACCATTCGGATCGATACGGCTTTGACCCACATCCGGCTTGCCTGGCGCTGCAGGCTGTGGCGCTACCGGCTTGGGCGCAGGTGATGGTGCGGGCGCTGCAGGCTTGGCGGCTACAACCGGCGCAGGCGCCGGCTTGACCACTGGCACACTCGGCTGCACCGGCGTCGTAGGCGCCTGTTGTTGGGCGACCTCTTCATCGGCCGGCACCGGCTCTTCCGGCAACGCCTGAGGCTCAGGCACCACCACCGGCTCAACTTGAACTTGCGGCATTGCCGGCGCCTGAGGGGATGCCGGAGCCTCTACCACGACCTGGCGCTGCTCATCCTGCCGGGAAAACAGCATCGGCAGAAAAATCACCGCCAACGCTACCAACACCAGAGCCCCGACCATTCGCTGCTTGTATGCGCTATCCAGTAATGCCATGTGCAGCTTCCTCCGTGGAGCGCCGGGCCAACCACTCAAGCGCCTCGGCAACACAATAAAATGATCCGAACAACAGAATCTCGTCCTCGGCCACTGCTACCGCACATTGCGCTTCAAGCGCTGCGGTAACGCTTGCATACGACGTCACCGGCGCGCCAAGGTTCTGCAAGGCCACTTCCAGCTCAGCCGCCGGACGACTGCGCGGCGTATCCAGCGGCGCCACTGCCCAGGACTGGACATTGCCCAGCAACGGCGCAACCACACCTTCCAGGTCCTTGTCGGCCAGCAACCCGAACACCGCCAGACGGCGACCGACTGGCGGCGTACGCGACAAACGCTGCGCCAGGTACTCGGCAGCATGCGGGTTGTGGCCCACATCCAGCAGCAGGTTCAGGCGCTTGCCTTCCCACTCGAAGGCACGGCGATCCAGGCGCCCGACAATACGCGTCGCCAACAACGTCGCCGCAATCTGCTCGGCATTCCACGGCAGATCCAGCAGCAGATAGGCCTGCAGCGCCAGCGCCGCGTTTTCCATCGGCAGGTTCAACAATGGCAAATCACGCAACTCGACCACTTGCCCGCGCGCATCACGCCCGCGCCACTGCCAGTACTCTGTGCCGATTTCCAGATTGAATTCGTGGCCGCGCAAGTAAAACGGACAGTCCAACTCGCGCACCTTGTCGAGCAGCGTATGCGGCGGATCAACGTCACCACACAGCGCAGGCTTGCCCTGGCGGAAAATCCCGGCCTTTTCATACGCCACGGACTCGCGGGTATCTCCCAGATAATCGGCATGATCCACGCCAATGCTGGTGATCAGCGCAAGGTCAGCATCCACCACGTTGACCGTGTCCAGACGCCCGCCCAAGCCGACTTCCAGGACGACCACATCCAACTGCGCACGCTCGAACAGCCAGAAAGCCGCCAGGGTGCCCATTTCGAAGTAAGTCAGGGAAATCTCGCCGCGCCCGGCATCGAGTGCGGCGAAGGCTTCGCAGAGTTGCTCATCGGTGGCTTCAACGCCATTGAGCTGCACCCGCTCGTTGTAACGCAGCAGGTGCGGAGAGTTGTACACGCCCACTTTAAGCCCTTGGGCTTGCAGCAGCGCCGCGACAAACGCGCAGGTAGAGCCTTTGCCGTTGGTACCGGTCACCGTGATCACACGCGGTGCCGGGCGGCCCAACCCAAGGCGGGCCGCTACCTGTTGCGAGCGCTCCAGGCCCATGTCGATGGCTGACGGATGCAACTGCTCAAGGTAGGCGAGCCATTCGCCCAGGGTACGTTGGGTCATAGGTTTGCAGGCACCGGCGGAACGACGATCGGTTCGATTTTAGGCGCGACGTACACAGGCGTCGGCAGGCCCATCATTTGGGCCAGCAGATTACCCAGACGTGGGCGCAACTCACCGCGCGGAATGATCAGGTCGATCGCGCCGTGTTCCAGCAGGAACTCGCTGCGCTGGAAGCCTTCCGGCAGTTTTTCGCGAACGGTCTGCTCGATCACGCGCGGGCCGGCGAAACCGATCAGCGCCTTGGGCTCGCCAACGATCACGTCACCCAGCATCGCCAGGCTGGCGGAAACGCCGCCGTAGACCGGGTCGGTCAGCACGGAGATGAACGGGATGCCTTCTTCACGCAGACGCGCCAGCACCGCAGAGGTCTTGGCCATTTGCATCAGGGAGATCAACGCTTCCTGCATCCGCGCACCACCGGAAGCGGCGAAGCAGATCATCGGGCAACGGTTTTCCAGGGCGTAGTTGGCGGCGCGAACAAAGCGCTCGCCGACGATGGCGCCCATGGAGCCGCCCATGAACGAGAACTCGAAGGCCGACACCACCACCGGCATGCCCAGCAGCTTGCCGCTGACGGAGATCAGCGCGTCTTTCTCACCGGTCTGCTTCTGTGCAGCGGTCAGGCGGTCCTTGTACTTCTTGCCATCGCGGAACTTGAGACGGTCAACCGGCTCCAGGTCAGCACCCAGCTCGGCACGGCCGTCGGCATCCAGGAAGATGTCGATACGCGCGCGGGCGCCGATACGCATGTGGTGGTTGCACTTGGGGCAAACGTCCAGGGTCTTTTCCAGCTCCGGGCGGTACAGCACCGCGTCGCAGGAAGGGCACTTGTGCCACAGACCTTCAGGAACCGAGCTTTTTTTCACCTCGGAACGCATGATCGAAGGGATCAGTTTGTCTACTAACCAGTTGCTCATGCTTTCTTTCTCCAGTACCGGTGGCTTGAACACAGCCCCGTGTATGCCCTTGAGCTAAATTCATATGTGGCGATGATGCATGCGGGACGGGGTCAGACGTTCGACCTGCCATTTCCCGCGCGCATCCTCAGCCTTCCAGACAACCTGCCAGCGCAGGGTTGCCACTTCATTTCCGGCCCGCCCACAAGCGGCGCCGGGCTGTTTTACACAGTGGTAGTTATGGACGGCGGCAGACTGCCAGCCGTCACATCCCGCCACTGCTGTTGCGCACGGCCCTCATGAATGCGCGAATCTTGCTGTGATCCTTGATGCCCTTGCCCTGCTCCACACCACCGCTGACATCCACGGCGTACGGCCGGACCTGCTCGATTGCCGCCCCGACATTCGCAGGGTTGAGCCCGCCCGCCAGGATGATCGGCTTGCTCAGGCCCTCGGGGATCAACGACCAGTCGAATGCTTCGCCGGTGCCGCCGGGTACGCCTTCAACATAGGTGTCCAGCAGAATCCCGCGAGCGCCTGTGTAGGAGGCGCATGCGGCAGCGATGTCATCCCCGGCCTTGACGCGCAACGCCTTGATATACGGGCGCTGATAGCTTTCGCACTCATCGGGGCTCTCGTCGCCGTGAAACTGCAGCATGTCCAACGGGACCGCATCCAGGGTTTCGTTCAGTTCGCAGCGGCTGGCGTTGACGAACAAGCCCACAGTGGTAACGAACGGCGGCAGCGCGGCGATGATCGCGCGCGCCTGCAACACATTCACCGCACGCGGGCTCTTGGCGTAAAACACGAAACCAATGGCATCCGCCCCCGCCTCGACTGCCGCCAGCGCGTCTTCTATGCGGGTAATCCCGCAAATCTTGCTGCGAACGGCTGGCATGTCGTGAAAACCTCAGGGTTGGACCGAGAAAGTCCCGGATGGTAACAAAAGCTATTCCGGGCGTCAGCCGCCAAGTTCGCTGAAACCTGTGAGGAAGTGTGGCCCGATGAAACGTTGTGGCAATTCGAACTCGTCGCGGTACTCCACGTCCACCAGGTACAGGCCGAACGGATGCGCCGTGACACCGCCGGTGCGCCGGATACGGCTTTCCAGCACTTCCTTCGCCCACTCAACCGGGCGCTCGCCGGTGCCGATGGTCATCAACACGCCCGCAATGTTGCGCACCATATGGTGCAGGAACGCCCCGGCGCGAATATCCAGCACGATCATCTTGCCGTGGCGGGTCACGCGCAGGTGGTGGACTTCCTTGATCGGCGACTTGGCCTGGCACTGGCCAGCCCGAAAGGCGCTGAAGTCATGCACACCGACCAAATGCTGCGCGGCCTCGGCCATGCGCTCGGCATCCAGCGGACGGTGGTTCCAGGTGATTTCCTCGTTGAGGTGCGCCGGGCGAATCTGATCGTTGTAGATCACATAGCGGTAACGCCGGGCGATGGCCTTGAAGCGCGCATGAAAATGCGCAGGCATGACCTTGGCCCAACTGACGCTGACGTCATGGGGCAAATTGATATTGGCGCCCATCACCCACGCCTTCATGGTGCGTTCGGCCTGGGTATCGAAATGCACCACCTGACCGCAGGCGTGTACACCGGCATCGGTGCGACCGGCACACATCAAGGAGACGGGCGAGGCGGCGACTTTGGACAGCGCCTTCTCGAGGGTTTCCTGCACTGTCAGCACGCCTGAGGCCTGGCGCTGCCAGCCGCGATAGCGCGAGCCTTTGTATTCCACGCCCAGGGCGATGCGGTAAAAGCCTGCGGCCGCCATTTCGGCGGCCGCGTTATCTATATTTGCCAAGAGCTGAGAGCCTGATGAGTTGCGCAAAGGCGGCCATTATAGGCGGCAAACCTGCACCAGGGCCATTTTGTGGAGCCCACTTCTGTGGGAACTGGCCTGTGTGGGAGCTGGCTTGCCTGCGATGGCATCACCCGGGTTCTACTGAAAGACCGAGTCGCCCGCATCGCAGGCAAGCCAGCTCCCACAGAAAAGCAAAACAGTCAGGCCAAGCGGCCAAGCATCTCCTTGGCCTCACTGCGCTGGCCGTCATCGCCTTCGGTCAGCACTTCGGAAAGGATATCCCGCGCACCGTCGGTATCACCCATGTCGATATACGCCTGGGCCAGATCCAGCTTGGTGGCGACCTCATCGGCGCCGGAGAGGAAGTCAAACTCCGGTTCATCACCGCCCAACGCCGCATCTTCAGCGGTGAACGTCGGCTCGATCGGTGGATGCTCCAGGCTCTGTGACAGACGATCCAGCTCGGCATTGACATCATCCAGTTCCGACGCAAAAGCGTCCGGCTTGGCCGAGGCCGGAGCCGCAGGCTCGTCGGCCAGCGACAGGTCGAAGTCTTCCGGCAGGTCAAAGTCGTCAGGCGTGGCAGGCGTGAGGGTCGGCGGCTCGACCGCCGGGGCACCCTTCATCTGCTCTTCAAGGCCGGAGAGGAAGTCGTCATCGGTCTGAGAAGTCGGGGCTTGCAGTTGCAAGTCGAGGTCGAAGTCAGACAGGTCATCCGGGCTGGCCTTGGCTTCGGTCTGCTGTTGCAGCACCGACTCAAAGCTCAGTTCGTCTTCCGGACTGACGACGGCAGGCGACGCGGCCTCCAGATCGTCCAGGCTCAGGTCAAAGTCAGAATCGAATGCCTCAGGCTCAGGCGCCGGGGCAGCCGGCTTGTCCTCCAGCAGATCCTTCACGTACTGAGCGTCCAGGGCCGCCGCCGCAACTGCGGCACTGACACCCGCGGCCAGCACAGCCATGGCCGGGAAACGGCTCTTCAGCTGCTCAACCTGGGCATGGTTCTCACCATTGGCCACCAGTTGACGCTCCTGAGTGACGAAACCGTCCTTGTCGCCTTGCAGGCCATACACTTCCAGCAACTTCAAACGCAGGTCGCTGCGCTTGGGTTCGTGCTTGATCGCCTGCTCCAGTACATCGGCCGCCTGGTTCAGATGACCACGGTCGATGTGGGACTGGGCCTGGGCCAATGCATCACTGGAATTTTGCGGGGCCACGGCAACGGCCAGAGGCGCAAGCACCGAAGCCACAGTCGGTGCCACCACTGGATCAACAACCGGCGCCGGGGCTGGCGCGGCAGCCAGCTTGACGTTCGGCGGCGGCACTTCCAGGCCTTCGAAGCTATCGGGTGGCAAATCGTGATCAACGTTCGCGGTGAATACCGGCTCTTCAGCCAGGGCCCGCGCCATCCGCAGGTGTTTTTCCTCTTCACGGCGGGCATTGCGATGGCGCGCCCACAGCAGCAGGAGCAACAGCACAATCAGGCCCGCAGCACCGCCGATAACACCGAGGACAATCGGGCTGGTCAGCAGGTCGTTGAATTTACCTTCCGTGCTGACAGGCGCGGCGTCCGGCTTGATCGGCTCGGGCGCTGGCGTTGCGGCGGCTGGCGTTGCGGCGGCTGGCGTCACCGCCGGCTCTGCGGGGGTGGCGGCAGGTTCACCGGCCAACTGAGCAGGCATTGCCGCCGTTGCAGGGCCACCCTTTTCAGCCTGCAGGCGAGCGAGTTGATCGTTTTTCAGCTGGATCAGCTTTTGCAGTTTGTCCAACTGGCTTTGCAGGTCCGCAGCACGGCTTTTCAGCTCTTCGTTGTCGCGACGCGTGGTGTCCAGTTGCTCCTGGGTCATCGCCAGCTTGTCGCTCAGCGCTCTGCTGTCACCCGCCTTGCCCTTCGCGCCTTTCTTGGCGGACTCGGCCGAGACCAGGCTCAGGTTGTCCTTGGCATTGGTCGTCGACGGCGCAGCGCCCGCCTCGGTGCGCTTGGTAGCGTCCAGTTGTGGCTTGCCCAGCGCTTGGTTGCTGGCCGTGCGACGCCCTTCACGCCAGGCGGCGTTTTGCGCGGTCACTTCAGCAATCGCCTGCGGCTGCGGCAGGCTGGTGGCCTGCACACGGTCTGGCAGGCGCAGGACCTGGCCGGTTTTTAAACGGTTGATATTGCCGTCGACAAAGGCATCCGGGTTGAGCGCCTGGATGGCCAGCATAGTCTGCTGAACCGACGCACCATGGCGATTCTTCTCGGCAATTTCCCACAAGGTATCGCGAGATGTCGTGGTGTGCTGGGCGGCCTTGCTGACAGCCGGGGCTGTAGTAGTCGGCGCACTCAAACGCGGCGCGGCGGCGGGTGCGTTGGCAGTCGGCGTTGCCTGCTCGAACTTGGCCGGGTCCAGCAACACGCTGTAGTCGCGCATCAGCCGACCATTGGGCCACTGCACCTGCAACAGGAAACGTACGTAGGAGTCGGGCAGCGGTTTGCTGGAGGTGACACGCACCACGCTGCGACCGCTGGGGTTGACCACCGGAGTGAACGTCAGGTCATTGAGAAACGCCTGGCGATCCACGCCTGCATCCACAAACGCCTGGTCGGACGCCAGGCTAGGCGTAATCTCGGAAGCGGTGAGGCCACCGACATCGAGCAATTCGATTTCCACCGACAAGGGCTGATTCAACTTCGACTTGAGGGTCATCTCCCCCAGCTGCAGCGCTTGCGCCATACCGGAGGACAGCGCCGAGGCGGCCGCTATTGCTAACACCAGTTTGCGAACTTGAACCATAGCCTCATCCTTTGTCTGAACACTCCCCGGCCTGCGAGAAGGTTGGTAATCGCTGCCATAAGGCATGGCGAGCCGATAGGTCACCGACGCGCAACTGTTCCTGCTGGGGCCAAGCATAGCGCTTGGTTAGAATCAATCTACAAATTGCCGCCAAGTATCTTTTACACAAGGCCTTTTATCAACAACTGAGCCAGTTGAACGGCGTTCAACGCGGCGCCTTTGCGTACGTTATCTGACGTCAGCCACAGATTTAGTTCCGCCGGGTCGTCCACCCCTGCGCGGACTCTTCCTACATAAACCACGTCCTGACCGACTGCATCGCCCACAGCGGTAGGGTAATCACCCTCCTCCACCCACTCGATGCCTGGCGCTGCGTCGAGTGCGCGGTTGACGGCGGCCAGATCAACCGGTGCGCCCAATTGCAGCGACACAGTCAGGCTATCGCCAAAAAACACCGGGGCTTGAACGCAGGTTGCGGAAATCTTCAGCAAAGGAGTTTCCAGCACCGCGCGCAATTCGTGTACGAGACGTTTCTCCAGGGCTGTATGACCTTTCGCGTCCGGCGTGCCGACTTGTGCCAACAGGTTGAAGGCCATCTGCCGGTCAAAGAACTTGGGCTCCAGCGGACGCACATTCAACAGCTCGGCAGTCTGACGGGCCAGTTCGCTGACGGCTTCACGGCCCTGCGCAGAAACAGCCAGGTTCGCGGTGACGCTGACGCGCTGGATATCCAGCAAACCGCGCAATGGCGCCAGGACCACCGCCAGGTTGGTGGCGGACGGGCTTGGGCTGCCGAGCTGGAAAGGGGCTTTCAGGCCTTTGAGAATGTGCGCGTTGGCTTCCGGGACCACTTGAGGTGCCTGATCCGCTGGCAGTGCGCCGGACAGATCGATCACTGAGCAGCCGGCGGCGATGGCACGCGGCGCGAAGCTCAGGGTTACCGCAGGGCCGGCGGCGAAAAAAGCCAACTGCGCTTTTTTGAAGTCGAACTCATCGACTTCCTTGACCCGCACGTTTTTGCCACGAAACGGTACCGATGCACCGGCAGAATTACTGCCCGCCAGCAGGTACAGGGTGCCTACCGGGAAATTCAGTTCTTCGAGGATCTGCACCAGGGTTTCGCCGACAGTGCCGGTAGCGCCGATCACGGCGATTTCAAAAGTCTGGGTCATGGTGGCTGCCTCGGACATTGCGGGGGGAGCGGCACTTTACCGGGTGGCCGGGGGTGAGGCAATTAACCAGGATTTTGTGGTGTGGCGGATGGCCCTATCGCAGGCAAGCCAGCTCCCACATTCGACTGGGTTCACCCTTCAAAATGTGGGAGCTGGCTTGCCTGCGATGTGGGACTCAAAGGCAATAAAAAACCCGCGCCTGTCACCAGCCGCGGGTTTTTCGTACAGTCTTAAGCGATCAACGCTCCAGCAAAATCCGCAGCATCCGACGCAACGGCTCGGCCGCGCCCCACAGCAGCTGGTCGCCAACGGTGAACGCGCCCAGATATTGAGTGCCCATGTTCAGCTTGCGCAGGCGGCCAACCGGCACATTCAGGGTGCCGGTGACCTTGGTTGGGCTCAGCTCCTGCATGCTGATATCACGGTTGTTCGGCACCAGCTTGACCCATGGGTTGTGCTGGCTGATCAACCCTTCGATATCGGCGATCGGCACATCTTTGTTCAACTTGATGGTCAGCGCCTGGCTGTGGCAGCGCATGGCGCCGATGCGCACGCAGATGCCATCCACCGGGATCGGGCTCTTGAAACGACCGAGGATCTTATTGGTTTCGGCCTGGGCCTTCCACTCTTCACGGCTCTGGCCGTTCGGCAGTTCTTTGTCGATCCACGGGATCAGGCTGCCGGCCAATGGCACGCCGAAGTTCTCGGTCGGGTACGCATCGCTGCGCATGGCTTCGGCCACACGGCGGTCGATGTCGAGGATCGCGCTGGCAGGGTCAGCCAGTTGATCGGCAACGGCCGCGTGGGTCGCACCCATTTGCTTGATCAGCTCGCGCATGTTCTGCGCGCCGGCACCGGAGGCGGCCTGATAGGTCATGGCGCTCATCCACTCGACCAAGCCGGCTTCGAACAGGCCGCCCAGGCCCATCAGCATCAGGCTGACGGTGCAGTTGCCACCGATGTAGTTCTTGGTCCCGGCATCCAGCTGCTGGTCGATGACCTTGCGGTTGACCGGGTCGAGAACGATGACCGCGTCATCCTGCATGCGCAGGCTGGAAGCGGCGTCGATCCAGTAACCCTGCCAGCCGGCTTCGCGCAGCTTGGGGAAGACTTCGCTGGTGTAGTCGCCACCCTGGCAGGTCAAAATCACGTCGAGGGTTTTCAGCTCTTCAATGCTGTAGGCATCCTTGAGCGCAGAGATATCCTTGCCCACGGACGGCCCTTGGCCACCAACGTTCGAAGTGGTGAAAAACACCGGCTCAATAAGATCGAAATCCTGCTCTTCCAGCATCCGCTGCATGAGCACGGAACCGACCATACCGCGCCATCCGATCAGACCTACACGTTTCATCGCAACTACACCTTGTTAAAAAGTGGGCCGCCTGCAGCAAACTTCTGCAAGGGGGCCCGAGAGATTACAGATTCCGCAGCGCGGCGACTACTGCGTCGCCCATTTCTTGCGTCCCAACCTTGGTGCAACCCTGTGACCAAATGTCACCGGTGCGCAAACCCTGGTCCAGAACCAGGCTGACAGCCTTCTCGATAGCGTCTGCCGCGTCGCTCAGGCTGAAGCTGTAACGCAGCATCATCGAAACCGACAAAATCGTCGCCAGCGGGTTGGCAATGCCCTGGCCCGCGATGTCCGGCGCCGAACCGTGGCACGGCTCGTACATGCCTTTGTTATTGGTGTCCAGGGACGCCGACGGCAGCATGCCGATGGAACCGGTGAGCATCGAGGCCTGGTCGGACAGGATGTCGCCGAACAGGTTGTCGGTAACGATCACGTCAAACTGCTTCGGCGCGCGCACAAGTTGCATGGCGGCGTTGTCGACGTACATGTGGCTCAGCTCAACGTCCGGGTAGTCCTTGGCGACTTCTTCGACGATTTCGCGCCACAGCTGGCTGGAGGCCAGTACGTTGGCCTTGTCGACCGAGCAGACCTTCTTGCCACGCACGCGGGCCATGTCGAAACCGACACGGGCGATACGGCGGATTTCACTCTCGCTGTACGGCAGGGTGTCGTAAGCCTGGCGTTCGCCATTCTCCAACTCGCGCACGCCACGTGGCGAGCCGAAGTAGATACCACCGGTCAGCTCGCGCACGATCAGGATATCCAGGCCCGCCACCACTTCCGGCTTCAGGCTCGACGCATCGGCCAGTTGCGGGTAGAGGATGGCCGGACGCAGGTTGCCGAACAGCCCCAGTTGCGCGCGGATCTTCAGCAGGCCGCGCTCAGGGCGGATGTCACGCTCGATCTTGTCCCATTTCGGGCCGCCCACGGCGCCCAGCAGCACGGCGTCGGCCGCACGGGCACGCTCCAGGGTTTCGTCAGCCAGCGGCACTCCGTGCTTGTCGATGGCTGCGCCGCCGATCACGTCGTGGTTCAGTTCGAAGCCCAGGCTGTACTTGGTGTTGGCCAATTCGAGGACTTTGACCGCTTCGGCCATGATTTCCGGACCAATACCGTCGCCAGGGAGAATCAGAATCTGCTTGCTCATGGGTTCCTCATTTCATCAAGCGACCCGCCCGTGGGCAGGTCGGGAAAATTAATCAGCGCTCGGCGAAGACCACCAGCACGTCGGTGCTGAAGGTGCCGTCGGCTTGAATCTCGTAATAATCACGCACTTCCTGGCCCATCGCCTGTTGCAGCTCAAGGATGGCGGCGCGCAGTACCTCGGGCGTGCGCATGCGCTCGACCCAGGAGGTGTATTCCAGGCGCAGGCGCTGGCGGCTGCTGTTGCGTACGTGCAAACCGGCTTCGCTGAGCTGACGCATCCACTCGCCAGCGGAGTAATCGCGCACGTGGCTGGTGTCGCGCAACACTTCAACGGTTTGCAGGTAAGTGTCCAACAGCGGGCTGCCCGGTGACAAGACGTCAACAAAGGCCGCCACACCACCCGGTTTCAGTACCCGGCGCACTTCGCGCAGGGCCACGCCGAGGTCACTCCAGTGGTGGGCCGAATAACGGCTGAACACGAAGTCGAACTCGCCGTCGGCGAACGGCAGGCGCTCGGCGGCGCCGTGGACAGTGCGGATGTTGCTCAGGTTACGGTCTGTTGCAGCCGCCGCGACGACGTCGAGCATCTGCTGGGACAGATCGTAAGCAACCACCTCTTTAAGCAGCGGCGCCACGTGGAAGCTGACATGACCGGCACCGCAACCCAAATCCAGCAGTCGTGCAGCGCCCTGCCCGGCCAGTTCGGCCTGGAGCAGCGCGAATTCGGTGCCTTGGGCGTGCACGGCACTGCTCAGGTAGGCAGAGGCTTGCTCGCCGAATTGTTTTTGCACGACTTGGGTGTGGGCGGTGTTGGTCATGGTGGCTTTCCTTGGGTTTTAGGGTGGCTGTACTGCCGCTATCGCAGGCAAGCCAGCTCCCACAGTTGGAATGCATTCCAATGTGGGAGCCGGGCTTGCCCGCGATGGGGCCCGCACGGCCTACCGCCAATCAGGCATCACGAAACAACCAAGGCTGGCTCGCCCGGTGCTTGGCCTCAAACGCTGCAATCGCATCACCGTCCTGCAACGTCAGGCCGATGTCGTCCAGGCCATTGATCAGGCAGTGCTTGCGGAAGGCATCCACTTCAAAGTGGTACACCTTGCCATCCGGACGGGTCACGGTTTGCGCGGCCAGGTCGACGGTCAGTTGGTAGCCCACATCGGCTTCCACTTGCTTGAACAGCTCATCCACTTCGGCATCGCTCAAGATGATCGGCAGCAAGCCGTTCTTGAAGCTGTTGTTGAAGAAGATGTCGGCGTAGCTCGGCGCGATGATGCTGCGAAAGCCATATTCTTCCAGGGCCCACGGCGCGTGTTCACGGCTGGAGCCGCAACCGAAGTTTTCCCGGGCCAGCAGCACGCTGGCGCCCTGGTAACGCTCGGCGTTGAGCACGAAGTCCTTGTTCAACGGGCGCTTGGAGTTGTCCTGGTAGGCGTAGCCCACGTCCAGGTAGCGCCACTCGTCGAACAGGTTCGGGCCGAAACCGGTGCGCTTGATCGATTTCAAGAACTGCTTGGGGATGATCTGGTCGGTGTCGACGTTGGCGCGATCCAAAGGGGCGACAAGGCCGGTGTGTTGGGTAAAAGCACGCATCGGGTATTCCTCAGATCAATTCGCGAACGTCGATGAAACGACCGTTGACGGCAGCGGCAGCGGCCATGGCCGGGCTGACCAGGTGAGTACGCCCACCGGCACCCTGACGCCCTTCGAAGTTACGGTTGGAGGTGGACGCGCAATGCTCGCCCGACTCCAAACGGTCCGGGTTCATGGCCAGGCACATCGAGCAGCCCGGCTCACGCCATTCAAAACCGGCTTCGAGGAAGATTTTGTCCAGGCCTTCGGCTTCGGCTTGCGCTTTGACCAGGCCCGAGCCCGGCACCACGATGGCTTGCTTGATGGTCGAGGCGACTTTGCGGCCCTTGGCGATCACCGCCGCAGCGCGCAGGTCTTCGATCCGCGAGTTGGTGCAGGAACCGATAAACACGCGGTCCAACTGGATGTCGGTGATCGCCTGATTGGCTTTCAAACCCATGTACTTCAAGGCGCGCTCGATGGAGCCGCGTTTGACCAGGTCGGCTTCCTTGGCCGGGTCCGGCACGTTCTGGTCAACAGCCAGGACCATTTCCGGCGAAGTGCCCCAGCTGACTTGCGGCTTGATCTGGGCGGCGTCGAGTTCAACCACGGTGTCGAACACGGCATCAGCGTCGGAGACCAGGTCTTTCCAGGCTTCTACGGCGGCGTCCCAATCGGCGCCAGCCGGAGCAAATGGACGGCCCTTGACGTATTCAACAGTCTTTTCGTCCGCCGCGACCATGCCCACGCGGGCACCGGCTTCGATGGACATGTTGCAGATGGTCATGCGGCCTTCTATGGAGAGGTCGCGAATCGCGCTCCCGGCAAACTCGATGGCATGGCCGTTACCGCCAGCGGTGCCGATCTTGCCGATCACGGCGAGCACGATGTCTTTGGCAGTGACGCCAAATGGCAATTTGCCTTCGACCGACACCAGCATGTTCTTCATTTTCTTGGCGACCAGACACTGGGTGGCGAACACATGTTCCACCTCCGAGGTGCCGATGCCATGGGCCAGGGCGCCGAATGCACCGTGGGTGGAGGTATGGGAGTCACCGCACACCACGGTCATGCCCGGCAAAGTGGCGCCCTGCTCCGGGCCGATCACGTGAACGATGCCTTGACGCACATCATTCATCTTGAATTCGGTGATGCCATATTCGTCGCAATAGTCGTCGAGAGTCTGCACTTGCAAACGCGACACGGTGTCGACGATGGCGTCGATGCCGCCCTTGCGCTCAGGGGTGGTCGGTACGTTGTGGTCCGGCGTGGCGATGATCGAATCGACGCGCCAAGGCTTGCGCCCGGCCAGTCGCAGGCCTTCGAACGCTTGGGGCGAGGTCACTTCATGGATGATGTGACGGTCGATATAGATCAGCGACGAGCCATCGTCGCGCCGTTTCACTTCATGGGAGTCCCAAAGCTTGTCGTAAAGCGTTTTGCCGGCCATCACGCGGTCCTCATCAGGTGTTTCTATGCCCCGGGTCTTGAGACATTCAATAACCCTTTGGCTTGTGAGGCTGATGGTATGGCGCTACATTAAATAACTCAAATTCATATTTTTTATGCTTTGGATTACCAACTGGAATACCACGATGGATCTGGCTAACCTCAACGCTTTTATTGCCATCGCCGAGACCGGCAGTTTCTCCGGCGCAGGCGAACGGCTGCACCTCACGCAACCGGCCATCAGCAAACGCATCGCCGGGCTGGAGCAGCAATTAAAGGTGCGATTGTTTGATCGTCTGGGCCGTGAAGTCGGCCTGACTGAGGCCGGTCGCGCTTTGTTGCCACGCGCCTATCAGATTCTCAACGTGCTCGACGACACCCGCCGCGCGCTGACCAACCTGACCGGCGAAGTCAGCGGTCGGCTGACATTGGCCACCAGCCACCATATCGGCCTGCACCGCCTGCCACCGATCCTGCGTACCTTTACCCGCGAATACCCAGACGTGGCGCTGGATATTCAGTTCCTCGATTCAGAAGTAGCCTACGAAGAAATCCTCCATGGCCGTGCAGAAGTGGCCGTGATCACTCTAGCGCCCGACCCTCATCATCTTGTGCGCGCCACACCCGTGTGGGACGACCCGCTGGATTTCGTGGTGGCCCCGGAGCATAGCCTCACCGGCAACGGCACGGTCAACCTGGCCGACATCGCCGGCCACCCGGCGGTGTTTCCCGGCGGCAACACCTTTACCCACCATATTGTCAGCAAACTGTTCGAGGCCCAGGGCCTGACGCCGAACATCGCGATGAGCACTAACTACCTGGAAACTATCAAGATGATGGTGTCGATTGGCCTGGCGTGGAGCGTATTACCGCGCACCATGCTCGATGATCAGGTAGCAAGTATCGCTTTGCCGGGCATACAGCTCAGTCGCCAGCTAGGCTATATCGTGCACACAGAAAGGACGCTGTCGAACGCTGCGCGGGCTTTCATGAGCCTGTTGGATGCACAGGTCGATCTGCCAGGGATACCGGCATGAAGCTGTGCGGCCTCAGGCCCGTATAAAAAGCCGCGCCGAACGCCCATTGAGCCAAGGCCCTTTGATAATGCGCAACCCCGTCGATTCCGTGCCACCCCTGCCCCGCATCTACGCCCTTGACCCCCAAGAGGCGGAGCAAAGCTGGGACAGTGCCCCGCAACTGCTGGCAGCGCTGAATGCCGCGCGGCTGGGTGCATGGTGCTGGGAAATCGACACCGGGAAAATCAGCTGGTCACGGGGCACTCAGGCGCTGTTCGGCTTCGACCCCAGGCAGCCCTTGCCCAAAGACCTCGATTACCTCGACCTGCTGGCGCCCGAAGACAGCGCCCGGGTGGTGCGGGGCTTTCACGCGGTACTGGCGGGCGAACCCTTCGAGCGGGCGATGCATCACCGTATCCAGTGGCCCGATGGCAGCCTGCACTGGCTGGAAATCAGCGGCAGCCTGACGCCGGACAAAACCGGACGACGGCGAATGATCGGGGTGATTCGCGAGATCACCCACCAGCGCGACCGCGAAAGCGCCCTCAGCAGCTCTGAAAAACGCTTCGCCACGCTGTTCCATCTGTGCCCGAACATGGTCCTGCTGACCCGCCAATCCGACGGTTTGATCAGTGAAGCCAACCAGTATTTCGAGATGCTGTTCGGCTGGCCGCTGGCGGATGTCATCGGGCGCACCACCCTGGACCTTGGTTTATGGCGCCACCCCGAGCAGCGCGCCCTGCTGGTCAAGGCCACCCAGCGCAAGGGCGAACCGATCAGCATGGAAGTGCAGTTCTGCGCCAGCAACGGCCAGATCCACGACGGCACCCTCAGCGCGCAAAAGGTCGAGCTGGACGGCGAGGCTTACCTGATCAGCACGTTTCTGGACACCACCGAGCGCAAAACCGCCGAGCAAGCCCTCAAGGACAGCCAGGAACGCCTCGACCTGGCCCTGGATTCGGCGCAGCTTGGCACCTGGGACTGGCACATTCCCAGCGGCATGCTCTACGGCTCGGCGCGCGCGGCGCAATTGCACGGCCTGCCGCCAGCGCCCTTTCACGAACCCTTCGATGCGTTTTTCGAGGGCATGTCGGATGAAGAACGCGAAGGCATGCGCAACGCCTATCGCAGCCTGCGCGAAGGCCCGGACGGCAACTACCAACTGACCTACCGCGTGCAGATGGAGGACGGCAGTTCACGCTTCCTCGAAAGCCGCGCGCGCCTGTATCGCGATGAAGCTGGCAAGCCGCTGCGTATGGCCGGGACCTTGCTGGACATCACCGACCAGGTGGAGCGCGAGCAACGCTTGACCACCTCCGAAGAAAAATTCGCCAGTTTGTTTCAGGCCAGCCCCGACCCGATTTGCGTGACTCGCCTGGACAGCGGCGCCTTTATCGAGATCAACTCGGCGTTTACCCAGACGTTTGGCTGGACCGCCGCCGAAGTCATCGACAAAAGCGCCGAGCAGATTGGCCTGTGGGACGACTCGAGCAAGCGCCTGCAACGTATTGAACGGGTGATCCGCGAGCAGTCCTTGAGCAACGTGGCCATTGTGGTGCACCACAAGAATGGCCAGATGCTGACTTGCGTGATTTCCAGCCGATTGATCAAGGTCAGCGACCAGCCGTGCATCGTCACCACGCTGCGCGATATCACCCAGCAACAACGCTCGGAAGCCGCACTCAAGGCCAGCGAAGAGAAATTTGCCAAGGCCTTTCACTCCAGCCCCGACGCGATTTCCATTACCGAGCGTGATACGGGCCGCTATGTGGAGGTCAACGACGGTTTCTGCCGCCTGACCGGTTACCGCGCCGAAGACGCCATCGGCCTGACGCTGTATCAGATCGGCATCTGGGCTGATGAAAACCAGCGCGCCGCGCTGCTCGCCGAGCTGCAAATCAAGGGCCGTATCCATCATCTGGAAATGCTTTGGCACAACAAACGCGGTGAAATACTCGCGGTGGAAGTCTCGGTAGAACCCATCACCCTGAATGAAACCCCATGCCTGCTGCTGACCGCGCGAGACGTGAGCTTGTTGAAAAATGCCCAGGCGCAGATCCGTCACCTGGCCTACCACGACCCGCTGACCAACCTGCCCAACCGCGCACTGTTGATGGACCGCCTGAGCCAGCAGATCGCCCTGCTCAAGCGCCATAACCTGCGCGGTGCTTTGCTGTTTCTCGACCTGGATCACTTCAAACACATCAACGATTCCCTCGGTCACCCGGTGGGCGACACGGTGCTGAAAATCGTCACTGCGCGCCTGGAGGCCAGCGTGCGCATGGAAGACACAGTGGCGCGGCTGGGCGGCGATGAATTTGTGGTGCTGCTCAGCGGGTTGGAAGGCTCGCGCACGCAAGTCAGCCACCAAGTGCAGGAGCTGGCCGACACCCTGCGTGAATTGCTCTCGGAGCCGATGTTTCTCGACGGCCACCGCTTGCAGGTCACGCCGAGTATTGGCGTGGCGCTGATTCCCGATCACGGCTCGACCCCGGCCGACCTGCTCAAGCGCGCCGACATTGCCCTTTATCGGGCCAAGGATTCAGGGCGCAACACTACGCAGATGTTCCACAACAGCATGCAAAAAACCGCCAGTGAGCGGCTGCGCATGGAAACCGACTTGCGCCTGGCCCTGTCGCGCGGCGAGTTCAGCGTGCATTACCAACCGCAGGTCGACGCACGCGGCAACAAGATCATCGGCGCCGAAGCGTTGGTGCGCTGGCAGCACCCTCAGTTGGGCGCGCAGTCGCCCACCGAATTTATCAAGGTGCTCGAAGACAGCGGCCTGATCCTCGAGGTGGGCACCTGGATCCTCGACGAAGCCTGCGGCGCCTTCGCACAGTTGATTGCCGAAGGGCTGGTGGACCCGCTGAATTTCAGCCTGTGCGTGAACATCAGCCCCCGGCAGTTTCGTCAGAACGATTTTGTGGAACGGGTTGAACGTAGCCTCAAGACGCATCATTTGCCCTTCAGCCTGCTGAAGCTGGAAATCACCGAGGGCATCGTGATCCAGAATCTGGACGACACCGTGCTGAAGATGCGCCGCCTGAAAAAACTCGGCGTGAGTTTCGCCATGGACGACTTCGGCACCGGCTACTCATCGCTGACCTACCTCAAGCGTTTGCCGGTAGATGCGCTGAAGATCGACCAATCCTTCGTGCGTGACGCCACGCATGACCCTAACGATGCTGAAATCATCCGTGCCATTGTGGCGATGGCGCGCAGCCTGAACCTGCAAGTGATCGCCGAAGGCGTGGAAACCCCGGAGCAACTGGCGTTCCTGCAACAGCTGGGCTGCCATGTATTTCAGGGGTATTTGCACAGCAGGCCGTTACCGATTGAGGAGTTCAGGCAGCTGCTGGAGTAGGCGCGCGCCGGGTCAAACCAGCTTGAGCGCCTGGTAGGCGCTGTTCTCCCATTGCGACGGCTTCAGCCGGTATTTTCCGCCGTAATAGTCGATTACCCCATTGATCACGCCCATTGAATGGTCGTTATCGGCCAGGGTGCCGATGGCGCCTGCGGCCAGCTCCCTGACGTTGGAGTCACGGACGTAGCCATACAGCCCGAGCCTGCGTAGCGCCTCCCCCGGGTGCTCACCGTCATTCAAGGTTTGCATCGCAACCTCAAAACTCTGATTACCCCGAAAATCGTTGTTTTCAAGCTGAGCGCGCTTGACGCTCACCGCGTACAGGAAGTTAGCGTCGTCCAGCTGCGCCTGATCATCGCCGCGCAAATTCGAACCGCGCCGAGCTGCTTCCAGCTCCTCATGGCTCAAAGAAACCGTGACGCTATCGCGCATACTCACCTTATACCCCCAAGGTGTCGCGCCAATGTGCTTATAGATGCCTGCCGGGTTCTGCCCAAACCGCATCATCGCCGCTTTGATCGCCGACACAGTGACACAGTTGCCCTGATCGCCCTGATAGAACCCTGACCAGACATCCGCAGGTTTCACACCAACCGGTACGGCGGAGACGGCAACGGCGTTACGCGCCTGCCGATCCGTGCCGAAGTTCAGCAGGCGGTAGCCATAACCACGATCCACGCGGTACTTGTCAGCGTAGTGATGCTTGATTCCGTCAAGCACCAGCGCACTGCCTCGGTGGTGCGTCTCCAGCACCCCCACCACGCCCCCACCGACCATCTGTTGGGCGGGCACATACTGGGCCAGCCCGTACACCCCCATGCCCTGCAAACACCTGAGGGCGGTCTCGCCCTCCAGCGTTTTCGCCAGCGCAGCGGCAAAGTCGGGATAATCGCCCGTCAGTTGCTTACGCTTGACGAACGCTGCGAACATGAAATTGGCGTTCCTGACGGCTGCGCTGTCCGCCCCGGTGAACCTCGAAGCAGACGACGCCTGCTGGAGTTCATCAAAGGCCAGGTCAATCTTGAACTCGTCCTTCATCGTCACCGCGTATCCTCCAGCGACGGGTCGAACTTCATTGAACACATCCGTCGGCGAGCCGCCGAACGTCATCATCATCATTTTGATCACAGCCGCATGGGTGCTGCCGTCGAAGTTTTCGCCAAAACGCCGTTCGCTGACCTCGAATGCCGGAATGCGCGGCGCCGTTTCTTGAGGTTCAGCGTGCGATGGAAACCCGGCAGTGCGGGCCGGCGCTGCACTGAGTTGATGGAGCGGGAAGAGATGCATACCGTTAATCCTAAGCCATAAGAAAACTGCAATTGCGGTGTCACACCAGGGCAATTGCGTCGCCATGTACAGGCGCCCGCCCCTTGCGCCCCCACATCTCTTCGAGGCCATCGATGACAGCCACCGAATGGCCCCGCCGATTGCAGATACCGACCAGGCCGTCGCCGAGCTTGCGAGCCTTTACAGTGCGCATATGCTTGCGCAGGCCCAGGCGCTCCAGGCCCTCCCCGGGGCCGAACTCATCTTCCTTATCGTTCAAACTGCGCATCGCGGCGTGAAAACTCCTGCCAGCCGTTCCGTCGTTGTTTTCCATTTGCGCGCGCTTGACGCTGGCGGCGTACAGAAAGTGCGCGTCCTTGAGGAGTTCTCCATCACGGCCGACAAAATTTGAGCCCCACGCGGCTTGCCTCAGCTCACGCTCAGTCAGTGACAGCACAAAGTCATCGCGCATGACCACCCGAAAGCAGTCGGCAGTTTTTGTGACCGCCTTGTAGATATCCGTAGGGCTTTGCCCAAACCGGTGCATGGCCGCCTTGATGGCGGACACTGTCACGCAGTTTCCGCTCGGCCCCTGGCGAAATCCGCGCCAGATATCATCCGGCTTGGCTCCGTTGCGCTTCATCGAAAGGCCCGGCATGGAACCGGCAAGCCCTGCTTTCGGGGCGACCGGTTGCAACGTCGGCATGACCTGGCGACCCGATTCAGACTGCGTGGGTACAGGTGCTGTCTCTCGAATGGGCCGACTTCCCAACAGGCTCGCAAACGTCTCAAACAGGGACGTGAACAATGCTTGCATGCCGGGAAACATACCGGGCCCAGTCGCCGGCCTGAGCGGGCTTCCTGTCGCGGCGGCAGTTTGAAAGTACTTTTCGACAGTGCGGCCACCTGCAACAGTGCTTGGTAACGGTGCTGAACTTCGCTCGCGCACATCAGGTACAGAGGCCGCTCGATAAGCGCCCACCGCAGCATTATGATTTGAAGAGTAACAACGCATAGCTTCTCCCTGAACAGACACTTCCCCGACTTGACTAAAGCGGGGAAGCCTCTGCACTACTTAAACAGATTGAAGAGGGTTGTTTTGTCAGGCGCCGAAGTTCGACCTCTGACTGACGTTCCATCCACGAAACTCAGAGGCGTCGGCAGCAGGCCCTGGGCTGGTTATATCTACTTTCTGATCACCCTCGACTTCATTATTGTCAATTCCCACTTCATCCTTATTGCCTGCCACTTCAACTTTACTGTCTTCTACTTTTTCTTCACCGCTTTCAACTATATCTTTAGTGCTCTCAACCTCATCTTGCCCGCCTTCCACTGCAGAACCCGGAACAATTTTTTGCTCGGAACCCGACACCTTTTCAAGCGGGCGATTTGATGTCGCCGCATGCTCAGCTGTTAAAGTACTTTCAGTTTCGTCAGGTGAAGTCGTGGTCAGTGCAGGGTTCAGTTTCACCCCAGACTCCAAGTGCTGCGTCACTTCCTGGTTTTCTGGTGTCGTGGTTGTAACTTCAGGATCCAGGATTATCCCGGACTCCAGGTGATGCTTAACGTCCGGCTTCTTGAGTGATGTCGCTTCAGAAGGGGTCTGCGTACCAGGAATGGTCGCTATAACGTTAACCTTTGGCCTCCTGCCACCGTCCAGCGACGTATCAGGGCAGTAACAGTGGTCAATGTTTACATTCACATGCACGTTGGCCTTTGCTTCATTCGTCACGCTGACCTCTGGCTTGAGCGCCTGTGGCAACAGCGAGCCCAATTGCGGCCTGAGCGCGCCCCGCGTGGTCACGGGCAGATCGGCGGCCTTGTCTTCATGGTTATCAGCGGTGTCGGACTTGGCGTCACGCGGCGCATTCGATCCCGGCTGCTGCTTGAGTGCCTCGCGCACCAGTGCAGGTATATCGCCTGCCTTGGCATCGGAGGTGCCGGTGGCCGCAGGCTTGTTCAGCACTGAGGTAACCGGTGCCGATTGCGGCTTGAGCGCTTCTGGTTTTGCGGCAGGCAAGTCCGCCTGGTCGGGCAACACGCCGGACTTCGATTGCTTACCGGCAAACATTTCGCGCAGCGCCTTGAACACAAGTTCCAACATATCAAACAACTTGTTAAGGGTACCGGCGTCAACCGTTACATCACCCTTTGGCGAATTGAAAACAGGCTGCGAAGGCGTATTGGCAAGCAAGGGCACGTTAAGTTTTGCAGGCATTTGCGAAGTTTGATCAAGGTGACCGTTGTCGACGTTAACGAACGCGGGTTTGTTTATCGATAGAGACATCACAGAATTCCTTAGGCAGTAAGACGCGACTCTATTAACGAGCCGACAAAGAGAGTCTTTGAAAACATGGAAGCAATCAGCGTCGCGTTCCAGTCCCTAGGTTCGTGGAGTTTTAGTCCAGCGAGTTCCAGAAATCGCGCTTCATATAAGGAAACCAAATTCAATCTTAAGACTTTTCCTGACAGCCACTTGAGTAAAAGTCCATGGCACACGCGCTTCGCAAACGATAAACCTGACACACACGCTAATAAACCGCGACACGCGCAACTTACAGACATCATTACGCAACGGCTAAAGTTAACGACTATGCTAGGGCGCCAATAAAAAAGGCGCCGATGGCGCCCTCTATGAGTTGAATGAAACTTTTATAAATATAAACCCGATATTTTACGCTGCAGCATTCGTCGGGTGAGGCATCCCCAGCAAACGGCTGACCTGCTGTAGATCGGTTTCCCGACGCATCGCTGTAAACAGCTCAACCGCCTCAGGGTAGTTGCGGGTCAGCATCGCCAGCCACTGCTTCAAGCGCCCTGGCGCCTGGCGCTCGGTGAGCTGTGCCACCGACTGAATCCAGAACTCCTGAAGCATGGGCTGCATCTGTGCCCACGTCATCGGCACCACCTCTTCACCCGCCTTTGCCGCAGCAATCTGTCGCGCCAGATCAGGCCGTGCGACCAGGCCGCGACCGAGCATGATGTCTTCTGCGCCACTGATTTCGCGGCAACGTCGCCAGTCTTCAACGCTCCAGATATCGCCATTGGCGAATACCGGCACGTTGACCACATCCTGCACGCGCGGGATCCACTCCCAGTGCGCCGGCGGCTTGTAGCCATCGGTTTTAGTCCGCGCGTGCACCACAATGTGCGCCGCGCCGCCTTCGGCCAGGGCCGTGGCGCACACCAGCGCGCCGTCCGGGCTGTCAAAGCCCAGGCGCATTTTGGCGGTCACCGGGATATGCGCAGGGACTGCGCGGCGTACATGCTCGACGATCCTGTTGAGCAGCTCCGGCTCTTTGAGCAACACCGCGCCGCCTCGGGACTTGTTGACGGTCTTGGCCGGGCAACCGAAGTTGAGGTCAATCACCTCTGAACCCAACTCGCAGGCCAGTGCGGCGTTTTCCGCCAGGCACACCGGGTCCGAACCCAGCAGTTGCACACGCAACGGCACGCCCGCAGCGGTGTGGGCACCGTGCAGCAGTTCCGGGGCGAGCTTGTGGAAATAAGCGGGGGTGAGCAGCCGGTCGTTGACGCGGATGAATTCGGTCACGCACCAGTCAATACCGCCCACGCGGGTCAACACGTCCCGCAGGATGTTGTCGACCAACCCCTCCATGGGCGCCAAAGCAATTTGCATGGAAAACACTCAACAAAAATCGTGGCGCAGTTTACTGGGTTTCCTGCAGCAACCGTTAACCCCCCGTCAGTGCAGGGCCGTAACCGTCGAGAAACTCGGCAGGCATGCGCTTGGGCTTGCCGCTGGACAGTTCGATGCAGACGAATGTGGTTTGCGCGCGCAGCAAGGTCGCGCCATCGCGGGGACGAAACAGCTGGAAACGCCGGGTCATTTTCAGGCGCTGGTCCCAATCGACGATCCAGGTGGCCAGTTGCAGTTCATCGCCCTCATAACCGGCAGCCAGGTAATCGATCTCGTGACGCACCACCGCCATGGCGCGGTCCAGCCGACGGTATTCGGTGAGGTCCAGCCCCAGGCGCTGGGAATGGCGCCAGGCACAGCGCTCCAGCCAGGCCACGTACACCGCGTTATTGGCGTGCCCCAGGCCGTCGATATCGTCGGCGGCGACCTGCAGGTCGATGATAAACGGCGTTGCCAAATCCCAGCCCATGCCTTGCTCCAGTCGATTAATGTCGGCGGGGCAGTGTATCAGGCGGTTTGCCGCTCCTGTAAACGACGGCCGGCGAGCAGGGCCAGCACAGCATCGATCACCCGCGGATCGGCCAGCACTTTCTGATGGCCGCCCTGCTCCAGGCGCAGCAGGCGGCTGTCGAACCACGCTTCGTGAATCGCTTGGGCGGCTTTGACCGGCACGAATGTATCGTCCTCGGCGTGTACGATCAGGCCCGGGATATTCATCTGATAGTGCGCGACATCCAGATGCTTGAGCGGCATGCCAAAGGTCAATTCAACCTCCTGAATGAACGCCGAGCGCGCACGCGGCGGCAGGCCAACCATGCGCGTAAAACCCCGCAGCACATCCAGAAAGCGTGAGGGCGCGGCTATGCTCACCAGGGTTTCGGTACGCAGCCCCAATTGCACCGCCAGCATCGCACTGGCGCCACCCATCGAGTGGCCGACCACGGCGTGCAACGGCGGCAACTCATTGGCGGCCTCAAGCATGGCGCGCGCGAAGAGCAACACATGGGCCTCGCGCCCCGGTGAACGGCCATGCGCCGGGCCATCCAGCGCGATCACTGAATAACCGGCACCCACCAATGCGCTGATCAAACTGGCGAACTGCGTTGGCCGCCCTTCCCAGCCGTGCATCAGCAACACTGCAGGCCCCTGGCCCCAGCGCAAGGCCGACAGACCGAAGCGCAGGGTAATGCGCTCGGATTGGGCCAGCAAAGGCAGTTCCCAATCGCGTGGCGGCAGGTTGCGCGGCGTCATGAAGGTACGACGCAACTTGCTCGCCACCGTGTGCGGCGCGAGACGGCCGACGGTGTTATTGAAGCCACGAACCCAGGTTAATGCGCCCATCATGCGGCTCCTTTTCAGCGCACTGCCGACTTGGCGGCGCGTAACACGCGGTCAGACAACTCGCCCGGGCCCAGCGCGCGGGCCAGGGCCAGGCCGCCGATCATCAACGCCATGTCTGCCAGGGCCTTGTCGGTGTCTTCCGGGCTCGCCGCCAGTTGCGCGGCCATGAGTTCGACGTGTTCGTTCAACGCGTCGCGAAACACGTCCGGCAGGCGGCTCATCTCACCGACAGTCGCCGGGATCGGGCAGGCCTGTGCGGTGGAGTCGCGGTGTTTGCGTGACAGGTAAAACGCCGCCACCAGCCCCCTGCGCTCTTCACCGGTGAGTTGCGCGTCCATGTCGTCAATCGACGCGCGACGCCGGGCCAGTAACTGAGTGAAGGCCTCCAGCATCAGCGCGTCCTTGCTTTCAAAGTGCGCGTAAAAGCCACCGACGGTCAGCCCCGCGGCGCCCATGACTTCACCGACGCTGGGCTCGGCCGGGCCGCGCTGGACCAACGCCGCACTGGCAGCCTGCAGAATGCGTTCGCGGGTTTGCGCTTTTTTATCGCTCATCACAGCCTCCGGTTCTCATGGGTTGAATATTATTACCATAATAATATTTAGCAAGCGACAGGCATGACCGCTGGTCAGAGCAAAAACAGCAAATGAGGAGAGGATTGGCCAAACGCCAGACAAACAAAAGGGCCATTCAATAATTGAATGACCCTTAAAAATCCCGCAGAGCGGGTAATCGTGGCGTCCCCTAGGGGACTCGAACCCCTGTTACCGCCGTGAAAGGGCGGTGTCCTAGGCCACTAGACGAAGGGGACACAAACCTTCTGTACAACAGATCAGCGCTGAGAACTGATCGATTCAAGGACGGTGTGGCCAGACCTTGAACCTGTAAATTGGTGGAGCTAAACGGGATCGAACCGTTGACCTCTTGCATGCCATGCAAGCGCTCTCCCAGCTGAGCTATAGCCCCGGATTTTTCGTCTCGCGACGCAGCAGACCTTTCGAGCTGCTTGTTGAAACTGGCGTCCCCTAGGGGACTCGAACCCCTGTTACCGCCGTGAAAGGGCGGTGTCCTAGGCCACTAGACGAAGGGGACAAAACCTTCTGTACAACAGATCAGAGCTGAGTTCTGATCAATTCAAGGACGGTGTGGCCAGACCTTGAACCTGTAAATTGGTGGAGCTAAACGGGATCGAACCGTTGACCTCTTGCATGCCATGCAAGCGCTCTCCCAGCTGAGCTATAGCCCCTCATCGGTGAGGACGGGGCGAATCTTAATGGCGGTTTGGAAGTGTGTCAAATTTATTTTCAACAATTTCCAAAGTTTTTTGCCGGGATAACAATCACTTACCAGCGAAACCCCGGAAAACCGGGGTTTCGCCGTTTCAACGGCTTGCTCAGGCAATCGCGCCCAGCAGCTTTTCCCACTCTTTGTTTTCTTTCTTCGACACACCCCCAAGCAAATCAAGGGCTTGGCGCAGACGGAAACGCGTGAGGTCCGGGCCGAGAATTTCCATCGCATCGAGCACCGACACCGAACTGGCCTGGCCGGTGATCGCGGCAAACATCAGCGGCATGGCATCGCGCAATTTCAATTCCAGCGACTCAACCACCGCCTGAATCGTCGCAGTAATCGCGTCCTTCTCCCACTGACGCAGGCTTTCGAGCTTCCACAGGATCAACTGCATCAACTGGCGAACCTGATCGCCCGAGAGCTTCTTGGACTCAAACAGCTTGGCATCCGGGTTCACGCCACCGGCAAAGAAGAAGCTGGCCAACGGCGCAACCTGGCTGAACGTCTCCACCCTGCCCTGCACCAGCGGCGCGATTTTCATCATGTATTCAGGGTTCAGCGCCCACTGCTGCACGCGGCTGGCGAACTCTTCCACCGGCAAGTCACGCAGCCACTGGCCGTTGAGCCACGACAGTTTCTCGATGTCGAAGATCGGCCCGCCCAGCGAAACGCGCGACAAGTCGAAGTTGTCGACCATTTCCTGCAGCGAGAACTTCTCGCGCTCGTCCGGCATCGACCAGCCCATGCGGCCCAGGTAGTTGAGCATCGCCTCAGGCATGAAGCCCATGCGCTCGTAGAAGGTCACCGACGTCGGGTTCTTGCGCTTGGACAGTTTGCTCTTGTCCGGGTTACGCAGCAGCGGCATATAGCACAGCTGCGGCTGTTCCCAGCCGAAGTATTCGTACAGCAGGATCAGTTTCGGCGCCGACGGCAGCCATTCTTCGCCGCGCAACACATGGGTGATGCCCATCAGATGGTCGTCGACCACGTTGGCCAGGAAGTACGTCGGCAAGCCGTCGGTCTTCATCAGCACCTGCATGTCCATGCGGTCCCACGGAATCTCGACGTCGCCGCGCAGCATGTCCGGCACCACGCACACGCCTTCACTCGGCACTTTCATGCGGATCACATGCGGTTCGCCGGCCGCCAGGCGCTGAGCCACTTCTTCTTTCGACAGCAGCAGTGCGCGGCCGTCGTAGCGTGGGGTTTCGCCACGAGCCTGTTGCTCGGCGCGCATCTGGTCGAGTTCTTCCGCGGTGCAGAAGCACGGGAACGCATGGCCCATGTC
This sequence comes from Pseudomonas fluorescens, assembly GCF_002022275.1. Taxonomy (GTDB): domain Bacteria; phylum Pseudomonadota; class Gammaproteobacteria; order Pseudomonadales; family Pseudomonadaceae; genus Aquipseudomonas; species Aquipseudomonas fluorescens_AJ. The sequence continues at coordinate 224,062 of NZ_MSDF01000001.1, forward strand.
CACCAGTTGCTGGGTGTACTGCTTGTAGATGTTGCTGCGCTCGCTCTGGCGATAAGGGCCGTGCGGGCCACCCACGTCCGGGCCTTCAGCCCAGGTGATGCCCAACCAGCGCAAGGCGTCGAAAATCTGCTGTTCCGACTCACGGGTGGAGCGCACCTGGTCGGTGTCTTCGATCCGCAGGATGAATTCACCGCCGTGCTGCTTGGCAAAGCAGTAGTTGAACAAGGCGATGTAGGCAGTGCCGACGTGGGGATCCCCAGTAGGCGATGGCGCAATGCGCGTGCGGACGGTGGTCATGGCAGGTCTCGAATGGGCGATAGAGCTGAAAATTGAAACAAGGGGCGAATGGTAACAGCCACAGGTGGTTGGGCTCCAGCTTGGGTGATTCAGGGGGACCGAGGCGCTGCCATCGCAGGCAAGCCAGCTCCCACATTTTGACTGCGTTCACAGTTCAAGGTGGGAGCTGGCTTGCCTGCGATGAGGCCAGTCCAATCACTACAGATCAAACAGCCAAAAGACGCTCGCGCAACTTGCCAATCTCATCACGCGTCTGCGCCGCCGCTTCAAACTCCAGATCCCGCGCCAGCTGGTACATCTTCTCTTCCAGTTGGCGAATGCGCTTGGTGATCTCACTCGGCGAGCGCAATTCGTTCTCGTACTTGGCGCTTTCCTCGGCCGCCTTCGCCATGCCCTTGCGCTTCTTGCTCCGCGAGCCGGGCACAGTGGCGCCTTCCATGATGTCGGCAACGTCCTTGAACACGCCTTTGGGCGTAATACCGTTGGCCAGGTTGAAGGCAATCTGTTTGTCGCGACGACGCTCGGTCTCGCCGATCGCCCGCTCCATGGAGCCGGTGATGCGGTCCGCATAGAGAATCGCGCGGCCATTGAGGTTACGTGCAGCCCGGCCGATGGTCTGAATCAACGAGCGCTCGGAGCGCAAAAAGCCCTCCTTGTCAGCATCCAGAATCGCCACCAGCGACACTTCCGGCATGTCCAAACCTTCACGCAGCAGGTTAATCCCCACCAGCACATCAAAGGTGCCCAGACGCAGGTCGCGGATAATTTCCACGCGCTCTACGGTGTCGATGTCCGAGTGCAGGTAACGCACACGCACGCCGTGGTCCGCCAGGTAATCGGTCAAGTCTTCGGACATGCGTTTGGTCAGCGTGGTCACCAGCACGCGCTCTTCCAGGGCCACGCGTTTGTTGATTTCCGAGAGCAAATCATCGACCTGGGTCAGCGCCGGGCGAATTTCGATCTGCGGGTCCACCAGGCCGGTCGGGCGCACCACTTGCTCAACCACGCGACCTGCATGCTCAGCTTCATAGTTACCCGGCGTGGCCGAGACAAAAATAGTCTGCGGGCTGATCCCCTCGAACTCGTCAAAACGCATCGGCCGGTTATCCAGCGCCGACGGCAGGCGGAAACCGTATTCCACCAGGGTCTCTTTACGCGAACGGTCACCTTTGTACATCGCACCGACCTGCGGCACGCTGACGTGGGACTCGTCGATCACCAGCAAGGCATCGTCCGGCAAGTAATCAAACAGCGTAGGCGGCGCCTGCCCGGACTCACGGCCCGACAGGTAGCGCGAGTAGTTTTCGATGCCGTTGCAGTAACCCAGCTCCAGAATCATCTCCAGGTCGAAGCGCGTGCGCTGCTCCAGGCGCTGGGCTTCGACCAATTTATTGTTGGAGCGCAGGTATTCCAGGCGCTCCACCAATTCGCCCTTGATGCCCTCGATGGCACCCATCAGGGTTTCGCGCGGGGTTACGTAGTGGCTTTTCGGATAGAAGGTGAACCGTGGCAGCTTGCGGATCACCTCACCGGTCAACGGGTCGAAGGCCGACAGGCTCTCGACTTCATCGTCGAACAGCTCGATGCGGATGGCCTCCAGGTCGGATTCGGCCGGGTAGATGTCGATCACGTCGCCGCGCACGCGGAAGGTGGCGCGGGCAAAATCCATGTCGTTACGGGTGTATTGCAGGCTCGTCAGGCGGCGCAGCAGTTCGCGCTGGTCGAGTTTGTCGCCGCGGTCAACGTGCAGCACCATCTTCAAATAGGCTTCCGGGCTGCCCAGGCCGTAGATGCACGACACGGTGGTGACGATGATCGCATCCTTGCGCTCCAGCAACGCCTTGGTCGCCGACAAGCGCATCTGCTCGATGTGGTCGTTGATCGACGCATCCTTCTCGATAAAGGTATCGGAGGACGGCACATAGGCCTCGGGCTGGTAGTAGTCGTAGTAGGAAACGAAGTACTCCACCGCGTTGTTCGGGAAAAACGCCTTGAACTCGCCATAGAGTTGCGCGGCCAGGGTCTTGTTCGGCGCCAGCACCAGGGTCGGGCGGTTGGTCTGCGCAATTACGTTGGCGATGCTGAAGGTCTTGCCTGAACCGGTCACCCCAAGCAGCGTCTGGTGCGCGAGGCCGGCATCGATGCCTTCGACCAGCAAGCGAATGGCTTCGGGTTGATCGCCGGCGGGTTCAAAGCGGGTGACGAGCTGGAAATCCGACATTACGTACCTCTTTCAAGTCACCCCGGATTGAACCGCACCAGGACGAAAAAAGCTCAGCGACCCGCGATTTGTCATCGCAGGTTGCAGGAAAAAACCATGATAGCTGTAGAAGTGGTGCCGAATGTGGCGGGTTTCAAGGCCATCGTCCTACCTGCCGTCCGCGATCAATGTTGCAATAAGACTAACGGTCGGCAAATAAACCGAAAAACTTGGCCGAAAAGCCGTTTCGGTTGTCGCCTCAAGCGTTGATGGCCTCTATACTAGCTCCCCGTTTGTGCACCGCTCTAGTGCATTCGGCTGGAGCGCGACACGTCCCTCCACTCCCCCCATAGAGCTGCCGCAAAATGAGCCTGTTCTCCGCTGTCGAAATGGCACCACGCGATCCAATCCTGGGCCTCAACGAAGCATTCAACGCCGACACACGAACCACCAAGGTCAACCTTGGCGTGGGCGTTTATTGCAACGAGGAGGGGAAGATTCCACTCTTGCGTGCCGTTGCCGAAGCGGAAGCCATTCGCGTGGCGCAACACGCCGCCCGTGGCTACTTGCCGATCGACGGTATCGCAGCCTACGACAAAGCCGTGCAAACCCTGCTGTTCGGCACTGAATCGCCGCTGCTGGCGGCTGGCCGCGTCACCACCGTACAGGCGGTTGGCGGCACCGGCGCACTGAAAATCGGCGCTGACTTCCTCAAGCAACTGCTGCCGGACGCCGTCGTTGCCATCAGCGACCCAAGCTGGGAAAACCATCGCGCGCTGTTCGAAACCGCCGGTTTCCCGGTGCAGAACTACCGCTACTACGACGCCGCCACCCACGACGTAAACCGTGCCGGCCTGCTCGAAGACCTCAACGCCCTGCCGCCGCAGTCGATCGTGGTGCTGCACGCCTGCTGCCACAACCCGACCGGCGTCGACCTGAGCCCGGCCGATTGGCAAAACGTGCTGGACGTGGTCAAGGCGAAAAACCTGGTGCCGTTCCTCGACATGGCCTACCAGGGCTTTGGCGACGGCATCCACGAAGACGCCGCCGCCGTGCGCCTGTTTGCTGAGTCGGGCCTGACCTTCTTTGTGTCCAGCTCGTTCTCCAAGTCGTTCTCGCTGTACGGCGAACGTGTGGGCGCACTGTCCATCGTTGGCGAATCCAAGGAAGAAAGCGCGCGCATCCTGTCCCAGGTCAAGCGCGTGATCCGCACCAACTACTCCAACCCGCCGACCCACGGCGCGGCGATCGTGGCTGCCGTGCTGAACAGCCCTGAGCTGCGCGCCCAGTGGGAAGCCGAACTGGCTGAAATGCGCCTGCGCATCCGCGGCATGCGCGAGCAGATGGTCGCCACGCTGGCCAAGGCTGCTCCGGGCCACGACTTCAGCTTCGTCGGCCGCCAGCGCGGGATGTTCTCCTACTCCGGCCTGACCGTGGAGCAAGTCACCCGCCTGCGCACCGAGTTCGGCATCTACGCACTGGACACCGGGCGTATCTGTGTGGCGGCGTTGAACCAGTCGAACATCGGCGCTGTGACCGAGGCGATTGTCAAGGTGCTGTAAGCCTTTGCGGTTGTGAAAAGGGGAAGCCAATGGCTTCCCCTTTTTGTTGGCGAACCCACTAGACTGACCCCGATTGCCCCTTTGCTGTGAGAGCCTTATGAGAAACGACGACCTGGACCTGCGCGCCGACCGCGACGAACTGCATGACTTCACCCCGCGCGCCCCGCAAGCCAAGCGCCAGAAAAGCCTGGTGCTGCAAGTGGCACTGGGTGTGTTTCTTGGCGGTTTGGCGTTGTGGTTGGTGCAACTGGGCGCGACGGCAATAATGGCCAAACTGGCGATGGGCACACTCCAGTTTGGCGGCTGATAAAAATCAAAAATGTGGGAGCGGGCTTGCTCGCGAATGCTGTGGGTCAGCCACAATATCTGTGTCGGATATACCGCATTCGCGAGCAAGCCCGCTCCCACACTGGACCTAGGCAGCTACTAATCCGCGTTCCTCCAGCAACTTCACAAAACTGTTCAAACTCTGCGACACCGTCCCCCGCCGCCAGATCAGCCACGTGTGCAGGATGCGAAAGTTGTCCGCCAACGGCCACACGCTCACCGCCGCAAACCCCGGCATGCTTTCCAGCATGCTGCGCGGCATCAGCGCCAGGCCCGCCCCGGCGCTGACGCAGGCGAGCATGCCGTGGTAGGACTCGATCTCGAAGATCTTCCCCGGCACCGCGCCATCCTGTGAGAACCAGCGCTCAAAGTGATGCCGATACGAGCAGTTCGAGCGAAAGGTATAGATGCTCTCCCCCGCCACATCCTGGCCGCGCGTGATCGGCGCGTGGTGCAGCGGCGCGATCACCACCATTTCCTCCTCAAACACCGCCACCCCTTCCAGCGTGGCATGCAGCACCGGCCCATCGACAAACGCCGCCGCCAGCCGCCCGGAGAGTACGCCCTCGATCATCGTGCCCGACGGCCCGGTGCTCAGGTCCAGCTCGACCTTGGCGTGCTTCTGGTTATACGCCGCCAGCAACGACGGAATGCGCACCGCCGCTGTGCTTTCCAGCGAGCCCAGGGCAAAGGCGCCCTGAGGTTCCTCCCCCGCCACTGTAGCGCGCGCTTCCTGCACCAAATCAAGAATACGCCGCGCATAGCCGAGGAAATTCCACCCCGCCGGTGACAGCCGCAGGCGGCTCTTCTCGCGGATAAACAATTCCACGCCCAGGTCCTGCTCCAGTTGCTTGATGCGCGTGGTCAGGTTCGACGGCACCCGATGAATCAACTGCGCGGCGGCGCTGATGCTGCCTTGCTCGGCAACGGCCTTGAAGATTTCCAGCTGCACCAGGTCCAAGTCATTCTCCAATCGTGAATGTATTGCTTAATATTATTCAGTTTCCAGAAAAGAGATAGCCCCGTACGCTGAACTCAACTTAAATCACTGCGCAGGACGGTGCCATGAACGCGACTACCCACGCTCTCTCGATCAACCCGGCCACTGGCGAAACCGTCGGCAGCTACCCCTACGAAACCGAGGCGCAACTGGACGCCGCCCTCAACCGCGCGACTGGCGCCTTCCGCACCTGGCGCCGCCAGCCGGTGAGCCAACGCGCGGAACTGCTGCTGGCCCTGGCCGCCGCCCTGCGGGTACAAGCCGAAGACATGGCGCAGATGATCACCCTGGAAATGGGCAAACCCATCGCCCAGGCCCGTGCCGAGATCGAAAAATGCGCGCAACTCAGCGAGTGGTACGCCGCTCACGGCCCGGCCATGCTCGCCCCGGAACCGACGCTGGTGGACAACGGCACCGCCCACATCGAATACCGCCCGCTGGGCCCTATTCTCGCCGTGATGCCGTGGAACTTCCCGGTCTGGCAAGTGCTGCGCGGCGCGGTGCCGACCCTGCTCGCCGGCAACACCTACCTGCTCAAACACGCGCCGAATGTGATGGGCAGTGCCTACCTGATCCAGCAGGCCTTTAAAAAAGCCGGTTTCGCCGAAGGCATTTTTGAAGTGCTCAACGTGACCCAGGACGGCGTGTCCAACGCTATCGCCGACCCCCGCGTCGCCGCCGTCACCCTGACCGGTAGCGTGCGCGCCGGTATCGCCATCGGCTCCCAGGCCGGTGCCGCGCTGAAAAAATGCGTGCTGGAACTGGGCGGTTCAGACCCGTTCATCGTGCTCAACGACGCCGACCTCGACGCCGCCGTGCAGGCCGCGCTGATCGGCCGCTTCCAGAACAGCGGCCAAGTCTGCGCCGCCGCCAAGCGTCTGATCATCGAAGCGGGCGTGGCAGAGGCGTTTACCGCCAAATTCCTCGAAGCCAGCCGCGCGCTGGTGATGGGCGACCCGACACAGGCCGCCACTTACATCGGCCCAATGGCCCGCTTCGACCTGCGCGACGAGCTGCACGGCCAGGTCCAGGCCACGCTGGAAGAAGGCGCGACGCTATTGCTGGGCGGCAATAAAGTGCCCGGCTCCGGCAACTACTATGAGCCGACCGTGCTGGCAGGCGTGACCGACCAGATGACCTCATTCAAACAGGAACTGTTCGGCCCGGTGGCCTCGATCATCACCGCGCGCGATGCCGACCATGCTGTGGCGCTGGCCAACGACAGCGAGTTCGGATTGACGGCGAGCATCTTCACCACTGATTCGGCGAAGGCGCGGGATATTGCCGATCAGCTGGAAACCGGTGGGGTCTTCGTCAACGCGTTCAGCGTCTCCGACCCTCGGGTGGCGTTTGGTGGCGTGAAGAAAAGCGGGTTTGGGCGGGAGTTGTCGCACTTTGGCGTACGCGAATTCTGCAATGCGCAGACGGTGTGGCTGGATCGCAAGTAAGCCGGAAACGGCTGCTTTGGCTGAATGATTCCATCATGCCAGGCGGACGTCCTGTGGCGAGCGGGCTTGCCCCGCGTTGGGCTGCGAAGCGGCCCTGGAACCTGACAATGCGGTGTGTCTGAATAAGCGCGGTGGCCTTGATGGGGCCGCTTCGCAGCCCAACGCGGGGCAAGCCCGCTCGCCACAGCAAGCCCGCTCGCCACAGGAAGCCCGCTCGCCACAGAGAGTGTCTGCTCAGCAAAGTCATCCTGCGGGTCACAACAGCGGCAACCTCACCACAAACTCACTGCCCTTCCCATGGCCCTCGCTGGTGGCGGTCACTTTGCCGCCATGGGCTTCAACCAATTCGCGCACCACGGTCAAGCCAATCCCCAGGCCCGAGCCGTTGAAGCCGATGGCATGCTCGTCCTGGACATAGGGATCAAAGATGTACGGCAATGATTTGGCCGAAACGCCAATGCCATTGTCCGCGATGCTGATCTTCAATACCTGCGCCTCAACCTTCACCGACAATTCGATGGTGCCCGCCACCTGGGTGTATTTAGCCGAGTTGGCCAGCAGGTTATGCAGAATCTGCGCGAGGCGAATCGGGTCACCACTGATCATCACTACACCTTCCGGCAAATGCGCCGCGAACTGCTGCTGTTTCGCGTGCATCACCGGGCCGCAGGCATCAATCGCGTCCCTCAGGATTTGCAGCATATCGACGTCACGGCAGTTGATCCGCAGCTTGCCGGTGCTCACGCGGGACACGTCCAACAGGTCATCAACCAACTGCGAAATATGCTGCACTTGCCCCTCAATCAGCTCGCGCATGCGCGGTAGCTGGTCACTCGGCAGCCGAACCATGCGCTCGGCGATCATGCTGATCGGCGTCAACGGGTTACGCAGCTCGTGCGCCACCATCGCCAGGATGCTTTTCTGCTGGCCCAGCGCACGCTCGGCCGTGGCCTGCAAGTCCTGGGCGCTGAGCGCGGCGATGACCAACTGCGCATTCGCCTCGCGCAGTTCCTGGTACAAGCGTTGCTCCTCCAAACGCGGAGGCGTTGCGGCGTCGGATTGCGCCAAAAGGATCGCCAGCACCAGTTGCTGATTGGCCTCGATCACTTGCTCGATCTGTTGGGTATCGACCAAACGATCACTGGCGTCGGTCAGTTGCTGTTGCAAGGCGGCTAATACGGCGCGGGCTTCAACGGTTTTTTGGCCAAGCAGGAAGAGTTCGTGGGCCGCATTGGTCAGCGCACTCTCTTTCTTGCCGCCGTTTTCACTCATGAGTCGGGCTCACACATGTTTTTCTCCTGTCACCGCAACGGCCGGCACCTGTTTGGTTGGCCGACCGCCCAACAACCCCTCCTGCTCGGGCAGCATGTCGCGAATCTGCAGGCCGTTGTCGTCGATGTGGTACTGGCGTAGCTCGTCGGAGTGGGCGCTGGCGCGCACCTTGACCACCGCCATGATGCGCAGCAGGCGGCTCTCGACCTCGATATAGCGCTGCACGATGATCGCGTCGGTCAAAAAGGCCGTGCCGTAGGGGCTGAAACGCAGGTCGGTGTAGCGGTCTTCCAGCTCCGAAGTCATCAACACACTGACCCCGGCGCCGGTCAGCGCGGTGACCATGCGCGACAACGACTCGCGAAAATCCGCGCGAAAGGTCGGTGCCAGCGCCAGTTCAAAGCCCGACAGCGAGTCGATCACCACGCGCGTCGCCTTCAAGCGGCCGATTTCGCTGAGCAGCAATTGCACGATTTCATCGATCGACAGGTCCGGCGCGCGGCTGTCCACCAGGCCCACCTGATCGTTTTCGATCAACTTGGCCAACTGAGGGTTTTGCGAATGGTTGGGGCGTTGCTCGAACACCGCAATCACCCCGGTTTCCCCATTGCGCGCGCCTTCGGCCAAAAAGGTCGCGGCCAGAATGCTTTTGCCCGAACCCGACGGCCCGGCCACCAGCAACGAATAGCCACGAGGCAGGCCGCCGCCGAGCATTTCATCGAGTTTCGGCACGCCCATTTTCAGGCGTGTGATCGGGAACGTCGGCGGCGCTTCAACCGACGGGTCGCGCGCGGCCGGCGGGAATACCTGGATGCCCGCAGTGGCAATACGGAAGGTGTGCAGCCCCGGCAACGTCGGCTGGCCGCGCATCTTCATGATTTCCATCTTGCGCACCATCGAGTTGCGCTCGACGCTTTGGCGCAGCCAGATCAGGCCATCGGCCACGGTGAAGATGGGGTTGGTGTCGGTTTCGGTGAAATATTCGCCGATCAGGAAAGTGGTGGCCTGCCAGGTGGTCATCAACATGCCCAGTTGCTGAACGAACTGCGGCAGGTTGTTGTTTGGGTTGTCCTGGGTCTGGCTGGCCAACACCACGGAGCGGAACGAATCGACAAACACCAGCGCCGGCGAATATTTCTCCACCTCGCTGACGATGCGCCGCAAGACCTCATCCAGGTCGCCTGCCAGGGTGTCGCTGGCCAGGTTGATATAGCGAATCGACTGGTTAATCGCCTCGCTGTCGAAAAAATCGAATTGCTGCTGATAGCGCAGCATTTTCAGCGGCGGCTCACCGAGCACGGTAAAGAACAGCGCCGGACGCTCCGGCGTCGCGAGGGCAAACATCATCTGATGCGCCAGGGTGGTTTTGCCGCAGCCCGGCGGGCCGGCGATCAGGTTGAACGAAAACTCCGGCAAGCCACCGCCCAGGACCTCGTCCAGTCCTGGCACGCCCGTGGCCAGACGGTTGATAGTCACTTTGGTGCTCATGGCGAAATTTCCTGCGAAGAGGTGTCGCTCGAAGAAGGCAGCCACACGTCAGCAAGCAAACGCGCGGTGAGTGAGGGCCCGATCAGCGTGGTCAGTAGCTCGTAGAGAGTCGTCAGCAACACCTCACCGAAAAACAGCGCATCGGTTTCGTTTTGCTCCACGAGTGCGGATTTGAGGGCAATCAGGTCCATCGTGGCCAGCACACTGTCATACGTGTGGGCCAGCCGTGGATGGTTGGAGACGCACAGATGGAGGCTGCGACGGTACAGCGCGGCAACTCCCTGCTGGCCGATGATGGGTGCCAGTGCGGCGCCCATATCCTGCAAAATCGAAACAATCGCCTCGGCGATGCTTGCAGTGTCAGCGTGCGGACCAACACGGTGCGCCAGAGAAGCTACGATCCGGCGGCTCTCTTCGCTAAGCGTGGGCATGACTGACTAATATCTGATGAACAGTCCCCTAGCCTACACCCTATATCCGCAGATAGAGACCTTGATGGGCAAAGCAGGCCAAATGGCCGGCGTTGAGGCTCATGCCAGTCAGCTCAGAGATCCGGCGGGCAACCGATAACCTTCGATGATCATGCCCACGCAGAGCGTGGATTCAGCAGCCTCTGAGAATTGTGTCGATACATACCGCTATCGCAGACATGCCAGCGCCCACCGTTGAACGAGGCTGCTTTGAGTGAGCAGCTTCAGTTCTGCCAGCACTGTGCATACCGTTCGCACACGCCATAACGCTTGTCCATGTCGGCCATGTGTGACCAGCTCTCAGCTGCAACTTCTTTTTCCAACTGCTCGCTGAGTCGGCGGTAGACCTGCAGCATCGAGCTGTTGAGCGCCAACGATTGGGTGATATCGGTTGCGGGGGTATCGGGCACCAGTGTTTTGATCGTGAGGGTTTCCATACGCGAGAGACGCTCGCGGTAAGCAACCTTGTACTGCTCAAGCGCCTTGGCTTTTATCCCGCGTGTTTGAGCCAGGTAAGACTCGACGTTTTGGCGATATTCCGCCCAATACGCCGCCGGCAGATCAAGGTTCATCAGGGCCTTGCGCTTGCTGACCACCAGATCGACTGCGTCGACCCGCGCGCTTTCGCTGAGCGGCGTGGCTGCGGGTTTCATGTCCGCAATGATGCTCTGCGAGACAATCTGCTCAATCAAGGCGTCACGCTCAGGCGTAGATGACAGACCTGGCGGGGGCACCGGGAACAACGCGTTGGCGCCCATGCAACTGGGTATTCCTTTATTCACCATCGGCACCAGCGTGCGCGCCACCTGGCCCTGTACCGTGTGCAGGCGCTTGAGCATGGTCAGGCACCGGCTGCCTACGCGGTTGAACGTCAGCTCGTATTCAGCACCACTCTGCGGAGAAAAGGTGAAGGCCGTGCCACACACCGAGCCGGTGTCTTGAGAGTTCACGTGCAGTAACTGCTCTTTATTCGGGGGCAGCCTGAATTCCAGGTAAGGCGTTTTCTCGGAGAGCGGCGGCATCGACATGTCCGCGCGCCTGCGGGTGTTGGCCAGCAACAGGTTGTTGAGGATGCCGGTGGTCTGGCCGCCGCAATGCTCATCGTCCAGAACGCTCAGAGTGGCACTGCTCATGTCGCTGATGAAGCGCAGCTTGGCGGCATCCGGGGTGGTGGCATCGGGATAAGTGCCCGAAATGCTGCAACCGCTCAACATCAATGCGAAAGCCGTTGCACCGAAGGCACGACGTGCAAAAAACTGACTCATGAAAAGAGGTCATCCTTAACGCGATAGTGGCTAAACGCCCATCATAATGGGAAAGTAAGCTTTTTTTCGATGGAATGAAGATTGAATGGGTAAGGTCAGTCAGCTATGTGTAGTCGGTGTCACAGCCTTGGTGAGTGCCTGCTCGTCATTGCCGCCGGAAATGGCACTGGACTCAACAGTGTATTCAGCAGAAAACGCCGGCCTGGTCCTGGGTGCGATGGTCGACGGCGGCCCTTACGGCACGTGGATGAATTTTCGCAACGTGAGCACTGCCAAAGATTATGGCTGGGGGCCCAAGGATTATTACTCGGCATGGTTGCCCGCCGGCACCTATGAAATGACGGACCTGGGCTCGCGTCGCGGCGTCATGGGCCCCTTCTCCAAACCGCTGCGATTTACCGTCACCAAGGGCCAGATCAATTACCTTGGCGAGATGACCTACGGCTGCCCACTCGCGGCACATCCTGTGGCTCTCTACGGTGTAAAAAACTGCGGCATTCTTGCGTTGGGCACCTGCACGGTCGACTACCCGAGCATCGGCGTATGCGTGGTGGACCGGCAGGAGCAGTCGGTTCGCACCTTCCTTAAACAACACCCGCAATTCTCCGAACTGCCTGTCAAACCGGCAGTGATGTCGCCGCGCTAATCGACTACCATACCGCGCCGGTTCCCAAACGGGACTAATAGGGAATTCGAAACGCCGCCCAGGACGTCAATCGAAACTGCCCCCGCAACTGTAGGTGCTGAGCCTGCTCCAACGTGCCACTGAGCCTTGCTCGGGAAGGCCGGAGCGTGGCGATGACGCATCAGTCAGGAGACCTGCCGGCCCAGTAACTCACTAACCGGCGGGGTGTCCGGGAAGGACGTTCTCGCCTGCGGCTTGCGCAGCGTTCGAGGGTGTATTTCCAAACCGTACCTCTCCAGCTCACTGTACGGTTTAAACGGAGATATCCCGATGCTGCCACGCGTTACCGCCCTGCTCACCGGCCTGGGCTTCTGTGCCCTGGCCCACGCGGCCCCCACTCATTACCCGCTGACGCTGCAGAACTGCGGCAGTACGATCACCTTTCCGGCAGCACCTGCGCGAAGCGTGACCATTGGCCAGGCCGCCACCGAGATGCTTTATGCCCTGGGCGTGGCCGACAAGGTGGTCGGCACCTCGCTGTGGTTCAACAACGTATTGCCGCAGTTCAAGGCGCAAAACGATAAAATCGCGCGCCTGGCTGATAACGAGCCGAGCTTCGAAGCAGTCATCGCCAAGCGCCCTCAACTGGTGGCCGCCGAGCTGGAATGGGTGGTTGGCCCGCAAGGTGTAGTGGGCACCCGCGAGCAGTTCCACGAATTGAAAATCCCCACCTACCTGCTGCCCTCCGACTGCGAAGGCAAGGACAACCTAGTGGGCGCCGACGGCACGCGGCTGGAGCCGTTTCGCATCGAAACCATCTACAAGAGCATCAGCCAACTGGCCGAGATTTTCGACGTACAGGATCGCGGCCAGCAACTGAACGACGAACTCAAGGCACGCCTGGCCAAGTCCGTGGCCACCGTGCAGAGCAAAGGCCTCAAGCAGGCCAGCGCGCTGGTGTGGTTCTCCAGTGCCGAGATGGCCAGCGACCCTTACGTAGCCGGTCATAAAGGCATTCCGGAATTCATGCTGGAGACCCTCGGCCTGCACAACGTGGTGCAGTCCGATGAAGAGTGGCCCGCCGTCGGCTGGGAAACCATCGCCAAGGCCAACCCGACCTTTCTGGTGATCGCGCGCATGGACCGCCGCCGCTACCCCGCCGACGACCATGAAAAGAAACTCGCCTTCCTGCGCAGCGACCCGGTGACCCGCAACATGGACGCCGTGAAAAACAACCGCATCATCATCCTCGACGCCCTCGCGTTGCAGGCCAGCATCCGCATGTTCGACGGCCTCGAACAACTGGCCACGGCCATTGACGGCTACGACCTGCCAAAATGATGCGCACCCTGCTCGCCCTCGCCTTGCTGCTGGCCGCCGTACTCGCTGGCGTGGCTATTGGTGAAACCGCCATCTCGCCACAGGTGGTGCTGCAAGTGCTCGCCAACAAACTGTGGGCCGCCGGGTATGTGCTCGACCCGATTGACGAAGGCGTGGTGTGGAATTATCGCCTGACCCGCGCGCTGGTGGCCGCCGCGTGCGGGGCCGGGCTGGCGACCTGTGGGGTGATTCTGCAGTCGCTGTTGCGTAATCCGTTGGCGGATCCGTACCTGTTGGGCATCAGCGCCGGGGCTTCGACGGGCGCGGTGTTGGTGGCGCTGATCGGCGTGGGCGGTGGCTTGATTTCGCTGTCGGCGGGGGCGTTTGTCGGCGCCATGGCCGCGTTTGCGTTGGTGATTTTGCTCGCGCGCGCCAGCGGCTCGTCCAGCGGCACCGGGCAAATCATCCTCGCAGGCATCGCCGGTTCGCAGCTGTTCAACGCGCTGACCGCGTTCCTGATCACCAAATCCGCCAGCTCCGAACAGGCGCGCGGCATCATGTTCTGGCTGCTCGGTAACCTCAGCGGCGTGCGCTGGCCGTCGGTGTGGCTGGCGGTGCCGGTGGCGGTCGCGGGCTTGGCGGTATGCCTGTGGCACCGTCGGGCGCTGGATGCGTTCACGTTTGGCACCGACTCGGCGGCGTCCCTGGGCATTCCAGTGCGCCGCGTGCAGTTTGTGCTGGTGGGTTGCGCGGCGCTGGTGACGGCGGTGATGGTGTCGATTGTCGGCTCCATTGGCTTTGTTGGGCTGGTGATTCCGCATGCCGTGCGATTGTTGCTCGGCACCGGGCATTCGCGCTTGTTGCCCGCCAGTGCGTTGGGCGGCGCGTTGTTTTTGATTGCGGCAGATGTGCTGTCGCGCACGCTGATCAAGGGCCAGGTGATTCCGGTGGGGGTGGTGACAGCACTGGTCGGCGCTCCGGTGTTCGCGCTGATCCTGATTGGCCGGAGGAACGCGCGATGAGTGTGCTGAGTTGCGCCGGGCTGGGCTTCAAGGTGCGTGACGCTGAGTTGCTGCGCGATGTTCATCTGGAGATTGAATCGGGCGAGACCCTGGGGATTGTCGGGCCGAACGGTTCCGGCAAATCCACCTTGCTCAAGTTGCTCGCCGGGTTGCGCACGCCTGCGTCCGGCGAAGTGCTGTTGGGGGGAAGGCGCCTGGGCGATTTGTCCCGTCGCGCCATCGCGCAGCAGTTGGCGGTGGTGGAGCAACAGGCTGACACTGACGACGCCATTCGCGTGTTCGACGCCGTGGCGTTGGGCCGCACGCCGTGGCTGTCTGCACTGAGCCCTTGGTCAGGTGAAGACGACGCCATTGTGCGCCAGGCCCTGCATGACGTGGACGCCACGCACCTGAGCCAGCGCGCCTGGCGCAGCCTCTCCGGCGGTGAGCGCCAACGCGTGCACATCGCCCGCGCGCTGGCGCAACGGCCGCAGATTTTGCTGCTGGATGAGCCAACCAACCACCTGGATATTCAGCATCAGCTGGGGATTTTGAAAGGCGTGCAAGCGCTGCCCGTGACGACATTGATTGCCCTGCATGATCTGAATCAGGCGCTGACCTGTGATCGGTTGGCCGTGCTGGATCGAGGGCGATTGGTGGCACTGGGTAAACCGCTGGAAGTGCTGACACCAACGCGGTTGCAAGACACCTTCGGCGTACAGGCCCACTACCTGACAGACCCGTTCGATGGTGCGCAGATACTGCGGCTGCGCCCCAACTGACCGATTAAATGCAATTCAGTGTGGGAGCTGGCTTGCCTGCGATGGCGGCGGCAGGGCCAATAAAGATATCGCCTGACCCACCGCCATTGCAGGCAAGCCAGCTCCCACAAGGGTTTGCGGTGGTTCACGGCGCTATAGGAACCGCTGCATATGCGTCGTCTGCCACACCGGATCAGCTTCGATGTCGGTGATTTCGAACCCCTGCCGAACCCAGAAATCAATCGCCCCGGGCAGAAAGGGGTGGGTGTGCAAATACATCACCTCAACCCGGTCCGCCTGCGCCATCGCCTCCAGCGAGCGATACAACTCAGCCGCCAAACCCGAACGACGAAATGCCGGAAGAACAAACAACCGCACCACTTCCACCGTCTTGCGACCGAGGTAATCAAGTTGGGGAAAGCGCTCGTCATAAGGCAAGTAGCCGATGGCCGCGACTATTTGGCCCTCAGCACAAGCAACCAAAAATCGGCCCTGCCCCTCAAGATAAATGGCTTCGAACCGCGCCAGATCATCCGGCAGGTCAACCGCGCTGAGCTTCGGAAACAGCTCGGCACGGGCCCGCAAGACAAAGGTCAACACCTGCGGAATATCAGCCGCCGTGACCGCCCGAATGACAGGTCTCTGACTCATGCAACCCTGATCTCACTGATCCCTACCAACTCCGCCTGCTCCACAATCTCTTGCGGTGTGGCATCCGCCGTCGGCATGACCAGGCTGTTCTCCGCATCGCCCATGTGCAACGCCAACAAATGCATCGCGGCCTCATGCACGGGCAATTCGGGCTGTTTGAGTTCAAACACATGGGTGCGGGGCTCGCCGTTGAACAGGTAGTGCAGGGTGAATTCGCGCATGGTGAGGTCCTTGTGATGGAAGTGGAACAACTGATTAACCTGACTCAGTGATCAGCTTTTAAGTTCAACACCTCTTAAGCCCGATCCACGCGCCCCGAATAACACCCTGGCTTCGCATTGTGCACATGAATGTAACTGACCTCAGGATCAGCCAGCATCCGCTCGATCACCGGCTCTATCACGCGCCCCTCCACCACCTCCGCGTCCAACATCATGCCCTCCTGCGAAAACGCTCGTAGCGACAGCAACCGCACGCGCATCACCTCCGGTACCTCATTTATCGAATCATAGGCCCGCGTCGCCCCTTCCCGAACGAAAATTGCGTGGGACGCGCGGTACGGCGAGTCGGCAGGCTGGCATACATGGTTGAGCAGCAAAACACTCTCGCCCACCTCGGCGTCTTTCATTTCTATACGATCAGGAAAGCCTGGCTTACAGTCGACGCGATAACGCCTGATGCCACGCGCGGCGAGTTCAGCATCGGGCAAACCAAACAGTGGGCGGAAGGAATCCGGGGCGAGGCCGGTAATGCGAAAATTCATGAGGAATGCCTCTTGAGGTGAGTGCCTATCAGGCAGCAACCTCGGCATCGGTGACTATCCGGTTCTTGCGGTGAAACTTAAACGCATGACGCCGCTGGAACAACAGGTGCGGAGCACGTCACTCTCATCGAGCCTTCCTACGAAAAAACAGGAAGATCGCAGATTACGCTCAGATAATCTGGCTTGATTTCATGGCTAACGTAGCGGGGAATACCGCTCAAACATAGAAGACTGGAAAGGTTGGAAGATGAGTGAGTTACCACGCGCCGATGCCCGGCAGAACGATACAAACCGAAAAAAAATCAAGGCAGTAGTATCGAAACAAAATCTGGCAAGCGCCGCGAACAACACCAAGTGGAATGAACTGATCGATTACTTCCGCCAGCGTTCGGGTTGGCATCCATCTTATCGATCCAAATCCATCACCGGCCACATTTCAGACTGGGACGTTGAATGGTTTTACCACCTGCCGTTTCCATTTGCGTATGTAGAATGGTTCGATATCGGGTTATGGCAAGCGGCCCCCTCAAAGGGGGCGCTGCTGCCACAAACATTCATTGACCACACGGAAGAGATATCCGGGGTCGTCGCACAGATTGGATTTGAGTTTGAGGTCCGCGCTGATGTATTGAGAATCTGGGGCTACCTCCCAAAATCCTACGAGGACTTCCCTCCCGCATAGAAAGCATTGATCTGCTGCGTGATCCACGCTCGGCTATACCGCAACACCCCCGCGCCCATCGCCACCGGAAAATGAATAAACCCATGAGCAGCCTCCGGCAGTAAATGCGCCTGCGCCGACGGCCACCGCTCAGCCACCAGCAGCGTGTCATCCTTCAACGGATCCAACTCCCCAACAAACATCAGCGCCGGTGGCAACCCCGTAAAGTCGCCGTACAACGGTGACAACGGCGCCTGCCGACGCGCTTCATCACTCAAACCCGGCGTGAGCATGCGCAGCGCTTCAACCATCCCCGGCCCGTCCAGCAGCAAGGTCTCCGGCCCCGCCGCGCGCACGCTCGGCGTGCCGGTCAAATCGTAAACGCCGTAATACAACACCGCCGCGCTCACCCGCGCGAGCAATTCGGGCCATTGCTTCAGCGCCAGCAACGTCGCCGCTGCCAGATGCCCGCCCGCCGATTCACCCACGATAATCACCGGTAAATCCGCAAACTCGGGCTCACTCAGCAGCCAACGCGCAGCCGCCAAACAGTCTTCCATCAACCCCTCGACCGGCGTATCAACCGCCAGTCGGTAATCTACCGACACCACAACCACGTCGCAGGCCCGCACCATGCCCAGGTTCAGGTCATCATCCATTTGCGCATTGCCAATCACCCAGCCGCCGCCGTGGATATCCAGCACAACGCCCTTGGGTTTGCCCTCCGGCCGAAGAATGCGCACGTGCACTTGCACGCCGCCCACGCTGATCAGCCGGGTTTGTGCTGGATGTTGCTTCCTGACTTTTTGACTCACGCGCAGCAACGCTTGAATCAAACGCGGCGTGACGCGGTTGCGGATTTTAAAACGCGGCATCCAGGCGAGCTTCTTATTGAATGCGCGCATCTGCGCCAGCTCGGGCTCGCTGGCAGGCCAGGGTTTATGGGCCATCAGCGGTTATTGCGCAAAATCGAGAAATTCAACGCCGCCGCCACACTCAGCCACACCAGGTACGGAAACAGGATCAAGCCGGTGATCAAATCCAGGCGCACGGCGAGCACCACCATGGTCGCCACGGTCGCCCAGAGCAGTGTGATCACCACCATCCCTGCAAGGATGCGATGTGCGCCGAAGAACACCGGCGTCCACAGCGTGTTCAGCGCAATCTGCGCCGCCCACAGCGCCAGCACGACCTGGCTGCCCGGTATCAGGCTCAACCGGTAACCGGCCCAGGCGAGCAGCAGGTAGATGATCGTCCACGCCACCGGGAACAACCAGTTGGGCGGCGTAAAACCCGGTTTTACCAGAGCCTCGTACCACGCACCCGGCTTGAAGAGAATGCCGGTACTCGCGGCGGCGGCGCAGGCTAGCAGGAAGATAAAGAAGGTCATCGTCTGTCCTCGACTGATCATTTCAAACTTGGACGCCCAACACGCAGGTAAAAGTTCACTGCGATCCGCTGTGGGCGCTGTCGAGCTTCAGAGAGGCTGCGAAATTGGTGGGTCAGGCGACTTCTGATTGGCAGGGCCGCCGTCTTCGCAGGCAAGCCAGCTCCCACATTGGATCTTCGTCGCTTGGTAGAGGGTGTTCGGCTTGGCGATAACGTTTTTCCGGGCATCGCCGAACTCCTGTGGGAGCTGTCGAGCTTCAGCGAGGCTGCGAAAGCGGTGGGTCAGGCGACTTCTTGATTGGCAGTGCCGCCGTCTTCGCAGGCAAGCCAGCTCCCACAGTGGATCTTCGTCGCTTGGTAGAGGGTGTTCGGCTTGGCGATAACGTTTTTCCGGGCATCGCCGAACTCCTGTGGGAGCTGTCGAGCTTCAGCGAGGCTGCGAAGGGATCACCGCGCGTCCACTGCCAAACCACAACGCCTGCATCGCTAAACCTCCTCAGGCGTCAGAATCCTGAGCCACGGCCAGCGCGCTTGATAACTGCTGGCCTTGGCAGCAAACAATTCCCGCTCAGGGTGCAGTGGATTAATCCGCAAAATACCCTGCGCCACGTCCTCCAACCCATAGGGCGCATACACCTCGCCCGTTTCAATCTCCAACCCGATACACGTCCCGGCAACCAGGTAGCGATCAACCCCCTGTTTAGCCGAGTGCAACTGCGGATAAGGCCGACCAAACCGCTGGCCGTACCAAAGATGAACCCGCGCCTGATTCTTCACTTCAACGTTCACGCCCAAGTCCTCAAACAGCACTTCGGCCGCGCGAATGACCTTGTCCTCAGCCTCGTAGGAAAGGTCCGTATCAAAGTAAAAAACGTCGTAGTCCTTCACGCCCTGATCGGCAGGCAAATTCGCCTGATGATTCCACACCGCCTGAAACAGACAGCCCGCCGTGAGCATGCACTGCTCCACGCCGAGGGCCGGCAGGCGCGCAGTGATTTCGGCGTTGATAGGGTTGGCCATGGCCAGTTCGAGCAGGGTGTTGACGGTCAATGTCATGGTGGGTCCTTGGTGATCGGGGCAGATCCAGGGGCCAACTTTATAACAAGGCGAGGGAGGGTTTTGTGAAGGCCAGGAAGTTTTCTTACAGGGGGAGGACATTGCCTGTAGGAACTTGCCGGGAAGTGCGCAACAAAGCGTCGTTACCTTGCTCCTTTGCCTACGCGTACGTCAGAATCCGCCGGCTTGTGCGCGGGGGTGGCCGTCTCTAAGGTTGCCCGGTCGCTGAATTGTTCAGTGATCGGGTTTAGTAGCCTGAGTCGGGTATCTATAAGTGCATGAGTTTCATCAATCAGACATTGCGTCTGTGCTTGATGGTGGCTGTGCGTAGGGCGTCCTCGGGCGCGCCGGCTTAGGTATCCACCGGTCTACTAACCTGCGCACAGCTGCCACCCATTCCGTTTAGTAGCGGCGAGGTGGCGGCCCACTCCAGGATATCTGTATGAATAACGTCACCCCAGATCCAGGCACCCTCTTCTGCGTCATCCGGGACGCCAGCACCGAAACCCTGATCACCAACAGCTACGAAACCTTCACCTCGGTCAGCACCCTGCTGCTCGACCTGTCCGAAGACCTGAGCGGCAAACACCGCGACATCGCGCTCGCCATTCACCAACTGAGCGAACTGGGCGTGCTCCTCACGGCCAAACTCCTCGACCGCGAAGCACCCTGCCCTGGCTAAGGATGCTTGCGTGACAGGCAGCGCCAGAAACGGCGCTGCCGTCAGTCAACACCGGGGAAGGAATCAACGTACTTGATGGTGAAGTCGGGAAAGGATTCGACAATCTGGATCTTGTAGTCCGGGAAGCTTTCGACCGTTTTCCATTTGCCGGCCGAGTCGGGAAAGCTGCTGACCTGCTTTACCTTGAGGTCGGGAAAGCTGTCCACCACCTTGACCTTATAGTCCGGGAAACTGGTGACGAACTTGATGTTGCCGTAGATCTTCGAGACGTCAACCGTCGTATCCGCCAGCGCGCCGAAGGAACACGTCAGCAGCAGTGACGCGAGAGCAGCCTTGAACATGAAAACCTCATCCTGAGAAATAAAAAGGCGCCCAGTCTAACCAGCCGCGCGCGCACTGTCCTGCTCCTGCGTGATAATCAGCCCTTCAACTCACCTGCCCGATTACTCGCCGCGTCATCGTAAGCCACATACAGCGACTCGGCGATTTGGCTTTTGATGGCCTTGGAGGCTTCCAGACCCAAAACGAACCCTTCCGCCTTGCCGCCAGCGCGGTTGAGTTCTTCGTGGGTGGAAGCGCCGGTGATGGCGTCGAGGAGTTTTGTGGCGTGAGGGCCTACGCCTTTAGGGAGGGAGATTTGGTCGATGGACATGGGCGGTACCTTGAACAAGGGAGGGCGGTGGTGCGTAGAACCATTGCCGGGGATGGCATGGTAGACCTGTTTGGGTGGAAAGGGGCTGGTTTTGGCCTATCAAAGCCTGTAACGAAACGCAGCAATCGACCCAAAGCGGGCATTTGACAGAAAGTACGCCCTGACTAACTTTTCACTGTGGCTCCAATTCAGACCATAAACAACTGCGCCCAATGCCGGCCATTAACGTTCCATAATCTTCAAAATTACCAGCATTCACCTCTGCCTGGCTCATCCACGTTGCTTCACATTTTTCGCACACTCACATCGAAATATTTGTAAATCGATCCCCCATTGCTCGAGCATAGCCTTGACCGCACCTTCGACACTCAAACAGCATGTAAATAACCTCGGACATGACTTCGGTGTAGTCTAATCATATCGGCAGCTTTTGGCCGATTGCTGGGGCTCACGAGTGACCGCTATCGGCCAATAGCAGTCATTCAACACTTATCAGTCAAGGGCGATTAAGCAACGCTGATACTTAAATGGAGAGCAAACGCTCTAAGTGACTTATACCTTACGACAACACTCCGTAAGATGGCGAAAAATATAATTATAAGATCATCTTTCACATAAGCGTTAAATCAGCTGCCACGCCAGCACCCAAGAAATTGGATAACTAATAATAGAAAGATGGCTGGCCAGGGCAATCATTTGATCCCCACCTAAACCTATTGCTGGGAAGCTGGAAAAATCAACATTCAGTGCAGATAGGCTGACAAGTAATGACTCATCCGACAGCTCAAGTTTTTCTGCTCCAGCTGGGAAAATGCCTTTTCCCTTCTTGGTTAAAAGAAATGCCAAGGGGAAAAATGAAAGAATGCTCATACAGCATTGATTACCGTCATTTCGCATGGTGAAAAGTTTAATGCTTTGGTGGTACCTATAAGGGAAGAACTAGTAGTAGATGTCATGGGTCGCATGCCAGAGCATAGTCATCACCGAGCACAAACTGTTGCATGGTCGTGAAGTACGGTGTTTCTTGTGGTGGATTTCTACACTCAGTCACAGAGGTGGCAGCGAGTATATGGCCGATCATTGCACGACAGTATCTCACGGCGTTAACAGGTGTGTGGACACGGGAAACTGGGCTATTGGCAGCAGTGAAGAAATGATTGATTTTTCGCGTCAGTGACCTGCACACATCGGCGATTTCACCATCGTTCGCTCCCAAAGCCGTCATATTGCATTCGCGACAGATAGTCCTGAACTTGCTTCCATTCATCGACGGAATACCCTGTACGGGATCACGGTCTAAACCGAAGATTTCAGTTAAATGAAACTGCTCCACTTTTGTAACAGTGATGCTTCCCCGTGGGGGAACGTGATCTTTTGAGAGAACCCCGTGTTTTCCACATATCACGCAATAGCCGCTGACGATCTTGGTGTGCTGGCCGCGTTCAGACAGCATCTTCGAATATCTGCCCATCCAAGTGCTCCTGCTCCTCGTGTGTGCGGTTTACAGCATGCAGCCGCACCCGCGATATCTCTACCCTCTGACCCTTGGGTTGGCGTGATGGCAATCTGCCAAAAAAACGGGTAATGTCCCCACCTGCACACATAGGAAATGGAAATCCCACATGAAGTCAAGAAATCTGTACACCATTCACGACCTGATAGTCAGGGACTATACCGTCACGGCACTCCCAAGCGGAAAATTCCTTCATCAGTTCAAACCTTCGACTACTGAGACCCTTTATCAATTTGAGACAAACAGTAGCGCAATAGAGTTAGTAGATGGTGATCGTTATAACATTGGATACATCCAAGATGCTGATGGTAGACGAATTATAGAGCCCTCCTCCTTGGGCAAAGCAGATACAGTCAATAAATACCTCAGCTACTCAGCTGCCAAACAGTTCTCTCTCGATAAGCTCGCTGAGAATCAGGGCAAGAATGACGAACGTGTAAAACATAAGGCCTCAGATGGTTACTACTGGGGGCGAAAATATGCCTGGCGCCGGTATGGCCTGGTGATTGCAAAAGATGCTTTCTTTAATTATTTAGAAGAAATCGCTCATCCATTCGTGGCATGCAAGACCATAAGTGATGATATCGGAATTTATTCTAATCAGGATTCAATTGCTTATAAGAATGAAGGTCTTGAGGAAGCGATGGATCAACTCATAGAGTCGGCAGTCAGAGTTGGGCGCTTTTTCAAATCTCCCCGCTATACAAAGAAATTCCAGATTCGGCCTATTAATGCCATAACCGATAAAAAATAAAGTTCGCAATATTTTCAATAGCTTATGCAGGGTCGGGGCGGGCTGTCGCCAGTCTAAAACACAATTCGGCGCCACGCCCTCACCGATGAAATGCTCCCAAAATACCGGCGCAGACGAGCACAATATAGTATCGGGTCGTAAACTATCAATCGTGATGACTGCTTACATTCCTCATCCTCACCGGACAAGTAAAAAACCTGCGAAAAATTTAGAATCGTAGCAATTAGAAAGTTTGGGGATTTCACAGGCAAAAAGGGCAACTATATGAGTAATACTATTTATATGATCGACAGAAATATTATCGGAAAGATTAAGGATAACTTTAGAGATGTGAAGCCGGAAAGAATTGCACGGATCAAATCTCTAGACCGAAAGGGAGTAACTATAAGTTTGCTTTTTGCGATGATTGAAGGAAATAAAGGGTCTCCACAAACAACATCTGAGGCATTCGACGGTATAAAAAAAGAAATCGAATATCTTCCCGATTTTTTCAAAAATGCTAAAATCGATACTGACTTCTTTCAGCATGAAACGCTTCTTAGCGCATCAGCAGCTTCTGACCAGCAACCTCGCGACTTTAAGAGGTACGCGCCGTTAGTTCAATTCATGCAGGAGAACCTCTATCAAAAGTTAAAAAAGAGAGAGAGAGCTCCGATTTTGGAAAAAATTGGAGAAGTTGCCGATCGGTCTCAAGTTGAGAGAGGCAACATAATAACTCTTTGCGGAATTGCAAGTCTTTATGGTAATTCCAATGCGGCTGACGTTTTAAAACCTAAACCGCCTTCAAGTGACCAGGTCACTACAGAAAAAAGGGCATATAATGCTATTGCGGACCTAATGACAATTTCAAGAATGGCAGGCTTGAAGCGTTGGCTTAACATAGCAAATCCTAACGCCAGAATATTCTTTAAAACTTTGGACTCAGGGCTTGAAGAGTTCGCTAAAGAGATAGCTATTCTCAATCATAAGAGCACAGCATTCCCTGGGCATACGGTTCAAGAAACCACAATTGGCGTCAACAAATCACTATTTCCAGATCTAAACTTGACAGAGTTTGAGGAATTGAAAGCTTGGATAGGCAAAGGGCCGACGCCTCTAATCGTACCGTAAGCAGATATTTTCTTATTTTCAACTCAGATTTGTGAGGTGGAAAGGCTTTTTTTAACAGCGTTCTGATAGTAGAGACGAGCGCGCCGCTTCTGAACGGCCGCTTTTGGCGGATTTAAGCCCTTCACGAGAGGCAGAAATCGGCCAAAAGCGGACTTTCATTCCTACTTAACTGCCTGCACACTCATTTGCGTGCTAAAGCTCACGACAAGCGTTATCTATGGGCGAGTGCCGAGCAGATCGTAGCCCACCAGTACCTCAGGATTGAACGTATCGTACTGCCAACGAGGCAACTGCGATTGGGGGCCCTTAAAGTTCAGCAGCAATACACCGAGCTCTCGCTTATCCGCAACTCCTAATAGAGTTTTGACAGACTCAAAATATTTCTGCGACATCGATCGTGCGAATATTTCGAATGGACCATACGACCTGTTTGCGTATAGCAATGTATTAGGGAACCAACGCTCACCATCTTGGGCCCCCCTCAAAAAAAGCACCAGGTCAGCCTGCATAAGCTGATTGAAATCGAGGCCCGATGACTGTGAACGGTCCTTCAGCAGGTCTGCTGCAAGTGATAGCCGGCCGAGACCTAAACGTTGGCTACGATAATCTAGGGTCCGGGAGTACTTGTAAAACGCCTGATATCCAACCGCCCCTGTTTGCCCACTCCTACTTCTTTCATGGATATAGTAAGGCGTAGAGAGCAACATTTGTAACGATTCAAATCTTTCGTACTTCAAAAAAACCGCAACGACATATAAAAATATTTCATTAATTAAAAATTTAAAATTATCGAAGTCACTTTCTCTGTATTGGGTAATGTGTGCAGGCCTATCAACATATGGCAACAACGACTCCAAGAATCGATGAATTTTTTGATCCACATTGGGTAGCGAATTGTATTGTGCAATCGCAACAACCAAGGAAACTATTTCATTACGATAAGGAATAAAGGCTTCAATATTTTCAACAAGCTGCTCATCAAACTCTTTTTCGTTTTCTTCCTGAATCCTAATTTTTTCAAATCCTTCTGAGACCGCGCGAAAGTATTCGTCAACAGCGCCGGCGGCAAACGGTTTGCCTTGCTTTACTGCGTCCAGTGCTCGCCGATAAGTGGCACCTGCTCCTAAGTTTATAGCGGTTGATTCTGACAAAAACGCTGGAAGCGCGCCGATTTCTGGCTTGACATGTAGCGGCTTATCAAAGATCCATCTAAGCAGCATTTCAAAGTTTTTTGCGTACTCTTCAGCTTCGCTTAAGTCTATATATTTGCGCTTTCCATAGAACGTTGGCAAACAAGCTCTACCGTCCTCTTTTTCAGCGACTACGGCTACAAACTTATCTTGCTTAGCCTTCTCATAAACTTTTGCTGATATGATTTGCGTCTCCGTACCCACTCCGCCTGCACGTCCATCGGCTTTCTGAGCGTACATTTTGTCCGAAACCATAATGACTTTTGTGACAGTCTCGTCAGTGACCATTGATTCCATAAATTGGATCGAATCGTGCCCGTCCTTAAGATCCCATTTATCGAGTATCACATCAACGCCCGACTCCCTGAGTTCAGTTGCTAATGCCATCACCCACACTTCATGATCCGGTGTAGACCAACTGTATGAAATGAATAGCTTTGGTGATTGCGCGTCACTCATGAATTACTCCTTCTTGTAGTGGTGAGTTTTCGAGCTTTAAGTTATACCAATCTCCCGAAATTATCAGATAGCCACTATGGATTGGTAGAAAATACGCGTTATTTTTTATACCGATCCAATGGTTCGTCAGAAAAGGGCATCAAGAGGGGTAGATATCGACGACCGGCCCGAGGCCATCGGATATTTTCCACAAGGCCAAACGACTATCCCAGCGCTGTGAATCGTCAATTCTGCGTGTGACCAATTAGGCCTTCACGGAATGACAAGCTTGTCAGAACGGCCTGTCTGCTGTTCACGACAAATTTCAAATTAATATTAGGACAAAGATGGGGTGGTTTAAGGTGAACGTGTTCAGACACGTAGTTGTCCACTGCGAAAGTTCGCAATAGAACTTATAGCTATTGAGATTGAGTGTCCGCTTCTGGCCGAAAGCAGCACTTCACCAAACTCCCCACCAAAGTCCCAATCCCACGCAAAACCCGTCCCAATCCCGCGCGCCAAAAAAATCCCCCCGCCGCATCCTGACTCCCGACACGTCAGCCCCACCGACGTGCACACGCCGTTTAAAACCGATCAAAATTAATCAAAGAGGTTTTTATGCCCGTGCACCCTCGCCCTTCATCGCGCTTCAAGCGCCACCCTCTTCACGTATTGATGTACGCCTCAACCCTCGCGCTGTCGTTGTCCGCATGCGCCACCCACCCCGACACCAGCAAACCCTACCCACACGCCCAGGAGCCGATTGGCGACGTACAAACCATCTTTGACGGCAGGCTCAGCGAAGAACTGGCGGTCACCACTTTCCGCAACACCGACCGCTTGTTCCCGGTGCGCACAATCAAGGCGGGTGGCCACCCTTTCCCGCTACCGCGCAGCAGCCAGCCCTTGGCGCCGGTGGCCTTTGACTTCAAAGGCAAGCACTACACGCTCGACGACTACGTGACGACCAATCACGTCACCGGGCTGTTGGTGCTCAAGGACGGCAAGATCGTCGATGAGCGTTATGAGAAGGGCAACACGCCCGAGACGCGGTGGATGTCGATGTCGGTGGCCAAGTCGGTAACGTCGACCCTGGTGGGTGCGGCGCTGCAAGATGGGTCCATCAAGAGCCTGGAAGACAAGGTGACCCGCTATTTGCCCTCGCTGGCCGGCAGCGCGTATGACCAGGTCACCGTGCGGCAGATCCTGGCCATGCGTTCCGGGGTCAAGTGGAACGAGAAATACACCGACCCCACCTCGGACGAACGCCAGTTGATCAAGTTGCGCAGCGAGCAGGTGTCCGGCTCCATGCTCAAGTTCATGGCCAGCCTGTCCACCGCCGCGCCGCCGGGCACGCGCACCAACTACAGCACCGGTGAGACGCAGGTATTGGGGCAGTTGGTCAGCTCGGCGGTGGGCAAGCCGTTGACGCAATACCTTAGCGAGAAAATCTGGGGCCCGTATGGCATGCAAACCGACGCCAAGTGGTGGCTCGACGGCGCGAATGGCAACGAAGTGGGCGGCAGCGGAATCAGTGCGACGCTTGAGGATTACGGGCGTTTCGGGCAGTTCGTGTTGAGTGGCGGCAAGGCCGGTGGGCACCAAGTATTGCCTGAAGGCTGGTTGAGTTTTGCCAGCGCGACCACTGGCAGAACCGAGGATGACGGTGAATTTGCCTCCATGTGGTGGCCTGGCTGGACAGCGGCTTCCAAGGCCGATAAAGCCTTTACCGCCGCCGGTACTTTTGGTCAGTACATTTACATCAACCCGACCAAACAGGTGGTGATTGTGGCCTGGCAGGCGCAGACCAAACCTACAGGGGGTGAGGTTATCGACGACATGGTCGCGTTTGACGCGATTGCCAAGGTGCTTCCGTAAGCGGTTTGTTGCAGTGAAAAAGGGACGGATCCAACTGGGTTGGATTCGTCCCTTTTTTGTGGGGAGTGTCTCTCTCCATGGGGTGTCAGGAAATAGCCTGACGCAGACCGATCCAAAGGCTCGCGCTTGCGCAGCGAGCTATCAAATTGAAATCTACCTTTGAGAAAGTTCCAGACGGGTGAGGGCCAGGCCGCAATTCTGTTGGCATCGTTCCAGGGGCGAGGCCGAGCATCTCCATAGCGTTTAACTTCGGTGCTTGAGGGGCCCGCTCTCACTCCAGGCAGATCGACCGCCACGCCGCCTCGGCCAGCACCTGCCCATACTCACGCGGGCTTTTCTTCACCCGTGCCGACAGCCAGGCACGTGAGTAGCTTTCCGCCGAGCCGATGATCAACGACGGCAGCAGTTCGGCCGGAATGTGGCTGAAATGCGCCTTGCGGCCCTCCATGCTCATCCAGTCGGCCAACTGTTGGTTACGCAGTTTGTTGCGTGCCAGCAGTTCGTCCTTGAACGGCCCGTTTGCCACGGCGAAGCGGCTCTGGAACACGAAACGTGCCCAGTCGGGCTGCTCGGTCACCCATTCCACATAGCTGTGCACCAGCGCCACGATGCCGTCGTGAGCGCTGTCAGCCTTTTGCAGATAACTGTCGCGCAGCGCGCTCTGGTCCTCAAGGGCGGCAAAGAACAGCGCGGCGACGATGCCTTCCTTGTTGCCGAAGTGATGGTAGATCGCGCCCACGCTGGTCTCGCACAACGCGCGGATGGTCTCGATATTGGTGGCTTCGATGCCCACCTCGTTAAAGCAGGCCAGCGCCTGGCGCAGGATGCTGCGCTTGAGTTCGCTGCGCCGGCCCGGGAAGGTGCGCTCGATCAGATCAGGTGCGTGCATGAAAGGGCTCGCCAAATGTGCGGAGTCTAAAGGTACATCGGCTGGCAGAGAAGGCATGGCTTGACACCGCTCAAATTAAAAGAATATTGTTCCGTTACGGAATATTATTCTGTTAATTCATTTTTAGGAGATTTCATGAGCCAGTTCCTGAGTATGTTCAACAGCGTCGGTCCTGCTGCGTTCAGCCAGATGGCGTGCCAAATAGCGCCCTACTTCAGCACCATCGCGCCGGAAATTGCCGAGCTGCGCCCCGGGCATGCGGTGGTCAACGTGCCGTTTCGCAAGGAGATCACTAACCACCTGGCCTCCGTGCACGCCATTGCCTTGTGCAACGCCGCCGAGCTGGCGGGCGGGACGATGACGGACGTGTCGATCCCGGCGGGGGCCAAATGGATTCCCAAGGGCATGACCGTTGAGTACCTGGCCAAGGCCAAGTCGAATATCCGCGCGGTCGCCGATGGCAGCGGCATTGATTGGGAAACCGCCGGCGACAAGTTTGTGCCGGTGGCGATTTTTGATGAGGCCGGGGTCAAGGTGTTTACCGCGAGCATCACCATGAATGTGAAGCTCGGCTAAACCCTGTGCGCGGGTGTGTTGCATTTGGGCGGGTGCTGGGGATTACTGTGGCCAAGCCCTGCCTTGAGATCGCCCGCCATGTTTGAATCCGCTGCCCTCCTCACTTACATCGCTGTGGTGATCGGTTTATTCCTGATCCCCGGCCCTTCTGTGTTGCTGGTGCTTACCCGCACCGTTCAGGGCGGCCGCAAGGTGGGCGTGGCGACCGGGCTGGGCGTGGCGTGCGGTGACCTTGTTCATACCTTATGCGCCGCACTGGGGTTGTCGGCGATTCTGATGACCTCGGCGACGGCGTTCAACGCGGTGAAGTGGGCCGGTGCGGCTTACCTGATTTACCTGGGCATCCGTGCATTTATTGCGCGCTCCGACGCACACACGCGGCTGGCGTTGCCCGCTGTCACGCCGCGTCAGGCGTTTTTCCAGGCGGTGGGTGCAGAGGTGCTGAACCCGAAAACGGCGATTTTTTTCCTCGCCTTTTTGCCGCAGTTCGTTCATCCCGAATCAGGCTCGTCGCTGGTTCAGTTTGCGGTGCTGGGCTTGATCTTTTCCGGGCTGAGCGCGGTGTACACCAGCCTGCTTGCCCTCGCCATCCGCCCGTTGAGCCGGGGGTTCAAAGGGCTTTCGACGCTGCGCCGGTGGGAAGGCAAAATCATCGGTACGCTGTTTATGGGGCTGGGGCTTAAAATTGCTTTTCAGCAGCGATAACTTGCTGACTTTCACGCCTCCTGGAGCTGTTGATGCCGTCTACTAAACGCGACCACGCGCGCCTCGAACGCCGCTTGGTCAGCACCCTCACCGAAGCCTGCGAAACCGCCAAAGCCGAAATTCCGGGCTTTGACTGGCTGACTCACACGGTCGATTACGCCCGTTTCCCCCAAAGCCTGCGTGTGACTTGGGTGTTCGATACACGCGCCAGCAAGGACCACGCCCTGGCAAGCGGCGCCGGCGAGCGCATGCGCGCGTTGACCGCAGCAGCGCTGCATGACGCCGAGGTTGCCCCCGTGACAATGGACCGCTGTATTCGCTTCGACTCCGAAGAGGAATGCAATGCCAGGCATGGCGGCGATTGGCGAGTGCGTTTGGCGATGATTTAAAGCGTTCACTGAAACACTGCAGCTCCCACCTTTAATCTGTGGTGTGCCTGTTTCGAGTGCGCAGACCTGTGATGACCGCGTCTGGCGAATCCGTAAAGCGTTCACTGAAACACCGCAGACCCACTGTGGGAGCGGGCTTGCTCGCGAATGCGGTGTGTCAGTCGCCAGATGCATCAGCTGACACTCCCTCTTCGCGAGCAAGCCCGCTCCCACAGTTGATCGGCGCTGTGCCTGTCAGGAGCAGGCTAACCTGGGATCACCGTACGAGCGTGGGCTTGCCCGCAAAAACACCGCCGCCCCCTTGTGGGAGCTGGCTTGCCTGCTCCCACCTTTAATCTGCGGCGTGTCTGTAACTAGTTACCCATTCAAATCTCAGGTAGCCATTGGCGTCCACCGCTGTCTGCGTGAACCCGGCTTTTTCATAGAGCCGTTTGGCGGGGTTGTCTTCACGCACGCTCAACGTCAGATGCGCGAACCCTGCTTGCCGGGCGTCGTCGGTGTAGGCCTTTAACAAGGCCGCGCCTATACCTTTGCAGCGGTACGGCGCGCTAACTCCAATGGTGCACAGCAGCGCGCGGCCATCCTCCGGCATCCACAGGCAATACCCCGCAAACTGCTCATCGACGGTGGCGAGTACAATGCGGTCAAAATGCTCTACCCAACTGGCCAGGTGCCGTTCGGTTTGGCGCAGCCAGCCGTCTTCGTGGCTAGGCTCCCAGCGCTGGATGTAGTCGCGCTCGCCCCGGTAAATCATGGGCAGGTCGGTGATGACAGCTTTGCGCAGGCGGTGAGTTATCGACGATTGTCCAGCATACGGGGTGGCCACAGGTTGCGTCCTGAAGGGGAATGGCAGGGAGAGCATAAACTCGCGAAAGGCCATTGTCGTTCGCACGTGCAGAGGAGACAGACGTCACCGCGTGTCTCCTTTCACTTGGCTCGGGTTATTTCGCGAACGCGTATTCGCCACCCTGCTCCACCGCCTTGCGGTATGCCGGGCGCGCCTGGAAGCGCTGCACCCACGCCACCAGATTCGGGTAAGCCTGCAACTTGCCTTGAGCCCCGGCCACTTCGCCGATGAAGCTCAACTGAATATCGGCGCCGCTCAACTCGTCGCCCAGCAGATAGGGGGTATCCGCCAGCACGTCATTCAAATAGCCGAGGTAGTTGGCCACTTCCGACTGGATACGCGGTTGCAATGGCGCACCGGCGTCGCCCAGGCGGCCGACGTAGAGGTTGAGCATCAGCGGCAACATGGCCGAGCCTTCGGCGAAGTGCAGCCATTGCACGTAGGTGTCGTAGGCGGCGGTGGCCGGGTCAGGTTGCAGGCGGCCCTCGCCGTGGCGGCGGATCAGGTAGTCGATGATCGCGGCGGATTCAATCAGCACGAGGGAGCCGTCTTCGATGACCGGGGATTTGCCCAGGGGGTTGATGGCCTTGAGCTCTGGCGGAGCGAGGTTGGTTTTCGGGTCGCGCTGGTAGCGTTTGATTTCGTAAGGCAGGCCGAGCTCTTCGAGCAACCACAGAATGCGTTGCGAGCGGGAGTTGTTGAGGTGGTGGACGGTGATCATGGTGGCGGCTCCGTTGCATGAGCGTTGAGGGTATATCAGCAGACTGCGCGGGGGCGGAGGAGTGCCAAGAATATGGAAATCCGTGGTGAACCGGCTTTTTGTGGCGAGCGGGCTTGAGCGCGGGCACTTAGGAGAGTCGGAAACGGGCGGTGTTGTCGCTCAGGGCGCGGCTGCCTTTGCTCAAGGTGTCGGCGGCCTGGTTGACCGCGCGGGCGCCGTCGAGCAGGCGGCCGGCGGCCTGGTCCACTTGCTGGATATTGCCGCTGACTTCATCGGCGGTCGCGGCTTGTTCTTCCACGGCTGCCGCAATCTGCGCCAGGGTGTCGGTGACGTGTTGCACCGCGCCGGCGATCTCCCCCAAACGGGTGCCCAGACCGGTGACGGATTCAGCGTCGGTCAATGCCTGGTCGCACGCGGCGCCCATCAGGGTCACGGCCTGGCTGACGGTTGAACGAAGGCTGTCTACCGTGCCGGCGATTTGCGCCGTCGAGGCTTGGGTACGCTGAGACAGGCTGCGCACTTCATCCGCCACCACGGCAAAACCACGGCCCTGCTCGCCCGCACGGGCAGCTTCGATGGCGGCGTTGAGTGCCAGCAGGTTGGTCTGTTCGGCGATGCCGCGAATGGTGTCGACCACCGACTGAATCTGCTGGCCTTGCTGACTGACTTGTTCCAACGCATTGGCGGTGTCGGTCAGGCGCTGGTTGAGCTGCTGGATGCTGGCGGTGGTGCGCTGGCTGTCACGGCTGCTGTCTTGCGCGATGCGCCGGGTGTTCTGGGCGCTGTCCGAGGCCTGCTCACAGCTCTTGGCGACGCCCATCGACGTGGCGGCCAATTGGGTCGCAGCAGCAGCAATCTGGCTGATTTGCTGTTGCTGATCTTCAACCTCGGTCAGGGTACTGCCTGACTGCGCGTTAAGGGTGAGCACCGCCGAGCCGAGCTGCTGGGTTTCGTGATTCACCCCCAACAGGCTGGTGCGCAATTGCACCACCGCAACGTTGAGTGCGGTGCTGATGGCCGCCAGCTCGTCGCGGCCTTCCACCGCCACCTCGACGCACAGGTTGCCGTCACGCAGGGACTCGGCAAGGGTGGTGATGCCACTGGCGCTGCGACGTATAGAAGCTTGCAGGCAGATGAACAGGTACAGCGCCGCCAGCGCCAACAGGCTGAACGTCGCCACCACCGGGATGAACTGCTTGAGCGAGCGGTCGCGGTAGTAGCCCAGGCGCTCATCCAGCGACTGCAGCGACTGGCTGCGCAATGCGCCCAAGGCGCCGAGAACGCTGTCGATACTGCGGTCAAAACCTGCAGTGTCGAGCTTGATGGTCCCGCCGAACACGCCTTCATCCAGCGACTTAAGCTCGTTGTCGAGCAATTGCAGACTGTTGTCGTACTGCGCCGTCCACGGCTCAAGCCCCGGGTACTGCTTGGCTTTGAGCGAAGCCGCGGCCTTGACCAACTGGTCTCGGGCGTCACCGATGCGCCCGCGCAGGTCACGCATCTGCAGACGGCTTTGCAGGGTGAATTGCCCCGAGGCAATGGACGATTCACCGACACTTGCGGTGCGGCCGATGCGTTCGATCAGGTCCGGCGTGTGTTGGGTGGAAATCTGCATCAGCAGGTAGGTTTCCAGCCAGGGATCAAGGATCAGGCCGGTATCCAGAGTGATCTGTTCGCGCAAGGTTTGCATCGCGGTCAGGGCAGCAGTGAAACGGTCATAACCGTCCGGCCACCAGCCCACCGTGCGCAAGGACTGGCTGTCCATGCCCTTGACCGCCGCCTGCAACGCCTCAAAACGCGCCAGCGTATCGGCACTGGCATGGTGGGTTTTGAGGGCGTCGCCCAAGGCTTGCAGGCTTTGCGCAATCGCGGGGCTGCCGGCATCGACCTTGTCCATCGCCGCCTGCGCCGCCGGCGTTGGCGTGTGCAAGATGTCCAGGGCCTTCCAGCGCGCCGCAGAATTGCGTTGCGCGGTCAGTTGGCCGTCCAGCGCGTCGAGTGCCAGCAGTTGGCGCACGCCGGACTGTTCACTGGAAATCACCGCGAGTTTGTCGCGATAATCCTGGCCGATCATCCACAGGCTCCCGGCCAGGGGCAGCATGAACAGAAAAAACAGGATCTGGAACTTGCGCGCGAAACCGAAACGGCCGAGCAGGCGGATACCGGGTGATAAAAAACTGTGCATGGCCGACTACTCCCTAAAACAACCCACTCGGTGCACGGGTGGGTGAAGCCTTGAAATGACTAACGGCAAAATGCCATGTCATTGATTAGCTTGGCTCTAGCAAGATACGGGCCGTCGGAGGCGCGCCGGGAAATAGGCGTCGTCGCGTTTAAAAGAGGCATCGCGTGCGCGAAAATGGGGCGAAAGCACTCAGTCAAGAGCACCAGTACTGTAACCCCCGGGAGCGCTGGCGGGCTTCGCCCTCCCCTGAAACAGTCAGCCTTCTGTTTTGACCAACATGTACTGACTGAAATTATTGATGTGATCGTCCAGATTATCCTCCAGCATCATCCGGTACTGATCACAGAAATACTTCAACATCGCCTCCCGCGCCTCGGCCATCTCGGCGCCCGACTTGAAGTTGCGTGCGCTGGCCCAGGCGTTGAAACGCGTGGTACCGAACATCATTGAGGCGCTGACCTCGCCGAGGTTTTCACAGGTTTTCAGCTGCTCGTTCGACAGCTCGATATGGGCGTCTGCGCGGTCGTAGAAGGCTTGGTCGGTGGCGTCGGCCATGGTGGGGTTCCCGGGTAAACAAATGATGGCGGCCATTGGAGCATATCCGGCCGCCGGTTTGCAGATGCCTCGACGGCCACCTCAATGTAAGCACCCATCGCCAATGCCCGGCGCTTAGGGAGAAACACTCTCAACGAATTCCCAGCATTTGAAATAAACGTGCTTAAGCTGCGCGTCGATTTCATACGCAACATCAAATCCTTCCCACAACCTGCATCGGAACCAATGCAGGCCCACCAGCGAATCGACGGGTTCCCACTCAGGAATGAAAAATCTGTAATGTTCGGGTGAACCCAACGCTACCACCAGCGTTCTTTCGGCCTCGATTGCTTCTTGCCTGCTCGACATGATTGCTGCGCCCTATTAGCACACGGTACTAAACCAGCGGCGTCAACTGACTCAACTGCTCATCCGTCGGGAACCCCAGTGTCCTGTAGCGTGGCGGATAAATGTCCATCGGCTTCAACAGATCACCCGCCAGGGCTTCAAGGTCGGCCCATTCAACAATCCGGGTTTGGACGGTGCCATCGGGCTGTGGCGTGACCAGCGCTACGCGCTCTGTTTTTGGCAGCAAGGTATCCACGGTTTGCGTCCAACTGCTCAGCGAAAACTGCTTGCCGTCGCCACCCTTGAACGCGAGCACTTTGTAAGATGCCACAAACACGTCGATATTCTGCTCTTCATGAATCGTGTCGAGCTGCTCCTTTTGCGCGCTGTAATTACCGTCGAGCAACATGTGTTCAAGACTTGCCATACGCGCCAGCAGTGCCTCGTCGTGAGTGACAAATGGCACAATCCGCTGGCCCTCGTACGTATAGACCTGGCTGGAGACGACACGCCCGGCTTCCATGGCCTTGAAGCTGACTTCGACCATATGCCGAATGCCGTCTTCATCTTTGTCGCCAGTGACCATCAGCACGTCGCGGGTCGGGATCATGAACACCGGGCGCCCCTTGATGGGCGCGCGCTGGAGCACATCCGGCAGCAGCACGCGGCTGGTGTCATAGCTGTCTTTCCAGCAGCCAATGTAGAGCCCGGGCACAATTTCCTCGAACGCGTCCGGGGTGGTTTCACGCAGGTTGCTGACCGCCACCGCCAGCGCCTCGTCGAGGCTCACGCCCCAGTTTTCCTTCGGGCCATCCGTCAGCGTCGCGGTGGTCTCGGGGTAATCCACCGCCAGCAAGGTCACGCAGTCTTTGCCCAGGGCTTGGTGGACAGCAGCGTGAGCCTTGTCCCAGCCTTCGGTACGCACCTGATGCAGGCGCACTTCCTCCAGCATCGCCAGGTTGCGAATGACCGGCCGCAACAGCAGCCTGACCTCTTCGAAGCTTTGCGGCGCATCCTTTTTGTAATTGAGCAGCGTCGAAGCATAACCGTTCAACACATCAGGTTTTTGCGACTTTTCGGCGCTCTGGTAGTCACGGAATGCGTTATGCAGGTTGAAGTAGCCGCCACCGTCGCCATGGTTGAGGCGAAACTCTTTCGGCGCGTACTCAAGGGGGCCGCTGAAGCCCGCTTCGCGAGCAGCTTTAATGACTTTCTGGGCGAAAGCCTCTTCGGTCAGGGGGCGATTGAAGAGTTTGTCGATCAGGGTGCCGAACATGCGCAGGTTCCTCCATGAGTGCGAGCCGTCCATCATGGGCGGTGCAAGGGCCAGGGTAAAGTAACGACCCGCGTTGTGTGAT
This sequence comes from Pseudomonas fluorescens, assembly GCF_002022275.1. GTDB lineage: Bacteria > Pseudomonadota > Gammaproteobacteria > Pseudomonadales > Pseudomonadaceae > Aquipseudomonas > Aquipseudomonas fluorescens_AJ. The sequence goes on from NZ_MSDF01000001.1 coordinate 260,387, forward strand.
CGAGTTCACTGCGGCCCGGTCAGGCCAGTAACTGCGTGATCCACCGCGCCTCTCTGGCAATTTCCTCTACCTTGTCTTCCGGCACCGACTGCTTCGCCTGCTTCAGGCTGGCTAAGGTCTTGTGCTTCTGGCGCAGCATGCGCTGCCACTTGGCCAGAAACTGCGGGCTGCGCGCCTGCAGTTGCAGGGGGCCGAAGTACAGTTCTTCATCGGTGTAGGTCACCGGTTCGGCACGCTCGGCGACGATGATTTCGTAATAGAAACGGTTCTCCTGCAGCAATTCTTCACTGAGGATGCGATAGCCGTTGTCCATCAGCCATTGGCGCAGCGGTTGTTCGCCGCCGTTGGGTTGCAGGATCAGGCGTTCGTGGCCGCCAAGGTGCGCCTTGCCTGCGTCGAGAATGTCGCGGATGGTCTCGCCGCCCATCCCACAGATGCTGATTGCAGTGATGCCATCGCGAGGATCGATCACCGCCAGGCCATCTGCCAGACGCACGGTGATGTTTTTTTCCAGGCCGTTATCGCGCACGGTGCGCTGGGCCGCGTGAAACGGCGTAGCCGCCACCTCCCCCGCCACCGCCGCCGTCATCAGACCGCGACGCCGCA
>NZ_MSDF01000056.1 GCF_002022275.1 Pseudomonas fluorescens
TGACGAACTGGCCGCTCGCCAACAAATCCGCCAAGCCTCGCGCCAACGTGGACTTGGCCATGCCGCGCGGGCCTTCAATCAGTACACCGCCGATCTTCGGGTCGATGGCGGTCAGGCACAGCGCCAGTTTCAGAGCGTCGGCGCCGACCACGGCGGACAGCGGGAAATGGGGGATATCAGTCATGTACGTTCTCGTTAAATTTTTGCAACACAGGCAATCCCCTGCGGCGAGCGGGCTTGTTGTGGCGAGCGGGCTTGCCCCGCGTTGGAGTGCGAAGCGCTCCCAATCCAGCCACCGCGGTTTAACAAGCGGTCACGCTGGTCCGGTTTTGGGGCCGCTTCGCAGCCCAACGCGGGGCAAGCCCGCTCGCCACAACAGGCCCGCTTGCCACAACAGCCGATTCGCATTAGCTGTCTTCTTCTATATCCAGCAACAGGTTTTCCAGCGCTTCTTTATAAGCCCCCGGTTCCTGCCACATGCCGCGCTGCTGGGCTTCGAGCATGCGTTCGGTCATGTCACGCAAGGCATCGGGGTTGTGCTGCTGCACAAAGGCCCGGGTGTCAGGGTCGAGCAAGTAGGCGTCGGCGAGCAAGGCGTATTGGTGATCGTCGATCAACGCGGTGGTGGCGTCGAAGGCGAACAGGTTATCCACGGTCGCCGCCATCTCGAACGCCCCTTTATAGCCATGGCGTTTCACGCCTTCGATCCACTTCGGGTTGGCGGCGCGGGAACGGATCACCCGGTTCAGCTCTTCCTTCAAGGTGCGGATTTTCGGCAAGTCCGGCTGGCTATGGTCGCCATGATAGCTGGCGGCCTTGTCGCCGCTCAGGGTTTCCACGGCAGCAAGCATGCCGCCCTGGAATTGGTAGTAGTCATTGGAGTCGAGCAAGTCATGCTCGCGGTTGTCCTGGTTCTGCAACACCGCCTGCACCTGGCTCAGGCGCCTGGCAAATTGCTCGCGGGCGGCGGTGCCCTCATCGGAGCCGCCATACGCGTAGCCGCCCCAGTTCAGATAAACCTCAGCCAAATCCTCGCGGCTCTGCCACAGGCGGCCGTCGACTGCGCCCTGCACGCCCGCGCCATAAGCGCCGGGCTTGGCACCGAAAATTCGCCAGCCGGCCTGTTTCGCCGCGGCGTCTTCATCCAGGCCCGACGCGAGCAACGCCTCGCGCTCGCTGCGCACCTTGGCTGCCAGCGGGTTCATGTCGTCCGGCTCATCCAGCGCCGCCACGGCCTGCACCGCCGCATCAAACAGGCGGATCAGGTTGGCAAAGGCATCGCGGAAAAAGCCGGAGACTCGCAGCGTCACGTCAACGCGGGGCCGGTCGAGCAAGCTGATCGGCAGGATTTCAAAGTCGTCCACCCGCTGGCTGCCCGTCGCCCATACCGGGCGCACCCCCATCAAAGCCATGGCCTGAGCGATATCGTCGCCGCCGGTACGCATGGTTGCAGTGCCCCACACCGACAAGCCGAGTTGGCGCAGGTGGTCACCGTGGTCCTGCAAATGCCGCTCAAGAATCAGGTTGGCCGACTGGAAACCAATCCGCCAGGCCGTGGTGGTGGGTAGGTTGCGCACATCCACCGTAAAGAAGTTGCGCCCGGTGGGCAGCACATCCAGGCGACCGCGACTTGGCGCGCCGCTCGGCCCGGCCGGCACAAAACGCCCGCTCAGCGCGTCGAGCAAACCGCACATTTCCGCCGGGCCGCAGGCGTCCAGACGCGGCGCGACGACGATGCGCAGGCTTTCGATCACCGCCTTTACATCTTCCCAGCCGGGTTCTTCCAGCTGTTCCAGCGGCCCTTCGAGTGCCTGCTCGATCAAACGCGCGGCGTACAGTTCCAGGCGTTCGCGAGTGTCACCGGCAGTGCGCCATAACTGCGCGTCAATCTGTTGCAGTACCTCGGGACGACGCCCGGTCCAGGGCTCGGCGAGGGCGCAGTCCAGCGGATCAAAGCCCAACTGGAATGCCTTGGCCAACACGCGCAGCAAGCTCGATTGCGGGCCGCGGCCATCGCCACGGGGGATGCGCAGCAAGGCGAGCAAGGTGTCGATACGCAAACGGCCTTCGGGCGACTCGCCGAAAATATGCAGCCCGTCGCGGATCTGCGATTCCTTCAAATCGCACAAATACGTGTCGAGGCGCGGCAGCCAGACGGCAGCATCGGCGTCGCCGTCCATTTCCAGCTCTGTGTCGATGCGGGTTTCGCGCACCAGCTTGAGAATGTCTTTTTGCAGCTCAAGGGCACGCCGCGGGTCGAGCAATTGCGCTTCGTAATACTCGTCCGCCAACAACTCCAGATTTCGCAGCGGGCCGTAGGTTTCAGCGCGGGTCAGCGGCGGCATCAGGTGGTCGATGATCACCGCTTGTGTACGCCGCTTGGCCTGGGCGCCCTCGCCCGGATCATTGACGATAAACGGGTAAATATTCGGCAGCGGCCCGAGCAATGCGTCAGGCCAGCAATGTTCCGACAGGCCCACGCCCTTGCCCGGCAACCACTCAAGGTTGCCGTGCTTGCCCACGTGGATCACGCCATGGGCGCCATAGGTGTGGCGCAACCAGAAATAAAACGCCAGGTAGCCATGAGGCGGCACCAGGTCCGGGTCGTGGTAGACCGCACTGGCGTCCACCTGATAACCGCGTGCCGGCTGGATACCGACAAATGTCAGGCCCAGGCGCAAGCCCGCAATCATCAGGCGGCCGTCGCGATACATCGGGTCGTTATGCGGTGCGCCCCAGCGCGCAATCACCGCCTGGCGGTTGGATTCAGGCAAGCGATTGAACATCGCCTCGTAGTCATCCAGGCCAAGGCTTTGATGGCACGGGCGCAGGTCGAGGCTGTCCGGATCGTTGGTCACACCGCCGAGCAAATCGTGGATCAGCGCAGTGCCGCTCGCCGGCAATTCACTTGGTACCGGATAGCCTTGCGCTTGCAGCGCACGCAGGATATTCAGCGCCGCCGCTGGCGTATCCAGACCCACACCGTTGCCGATGCGGCCGTCGCGGGTCGGGTAGTTGGCGAGAATCAGTGCGATGCGTTTGTCGGCATTCGGCACCCGCGCCAGTTCGACCCAACGCCGCGCCAGTTCGGCGACAAAATCCATGCGCTCGGGCGCGGCGCGGTAGCACACCACATCCGACTGGCTGCGCTCACTGCGCCACGCCAGATCCTTGAAGCTGATCGGGCGGCTGATGATGCGCCCGTCGAGCTCTGGCAAAGCGATATGCATGGCGAGATCGCGCGGGCCAAGGCCTTGTTCGCTGGCCTGCCAGCCGGGCTCGTTGTCTTGGGCGCAAATCGCCTGGATCACCGGAATGTCACGGCGAAACGGTCGCAAATGCGGCGCTTCGGGGCTGGATTGGGCGAAGCCGGTGGTGTTCAGAATCACCGCCGCCTGCACATCATCCAACAGGTCCTCGACCACCGTGAGGCAACCGGGCTCTTTCAAACTGGCCAGCGCAACCGGCAACGGGTTAAGTCCCGCCGCCTGCAGACGCTGGCAGAACACGTCGATAAAACCGGTATTGGCCGCCTGCAAATGCGAGCGATAAAACAGCACGGCGGCGACCGGGAACGCAGGGTTCCAGTCCGCTTGCCAGTCGTTGAGGCGAGCGTTGGCCTTGTGCGGGTGATAAATCGCGGTGCGCGGCAGGCTTTGCGGCTCTTCCCAGGCGTAGTCGCGGCCCAGGTAACCACTGGCCAGGCAGCGATAAAAATCCAGCGCATTGCCCATTCCGCCCTGGCGCAGGAAGTGCCACAGACGGTCGCGCGCCTCCACGCCCACGGTACTCAGGCTGCTGAGTTCCGGGTCCGGGCGATCATCCCCCGGGACCAGAATCAGCTGCACACCGCGCTCGGCCAGTTCCACCAGACGCTCAATGCCATAGCGCCAATAACCAATGCCGCCGTGCAGTGAAATCAGGATGACCTTGGCGTGGCGCAACACCTCATCGACATACAGGTCGACCGAAGCATGGTTCTGCACCTGCATCGGGTTGGCCAGGCGCAGGCTGGGGTAGTCGTCCGGCAACTGCTGGGCCGCTTCGGCCAGCAGCGCCAGGCTGGAATCACCGCTGCACAGGATCACCAGTTCGGCGGGGGTTTGGCCAAGGTCGGCAATATTGTCGTCCGCGACGAAACCACCGGGCTGAGTCCTGAGCAGGTGCATGGGTTAAACGCTGAGGGCAGCGCGCAATTGCGCTTCGAGGCCCACCGCGTCGAGCTCCTGGCCGATCAGCACCAGCCGCGTGATGCGCGCTTCGTCAGCGCCCCAGGCGCGGTCGAAGTGCTTGTCGAAACGCGTGCCCACGCCCTGAATCAGCAGACGCATCGGTTTGTTCGGGATCGCCGCGAAGCCTTTGACGCGCAGGATGCCGTGCTGCACCACCAGTTGGGTCAGGGCGTCGAGCAGCAGCGCTTCGTCGGCTTGCGGCAAGTCGATGGAAATCGAATCAAAGGCATCGTGATCGTGATCGTCCTCACCTTCGTGGTGATGATCGTGATGGCTGTGGCGGCCGTCGATGTGTTCTTCGGAGCCGGCGCCCAGGCCGATCAGCACGTCCAACGGCACACGACCGCTGCTGGCTTCGATGACTTTCACCGCTGGCGGCAACTCTTCAGCGACTTCCAGGCGCACGCGGGCCAGGTCTTCAGGGCTGATCAGGTCGGACTTGTTGAGGATCACCAGGTCGGCGCTGGCCAGTTGGTCGGCGAACAATTCGTGCAGCGGCGATTCGTGGTCCAGGTTCGGGTCGAGTTTGCGCTGGGCGTCGACTTGGTCCGGGAAGGCGGCGAAGGTGCCGGCGGCCACGGCTGGGCTGTCGACCACGGTGATCACCGCGTCAACGGTGCAGGCGCTGCGGATTTCTGGCCACTGGAAGGCTTGCACCAACGGCTTTGGCAGGGCCAGGCCCGAGGTTTCGATGAGGATATGGTCGAGATCGCCGCGACGGGCGACCAATTCGCGCATTACCGGGAAGAACTCTTCTTGCACGGTGCAGCACAGGCAGCCGTTAGCTAGTTCGTAGACGCGGCCATTGGCTTCTTCTTCGGTGCAACCGATGGAGCACTGCTTGAGGATTTCACCGTCGATGCCCAGCTCGCCGAACTCGTTGACGATCACGGCAATGCGGCGGCCTTGGGCGTTGTCGAGCATATGGCGCAGCAAGGTGGTTTTGCCCGAACCGAGGAAGCCGGTAACGATGGTGACGGGGAGTTTGGCCAGTGTTTTCATCGGATGCCCTTTGGGGCGGGCATACGGGACGACAGGCCCTGCGACGGCGCGCAGCAGCTGATTTCGTCACCGGATCACCCCGCCCGGTTGAATTGGAAAATCGGTGACGAGGCAGGTCTCCTGGCTTGGGGCGTACGGGTCTTGCGACCGACGCTGGCTGCGCCTTCCCGCCTTAGTTGGCAGTGGCGTGGCAGTCAGCTGAACCCTTTACAGTTGCGGGGGCAGCCGCGGCTTGGACCGCGTTCCCTTCTTAGCTTCGGCCTGGGCCGAAGAACCTCGAGGGTGCAAGGCTACGCAGTGCTTGGGGGATGGTCAATGATGGGGATCGGGTTGGTGTACATATCCGTTATCTGGGTAATGGCTGCTATGGGTTCCGCCCTTACGGC
>NZ_MSDF01000022.1 GCF_002022275.1 Pseudomonas fluorescens
CCCACATTTGGATCTCCATTTTGTCTGGGGGAACGCGGTCTGCTCTAGCAAAAACAGCGCTTTGATCCAACCACTCAGGTCGGCTCTCAGGCCGCCGTGCTTTAGATTTTGATCTTGATCTGAGGCGCCCCGTTAACCACGCTGGCCGAACGCAGGCTTGAATCCGTGGGTAACCCGGCAGGACGCCGGGTTAGCCGCGCTGGGCCAAGGATGGCCCATCGCGGCGGCCCACGGATTCAAGCCGGAGTGAGGGCACACCGAGCCTAGGCGAGGTGCCGAGTGTTGGGGCAAGAGCCCTTTGGTTACTTTGGGGCTCTTTTCCAAAGTGACCCGCCGTAAGGGCGGAACCTATATCCGCCATCACCCAAATAACGGATATGCCCCCAAACCCCAAAAAGCAAAAAAGGCGCAACCCTCACGGATCACGCCTCCTTCAAAACCAACGACCTATCAGCTACCCAACGCCTTGGAAGCCAACCAGAACAACCCGGCCGACAGGCCCACGGTAGCCGGCAAGGTCAACACCCAAGCCATCAGAATGGTCTTCACGGTCCCGCCCTGCAGGCCGCTTTTGTTGGCAACCATGGTCCCGGCCACACCCGAAGACAACACGTGAGTGGTGGAAACCGGCAAGCTGAAAATGTTGGCCAGGCCAATCATGCTCGCCGTGGTGATCTGCGCCGACATGCCCTGGGCATAGGTCATGCCCTGCTTGCCGATCTTCTCACCGATGGTCAGCACCACACGCTTCCAGCCCACCATGGTGCCCAGGCCCAGGGCCAGTGCGACCGCGAGGATCACCCAGAACGGGGCGTATTCGGTAGTGGCGGTCAGGTCTTTGCGCAGCTTGTCGAGGTCGGCCTTGTCACGGGCGGACAGGTTCGGCAGCTTGCCGACTTTCTTCGCGGTGTCGTCCAGGCAGAGCAGGTAGCGACGCACTTCAATGCGGTGCTCGGCGGTCAGCGAATGGTAGTCGGAGACACCTTTCAATGTGCTCAGCAGTGCGCTGATGGTGGGCTCGGTCTGCTGCGGATTGCATTGGAACTTGCCCGGCAGGTCGTCCTTCACGCTTTTACCCAGGGCGAGGAACTCGCCGAGGGTCTCATGATTGCGCTGGTAGAACTGGCTCAAGTGCGAGGTCGCGTCGCGGGTACGCTCGATCTGGTAAGTGGTGCTGCCCAGGTCAAGTACGAACTGCGCCGGCACGATGCCGATCAGCACCAGCATAATCAGACCGATGCCTTTTTGACCATCGTTGGAACCGTGCACAAAGCTCACGGCCATCGCGGAGATCACCAATACCAGGCGGTTCCAGAACGGCGGGTGCTTCTTGTCGTCGAGTTTGCGGCGCTGGTCCGGGGTCTTGTGCATCTTCGACAGCGGGCGCCACCATTTCAGGCCGATCAGCACCAGGGCTGCGACCAGGAAACCGGCCATCGGCGAGAACACCAGGGAGGCACCGATATCGATCGCTTTCTGCCAGTTCACACCGTCAGCCAGCGGGATGTCGTTGATCAGGGCATTCGCCAGGCCGACACCGAGGATCGAGCCGATCAGGGTGTGGGAGCTGGAAGCCGGGATACCGAAGTACCAGGTGCCCAGGTTCCAGGTGATCGCGGCGGCCAACAAGGAGAAGACCATCGCCAAACCATGGCCGGTGTTCACATTGATCAGCAACTCCACCGGCAGCAAGTGCACGATGGCGTAGGCGACACCCACACCCCCGAGCAACACGCCGAGGAAGTTGAACACCCCGGAGAAGAACACGGCCAGGTGCGGCGGCATGGCTTTGGTATAGATGACTGTGGCCACCGCGTTAGCGGTGTCATGAAAGCCATTGATGAACTCGAAGGCGAGGACAAAGGCCAGGGCGAGCAACAGGCTCACGAGAACCCAAGCATCCAGTCCGCTGAATAAATCGATCATGAAGGTTTTCTGACCCGGTCGTAAGGGGGCGCGATTATGCCAGAAAACCTCGGTAATCGATGCATTAGCTGCTCATCGGTAACAAAGTTCATTGAAAAACCATGGCGCAGAGGCGCACATCCCAGGGTTTTCGGGGCTTTGGCAAGTCTTTGATTTACAACGCACAGGGCCTGAAAGGCGGATTTTTTAAGCGAAATGTCACGTTCGAAACATTTGTACGAAATTTCGCTCAAGGCAGTAGGAGCCTGGCGAAATCAGGTTGCCCACCGCTGGCAATGCGCCAGCGGAGGAAGCAATACCTGGAAGCTCAAATCGAAGCGCTTATGACTCTTCGGTTTTGAGTTCCTGTTCAATCTTTTGGATTTCCTGGGCAAATGCCTGATCCAGCAAGCTCGCTCGCTTGCGCCATGGCTTGCGTTCCGGCTCAGGCTGGGCGGCGTAGGTGGTGACTTCCCCGCCGTAAACGTCCTTGTAACGTTGCTCCTGGCGCTCAAGTTCCGCGCGCAGTTCGTCTTTCGTCACAGTGTTACCTAATTGAGTTGAGTTTATTTAGTGTGCAGCGCGTGCCTGAAAATCGTCCTCGGCTTATTTCAAGTTCAACGGTGCAACCGTTCAACTTTGAAAGTGAAGCCAAAGGGCAGTTCTTTTAGCAGATACGTGTGGCCGACGATGCATGCGACCCGCAACGCCTGGTGAGCTCCAATCCCGATATGACTACCGGGCCGACCTCTGCACAGGCTTCATTATAGCGGCGCATTTGAATAACACTATCACCACGAAGTTAAAAAGCGTCAACACTGCATGAGGGTTTTGTTACATGCTGGCGTCAGTATTTGCGCAACCAAGCTGTCATAAAGTCCGCACTCTTCTAAATACCCGTGTGAATGACCAAACTTTATCTACGCCCGGGGCAGGTCACCTGCAAAATTGCGATTATCGAATGATCGTCCGATAATCGCCCAATGTTGTTGCGGCTGACTTGTGCACCTTGACCGGCGCGGCTTGTAATGGCGGCCAACCCTTCCAGCGGTTGAAAACAAGAGAAAGGACCCTTGAAATGAACGATCAATTGCGCAACTCCTTCGCGTCAGTGGCGCCGCCGATCGTGGCTTCACCGGCCAAGCGCATCCAGGCGTTTACCGGCGATCCGGACTTCATGACTTCCCTGGCTCGCGGCTTGGCCGTAGTGCAGGCATTCCAGGAGCGCAAGCGTCATCTGACCATCGCCCAGATCAGCCACCGCACGGAAATCCCCCGCGCTGCCGTACGCCGTTGCCTGCATACCTTGATCAAACTCGGCTACGCCACCACCGACGGGCGCACCTATTCGCTGCTGCCCAAAGTGCTGACGCTCGGCCATGCCTACTTATCCTCCACACCCTTGGCGGTATCGGCCCAGCCTTACCTGGACCGCATGAGCGAGCAGCTCCACGAAGCCTGCAACATGGCCACCCTGGAAGGTGATGACATTCTTTACATTGCCCGTTCCGCCACGACTCAGCGCCTGATTTCCGTGGACCTGTCGGTGGGCGGGCGCTTACCGGCGTATTGCACCTCCATGGGCCGAATTTTGCTGGCGGCGCTGGATGACGCGTCGCTCAAGGACTACCTCGATCACGCCGACCTGCAAACCAAGACCAGTCGCACCCTGACCACCCCCGAAGCGCTGTTCGAATGCCTGCAACAAGTACGTCAGCAGGGTTGGTGCATCGTCGACCAGGAACTGGAACAGGGCCTGCGCTCCATCGCCGTGCCGGTGTATGACGCGTCTGGCCAGGTGCTGGCCGCGCTCAATGTCAGTACCCACGCCGGCCGCGTCAGCCGTAGCGAGCTGGAGCAGCGTTTTCTGCCGAGCATGCTCAGTGCCAGCCGCGAATTGAGCACCCAGCTGTTTGCCTAAGTGTGCGGTGATCGCACAGATCCCGGCCGGATGAATTGACGGTGTTTCCCCAGGCTTATTAATGTGCGGCAGCGCTCTGCAAGCGCCCAATAATAACGACGGCCGCAGGTCGTCAGCCCGCCATCGGTGTGGAAATAACAATAATGAATCAGCCTTCTCTCGGTACGAACCTGGACGTGCAGTCCTTTATCAACACCCAGCCACTCTCACGCTACCAGTGGCGTGTGGTGATCCTGTGTTTCCTGATCGTTTTTCTCGATGGCCTCGACACCGCCGCCATGGGCTTTATCGCCCCTGCGCTGTCCCAGGATTGGGGCATCGACCGTGCCAGCCTGGGCCCGGTGATGAGCGCCGCGTTGATCGGCATGGTGTTCGGCGCATTGGGCTCCGGCCCGTTGGCGGACCGCTTCGGCCGTAAAGTGGTACTGGTTGGCGCGGTGCTGGTGTTTGGCGCCTTCAGCCTGGCCTCGGCCTACAGCGCTAACGTCGACCAGTTGCTGGTGCTGCGCTTCCTCACCGGGCTGGGCCTGGGCGCGGGGATGCCGAATGCCACCACGCTGCTCTCCGAATACACCCCGGAACGCCACAAGTCGCTGCTGGTCACCAGCATGTTTTGCGGCTTCAACCTGGGCATGGCCGGTGGCGGGTTTATCTCGGCCAAGCTGATTCCGGCATTCGGCTGGCACGCGTTGTTGATGATCGGCGGCATTCTGCCGTTGATCCTCGCGGTGGTGCTGGTGCTGTGGCTGCCGGAGTCGGCACGCTACCTGGTGGTGCGTAATCGCGGCACTGAGAAGGTGCGTAAAACCTTGTCACCCATCGAGCCCAACCTCGTTGGCCAAGCCACCAGCTTCAGCGTGCCCGAGCAAAAAACCGTCAAGGCCCGCAACGTTTTCGCGGTGATCTTCTCCGGTACCTACAGCGCCGGCACCTTGCTGCTGTGGCTGACTTACTTCATGGGGCTGGTGATTGTGTACCTGCTCACCAGTTGGCTACCGACCCTGATGCGCGACAGCGGCGCCAGCATGGAGCAGGCTGCGTTTATCGGCGCCTTGTTCCAGTTTGGTGGTGTGTTGAGCGCAGTGGGTGTGGGCTGGGCAATGGACCGGTTCAATCCCCACAAGGTCATCGGCACTTTCTATCTGTTGGCTGGGGTGTTTGCCTACGCAGTGGGCCAGAGCCTGGGCAATATCACCTTGCTGGCGACTCTGGTGCTGGTGGCCGGCATGTGCGTCAACGGCGCGCAATCGGCGATGCCGTCGCTCGCAGCGCGCTTCTACCCGACCCAGGGCCGTGCTACCGGCGTGTCGTGGATGCTCGGCATCGGCCGCTTCGGCGCGATCCTCGGCGCGTGGATGGGTGCGACTTTGCTGGGCCTGGGTTGGAACTTCGAGCAGGTGCTGACTGCACTGGTGATTCCAGCGGCTGTGGCCACGGCGGCGGTGGTGATCAAGGGCATGGTCAGCCATGCCGACGCCACCTGAGGAGTGTCACTCATTTGTGGGAGCTGGCTTGTGTGGGAGCTGGCTCCCACATTGGCGGTGTTTCTCCAAGTAATTAGCCAGACAACAATCTGTTCGATAATCGAACGCTGTGTCGATTATCGGATTGTTTGGGCCCTGTCCCCGGCTTAATCTTCAAGCACTTCGGCGCGACCTCAGCGCCTTTTTCGATCAACACCGGGAGCCCAAACCCCATGGCTGAAATTCTTGCGCTGCGCGACGCGGTGAAGCAATTCGTGAACGACGGCGATACCGTCGCACTGGAAGGCTTTACCCACTTGATCCCTACCGCAGCGGGTCATGAAATCATTCGTCAGGGCAAGAAAGACCTGACGCTGGTGCGTATGACGCCTGACCTGATCTACGACCAGTTGATCGGCGCAGGCTGCGCCCGCAAATTGATTTTTTCCTGGGGCGGCAACCCGGGCGTGGGGTCCCTGCATCGCCTGCGTGACGCGGTCGAGAAGCAATGGCCACAACCGCTCGAAATCGAAGAGCACAGCCACGCCGACCTGGCCAATGCCTACGTCGCCGGTGCTTCCGGCCTGCCGTTCGCGGTGCTGCGTGCCTACGCCGGTTCCGACCTGCCCAAGGTCAACCCGTTGATCAAGACCGTGACCTGCCCGTTTACCGGTGAAGTGTTGGCGGCGGTGCCGTCGGTGCGCCCGGATGTCACGGTGATTCACGCGCAAAAGGCCGACCGCAAGGGCAACGTGTTGCTCTGGGGCATTCTCGGCGTGCAGAAAGAAGCGGCCCTGGCGGCCAAGCGCTGCATCGTCACCGTCGAAGAAATCGTCGACGACCTGAACGCGCCGATGAACAGCTGCGTGCTGCCGACCTGGGCGCTGACTGCGGTGTGCCATGTGCCGGGCGGCGCGCACCCGTCCTACGCCCACGGCTACAACGAGCGTGATAACCGCTTCTACCAGGCGTGGGACCCGATCGCCCGCGACCGTGGGACCTTTACCGCCTGGATCGACGAATACATCCACGGCACCGCCGACTTCAGTGAATTCCAGGCCAAGCTGGCCGCCGCGCAGGAGGCCAAGTAATGGCTTACTCGACCAATGAAATGATGACCGTCGCCGCCGCGCGCCGCCTCAAGAATGGCTCCGTCTGTTTTGTCGGCATCGGCCTGCCGTCCAAAGCCGCCAACCTGGCGCGCCTGACCTCGTCGCCGGATGTGGTGCTGATCTACGAGTCCGGCCCGATTGGCGCCAAACCCTCGGTACTGCCGCTGTCCATCGGTGACGGCGAGCTCGCTGAAACCGCCGACACCGTGGTGCCTACCGGTGAAATCTTCCGTTACTGGCTGCAAGGCGGGCGCATCGACGTCGGCTTTCTTGGTGCTGCGCAGGTCGACCGTTTCGGCAATATCAACACCACCGTGGTCGGTGATTACCACCAGCCCAAAGTGCGCCTGCCGGGTGCCGGAGGAGCGCCGGAGATCGCCGGCTCCGCCAAGAGCGTGCTGATCATCCTCAAGCAGTCGGCACGCTCGTTCGTCGACAAGCTGGACTTCATCACCTCGGTCGGCCACGGCGAAGGCGGCGATTCACGCAAACGTCTTGGCCTGCCAGGCGCCGGCCCCGTAGGCATTATTACCGACCTGTGCACCATGGAGCCGGAAGAGGGCACCCATGAGTTTGTGGTCACCGCCTTGCACCCGGGCGTGACCCGTGAGCAAGTCGTCGCGGCCACCGGCTGGGCGATCCGTTTTGCGGATCAGGTCGCCACCACCGCCGAACCGACCGAGGTCGAGCTGACTGCCCTGCGTGATCTTGAAGCACGCACCGCTGCCGCCCACGGCCAAGCCCCTGGAGAAGCCTGATGCGCGACGTGTTTATTTGTGACGCTATCCGTACCCCCATCGGCCGTTTTGGCGGTGGCCTGGCGACCGTGCGCGCCGATGACCTGGCGTCGCTGCCGATCAAGGCGCTGATCGAGCGCAACCCTTCGGTGGACTGGAGCGCGGTCGACGAAGTGTTCCTCGGCTGCGCCAACCAGGCGGGCGAAGACAACCGCAACGTCGCACGCATGGCGCTGCTGCTGGCCGGCCTGCCGGAAAGTGTTCCGGGTGTGACCCTCAACCGTTTGTGCGCCTCGGGCATGGACGCGATCGGCACGGCTTTTCGTGCGATTGCCAGCGGCGAAATGGAGCTGGCAATTGCCGGTGGCGTCGAGTCGATGTCCCGCGCGCCGTTCGTGATGGGCAAGGCGGATGCGGCGTTTTCGCGAAACATGAAGCTGGAAGACACCACCATCGGCTGGCGTTTTATCAACCCGTTGATGAAAGCCCAGTACGGCGTGGATGCGATGCCGCAAACCGCCGATAACGTGGCCGACGACTACAACGTTTCCCGCGCCGACCAGGACGCCTTCGCCTTGCGCAGCCAGCAACGCACGGCCGCAGCGCAAGCGGCGGGCTTCTTCGCTGAAGAAATCGTGCCGGTACGCGTCGCCCATAAAAAGGGCGAGACCGTGGTGGAGCACGATGAGCACCCGCGGGACACCACGCTTGAAGCCCTGGCCAAACTCAAACCGGTCAACGGGCCGGACAAGACCGTCACCGCTGGCAACGCCTCGGGTGTCAATGATGGTGCCGCTGCGCTTATCCTGGCCTCTGCCGAGGCGGTGAAAAAACACGGCCTCACTGCCCGCGCTCGGGTGTTGGGCATGGCCAGCGCCGGTGTCGCCCCGCGTGTGATGGGCATCGGCCCGGTGCCGGCGGTGCGCAAACTGGTGGAGCGCCTGGGTGTGGCCGTCACCGACTTTGACGTGATCGAGCTCAACGAAGCCTTTGCCAGCCAAGGCCTGGCGGTGCTGCGTGAACTCGGCCTCGCCGACGATGCGCCCCAGGTCAACCCGAACGGCGGCGCTATTGCCCTCGGTCACCCGCTGGGCATGAGCGGTGCGCGATTGGTTCTGACCGCACTGCACCAGCTGGAAAAAACCGGCGGCCGCAAAGGCCTGGCGACCATGTGTGTGGGTGTCGGCCAAGGCCTGGCCCTGGCGATTGAACGCATCTAACAAGAGAGGATTGCTGCATGAGTGACAAGCCCGGTTACCGGCGCCCGCAAGCGGGCACTCAACCTGATTACCTGCACCCGGCCTACCAGTCGACGAACCTGCGTTCGCCGTCCCAGCCGTTGGTGTTCCTGCCCCATTCCTTGTCGGAAATTACCGGCCCGACCATCGGCGCCGAGCGAGTAGACGAGAAGGACAATGACCTGACGGCTCAGCATGAAGGCGAGCCGCAGGGCGAACGCATCATCATCCACGGCCGTGTGCTGGACGAAAACGGCCTGCCGGTGCCGGGCATCCTCGTGGAAATCTGGCAGGCCAACGCCGCCGGTCGTTACAACCACAAGCGTGACGTGCACGACGCGCCGCTGGACCCGAATTTCACCGGCACCGGCCGCACCGTCACCGACGCCGATGGCGGGTACCAGTTCCAGACCATCAAGCCCGGCGCCTACCCGTGGGGCAACCACCACAACGCGTGGCGCCCGGCGCATATCCACTTTTCGCTGTTCGGGCCGAGTGTGCTGACGCGCCTGGTCACGCAGATGTACTTCCCCGGCGACCCGCTGCTGGAGTACGACCCGATCTACAACTGCGTGCCCGACACCTCGGCCAAGCAGCGCCTGATCGCCAGCTTCGACCTGGAAAAAACCATTCCTTCCTATGCCCTCGGCTACCGCTGGGACATCGTCCTGCGCGGCCGCGACGCCACGCCGATGGAGAAATGAGATGACACTCAACGCGACCACGTCCCACACCGTCGGGCCGTATTACCACATCGGCCTGACCTGGCTGAACCGCGAAGACCTGACCGTGCCCGCCACCCTTGGCGAGCGTGTGGCGATCAGCGGGCAAGTGGTGGACGGCAACGGTGATGTCGTCAACGACGCCATGCTCGAAGTCTGGCAGGCCAACGCCGCCGGCAAGTACGACCACCCGGAAGATGAGCAGGACAAGGCCGTCGACCCGAATTTCGAAGGCTTTGGCCGGGTGCCGGTGGATGCCGAAGGGCGGTTTCGCTTTACCACCATCAAGCCGGGCGCCGTGCCGGGGTTGAAGGGCACGACTCAGGCGCCGCATCTGGTGGTGCTGGTGTTTGCCCGTGGGTTGGTGAAGCACTTGCTGACGCGGATTTATTTCGACGGTGAAGCGCTGAATGGCGATGACCCGCTGCTGGCGTGTGTGCCTGCTGAGCGGCGTAGCACGTTGATTGCCAAACCTGATGCAGAGGGTGTGCATCAGTGGAATGTGATTTTGCAGGGCACGGACAGGGAAACGGTGTTCTTCGATTATTGAGCTGACGATCGTTCCCACGCTCCGCGTGGGAATGCATCCCTTGACGCTCTGCGTCACGATTTCAAGAGCGGACGCGGAGCGTCCCAAGCGGCATTCCCACGCAGAGCGTGGGAACGATCATCCAAAAGTCTGCTTGCGGAACATGGTTGTTGCAAAGTATGTCTAGGCTATAACCGTTCCCACTGAGTGAAAAAACATGACAACAACAACGAGTCACTACACCGGAGAAGAACGCAGCAAACGGATTTTTGCGATTGTCGGGGCCTCCTCCGGCAACCTCGTCGAATGGTTCGACTTCTACGTCTACGCCTTCTGCGCCATCTACTTTGCTCCGGCGTTTTTCCCGTCGGACGACCCTACGGTCCAACTGTTGAACACCGCCGGCGTATTTGCCGCCGGGTTCCTGATGCGGCCTATCGGCGGCTGGCTGTTTGGCCGGGTGGCCGACAAACACGGCCGTAAAAATTCGATGATGATCTCGGTGCTGATGATGTGCGCCGGCTCGCTGGTCATCGCCTTTTTGCCCACGTACAAGGACATCGGCGCCTGGGCCCCGGCGTTGCTGTTGGTGGCGCGGCTGTTCCAGGGTTTGTCGGTGGGTGGCGAATATGGCACCACTGCGACCTACATGAGTGAAGTTGCACTCAAGGGCCAGCGCGGCTTCTTCGCCTCGTTCCAGTACGTGACCCTGATCGGCGGGCAACTGCTGGCGGTGTTGGTGGTGGTGATCCTGCAACAACTGCTCACTGAAGAAGAATTGCGCGCCTGGGGCTGGCGGATTCCGTTCGTGATCGGCGCTGTTGCGGCGGTGATCTCCCTGCTGCTGCGTCGCACCCTGAAAGAAACCACCAGCAAGGAAATGCGTGAAGACAAAGACGCTGGCAGCATGGCGGCGCTGTTTCGCGATCACAAAGCGGCGTTTATCACCGTGCTCGGCTATACCGCCGGTGGCTCGCTGATTTTCTACACCTTCACGACTTACATGCAGAAATACCTGGTGAACACTGCCGGGATGCATGCCAAGACGGCCAGTTACATCATGACCGGCGCGCTGTTCGTGTACATGTGCATGCAGCCGCTGTTCGGCATGCTGGCGGACAAGATCGGTCGACGCAATTCGATGCTCTGGTTCGGCGCGTTGGGCACTCTGTGCACAGTACCGATTCTGTTGAGCCTGAAAACCGTGACCAGCCCGTTCCTGGCATTTGTATTGATCACCCTGGCCTTGGCCATCGTGAGTTTCTACACATCAATCAGCGGCTTGGTGAAAGCCGAGATGTTCCCGCCACAAATTCGCGCACTGGGCGTGGGCCTGGCCTATGCGGTGGCCAACGCGATCTTTGGCGGCTCGGCGGAGTACGTGGCTCTGGGCCTGAAGACGATGGGCATGGAAAACACCTTCTATTGGTACGTGACCGTCATGATGGCGGTGGCTTTCCTGTTCAGCTTGCGCCTGCCGAAACAGGCGGCTTATTTGCACCACGACCTTTAGGGATGAGTTATGACACTGCGCACGAGCAATCAACTGTTCGACGCTTACTTCACCGCTGACAGCATGGCCGAGGTGTTCTGCGATCGAGGACGCTTGCAGGGCATGCTCGATTTCGAAGCCGGTTTGGCCCGGGCCCAGGCCCGGGTCGGGCTGATCCCCCAAGCGGCCGTCGCACCCATTGCCCAGGCCTGCCTGGCGTCGCTTTACGATGTGGATGCCCTCGGCGTGGCGATTGCCACGGCGGGGAATTCCGCGATTCCATTGGTGAAGGCACTCGGCAAGTTGATTGCCGCTGAAGATGCCGGTGCCGAACGTTACGTGCATTTAGGGGCGACCAGCCAGGACGTGATGGACACCGGGCTGGTGCTGCAACTGCGAAGTGCCGTGGCCTTGATCGAGGCGGACCTGGCACAGCTGGGCGAGATTCTGGCGGAGCAAGCGCAGCGTTATGCAGGCGTGCCGTTGGCCGGGCGGACCTGGCTGCAACATGCAACGCCGGTCACTCTGGGCATGAAAATCGCCGGTTGGCTGGGGGCCGTGACGCGCAGCCGTCAGCGCCTGGCCGAGCTGAAACCGCGCCTGCTGGTGCTGCAGTTCGGCGGCGCCTCCGGCACGCTGGCAGCGTTGGGCGAACAGGCCCTGCCGGTGGCTGAAACTTTGGCTGTCGAGTTGCAACTGCGCTTGCCCGAGCAGCCCTGGCACACCCAGCGCGATCGTCTTGTGGAATTCGCCAGCGTGCTTGGTTTGATCGCCGGCAGCCTCGGCAAACTCGGTCGCGACATCAGCCTGCTGATGCAGACCGAAGCCGCGGAAGTGTTCGAGCCCTCGGCGCCGGGCAAAGGCGGTTCCTCAACCATGCCGCACAAACGCAACCCGGTGGGCGCCGCCGTGCTGATCAGCGCCGCCACCCGCGTGCCTGGCCTTGTGGCGACGATGTTCAGCGCCATGCCTCAGGAACACGAGCGCAGCCTGGGCTTGTGGCATGCCGAGTGGGAAACCTTGCCGGAGATTTGTCGGTTGGTATCGGGTGCTTTGAAACAGGCATTGCTGGTGAGTGAAGGGCTGGAAGTCGACCCGGAGCGCATGGCGCAAAACCTCGACTTGACCAAGGGCCTGGTGTTGGCCGAAGCGGTCAGCATCGTGCTCGCGCAACGACTGGGACGTGAAACTGCGCACCATCTGCTGGAGCAGTGCTGCAAGCGTGCTGTCGCCGAGGGTCGCCATCTGCGCGCGGTATTGGCGGATGAACCGCAAGTCACTGCCGAACTCTCGGTGGCTGAACTGGACCGCTTGCTCGACCCGGCCCACTACCTGGGCCTGGCTCAAACCTGGGTCACCCGCGCTGTAACTGAACATTTTGCAATGACCGCGTAAGGAGACCGCTGTGGCCTTTGTACAACTCGCCGAGGGCGAACTGCATTACCAACTCGACGGCCCGGTCGATGCGCCGGTGCTGGTGCTGTCCAACTCGTTGGGCACGGACCTGCATATGTGGGATTTTCAGATCCCGGCCTTCACCGAGCATTTTCGCGTGTTGCGGTTTGATACCCGTGGCCATGGCAAATCGCTGGTCACCGCCGGCCCTTACAGCATCGAGCAGTTGGGCGGTGATGTGATCGCCTTGCTCGATGCGCTGGACATCCAGCGTGCGCATTTTTGCGGGCTGTCCATGGGCGGTTTGATCGGCCAATGGCTGGGCATTAACGCGGGTGAGCGCCTGCAACGCCTGGTGGTGTGCAACACCGCCGCCAAGATCGGCACGCCCGAGGTGTGGAACCCGCGCATCGAAATGGTCTTGCGTGATGGCGCAGCAGCCATGGTTGCGCTGCGCGATGCGTCGATCGCGCGCTGGTTTACCGCTGACTTTGCCCAGGCGCATCCCGATCAAGCCAAACTGATCACCGACATGCTCGCCGCCACCTCGCCCGAGGGTTACGCCGCCAATTGCGGGGCCGTGCGCGATGCCGATTTCCGTGAGCAACTGGCCTCGATCAACGTACCGACCCTGGTGATTGCCGGCAGTGAGGATGCAGTCACACCGCCCGCCGGCAGCCACTTTATCCAGGCCCACGTGAGAGGCGCCGAATACGCCGAGTTCTATGCGGCGCACCTGTCCAACGTCCAGGCGGGCGCTGAATTCAGTGACCGCGTGCTGGAATTTTTGCTGGCCCGCTGAGGAGCTTTTTGTGGACGAGAAACAACGATACGCCGATGGCCTGCAGGTGCGTCGCGAAGTGCTGGGCGATGCCCATGTCGACCGCAGCCTTAATGCCCTGACCGAATTCAACAGCGAGTTTCAGGAAATGATCACCCGCCACGCCTGGGGTGATATCTGGACCCGCCCCGGCTTGCCGCGTCATACCCGCAGTCTGATCACCATCGCCATGCTGATCGGCATGAACCGCAGTGAGGAGTTGAAGCTGCACTTGCGCGCGGCGGCCAGCAATGGGGTGACCCGAGCCGAGATCAAGGAAGTGTTGATGCAAAGCGCCATCTACTGCGGGATTCCGGCGGCGAATGCGACGTTTCACCTGGCCGAGTCGGTGTGGGATGAATTGGGCGTTGAGTCCCGCCAGCCAGACTGAATCTGAAATACGGTCAAATGTGGGAGCGGGCTTGCTCGCGAATGCGGTGGATCGGTCAGCTCATCTTTAACTGACAGACCGCATTCGCGAGCAAGCCCGCTCCCACATTTTTGATCTCCATACGGGGTCGCAGATCAATGCGAATCCGCATCCCATACCCAATTCCACACCCCGGGCAAATGCACCGGCTCATTCACATCCCTCACCGTACGCGCCAGCGCAGCGCGCTGCAGGGCGGCAGAGTCGGTGTAGAACGGCTCGGCGGCGGTTTTCATGCCGTTGATCCGGGCGCTGTCCATCAGGATCTGCAAATACTCCTGCATATGCCGCGCGGTGTAGCGGTTGATGTCGTGGAAGGTCACCACCACCGGAATCACGCCGTCCACTGTCGGCAATTCACCCAAGGCAATGTGTTCACGCACCACTGACAGCTGCCGGTACAAATTTGCCCGGCGGCGCGGGCTGCCGTTGAAGCCCCAGATCTTGCCGTCATTCGCACTCAGGTCCGTCAGCAACACGTGCATGCCGTGGCGCGTGTAGGCGGCGAAGGTGCGTCTGTCGTAGTTCCAGAAGGGCGGGCGCACCAGCACAGGTGGCATGCCGGTGATTGACGCGATATCGGCGGCGCCCTGGCTGAGGGAGCTTTCCAGGTCGGCATCGTTCAGCCAGCGATGGTTGGTATGAAACGCCGTGGCCGTGTGGAACGCCAGGATATGCCCCGCCGCAAACTCACGCTCCATGGTCTTGCGACCCCGAGCGCTGCCGCCGGAGCGGGAGGCTTCGGTCTGCAGGAAAAACACCGCCTTGATCCCCGGCAGTACCGGGTTGTTCGCCAGGTCAGCCATCACTGAACGGCTCGGGTTGTTGTAACCCGAGGCGCTGGGGCCATCATCAAAGGTCAGCAAGAAACGGATCGGCGCCTGGGCCTGCAAACGCTGTTCGGTCTGGGGCGTCAGGGGGAGGGGCGCGCCGATGCAGCCGCTGAGGCTTAAAACCACGGCAAGCAGCGCGCAGGCGTTTGTGAAGGATTTCATGATGGGCACGGGCTCGAAAAGAAGCCGCTGCTGGGCGGATCAGCAGCGGCAGGCGCGCACCATACAGTAAGTTCAGCGGCGGTTTACAGCAGGCTGATCGGGTAACTGACGATCAACCGGTTTTCATCGAACTCATTGTTGCTGTAATCGCGGCGCATGCTCGAATTGCGCCAGCGCACATTAAGGTTTTTAAGGGTGCCGCTTTGCACGGTGTAGCCCAATTCGCTTTCACGGCCCCATTCCTTGCCGTCGGTGATGGTGCCCGTGTGCACGTTGCTGCCGCTGATGTAACGGTTCATCAAGGTCAGGCCTGGCACGCCGAGGACTACGAAGTTGAAGTCGTGGCGCACTTGCCAGGACTTCTCCTGGGCGTTGTCATAGCTCGAGTTGTAACTGTCGTTGGCCAGGGTGCCGCCGCTGGTGCCGTTGACCCGCATCCACGCGCTGTTGCCGGTGAGTTTTTGCAGGCCGACGTAGAAGGTGTTGCCGCCGTAGCGCGCAGAGAACAGGCCGGACCAGGTCTTGTTGTCCAGCTCGCCGGCACGGGCGCTGCCGTCGTCCTTGCCGTAGAAGAACCCGAGGTTGGCGCCCAGCGTCCAGTCGCCGATGGGCTGGCTGTGGATCAGGTTAACGAATTGCTGGCGGTAGATGTCTTTGAGCTGGGCATTCCACAGGCCGATCTGGGTGCGTTTGTCGTTGAACGCGTATTCGCCGCCCTGGAAGTTGAAGCGGTCGGAGGTGAAGGCGGTTTTACCGAACATCGACATGTCCGTCATGCTGCTGTCGTCACGCGGGCTGTTGGCGCGGAACTGGCCGCCGTAGAGGGTCAGGCCGTCGATTTCCTTTGAGGTGATCTGCCCGCCGCGCAGGGTTTGCGGCAGGGAGCGGCCGTCATCGGAGCGCAGGATCGGCAGCACCGGCATCCATTCGCCGACCTTCAGTTCAGTCTTCGAAATTCGCGCTTTGAACGCCACGCCGAGGCGCCCGAAATTGTCCGCCGGGCGCCCATCGCGGTCCAGCGGCAGCAGTTGGGTGCCACCGGTGCCGCGCCCGCCATCAAGCTTTTCGGAGTACAAACCCAACACATCCAGACCGAAACCCACCGTGCCCTGAGTGAAGCCGGACTTGGCGTCGAGGATGAAACTTTGCGTCCACTCCTGCGCGCCGCCCTGGGCCTTGGTCGGGTTTGTGTAATTGCGGTTGAAGAAGAAGTTGCGCAGGTTGAGGTTGGCGCTGGCGTCTTCGAGAAAGCCGTGTTCATCGGCGACGACGGGCAAGGCAAAACTGGCAACAGCGGTGGCCAGCAATAGCTGGCGCGGGTGCAAAGTGCTCATGGCGAGGGACCTGTTGTTATTGGGGTTATGCAGGTGCCGGCCATGGTGCGTGGCGGTGCGGGGGCGATGAAAGAGGGGTAGGGCGGGTTGTGGGCGATGATCGAACGCAAGTTGGCGGGCATAAAAAAACCGCTTCCGGTGAGGGAAGCGGTTTTGTCTACAACGCTGCTATCAGAACAACTTCAGCGGCGGTGCTTCTTCTTTCAACGGCTCGTTCTTCGCGGTCTGCTCGTTCCAGCCACCGCCGAGGGCCTTGTACAGGTTGACCTCGCTGTTGAGCTGCGCCAGGCGGTCGGTGATCAGCGATTGCTGGGCACTGAACAGTTGGCGCTGGGCGTCGAGGAAGGTCAGGTTGCTGTCGACACCAATGCGGTAGCGACGCTCGGCCAGGCGGTAGTAATCCTGGTTGGCGGCGACGAAACCACGTTGGGCGTCCAGCTGCTGCTTGTAGGTCTCACGGGCGGCGAGGCCGTCGGAGACTTCCTGGAAGCCGGTCTGGATGGCCTTCTCGTAGTTGGCCACGTTGATCTCTTTCTGGATCTTCGAGTAGTCCAGGCTTGCGCGCAGGCTACCGGCGTTGAAGATCGGGATGTTGATCTGCGGGGCGAACGACCAGGTACCCGAACCGCCTTTGAACAGGCCGCCCAGGGTCGGGCTCGCGGTGCCGGCGCTGGCGGTCAGGCTGATGCTCGGGAAGAACGCAGCTCGGGCCGCGCCGATATTGGCATTGGCCGCTTTCAGGTTGTACTCGGCCTGCACGATGTCAGGGCGACGCTGCAGCAGGTCAGACGGCAACCCGGCTGGCACTTCGCTGAGCAGGTCGTCCGAGAGCGGTTTGCTGGTGATGTTCGCCGGCAAGCCGGTGCCGAGCAGCAGAGTCAGGCTGTTTTCGTCCTGAGCCACCTGGCGCGTATACCGGGCAAGCTGCACGCGGGCGTTTTCCACCGAGGTGCGCGCCTGGCTGAGGTCGAGGGCCGAGGCCACACCGACTTCGTTGCTGCGCGAGGTCAGCTTGTAGCTCTGCTCGAATGCACCGAGGGTGTCCTGAGTCAGCTTGAGCAGTTCCTTGTCGGCCTGCCAGGTCAGGTAGGCGTTCGCCACACTGGCCACGAGGCTGATTTGGGTGCTGCGTCGCGCTTCTTCAGTGGCGAAGTACTTTTGCAAGGCTTCTTCACTCAGGCTGCGCACGCGGCCGAACAGGTCCAGTTCATACGAACTGATCCCCAGGCCCGCCGAGTACTGGCTGGTGATGCCCGCTTCGCCGGACTGCGACAGCTTGGCCGGTGTACGTGTACGGCTGCCGCTGCCCGTGGCCGAGATGGCCGGGAACAGGTCGGCGCGCTGGATCTGATACTGCGCCGCGTAAGCGTCGATGTTCAGTGCCGCAACGCGCAGGTCACGGTTGTTGACCAGCGCGGTCTGGATCAGCTGTTGCAGGGCAGGATCATGGAAAAACTGCTTCCAGCCCTGCTCGGCAGCGGCCTGGCCCGGCGCCTGGGCCGACGAATACGCCGGCCCCTGCGGGAACTGTGCGGCCACCGGCGCTTCGGGGCGCTGATAGTCAGGTATCAGCGAGCAGCCACTGAGCACGAATGCGGTGACGGCTAAGGAAAGTAGCGACTTGCTCATTGGCCAGCCTCTTTAGGAGTTTCAGTAGTGTCTTTCTTTTTGCGTTCGCCGGCCGAGGACACGGTTGCATAGAACAGTGGCACCCAGAAGATCGCCAGCACGGTGGCCGTGATCATACCGCCAATTACGCCCGTACCGATGGCGTGCTGGCTGCCTGAACCGGCACCGGTGGAAATCGCCAGCGGCAGTACGCCGAGCATGAACGCCATGGACGTCATGATGATCGGACGCAGACGCATGCGGGACGCCTCGATGGCCGCCTCCACGATGCCCTTGCCCTGTTCGTGAAGTTCTTTGGCGAACTCCACGATCAGGATGGCGTTTTTCGCCGCCAGACCCACCGTCACCAGCAAACCCACCTGGAAGAACACATCGTTCGACAGGCCGCGCAGGCTGGTGGCGATCAATGCACCGATCACACCCAGTGGCACCACCAGAATGACCGCGATCGGGATCGACCAGCTTTCGTACAGGGCCGCGAGGCACAGGAACACCACGAGCAGCGACAGGGCGTACAGAGCAGGCGCCTGGGAGCCGGACAGACGTTCTTCGTACGACAGACCTGTCCAGGCGTAACCCACGCCAGCCGGCAAGTCTTTGGCAATGCGCTCGACTTCCGCCATCGCGTCACCGGTACTGTAGCCCGGTGCCGGAGTACCGAGGATTTCCATCGCCGCTACACCGTTGTAACGCGAGAGCTTCGGCGAGCCGTAGATCCACTTGCCGGAGGAGATGGCCGACAACGGCACCATTTTTCCGTCGTTGCTGCGTACGTACCATTTGTCCAGGTCTTCCGGCGACATCCGGCTGGCCGCGTCACCCTGTACATACACCTTCTTCACACGACCACGGTCGATGAAGTCGTTGATGTAGCTGCCACCCAGGGCAATCGCCAGGGTTTGCTGGATATCCGAGAGGCTGATGCCCTGGGCGCTGGCTTTCTCGTCGTCAACGGTCAGCTCGTACTGCGGCTCATCGTTCACGCCGTTGGGGCGCACACCCGCCAGGATCTTGCTTTGTGCCGCCGCGCCGAGGAACTGGTTGCGTGCAGCCATCAGCTTCTCGTGGCCGACGCCACCCTGGTCTTGCAGGAACACGTCGAAGCCGGTGGCGTTACCCAGTTCGAGAACCGACGGTGGCACCACGGCAAACACCATGGCGTCCTTGAACGTCTTGGAGAAGTAGCCCTGGGCGCGTTTGGCAATCTCGAACACCGACAGGGACGCATCACGCTCGTCCCACGACTTGAGCATCACGAATGCCAGGCCGGAACTCTGACCACGACCGGCAAAGTTGAAGCCGTTCACGGTGAACACCGAGTTAACGCCTTTGCCTTCGCCTGGCTCGCCTTCCTTGTCATTGAGCAGATAGGCGCGCATGTCGTCGATGACTTTTTGCGTGCGTTCAGCCGACGAACCCACCGGCGTTTGTACCTGGGCAAAGATCACACCCTGGTCTTCCTCGGGCAGGAACGCGCTTGGAATACGGGTGAACATCCAGATCATGCCGGCCAGAATCAGCGCATATACGAGGAAGGCCGGGATCTTGTGCTTGATCATGGCACCCACGCCACGCTCGTACTTCAGAACGCCGCTGTCGAAGGTGCGGTTGAACCAGCCAAAGAAACCACGCTTGGGTTGACCGTGTTTTTCCGGGTCGATCGGCTTGAGCATGGTGGCGCACAAGGCTGGGGTGAAGATCAGGGCAACCAGCACCGACAAGGCCATCGCCGACACAATGGTGATGGAGAACTGCCGGTAAATCACACCCGTGGAGCCGCCGAAGAAGGCCATCGGCAGCAGTACCGCCGACAGTACCAGGGCAATACCCACCAGGGCGCCCTGGATCTGGCCCATGGATTTGATCGTCGCCTCTTTAGGCGACAAGTGCTCCTCGGCCATTACCCGCTCGACGTTTTCCACCACAACAATGGCGTCGTCCACCAGCAAGCCGATGGCCAGGATCATGCCGAACATGGTCAGGGTGTTGATGGTGAAACCGGCGGCCGCGAGGATACCGAAGGTGCCCAGCAATACCACCGGAACAGTCATGGTGGTGATGATGGTGGCACGGAAGTTCTGCAGGAACAGGAACATCACCAGGAACACCAGCACGATCGCTTCGACCAGGGTGTGCACTACACCGGAGATCGATTCGGTTACCACCGGCGTAGTGTCATACGGCACTACAGCCTTCATGCCAGGCGGGAAGAACGGTTCCAGGGATGCCACGGTGGCGCGGATGGCCTTACCGGTGTCCAGGGCGTTAGCGCCTGCCGCCAGTTTGATCGCCATACCGGAAGCCGGCTTGCCGTTGAACTGCGCGCTGATGCTGTAGTTCTGGCCACCCAGTTCGATACGCGCAACGTCAGACAGACGCACCTGCGAGCCGTCGGCGTTGACCTTCATCAGGATCTTGCCAAATGCTTCAGCAGTTTGCAGGCGGGTCTTGCCGATGATGGTCGCGTTCAGCTGAGTGCCGGGCAGGGCGGGCAGGCCACCCAATTGACCGGTCGCGACCTGGACGTTCTGTGCCGCGATGGCGCTGCTGACATCCACTGGCGTGAGCTGGAAGTTGTTCAGCTTGGCCGGATCAAGCCAGATACGCATGGCGTACTGCGAACCGAAGACCTGAAAGTCACCCACGCCCGCAGTACGCGAGATCGGGTCCTGGATGTTGGACACGATGTAGTTGGACAGGTCGTCCTTGGTCATGCTGCCGTCTTCCGACACCAGACCAATCACCATCAGGAAGTTCTTCACCGACTTGGTTACGCGGATACCCTGCTGCTGCACTTCTTGCGGCAGCAGTGGGGTCGCCAGGTTCAGCTTGTTCTGCACCTGTACCTGGGCGATGTCCGGGTTGGTACCCTGGTTGAACGTCGCGGTGATGGTCATGCTGCCGTCGGAGTTACTGTCCGAGGCCACATACCGCAGGTTGTCGATACCGTTGAGCTGTTGCTCGATCACCTGCACCACGGTGTCCTGCACGGTTTGTGCGGACGCGCCCGGGTAGGTCACCTGGATGTCGATGGCGGTCGGCGCGATGGCCGGGTATTGGTTAATGGGCAACTTCAGGATCGACAGTGCCCCGACCAGCATGATCACCAGGGCAATTACCCAGGCGAAAATGGGACGGTCGATAAAAAATTTCGACATGGGTTACTCCCCTTTGCCAGCAGCGGCAGCAGGAGCGGCAGCGGAACCGGCGGGCTTGGCGTTGTCGGCGTCCTTGACCTTGACTTCGATGCCCGGCTTGATGAATTGCAGGCCTTCGGTGATCACGCGGTCACCCGCGT
Organism: Pseudomonas fluorescens; assembly: GCF_002022275.1. Taxonomy (GTDB): domain Bacteria; phylum Pseudomonadota; class Gammaproteobacteria; order Pseudomonadales; family Pseudomonadaceae; genus Aquipseudomonas; species Aquipseudomonas fluorescens_AJ. The sequence continues at coordinate 21,021 of NZ_MSDF01000022.1, forward strand.
CCAGGCCTTTTTCCACCAGCCAGTAGGCGCCGGAAGTACGGTTGGCGACCAATACGCGTTGCTCGACCTTGTTGTCCTTGTTCACGATCAGTGCAGTCGGGATGCCCTTGAGGTCACGGGTCACGCCTTGCTGAGGTGCGAGGATGGCCTTGCTGTTCACACCGGCTTGCAACTGGGCGTGTACAAACATGCCCGGCAGCAGGGTGTGGTCAGGGTTGGGGAACACGGCGCGCAGGGTCACGGAACCGGTGGTCTGGTCGACCGACACTTCGGAGAATTCCAGCTTGCCGTCCTGGCCGTAGGAACTACCGTCTTCCAGGGTCAGCTTGACCTTGGCAGCGTTGTCGCCGGCCTTTTGCAGCTGGCCGCTTTCCAGGTCGCGGCGCAGTTTCAGCATTTCAGCCGAAGACTGCGTGACGTCGACGTAGATCGGGTCCAGTTGCTGGATCACGGCCATGGCGTCGGTCTGGCCATTGCTGACCAGTGCGCCTTCGGTCACTGAAGAACGACCGATACGCCCGGAGATCGGCGCGAACACTTTGGTGTAACGCACGTTGATCTGGGCGGTTTGAACGTTTGCTTCCGACGTCATGCGGTTGGCGACGGCGGTGTCGTATTCCTGACGGCTGACGGCCTGCTCATCGACCAACTGCTTGTAGCGGTCGGTGATGGACTTGGTCTGGGTCAGGCTAGCCTGGGCGCTTTTCAGGGTGGCGTCATACACCGACGGGTCGATCTGGTAGAGCTGTTGCCCTTCCTTCACGTCGGCGCCTTCCTTGAACAGGCGCTTGAGAATGATGCCGTTGACCTGAGGACGAACTTCCGCGATGCGATAGGCCGTGGTGCGGCCTGGCAGTTCGGAGGTCAGGGTAAAGGCTTGCGGTTGAATAGTGACCACGCCGACCTGAGGGGTTTGAGCGGGCGGAGCCGCTTCTTCCTTTTTACATCCGCTGAGCAGCGATGCCAGGGCGACGGCAGTGACCAGAGCGGTAACAGCTGGCTTAAGTTGCATGAAGATCCTCGGGTCAGGCGCGCAGAGTGCGCACAAGAAGTGTGGAAGGGTAAAAAACAAGCTGTGAGTAGATAAGTAGCTTGCTACGCAATATACTTACGTTCATGGTTGTTTGTAAACTCTTGACAGGCTTCGCGAAATGTTGACAAAGCAACCCTCGAAGCCTCGATTTTAGTACGTTCGGCGCCCATGACGGTGTCGTCCCACAATTATTCAGATGATGGTCAAGCACCATCCACAGTGTCCTGATTGAGGTTTTACTGCCATGGTTCGTCGCACCAAAGAGGAAGCTCAGGAAACGCGCAGCCAGATTCTCGAAGCCGCCGAGCAAGCCTTCTATCAGCGTGGCGTCGCGCGGACTACGCTGGCGGACATCGCCGCGCTGGCCGGCGTGACGCGCGGCGCGATCTATTGGCATTTCAGCAACAAATCCGATTTGTTGCAGGCCCTGCTCGACACGCTGCACGAGCCCCTGGATGAGTTGGCCCGGGCGAGTGAAAGCGAGGACGAAGTCGACCCGCTGGGCTGTATGCGCAAGTTGTTGATTCGTCTTTATCATCAAGTGGCCCTGGACCCGAAAACCCGGCGCATCAACGAAATCCTGTTTCATAAGTGCGAGTTCACCGATGAAATGTGTGACATGCGGCGCCAACGCCAGACTCACAGCCTGGAGTGCAATTTGCGCATCAGCCTGACACTCCGTAACGCGGTCCATCGCGGGCAACTTCCGGAAAACCTGGACACTACGCGCGGTGCGGTGTGCATGCATGCCTTCATCCATGGCTTGGTAGGCCAATGGCTACTGGTGCCCGACAGTTTCCAACTGCACGAGGACGCCGAGCGCTGGGTTGATGCAGGGCTGGACATGCTGCGCCTGAGCCCCAGCCTGCGCAATTAAGACAAAATGCGTAATTGCGTCCAGTTGTGTCAACAGTAAAGTCCAGCGACGGTCAATCGTCCCTTCGCCTTATTGGTGGGGTGACTTTATATACGGGCTGGCGGGCGGTTGATAGGTAGCCGCCTAAGTATTTTGTAGCAATATTGTTGCAAGGCTGTGAAGGAATGTTTCCTGATCTTCGTACGATCGTTCCCACGCTCTGCGTGGGAATGCATCCTGTGACGCTCCGCGTCACGCTTTCAAGGGCGGACGCAGAGCGTCCAGGGCGGCATTCCTTTGCTGCGCGTGGGAACGATCCTTAAACAGTAGATCTGCGGTGTTTTCAGGCACGCGTAAAAAAGCCCCGGTTGTCTCCAGCCGGGGCTTTTTGCGTTTCAGGCGATTACAGCGCCAGGGTCGGGTAGTCGATGTAACCGACCGGGCCCTTGGCGTAGAAGGTTTCCGGGTGCGCTTCGTTCAACGGCGCATCGGCCTTCAGGCGGGCCGGCAGGTCCGGGTTGGCAATGAACGGTACGCCGAAGGCCACCGCATCAGCTTTACCGGCGGCCAGCCAGGCGTTGGCGCTGTCCTTGGTGAAGCGTTCGTTGGCGATGTACGGGCCGCCAAAGGCTTTTTTCAGTTGTGGGCCGAGGCTGTCGCCGGCTTCTTTCTCGCGGGAGCAGATGAAGGCGATGTTACGTTTGCCCAATTCGCTGGCGACGTAGGTGAAGGTTTCCGACAGGTTGTCGTCGCCCATGTCGTGGGAATCGGCGCGCGGTGCCAGGTGCACACCCACACGGCCGGCGCCCCAGACTTCAACGGCGGCGTCGGTCACTTCCAGCAGCAGGCGCGCACGGTTTTCCAGGGAGCCACCGTAGTTGTCGGTGCGCTGGTTGGTGCTGCTTTGCAGGAACTGGTCGAGCAGGTAACCGTTGGCACCGTGGATTTCCACGCCGTCAAAGCCTGCGGCTTTGGCGTTTTCGGCACCGGTGCGGTAAGCGTCGACGATGTCGGCGATTTCAGCGGTTTCCAGGGCGCGCGGGGTAGGGTAGTCGGCCAGCGGGCGAACCAGGCTGACGTGGCCTTTAGGCTGGATGGCGCTCGGTGCCACCGGGGTTTCGCCGTTCAGGTAGGACTCATGGGAGATACGGCCCACGTGCCACAGTTGCAGGAAGATCTTGCCACCCGCGCCATGCACGGCCTTGGTCACATTGGCCCAGCCGCGCACCTGGTCGTTGGACCAGATGCCCGGGGTATCCGGGTAGCCCACGCCCAGTGGCGTCACGGAGGTGGCTTCGCTGAGGATCAGCCCGGCGGAAGCGCGTTGCACGTAGTACTCGGCCATCAGTGCGTTGGGTACGCGACCTTCATCGGCACGGCAGCGGGTCAGCGGCGCCATGATGATGCGGTTGGACAGTTCCAGGTCGCCCAGTTTGATTGGATCGAAAATAGTCGTCATGGGAAAACACCTTTCTCTTTGAAGTTGATCAGTTGGTCGCGGGGGCCAGGTCGGCATCGCCGCTCTGACGGAAAGTAATCAGGGTTACCAGCAGCGCGAGGATTGCCAGGGCTGCGGCGGCCAGTGGCACGCTGGTCAGGCCGAAGCCGTGAGCAATCACGCTGCCGCCGACCCAGGCGCCGAGGGCGTTGCCGATGTTGAAGGCGCCGATATTCAGGGTGGACACCAGGTTCGGTGCGGCCTTGCCGAAGGTCACTACGTTGATTTGCAGCGCAGGTACGGCGGCGAACGCAGCGGTGGCCCACAGGAACAGCGTGATTTCAGTCGGGATCAGCGCGACGCTGGTCCAGGTCAGCACGGTGGAAACCACCGCCATACTGATGAACACGCCGATCAGCGTGGCTGCCAGGCGTTTGTCCGCCAGCTTGCCGCCGATGATGTTGCCCAGGGTCAGGCCCAGGCCGATCAGCAGCAGGGTCCAGGTCACGCCTTTGGGCGACACGCCAGTGACATCGCCCAGCAGCGGCGCGACGTAGGTAAAGAGGGTGAACATGGACGCGGAGAACAGCGCGGTCATGGTCAGTGACAACCAGATGCCGGCACCTTTAAGGGCTTTGAGTTCGGCACGCATGTCGAGTTTTTCTTCGTCACGCTTGGTCGGCAGGAAGCGGATCAGGCCGATCAGCGCGATCACGCCAATCACCGTCACAGCCCAAAAGGTCGAGCGCCAGCCGGCTGCCTGACCCAGTGCGGTACCCAGTGGCACACCCAGCACGTTGGCCAGGGTCAAACCGGTGAACATCAAGGCCACGGCCGACGCACGTTTGTTGGCTGGCACCAGGTTGGCCGCCACCACCGAACCAATCCCGAAGAAGGCACCGTGGCACAGCGCGGTGACCACACGGGCAAACATCAGCACGTTGTAGTCACTGGCCAGGGCGCAGAGCAGGTTGCCGACAATAAAGATGCCCATCAACGCTACCAGTGCCGCCTTGCGAGGCAGCTTGGCGGTGGCCAGTGCCATAAAGGGCGCGCCGATGGCTACGCCCAAGGCATAGCCGGTGACCAGCCAGCCGGCGCCGGGAATCGACACGCCGAGGTCCGCCGCCACATCGGGCAGCAAGCCCATGATGACGAACTCAGTGGTGCCGATGGCGAAGGCGCTCAGGGCCAGTATGAGTAGCGAGAGGGGCATTATCGTTTCCTTGTTACAGCGCTGCGTTGTCGGCAGCGCTGAGTTCGGTTGTGAGCGCGGCGAGGAAGGCCTGGATGGTGTCCTCATTGCGTTTGAAAAAGTGCCATTGCCCGGCTTTCTGGCTGCTGATCAACCCCGCGCGTTGCAAGGTGGCCAGGTGGGCCGACACGGTCGACTGGGACAAGCCGCAGCGCTGGTCGATCTGCCCGGCACAGATGCCGTATTCGTGGTTGTGCAGTTGCTCGGGGAATTGCACCTTCGGGTCTTTCAGCCAGGTGAGGATGTCTCGTCGTACTGGGTGTGCCAGGGCTTTTATTATTTCGTCGAGGTCAATGGACATGGCGGGTGCTCGGTTTCGTAAAGCGTTATATCGCGATGAGGCGAACTTTAAATCGTTGTATCCCGATATACCAATATGATTTTGGTCTTAAATCAGAATGAATCGGTATATCGGGTTATAACGATACGTTTGCGGCAGTGATAGACTGCGCGCCATGAATTATCTCGCACATCTGCACTTGGGCGGCCAACTTCCTGCACAACTGCTGGGCAGCCTCTATGGCGATTTCGTCAAAGGCCGCCTGCAGGGGCAGTTCAGCCCGCAAATCGAATCGGCGATTGCGTTGCATCGCGCCATCGACCGTTTCACCGACAGCCACCCGCTGGTAGGGGAGGCACTGTCGCGTTTCAGCCTGACCCGCAAGCGCTATGCCGGGATCGTCCTCGATGTGTTTTTCGACCACTGCCTGGCGCGGGATTGGGCGCTGTATGCCGACCAGCCTTTGGAGCAGTTCACGACGCAGGTGTACCGCGTGCTCGCGGCCGAGCCGCAGTTGCCCGGGCGGCTGGCGCAAATTGCTCCGTACATGGCGGCGGATGATTGGCTGGGGTCTTATCGCGAGTTTGCGGTGATGGATCAGGTGCTGCGCGGGATTTCGCGGCGGCTGACACAGCCGGAGGAGCTGGGGTTTGCGATGCAGGAATTGCGTGAGCTGTATGAGCCGCTGAGTGACGACTTCCGGGTGTTCTATCCCGAATTGCAGAGATTTGCACAGGCCCAACTGACTGCCGGGATCTAAATGTGGGAGCGGGCTTGCTCGCGAAGGCGGTGTATCAGTCAGCCTATTTGTTACTGACAGACCGCCTTCGCGAGCAAGCCCGCTCCCACATTTGAACAGTGTTCACTTAAGGTCAGGCGGCGAATGCAGGCCGAGCATCTGCGTGCTCCGCTTCCGGCAACGGCCCAAACAACGCCTTCTGCACCGCTTGCTGCGCCTGAAACGCCAGTGCCGCACGTTCCTGCCCGGCACAGGCAATCGGTTTCAGCACATGAATCTCCACATCGCCCTGATCATTGCCAAACAACCGCATCAGGTGCGAGAGCAAATCATCATCGCCAATAAACGGCGCCAGCGCGTCCACTTGCCCGTCGCGCAGATAACGAATCGCCACCGGTTGCAGCGAAACATCCGCATCAATCGCGCTGGCCAGCAAACGCCCATGGAATGTACGCAGGCTGCGCCCGTCGGTGGTGGTGCCTTCCGGGAACATCAGCAGCGGGTGCTGTTGCTCCAAGTGGCGTGTCATCTGTTTGCGGATCAACTGGCTGTCGCCCGAGCCTCGGCGGATAAACAGGCTACCCGCCTTGGCCGCCAGCCAGCCGGCCACCGGCCAGGTGCGCACTTCGGCCTTGGACAGAAACGACATGGGTGCCACAGCGCCCAGCAGTGGAATATCGGTCCAGGACACGTGATTGCTCACCCACAGCATTGGCTGCGTCGGCAATTCACCGTGCACCGTCACGCGAAAGGGCAGGGCATGGGTCAGTCGCGCCATGAAAAACCGCGACCAGCGCTGGCGTCGCACCATCGAGTTGGCCACGCCCATGCGCTCAAACACGCCGAACACACTGGCCATGCTCAAACCCAGTGCCACCACCAGCAGCACGCGGGCAATGCGCCCGTACACCCGCAAGCGGCTCATCACATGGCCGCCTTGAAGTGGCGGGCGTAGCGCGGGCACAACTCGTCGCGCTTGAGCAGGATGAACACGTCGGCCACCTGGAAATCTTCATCCCAGCACGGCTCGCCGCAGATCTTCGCGCCCAGGCGCATATAGGCCTTGAGCAGCGGCGGCATCTCGGCGATGACGTTGGACGGCAGGTCCAGCGCCGGCAGCGGTTTTTTCGGCTCGGCGCGCAGGTGTTCGTTGCACAGGTAGCGTTCGCGCAAGCGCTGCATGATCGCGTGGGCCTGGATGCCGCCGTCGTGCATCGGAATGCTCGCGCAACCCATCAGGTAGCTGTAGCCGCCCTGGTTGAGAACCTCGGCCAACTCGCCCCACAACACGGCGATGGTGCCGCCGTTGCGGTAGGCCGGGTCGACGCAGGTGCGGCCAATTTCCAGGATCGGGCCCTGCAAGTGCAGCAGGCCGTGCAGGCTGAATTCTTCTTCGCTGTAGAACCGGCCCAGGGTGCTGGCGGCCTGGTGGTCGAGCAAACGGGTGGTGGCGACCAGTCGACCGCTGTTCAAATCCCGCACGCCGATGTGGCTGCAGTGAACATCATAGTCATCCATGTCCAGACCGTGTTCTGCGCCTTTCAGCTTGGCGTTGAACTCGCCGCTGAATACGTTGAACCGCAGGGCCTGGGCTTCTTGCAAGGCCTTCGCGCCGATCAGGCGTTCGGCTTGCAGGCGGCGTTCATTGCCGGTGTCGCTGATGCGGGCGATCTGAGTCATGGCGAATCTCCGAGTGCCAGCCACGTTTCGGCCGGTCGACTTTGTTGTCCAAAGTCAGGCTATGTAGGCTCGGTGTCAGCTCCATGAAGTTACGGTGACGGTTGGATGACAGGGTTTTGGGGGTGGGGTGGGTT
>NZ_MSDF01000025.1:0-10674 GCF_002022275.1 Pseudomonas fluorescens
CAAATAACGGATATACACCCCCCCACCCTCAGGGCGAGTAATACCCCACAGCCACCATAAAGTGCCCGGCCTTACGCACATAAGCATGCTTGTTCTCAACCCGGTCAGTCACCGGGTTCTTCCACCGATACTTGTATTCCCCCTGATCCTGCTCCGCCATGATCTTCAAAATCGGCTCTCCCACCGGCTTCCCGTCCGGGTCCTTGACCTTGGCGAAATCCGTATTCACCAGGCGCAAATCAGTCCCATGCGCCACATAGCGCCCGGTCTTCAGGTCCACCACAAACACATACAAATCATCCTGCAGAAACCCGCCCTGCAATGAGTTGATCGCCTTCAACGTCCCCGCTTCATCCTTCACCAACGCATTCACGGCTTTGTTACGCAGCGACCGGGCCTGCTCCGGCGTGGCGCGTGGCAGGTAGTAGCCCACCGCCAGAATCCGCTCGCCCACGCGCTGATAAAACACATGCTTGTGTTCCACCTTGCCGTCATTCCAGTTTTGCCAGCGGTAGTCGGCCTGCTGAATCCCCTGACCCTCGGGCACCTTCAGCGCAGCCTTGAACGACTGCTGCAAATCCGGCCCCAGCACCTCGGACACGTCCCGACCGATCAACGCGGAGGAGGGGCCGCCACTGGCCAGCAACACACCCTTGGTATCGACCACAAACACATAGCGGTCATGGTCGACAAACTCGCCCTGGCGGCTGAACGCAGCGAAGGCCTTGTCGCCATTGGCCTGGTAATACACCAGGGCTTTGTCCAGCAGTGCCTTGGCGGCCAGCGCGTCTTCCTCTTGCGCTGTCGCCGCGTGCACCTGGCTGCCACACAAGAGCAACAGCCAAGTCAGTCGGAGCAGTGCCTTCATGATCCGTTCCCTCGTTCTTATTGATGTGACCACAGCGTAGACCGCCCGGGCTCAGGGCGCCGCCAGCCATTGATTGACGATGCCGTCGTAGACGCCGGTGGCCACGCTCAGGTGCAACCACTGGTCGACGTAACTTTTCCACGCCACGTCATCGCGGGGCAGCAGGAAGGCCTTTTCGCTGTACTGCATGTGCCGTTCGGGGTTGACCGCACACAGCCCGGGCTTGAGTTTTTGCTGGTAACGCGCCTCGCTGGCGTCGGTGATCATCACGTCGGCCTTGCCTGCCAGCAACTCGTCGAAAATGGTCACGTTGTCGTGCAGGCGGATTTGCGCCTGGCCCAAGTGGGCGCGGGCGAAGACTTCGTTGGTGCCACCCGCCGGCTCAATCACGCGAACCTCAGGCTTGTTGATCTGTTCGACAGTCTGGTAACGCTGCACATCCGCGCAGCGCACCAGCGGGATTTTGCCGTCGACGCCCAGGGCCTGGCTGAAGAAGGCTTTTTTCTGGCGTTCCAGCGACACGGAAATGCCGCCCACGGCGATGTCGCAGCGTTGGGCGAGAAAGTCCGGCATCAGGGTTTTCCAGGTGGTGGGCACCCAGGTGATCTTCGCGTTGAGGCTTTTGGCCAGGGATTCGGCCATGGCGATGTCGATGCCCTCATAGGTGCCATCGGCGCGCAGCGAGGTATAAGGCTTGTAGTCGCCGGTGGTGCAGACGGTGAGCGTGCCGCGCTGCAGCACGTCATCGAGGCGCGATTCGGCCAGGGCCGGAGTGGCCAGACTTGCCAGTAAACAGAAGGCCAAAGGCGCTTTCATGCGGTCGATTCCTTGGGGGCATGATCGGGGCCGCCATTATTTCCAGCAAACCGCAGGGATGGCAATTGTTTAGCCAGGCTGCAACCAAACTCCGTCAACCCTGAATTGAACAACCTTTGTCGGCGTGTGACGCTGGCTGGCATCTACCTCATTGTGACTTCTGCATGGACGGTTCCCCCGACACTCACCCCGAGACATCGCCTGGCGCTTTAGTGCCGAGCCGTCCGACGGTTGTCGAGGCACTGCCCTCCGAGCTGGCCTTCTGGGCCTTGTTCCACTGCCGACACGCGCGCCCACCAGATACCTTTCTCCTGCGTTGATCTGCCCCATGGATGACGCGCACCTGTGCGCATCTGCCCGGCGGCGCCTGCGCGCCTGCCTGACGCAAACGTATGAGAGTTGTCATGAGTGTTTTCGCGAGCCTGCAAGAAGCCCGATCCTTCCTTGAACAGAACCCGGACATCGAGATGTTCGAGCTGTTTATCCTCGACAACAACGGCGTACCGCGCGGCAAGTTGTTGCACCGTGACGAACTGTTGGCGGTGTACGAAAGCGGCCGGCCATTGCCCAGCACCATTCTTGGCCTGACCATCAATGGCGATGACGTCGAAAACTCCGGCCTGGTGTGGGAGGTCGGCGATATCGATTGTCGCGCCTACCCGGTCAGCGGCAGTTTGCAGCGCATGCCCTGGCGGCTGATCCCTACGGCGGCGGTGCAGGTCAGCATGCACCCCACCGAGGGCCTGCCCGCCACCGTGGCTGACCCCCGGCACCTGCTGGAAAAGGTCATCGACGGGCTCAAGGCCGACGGTTATTACCCGGTGATGGCGGCGGAGCTGGAGTTCTACTTACTCGATCAAAAGCCCGACAGCCATGGCCGCCCGCAACCGGCGCGCGATGTGGACGGCAATCGCCCGCGCTCGACGCAGGTGTATGGCCTGCGCGAACTGGAGCAGATCGAGCCGTTCCTGGCCGACCTTTATAGTGCGTGCAAACTGCAAGGCATTCCCGCGCGCACGGCCATTTCGGAATACGCCCCGGGCCAGGTCGAAATCACCCTGGAGCACCGCGCCGACGCGCTGCAAGCCATGGACGAAGCGGTGCGCTACAAGCGCCTGGTCAAGGGCGTGGCCCACAAGCACGGCATGACCGCCTGCTTTATGGCCAAACCGTTCGACGACCTTGCGGGCACCGGCATGCACATGCACGTCAGCCTGGCCGACGCCCAGGGCAATAACCTGTTTGCCAGCGAAGCCGCCGACGGCACACCGCTGCTGCGCCAGGCGGTGGGTGGCATGCTCAGCACCTTGCTCGATTCGTTGCTGATGTTCTGCCCCAACGCCAACTCCTATCGCCGCTTCCAGACCAACAGCTACGCGCCGCTGGCGGCGACCTGGGGCGTCGACAACCGCACCGTCAGCCTGCGCGTACCTGGCGGCCCGGCGAATTCGCGGCATATTGAACACCGCATTTGCGGCGCCGACGCCAACCCTTACCTCGCCGCCGCCGCAATCCTGGCCGGCATCCACCGTGGCATTCGCGAACAGCTCGACCCCGGCGCGCCGGTGGAAGGCAATGGTTACGCCCAGGCCAAGGAATTGCTGCCCACCGACTGGCTGACCACCTTGCGCGCTCTGGAAGGTTCAAGTTGGGCGCGAGATGCGTTTGGCAGCGAGTTTCTGGGGGTGTATCTGGCGGTAAAACGCGCTGAGTATCGCCAGTTTATGGGCGAAGTCGGCGAGCAGGACTGGCGTTGGTACCTGCACCAGGCCTGATCCCCGAGCTGTTCTGGCGAGCGGGCTTACTGTGGCAAGCGGGCCTGTTGTGGCGAGCGGGCTTGTTGTGGCGAGCGGGCTTGCCCCGCGTTGGGCTGCGCAGCAGCCCCAAAACCAGCCTCCGCGGAGTATCTGATACACCGCATTCTTCTTACTGGGGCCGCTTCGCAGCCCAACGCGGGGCAAGCCCGCTCGCCACAGCAAGCCCTCTCACCACAGGGAGATTCGGCAGCCTCCAAGGCTTTCGACCTTTTTTTCACGTTACGCGGGTTAACCTGCCAATCAAGGTCGTTCACTACCGTTCCACTCACATGAGCCCGTGATGCCGTCACAACCTCCATCCTCTATCGAGATTGAATTCGCCGAGCATTGCGACCGCGAGCATGCCCGGGTCTGCGGTGACACGCGCCCACCGGCACTGCTCAAGCGTCTGGGCGCGTGGCGCGATGAACGGTTGGTGCGCCAGGCGCTGAAGGTAGCGGGTGAGCCGGGGTTGATCCTCGATCTTGCCTGCGGTTCGGGGCGCTTCTGGCCGGTGCTGGCCGAACACGTCAACCGGGTGATCCTGGCCTCGGACAATTCCCAGGACATGCTCGACCACGCGCTCACCCATCACCCGGCGTCATTGCTTAAACGTGTCAAAACCTTCCAGGGCTCGGCATTCTCCATCGGCCTGTCGGCGAATGCGGTGGACTGCATTTTCTGCCTGGAACTGTTTCGCCATGTGCCCAGCGCGGACGTGCGCCTGATGTTGCTGCGCGAGTTTCATCGGGTCAGTCGCGACACGGTGATCGTCTCGGTCAGCTCCCGCACGCCCATGGAAGACGAGTTCCGCCACGCCGGCTTCAAGGTCTTGTACCAGCAGGAATTCCTGCCCGGCTCCAAGCTCTGGCGTGTCTACGTCTTGCGTAAGAGAGGATAAGTCCCGCTCGTCGGACTATTCTTCCTCTCTTGTCGGAGTTTTCATGAAGGCGTGTGCACTGCGGATGCTCGCAACTCCCTTTCGCGATATATACTGCGCGCCATTCTTCAAGGGAGAGCCGTGTGGCCATCGATATTCACTGGATCTGCAACAACGATAGCCTCGGCCAGCACTGCGCCGAATGGCAGCAGTTGCCATTCGTCGCCCTCGACACCGAATTCATGCGGGTCGACACCTTTTATCCCATTGCCGGGCTGATCCAGATCGGCGATGGCAAACGCGCTTACCTGATCGACCCCCTGACCATCGACAACTGGCAACCGTTGGCCGCTTTGCTGGAGAACCCGGCGGTAATCAAGGTGGTGCACGCCTGCAGCGAAGACCTCGAAGTGCTGCTGCGCCTGACCGGCAGCTTGCCGGTGCCGTTGTTCGACACCCAATTGGCTGCGGCTTACCTGAACCTCGGCTTCTCCATGGGCTACTCACGGCTGGTGCAAGCCGTGCTCGACATCGAGTTGCCCAAGGGCGAAACCCGCTCGGACTGGCTGCAGCGGCCACTGTCCGACACTCAAGTGAGCTACGCCGCCGAAGATGCGGTGCATCTGGCCGAGGTCTACATTCGCCTGCGCCCGCAATTGTCGGACGACAAATACGCCTGGGTGCTGGAGGACGGCGCCGAACTGGTGGCCAACCTGCGCCGCGAAGTGGACCCGTACGAGGTGTACCGCGATGCCAAGCTGGCCTGGAAACTCTCGCGCGCCCAACTGGCGGTGCTGCGCGAACTCTGCGCCTGGCGCGAGCAGCAAGCCCGTGCCCGTGACCTGCCGCGCAACCGCATCATTCGCGAACACTCGTTGTGGCCCCTGGCCAAATCCCAGCCGGATAACCTCGCCGCCCTGGGCAAAATCGAAGACATGCACCCGCGCACCGTGCGTCAGGATGGCCAGTTTCTGCTGGACCTGATCAAACGTGCCGGCAGCGTGCCCATGGACCAATGGCCACCCGCCGTTGCCGAGCCGCTGCCGGTTGACGCCGCCACGCTGATCAAGCAACTGCGTGCCTTTGGCCAAGCCGAAGCCGAGCGCCTGGACATGGCCCCGGAACTGATGCTGCGCAAGAAAACCCTCGAAGCCCTGGTCAAAAGCGGCTACCCCGATGGGCCTTATTCATTGCCAGACTCGCTGCGTGGCTGGCGCCGCGAGTTGATGGGCCAGGCGCTGCTCGACAGCCTGGCCACTGCCGGAGAACAGCCTTGAAACGTATTTGCTCCATTTATCGCAGCCTGAAAAAAGACGGCATGTACCTCTACGTGCTCAAAAGCGACGCCCTGGAGCGTGTGCCGGAACCGCTGATGATCGCGTTCGGCAAGGCTCACCATGCGTTTGACATGGTGCTGACGCCGGAGCGCAAACTGTCGCGCGAAGACATCGCCGTGGTCCTGGAAAACCTCGACAAGCAGGGTTACCACCTGCAAATGCCGCCGGCCGAGGACGAGTACATCGAACACTTGCCCGAAGAGCTGTTGCGACGCAACGACCCGATGTGATCGGTGGGTGCCCTGCCTGGGGCACCTTCATCCCTGCAAGCGTATTAGTTGGCGGTGGCCGTAAGGAAGCGGGCGGCCGTCTGCACTGTTTTTGAAAGGTTTGAACCATGCGTGTTCTGATTGCTGAACAGGATCACCCGCTCTACGCCCAACTGCTGAATGACGCGGCACCGGACCTTGAGGTCTTGACCAGCGGCGACTCGGCTGAACTGTCGCGCCTGGCTGCTGACTGCCCGATCTGGCTCGGCCAGCCGGATTTGCTTGCCACCCTGTTGCGCCAGGGCCACACACCGCAATGGCTGCAATCGACCTGGGCAGGCATCACGCCGTTGCTCGCCGAAGGCTTGCCCCGCGACTACCGCCTGACCCGTGCGGTCGGCATTTTTGGCCAGGTCATGGCCGAGTTTGTCCTCACCTACATGCTCGGCCACGAGCGCGAGGTACTGGCGCGACTGGTCAGCCAGGTCGAGCGTAAGTGGGACAACCGCATGGGCCAGAGCCTGGCGGGGCGCAAGGCGTTGATCGTGGGTACCGGCGATATCGGCCAGAGCGTTGCCGACTTCCTGCTGCCGTTTGGTGTGAAGCTGTATGGCATTGCCAGCACGGCGCGTGAGCAGGCGCCGTTCATCGAAGTGGCCGGGCTGGATCAACTCGGCCGCTTGGTGGGAGAGGTGGATTACGTGATCAACCTGCTGCCCAACACGCCCGAGACCCACGATTTGTACGACGCGGCGCTGTTCAAGCAATTCAAGCCGACCGGGTTGTTTATCAACGTCGGGCGCGGTGTGGCGGTGGTCGATGCCGACCTGGTCGAGGCCTTGAAAGAGGGGCACCTGGCTGGCGCGGTGATCGACGTATGCCGTCAGGAGCCGTTGCCGCAACGCCATCCGTTCTGGACCGCGTGGGGCTTGCTGCTGACCGGGCACAGCTCGGCGCCGACGTCGCCGTCGATGATGGTGGCGTTGTTTGTGCAGAACCTGCGGGCGTATCAGGCCAAGGAAGCGTTGCGCGGGGAAGTGAGCTTCGAGCGCGGTTACTGAGTCAACACTGATCAGAAATGTGGGAGCGGGCTTGCTCGCGAATGCGGTGGATCAGTCAATGATGTAGTGACTGATCCACCGCATTCGCGAGCAAGCCCGCTCCCACATTTAGTTCTGTGTCAGTCTCAGAGACTGAAGTCGCCTTCCGATACCAGCTCGCTCAACGGCTTGCGAGGGCTTGGCACTTCACGGCCTTGCAGGTACTCCGGCAAAGTCGATTTATCGCCCAGTTTGCCCACGGCCACCGCCGCGTGCAGCGCATAACCTTCTGGAATCTTCAGCTCTTTGCGGGTCAGCTCCTGATCGAAACCGGCCATTCCATGAGTGTGCCAGCCGCTGATGCTGGCTTGCAGCGCCAGGTGGCCCCAGGCCGAGCCGGTGTCGAAGGTGTGCCACAGCGCCGGGGTTTCTTCGGTGGCGCCAGGGGCGGTGAAGTCGGTTTTTGACGCGATGATCACCAGCGCCGAGGCATGTTGCGCCCAGTTGCGGTTGAATTCGTTGAGCAGGCCCAGGAAGCGCTCCCAGTCCGGCGTGTCACGGCGCGCGTAGAGAAAACGCCATGGCTGCGAGTTGTAGGCCGAGGGTGCCCAACGTGCGGCTTCGAAGAAACTCAACAGGGTGTCTTTCGGGATGCTTTCGCCCGTGAAGGCGCGGGGCGACCAGCGTTCGGTGAACTGGGTGTGGATCGGGTGATCGGCAACGCGTGGGTTGGTGCTCATGGGCGGTTCCTGAGGGTCAATTCGGCGTTCAAAGCTACTGCGCGCCCGCTAGACTGACAAGTGTTGTTACACCGCAGGTCGTAAGCGCTTGGCCCCACGGGCCTGTGGCACTAGACTGGCGGCCTTTTCACCTACCGATACTGATACAGAGCCATGGCCGCCAAAGTCGAACCTTTCTGGATACGCAAAACCCTTGAGCACCTCGACCAGGAGGAGTGGGAGTCGTTGTGCGATGGCTGTGGCCTGTGCTGCCTGCAAAAGCTTGAAGATGAAGACGACAACAGCGTTTATTACACGCGCATCGCCTGCAAGCTGCTGGACCTGAAAACCTGCCAGTGTACCGACTACCCCAACCGCCGTGCCTCGGTGCCGGACTGCATCCAACTCACCCCGGGCCAGGCCGACCAGTTCAAATGGTTGCCGCCGACCTGCGGTTACCGCCTGGTCAGTGAGCGCAAAGACCTGCCGCTGTGGCACCACCTGGTCTGCGGCGACCGCGACGCCGTGCACCACGAACGCATTTCTCAGTCCGGACGCATGCTCAGCGAAGGCAGCGTGCCCGAAGACGACTGGGAGGATTACCTGATCTTCCGTGCGGGCTGAAAAAGGAATGTGTATGAGGGTGGCAGTCAAGCTGGCGGCGAGCCTGATGTTGCTGGCGTTCAGCGGGCCCGGTTGGTGCGCGAAGAAAGTCGACCTGGATTATCACGTCAAACTGCTGCCCCAGAGCGAGCAGGCTGAAGTCCGCGTGAGCCTGTCCCAGGGTTCGGCGGTGCGCAGCCTGGACTTCGACCTGGGGCACGCCGGCGACTACAGCGACTTCAAGGCCGACGGCCAGTGGAAGGTCTCCGGCAGCCGTGGCGTGTGGCAGCCGAGCGCCGACAAGGCCAGCCTGACTTACCGCGTACACCTCACGCACGCGCGCAAACCGGGCCTCTATGAAGCGCGAATCACCCCCGGCTGGGCATTGTTTCGCGGTGAGGACCTGGTGCCGACTGCGCGGCTCGACCAGCAGGACGGCGTCGAGCTGGTCTCGCGTTTGATGTTCGAGCTGCCGGCCGGCTGGAAAAGCGTCGAAACCGCCTGGCCACGCATCGGCAAGCACAAATTCCGTATCGACAACGTTTCGCGCCTGTTTGACCGGCCCACCGGCTGGATGCTCGCCGGCACTTTGGGCAGCCGTCGCGTGCGCCTGGGCGAGACCGACGTCACCGTGGCCTCGCCCAAAGGCCAGGCCATGCGCCGCATGGATGTGCTGACGTTGCTGACGTTCGTTTGGCCTCAAGTGGAGGCGGCGTTCCCGCGTCACCCGGCGAAACTATTGGTAGTGGGCGCCAGTGACCCGATGCGCCGTGGCGTGTTTTCGTCGCGCGATTCGATCTACCTCAACAGCCGCACGCCGCTGGTCAGCGAAAACGGCAGCAGCCCGTTGATCCGCGAAGTGGTGCAGGCCATCGGCCGCTTCAACAACCATCAGAGCAGTGACTGGATCAGCGAAGGGTTGGGCGAGTATTACGCCATTGAACTGGTGCGGCGTGCCGGCGGTATTACCGATGAGCGGTATGCAGCGATTCAGGCGCGGTTGGCGAAGGAAGGCAAGGGCGTCACCACACTGCGCGGCGAGCACGTCGGCGCGGCCACGGTGGCGCAGGCGGTGTTGCTGTTGCAGGAACTGGACCGCGAGATCCGGGTGAAAACCCACAACAAGCGGTCTCTGGATGATCTGGCGCAGGCGGTGATGCGCGCGAACAGCACCACCACGCCGGAGTTTGTGCAGTTGGCAGAGAGCATCATTGGCGAGTCGTCAGTGGTGCTGGATAACAAGCTGTTGCGTTGATTTCCAAGTCTTACACAAAACAAAATGTGGGAGCGGGCTTGTGTGGGAGCTGGCTTGCCTGCGATGGCATCACCCCGGTTTGGCTGATACACCGAGGTGTATGCATCGCAGGCAAGCCAGCTCCCACACAAGCCAGTTCCCACCTTGAGATCTCCTACATTTTGGAGTGCGGGCTCAGGCCGTAGTTTTGGTCGCCTTCTCTGCCGCCACTTCCGCCTTGGTCTTCAAATTCTTCAGCTCCGCACCCGCGCGCTCGATCTTTGTGCGCACGCTGTTCATTTCCTGGCGGCCCTGTTCCAGTTTGTCCTTGAGCGAGCTATGCCCGGTAAAACCACGGGCCAGTGCCACGCCGCCGATCGCCACCTGGATCAACCCGAAAATACCGCCACGACGCAGGCCTTTGCCGACCATCATCACGCCGCCGGCCACCGAGCCGATACGTTCCCAGCCATGCACATTTTGCGTGGGCTGAGGCTCAAGCGAATCGTGTTCGATGATAGGTCGCAGGATTTTGCTGTCGCTCATGATCTGTCTCCAACAAGGGCTAGTGATATGTAGCTGACTGCCAGCAGACGCCGGATGTTCCCAAAAAATCAGTACTTGGGGCCCGAGCGGGTGTTGTTGCCCTTGGCCAGGCGGTCGTAGAGCACCACATTGACGGTGGCGGCGAGGTTCATGCAGCCGGTGGTCGGGATGTACACCACGTCTTCGCACCAGTCGCGAATCTCTTTGTCCAGCGAGCCGTCTTCCGGGCCGAAAATGTACAGCGCGCGGTCGGGGTGGGTGTATTCGGGCAGCGGGCGGGCGCCTTCCACCAGTTCGACGGCGACCGGGATGCAGCCCAGCGGCAGAATCTTTTTCAGGTCATCAATGCCGATCAGCGGAATGTCGTGGTGGACTTTCTTGGTGTCGGTGATGAAATCCCGCGCGCGCTCGTAACGCACGCCGGTGTAGAACACCGAGGCCACGCCGTAGCAGCCGGCGGCGCGCATCACCGAACCAACGTTTTCGGGGGATTTGGGGTTATACAGACCGATGCAGCTGTAGCGTTTATTGCCCACGGGGAAGGGTGCCTTGGAGAAAAGCGGCGATTATACGGGGGTGGGCGGGATCAAGATATGTGTTGCTGGTCAGACCGCCCTCGCAGGCAA